>CAZSZE010000033.1:0-26998 GCA_964610645.1 uncultured Enterobacterales bacterium | reverse complement strand
TTCCGCGACAAGAACAAGGGGGGATGCGGTATCTCCCCCCGGTTTTGGCGATGGAACTCCCTGTTTGGCCGCCGGACAGTCCATGCCTGGGCAGTGGAGCGGCCAGAAGTGGCGGGGTGAGGCGCCACCCTCCGGCTCCTGTCCGATTCCGCGACAGAATCAAGGGGGGATGGGCTATCCCCCCTCGGTTTTGACGAGCGTGCCTTCCCCGTCGGGCGGTGGCCCCCGGTTTTGACGAGCGTGCCTTCCCCGTCGGGCGGTGTCCAGGACCAGCGGTGAGCGCACCCGTGCCCGCCCACCGGAAGGGAAGATAGGATACGGATGAGCCGTGATTTCCGCTCCCTTCCCGTTGTCATGAAGAGGCTAGGCCAACTGGCTGTTCGCACCCGAGCTGCTGCCAGGCGGTTGCAAGCGCTCACGCCTGTCGGACAGGCGCCCCCGGTGCGGCTGGTGCTTCGGCTCAACGAAACCGGTGTGCCGGATGGGTGGACCGGGCCGAGAGGAGAGCCCATGGATCTCCACTCCTGGCAACGATCCCTCGTGTTGCTCCTGGAGTGGTTGGGCCCGGTGCGGGTGGTTTTCGCTGGGGGAGAGCCGGCGGACTCGGATCTGCTGTCGCGCCTGGTTCGGTTCTGCAACCGGCTGGAGTGCCCGACCCACCTTGTGACGGGAGGCGGTCTGACGCCCGAGGTCATGGAGGAGCTGGTGGACTGGGGGCTCGCTGCTGCCACGGTGCAGGTGGCCTCCCTGGAGGACGGTTTGCACAAGCAGGTGGTAGGCACTTCCCTGGATGCGGCTGCATCGACGCTCGCCGGGCTCTCCCGACTCCGCGAGGATCGCGGCCGCCCCATGCGCTTGATGGTGGGGATTCCTCTGGTGCAGGAGAACCTTGCTTCTGTGGGCGCCATCGCCGGCTGGGCCCGCCAGTGTGGAGCGGATGGGGTCTTTGGAATGCTTCCCCCGGGGGCGCCCGCGCCCGAAGGGGCAGCCGAGGCGCTGAAAGCCATCGGCGAGGGGGATGTCACCCCAGGGGCCCTGGTGCGCCAGCTCGCTGGAAAGGATGGAGGGGCCGTGCCCATTGGCTGGCTGCTCTCCGATGGTTCCTTCGTGAGAAGCCAGGCCGGCTCCCCGGTCGCATGCCTTCCCGAAGAAGAACCCGGTCCTGCCTGGTCTCGCGGGGCTGCAGCCCCCCCGGCCTGGCTGGATGCGGCCCTCCTGGCCCCCAAGAGTCTCGAGTCTCGCCGCTGAACAAGAGCGGCTGATCCGGTTGCGAAAGGACAGGCGAAACCATAGATACGCCCGGCTCTTTCGGAGAAGTCATGAAGATCGACTTGGGCAGTATGCCCCCTCAGGGTCACGAGGAGGGAATCGACGCGAGGTCCCTCTGGGCCACCTCAGCTGCCGCTGAGGTGCTGGAGGGGGATCTGAAGCATCTTGCGGGGGAGCTGCGGATCCGCCTGCGGGGGGACACCGCGCTGGTCACGGGGTCCGTTGCCGCTGGGGTGGAACGAGACTGTGACCGGTGTGGCGCGCGGCTCATGTTGCGGATAGAAGGCCCCGTCGAACTCGAATATCGTCCGGAATTCTCGGAGGATGAGCCGGCCCGGGAGTTGTCCGCAGCGGACATGGACCTCGGCTTCTATGAAGATGGAAGCCTGGATTTGTCCGAAGCGGTGCGCGACCACCTGGCGGTACTTCTTCCTCTTCAAGTCTTCTGTGATCAGCCCGAAACCGAGCCTCTCGGGGAGGGATGTTCCCAGGAAACCAACGGGATTCCGGAGCCCGTCCGGGTGGATCCGAGATTTGCTGTCCTCCAGAACCTCAAACTGGAATAGGGAGCCAACATGGCCGTTCCCAAGAAAAAGACCTCCAAGAGCCGTCGCGACATGCGGCGTTCCCATGATTTCCTGCAGTACACGGCGGCCGTAGAGGTCTGCGAGAACTGTGGAGAGCTGCACCGGCGTCACAATGTGTGCACCCAGTGTGGAATCTACCGGGGCCGCCAGGTTCTCCCGGCTGCTGAATAGACAGGGGGATTTCCGTGGCGAACGAAGAAATCGCAGCCAAGCTGAACGACATCATCGCCGAGTCTCTCGGCGTGAGTACGGACGAAATCCAGATCACGGCCTCGTTTATTGAGGATCTCGGTGCGGACTCGCTGGACATCGTCGAGCTTGTCATGGCCATTGAGAAGGAATTCTCGATTGAGATTCCGGACGAAGACGCAGAGAAGATCGCGACTGTTCAGGACGCGATCTACTACGTCGAAAACCACCTGGCGTAAAAGGCTGGGCGCTTGATGTCCCGCCGCGTGGTGGTGACCGGTCTCGGGGCGGTGTCGCCCTGTGGAAGCGATGCGCGCTCGACTTGGAGCAGCATGGTGGAAGGACGCTCCGGCGTGGGGCCCATCACGGCATTTCCATGTGAGGACTGGCCGGTCCGCATCGCTGGTGAGGTCAAGGACTTCGATGCCGATCGGCTGATTGGCCGGCGAGAGGCCCGCCGCATGGATCGTTTCACCCAGTTCGCAGTGGTGGCAGCCGAGGAAGCCGTGGCCCATGCAGGACTGGACCTGGAACAGGTCGATCGGGACAGGGTGGCGGTCTACATCGGCACGGGCATCGGTGGCATCCAGGAGACCCTCTCCGGCTATGACGGCCTCAAGGAACATGGCCCCAAAGGGGTCTCGGCGTTTTTTGTGCCGCGGCTGCTGACCAACCTGGCAGGGGGCACCGTGGCCCTGCGCCTGGGGGCACGAGGTCCCAACCTCTGTGTCTCCACGGCTTGCGCCACCGGCACCCATTCCATTGGGGAGGCGTGGCGCTGCATTCGGGACGGATCGGCGGATGTGGCTGTGACCGGGGGGGCCGAAGCCTGCGTGGTCCCTGTTGGAATCGCTGGATTCAGTGTCATCAAGGCCCTCTCCACCCGCAATGATGCGCCTGAAACGGCATCTCGCCCCTTTGATGCAGATCGGGATGGTTTCGTGTTGGGGGAGGGTGCGGGCATCCTGGTGCTTGAAACCCTGGAGCATGCCCAGGCCCGCGGCGCTGAGATCCTGGCGGAGGTGTTGGGCTATGGGCTCTCCTGCGATGCGCATCACCTGACGGCCCCGGGGGGAGGTGGGGCCGAGCGCTGCATGGAAATGGCCTTGCGATCCGCAGGGCGCCTGCCCACGGATGTCGGCTATCTCAACGCCCACGGCACCTCGACCCTTCAGAACGACCTCAGCGAAACCCAGGCAATCCACGCGGTCTTTGGGGACCATGCGCGGAAGTTGATGGTCTCCTCCACCAAGTCCGTGACCGGTCATCTCCTCGGGGCCGCCGGTGGAATCGAGGCCCTGGCGGTGGTGAATGCCCTGCACCAGGGGCTGGTTCCCCCCACTGCGACCTGGAAGATCCGGGATCCCGCGTGCGACCTGGATTACGTACCAGGAGAGGCACGGTCTGTACCGATTCAAGTAGCGCTCTCGAACTCGTTTGGGTTCGGGGGCACCAACGCCTCCCTCCTCTTTGGCAGAATCTCGGAGTAGAACATGCGACTGGCCATTGGTAGTGATCATGCGGGCCTGGCCCTCAAACAGAAGCTCCTGGAACACCTGGCCAATACCGGGCACCAACTGCAGGATGTGGGCACACATTCCGCGGACTCTACGGACTACCCGAACTACGCCAAGGCAGTGGCCACGCAGGTGGCCGGCGGCGAGGCGGACCTGGGGGTCCTGGTGTGTGGAACGGGCCAGGGAATGGCCATGACCGCCAACAAGGTGGCCGGCATTCGTGCTGCGGTGTGCGCGGACACGTTTTCGGCCCACGCCACCCGGGAACACAACGATGCCAATGTGCTCTGCATCGGGGACCGCGTGGTGGGTGCGGGACTGGCGGTGGAGATTCTGGATGCCTTTCTCGGGGCGCAATTTGAAGGGGGGCGCCATGCCCGCCGCGTGGCCCTGATTGAAGGAGAAGCACAATGAGCCAGCTGAGGACCCAGGATCCAGAGGTCCACGCAGCGATTCGCGCGGAGGTTCACCGCCAGGAGACGGACCTGGAGCTCATCGCCAGCGAGAACTACGTCTCCCTGGCCGTGTTGGAGGCTCTGGGCACGTCCCTGACCAACAAGTACGCGGAGGGCTTGCCGGGCCGTCGATACTACGGCGGCTGTGAGCACGTGGACGATGTGGAGCGCCTGGCGCGGGCCCGGGCGAAGGAGCTCTTCGGTGCGGACGGGGCCAATGTGCAACCCCATTCGGGGGCGTCTGCCAACGCCGCGGTCTATCTCTGTGCGCTCCAAGCCGGGGACACGGTGTTGGGCCTGGACCTGACCCACGGGGGCCACCTGACCCACGGCTCCCCGGTGAACTTTTCGGGCAAGCTCTACAACGCTGTCCACTACACGCTGGATCCGGAAACAGGCCTGTTGGACATGAACCTCATCCGGGACCTGGCCAAGAAGCATCAGCCCAAGATGATTGTGGCGGGGGCCAGTGCCTACGCGCGGACCTGGGATTTCGAGGCCTTTCGGTCCGTGGCGGACGAGGTGGGGGCCGTGTTGTTTGCGGACATCGCTCACGTGGCCGGTCTGGTGGTGACAGGACACCACCCCAGCCCGTTCCCCCACTGTGACTATGTGTCCACCACCACCCACAAGACCCTGCGCGGTCCCCGAGGCGGCATGGTCATGGGGCGCCGAGAGGTCATGAGGGCCTTGAATTCCGCGGTCTTCCCCGGCACCCAGGGCGGCCCCCTTTGCCATGTGATCGCTGCCAAGGCCGTGGCGTTCGGAGAGGCTCAGCAGCCGGAGTTTGTCGCCTACTCCCAGGCGGTGCTCGACAATGCCGAAGCCATGGCCTCGCGCCTGGTGGAGCGGGGAATCGACCTGGTGAGCGGCGGGACCGACAACCACCTGATGCTGTTGGACCTGCGGAGTGGGGAGATCTCCGGCAAGGATGCGGAGGAAGCCCTGGGACGCGCGGGAATCACCGTGAACAAGAACACCGTGCCCGGAGAAACGCGCCCCCCCATGGTCACCTCAGGCGTTCGCATCGGCACGCCCGCCATGACGACCCGCGGAGGATCCGTGGAGGATTCACAGCGGGCTGCAGATTGGATCGCGGACGTGATCCACGCCCCTGAGGATGTTGCAGCCATCGAGCGCATCGGCGCCGAGGTAGCCAACTGGTGTGAGGCACATCCGGTCTACCCGAGCGGAGTGGGCCCCGCGTGAACTGTCCCTACTGCCACCATCCCTCGACCCGGGTAGTCGACTCCCGGGATGCCGGGGGCTTCATTCGACGGCGCCGGGCGTGCGAGGAGTGCGAGCGGCGCTTCACCACCCATGAGCGCTTGGAACAGCGCCTGCCCCAGGTGGTGAAGAAGGACGGCACCCGCCAGCCCTTCGACCGAGAGAAGCTGCGCTTTGGGTTTGCCCTTGCCTGTCGAAAGCGCCCCGTCTCCACGGAGGACCTGGAGTTGGCTGCAGAAAACGTCGTGCAGAGGGTGGTGGCCGAGTCGGATCGGGAGGTAAACACCACCCGCTTGGGGGAGCTGGTGCTGGAAGCACTCCTGGAGCTGGATCGCGTGGCCTACCTGCGGTTTGCCTCGGTCTACCAGGAGTTGGCCACCCCCGAGGCGTTCTTGGAAATCCTGAATCCCCTGATCGGGGACCGGAAATGAACGACGCCCACTGGATGCAGCGATGCATCGACCTGGCCCGTCGGGCGGAGGGCCGGACAGCACCGAACCCCATGGTGGGGGCAGTGCTTGTAAAGGATGGACGGGTGCTGGGGGAGGGCTGGCACCGGGTCGCCGGGGAGCCCCATGCGGAGCCCCTGGCCCTGAACGGGGTCACCCAGGACCTGGCCGGGGCGACCATGTATGTGAACCTGGAACCCTGCTGCCATGTCGGCCGAACGGCTCCGTGCACCGATGCCATTCTCGCTGCGGGAATCGGCCGGGTGGTCGTGGGCATGGTGGATCCCAATCCCCTGGTCAAGGGAAAGGGCATCGAGCAGTTGCAGGCAGCAGGTCTCCCGGTCGAGGTCGGAGTCGACGGGACTGCTTGTGGGGAGCTGAATGCGGGCTACATCAAGGCCACAACCGAGGGGCTGCCCCAGGTCTGGTTGAAGGTGGCGGCCACCCTGGATGGTGCCATTGCCGATGTGGCAGGCCATTCCCAGTGGATCACCTCGGAAGCAGCCCGGGAGCGGGGGCACCACCTGCGGGATCGCATGGATGCCATTTTGGTGGGATCCGGCACCCTGCTCGCGGATGATCCCGCGTTGACGACGCGCATCGAGGGGGGCCGAGATGCGCTGCGGGTCGTGCTCGACACGGATCTGCGCTGTCCCGCGGAGGCCCGCTTGTTCAGCGGTGCCGAGGCGCCGCTCCTCTATTGCGCTCCGGATGCTCCGGAGCGGGACCTGCCCGCGGAACTCGTGCGGGTGCCCCGGTCTGAGGGGGGGGTGGATCTTGCGGCAGTGCTGTCCGACCTCGCGGACCGTGGGGTACACAACCTGCTCGTGGAAGGGGGAGGGCTTGTGCACCGCGCCCTGCTGGATGGCGGGTATGCGGATCGGCTGCTCTTGTTCCTGGCCCCCAAGGTGCTTCCCGGCGGCCGGGGTTTTGTAGGCGGTGCACCTGTGGAACTGGGGCAGGGCCCCACCTTCAAGCTGCTGCGTTCGGAACCCGTGGGGGACGATTTGTTGTTGGACTACCGGGTGGCTCGCTGATGTTTACGGGACTCGTGAGCGATGTAGGCGAGGTTGTGGAGACGGGTCCTGCCGGCGACGGACTCTGGATGCGTATCAGGAGCGGGTGGGAGGACCCGGTGTTTCGCACCGGGGAGTCCATCGCGGTGGACGGGGTCTGCCTGACGGTGGAGACCTGGGAGGAGAGCGTCTTCAGAGTCACCTGTGGTGCCGAGACCCTGGCCTGTACGACCCTGGGCCGGGTGGTGCCCGGCCGGAACGTGCACCTGGAGCGAGCGCTTGCTGCGGGGGAGCGCCTGGGGGGACACATTGTCTCAGGCCACGTGGATGGGGTGGGAGAGGTCCTCTCGATCCGCCAGGAAGGGGAGTCTACAGTGATCTGGCTGCAGGCGCCTCCAGACCTTTCCCGATACATTGCGCGCAAAGGTTCCGTCTGTGTAGACGGGGTCTCCCTGACGGTCAATGAGGTCGACGACACCCGGTTCCGGGTCAACATCGTGCCGCACACTGTGGATCACACCCACATGGGCAGGTATGAGGCTGGCACCCGGTTCAACCTGGAAATCGACCTTGTGGCCCGGTACTTGGAGCGCCTCTTGAGCGCACGGCAGGAGTCTTCATGACAAGTCCCATGGCCCCTGATCCCATGGCCCGCGTCGAGCAGGCGTTGACCGACATTCGCGCCGGGAAGATGGTCATTCTCGTCGACGACGAGGATCGGGAGAACGAGGGCGACCTGACCATGGCGGCGGAAATGGTCACCCCTGAGGCCATCAACTTCATGGCCGTGCACGGCCGCGGGCTGATCTGCCTGACCCTCACCGAGGAGCGGGTGGACAAGCTCGGCTTGAACATGATGGCGCCCCAGAACCAGAGCCCCTACGAGACTGCATTCACCGTATCCATCGAGGCGCGGGAGGGGGTGACGACGGGCATCTCCGCAGCGGATCGGTCCCGGACCTGCCAGGTGGCCATCGATTCCACAATGGGCCGCAGCGACATTGTGACTCCCGGACACGTCTTCCCTCTGCGGGCCCGCGATGGCGGGGTGCTGGTGCGCACGGGGCAGACCGAGGGCAGCGTGGACTTGGCTCGCATGGCTGGGCTGAACCCTTCCGGCGTGATCTGCGAGATCATGAAGGACGACGGCACCATGGCCCGGATGCCGGATCTCAAGAAGTTTGCTTCCGAGCATGGGCTGCACATCGTGACCGTGGCGGATGTCATCAAGTGGCGCCTGCGCAATGAGCGCCTGGTGGAGTCTGTGCTGGAGGCGCGGCTGCCGGTGCCGGGGCTGGGGGAGTTCGAGTGCCGGGTCTACAAGTCCCAGGCGGATCAAGGACTCCATCTTGCCTTGTGGCGGGGGGAGCTGACGGAGCAGCCCACGCTGGTGCGGGTCCAGGCGTCTGACCCGGTGGGGGATGTGTTCCGGGCGGAGAGCTCGGATGCTGCTGCACAGATCGACCGTGCGCTGCACCGGATTGACGAGGAGGGGGGCGTGCTCTTGTACATGCACCTATACGGAGGGAGGTCTGCGGAGTCGCTGATCAACACCCTGCGGTCGCACCTGTTGCCGGTCGCGGAGACCGATGACAAGCCCCCCGCCAGGCGGAGGGCACCGTCGAGCACCTTGCGCGAGTTTGGAACCGGGGCGCAGATCCTGCTGCACATGGGGCTGCGTCGGTTGCGGCTGTTGACCAACAATCCGCGGAAGATCGCGGGGTTGGAGGGCTACGGACTGGAGGTTGTGGAGCGGGTGCCCATCGAGATAGAGGCCACCGACGCCAACCGGGATCTGTTGGCTGCAAAGATTGAAGAGCAGGGACACCTGCTGGAAATGCCCCGCAAGTAGCGGGCTGGGAGCCACGATGCGGGTGCTGGAAGGGGAAGCCACGGATGTCGGCGGTCGGTTTGCCGTCGTCGTGTCGCGGTTCAACGACCACATCACCGAGGCCCTGCTCCAAGGGGCGGTGGCCACCCTGACCAAGGGGGGCGTGCCGGACGAACGCATCACGGTCTACCGGGTTCCTGGGGCCTTTGAGGTGCCCCTCGCCACGAAGTGGGCAGCGGACAGCGGTCGGTTCGAAGCGGTGATTGCCCTGTCCTGCGTGATTCGAGGCGGGACCCCGCACTTCGACTACGTGTGCGATGCCGTGACCACCGGGGTGTCTCGTGCGGGCTTGGACTCGGGGGTACCCGTGGCCTTTGGGGTGCTGACCTGTGACACGGTTGAATCCGCCCAGGAGCGCGCTACCGGAGTGGAGGTGCCTGCGCAGCACCACCCGGGAGCGGGCTCCTCAGAGGCGCCCACCCATGCAAACAAGGGATCGGAAGCAGCGCTTGCTGCCTTGGAAATGGTGTCGCTGTACCGGGCGATGGAGGCCTAAATGGGAAGTCGAAGGAAGGCGAGAGAGCATGTGTTGCTGGCGCTGTATGCGGCGGACATGGAGGACCAACCCCATGATGAGGCCTTGGCCTCCCTGTGGGACAGCCTGGTGGACGACACGGACTCCGCCTTTGGCAACCGACCGGCGGACGCCGAGGAGGTAGAGTTCTCCAAGACCCTGGTCGACGGGGTTGCAGCCCAGCGGACGGAGTTGGACACCCAGATAGATGCCTGCTCGAACAACTGGCGGGTGGAGCGCATGTCCCTGGTGGACCGGAACATTCTCCGAATGGGGGTCTTCGAGCTGACCGCCCTGACCGACATTCCCGTGAACGTCTCTCTCAACGAGATGGTGGAGTTGGGCAAGAAGTACGGGACCGTCGACTCGGGGGGCTTCATCAACGGAATCCTGGATCGGATCGCCCGCAACATCGGGCGGCTGTGAACCGGCGTCTGCAGGTCCTCATCGGGGGACTGTCCCTGGGCGTGATTGTCTTTTCGGTGCTTCTGACGCCCGGGCCTGAGTCCGTGTCTCTCTTTGGTTGGGAGCTGCCCGGCACCTGCGCCTGGAAGGAGGTCCTTGGCCTGCGCTGCCCCGGTTGTGGCCTCACCCGGTCCTTTGCCTATATGGGGGCGCTGGAGATCGGGGCGGCCTTTCAGCAGAACTGGCTGGGGCCGCTGGGGTGGGGGGTGGTGGCTGCGCAGGTGCCGCTGCGGATTTGGCGGTGGAGGGGGTAGGCGCTTTCCGTCAATGCAGGGCTTCCCTGAGCGCAGCCACCGCCTCTCGAACCGGGCCGGCGGCCTCCGCTCCCTGCTCTTCCACCAACCGCACCAGGGCCGACCCGACGACGATTCCATCGGCATACGGGGCCAGGGCCGCTGCATCTTCGGGGGTGGCGATGCCAAAGCCCACGGCGACGGGCAGCGACGATGCCTCCCGGACGATCTGCAGCTCGGCACCGATGGCCGCCGGGTCTCTCAAGCCCGCGCCGGTGATGCCGGTCATGGACACGTAGTAGAGGAATCCAGCCCCCTGGGCGGACAGTTCAGCCACCCGGTCGGGCGGGGTCGTGGGGGCTGCCAGGAGAATCGGGGCGATGCCGTGGTCGCTCAGGGCACGGGTCAAGGCGGGCTCCTCGCCGGGAGGACAATCCACGCACAAGAGGCCGTCGATACCCGCTGCGGCGCAGTCTGCCGCCAGTCGCTCGACGCCGCGGAACAGAAAAGGGTTCAGGTAGCCAAAGAGCACCTTGGCCACGGTGTCCGGAAGTCCAGCGGCAATCTCCAGGGCGGTGTCGAGACTTGCCCCTGCTGCAAGGGCCCGCTCGCTGGCCCGTTGGATCGCCGGGCCGTCGGCTCCGGGGTCGGAGAAGGGCACACCGATCTCCACCACGTCGGCGCCCCCTTCGACGAGGGCTTGGAACATTGCAGGCGAGGCAGCGGGCGTGGGGTCCCCCGCGGTCAGGTAGGTCACCAGCGCCGGCCGGTCCTGGGAGAACGCTGCCGCCAACCGGCTCATGCGTCCTCCAGGAGCGGTGCGAGGGTCTCCATGTCCTTGTCTCCCCGGCCGGAGAGATTCACCAGGATCTCGGTGCCGACCCCCACGCGCTCCACGACCTCGGGCAACGCCGCCAGGGCATGGGCGCTCTCCAGGGCGGGCAAGATGCCCTCCAGTCGGGCCAGCTGCAGGGTCGCTGCCAGGGCCTCGTCATCCGTCACGGCCAGGTAGGTGGCCCGGCCGCTGTCGTGGAGCCAGGCATGCTCTGGACCCACCCCGGGGTAGTCCAGGCCCGCGGAAATGGAGTGGGCGGGCATCACCTGGCCGGCGTCGTCTTGCAGCAGGTAGCTCTTCTGGCCGTGCAGCACGCCCACCTGCCCGCCGTGGATGGCTGCCGCGTGGGCCCCCGAGTCCAGGCCATGGCCGGCGGCCTCGATGCCGAACAGCTTCACCCGTTCATCTTCCATGAACGCCTGGAAGATGCCCATGGCGTTCGAGCCGCCCCCCACACAGGCCACGACCGCATCCGGCCGTTCGATGCCGCACGCCTCAAGTTGTGCCTTGGCTTCCTGGCCGATCACCGCCTGAAGCTCCCGCACCATGGTTGGGTAGGGATGGGGACCCGCCACGGATCCAATGCAGTAGAAGGTGTCTCGCACGTTCGTGACCCAGTCCCGCAGGGCCTCGTTCATGGCGTCCTTCAAGGTTCGCGTGCCGCTCATCACCACCCGCACCTCGGCCCCCAGGAGCTTCATGCGGGCCACGTTCAACCGCTGGCGGTGCGTGTCTTCTTCCCCCATGAAGACCACACACGGCAAGCCGAATCGGGCACAGGCCGTGGCGGTTGCCACCCCGTGTTGTCCGGCACCGGTCTCTGCGATGACCCGCGTTTTCCCCATGCGCTTTGCCAGGAGCACCTGGCCCAGGCAGTTGTTGATCTTGTGGGCGCCGGTGTGGTTCAGATCCTCGCGCTTGAGCCAGATTCGAGCCCCCAACGCATCCGAAAGTCGGGTGGCCTCCGTGAGCAGGGAGGGGCGGCCCACATCGTCTCGCAGGTGGCGATCAAACTGCTCCCGGAACCCGGGGTCGCCCCAGGCGGTCTCCCAGGCGCTGGTCAATTCCTCCAGGGCGGGCATCAGGGTCTCCGCCACGTAGCGGCCCCCATAGGGTCCAAAGCGTCCGCTGGTCATGGGCCCCTCTATCCTGCCTTTGCGTTTGCGATGAATGCTGCGATTCGGTCGGCATCCTGCACTCCGGGGGACGATTCCACTCCCGAGGCCACATCCACGCCAAAGGGTTGGATTGTCTGCACGACCTCCCCCACGTTCTCGGGGGTCAATCCCCCGGCCAGGATCAGCGGCCCCAGGGCAGCCGCCTCCAGGGCAAGCGCCCCGTCCACCCGCGCTCCTGTGCCCCCGTCCCGGCCGGGAACCCAGGCATCCAGCAGAAAGGGGGTCACGGACGTGATGCCCCATGCAGCGATCTCCTCCAGCACTCCAGGGCGGGCTCGAAAGGCCTTGTAGAGGGGGAGGGGAAGCCTCTCACCAAAACCGGGTGGCTCGCTTCCGTGGAGCTGCAGCCCATCGGGTTGGATTTCGTGTACCAACTCCGTGAGGTCCGCCTCGCTTCTGTCCACGACCACCGCCAGGCAGGCAATGTCCACGGCGTCCAGGATCTCTGCGGCCACCAACGGGGAGACGTACCGGGGGGAGGGGGGGTGCAGGTTCAGCCCGATGGCATCCGCTCCACACGCCTGGGCATGAAGGGCCATCTCCACACTGCGGACGCCACAGATCTTCACCCACACAGCAGGGCCTCCAGGGCAGCGCCGGGGTCCGGTGCGGACATGAGGGCGGAACCGACGAGCATGGCGTCCGCACCGGCCGCGGCCACGCGATCCCGGTCCGCAGGCGTCTTGATGCCGGACTCCGCCACGCGAACCAACCCGGGCGGCACCCGGCCCAGGAGCGTTTCCGTGCGCCCCAGGTCGATGGACAGGTCGGAGAGGTCTCTGCTGTTCACGCCGAGGATTCTCGCATCCGCCGCCACTGCCCGCATAAGCTCCCCCTGGGTGTGCACCTCGATGAGGGCTTCCATGCCCACCTGCCGCGTGGCTGCCAGCAGGGACTGGATCTGTGCATCCGACAGCATCGCCACGATGAGCAGCACCGCGTCGGCCCCAGCGGTGCGGGCCTCCAGCACCTGAATCGGGTCGATGAGGAAGTCCTTTCGCAAGACGGGCAGGGACACGGCTCCCCGCACCTGGGCCAGGTCGGCCAGGGAGCCGCCGAAGTGGGGCCCATCGGTGAGTACGGAGATCGCCCGGGCGCCCGCCGCCTCGTAGCTCCGGGCGATGGCGGCAGCATCGGCGTCCGCCCGAATCGCCCCCTCGGAGGGAGAGCCCCGTTTCACCTCGGCAATCGCTGCGAGGCCAGGCGTTGACAGGGCGGCTGCAAGGGATCGCACCGGAGGTGCCAGGTGGGGATCCGGAAGCGGGCCTTCCCGAAGCCGGGCCACCTCCAGCTCCTTCTCCTGGGCCACCTTGGCGAGAAAGCTCATGGGGCGGCTGCGCGGGTGGCTTCCACCAGGTGCGCCAGGGTCTGGGCCACCGCGCCGGAGTGCAGGACCCCGCGTGCCCTCTTGACCCCCTCGCCCAGGGAGTCGGCCTTGCCGGCCACGTACAGGGCGCCTCCAGCACCAAAGGCCACCGCATCGGTACGGGGGCTCACCTCGCCGGCGAAGATCGCCCGAAGGATGTCTGCATTCTCCTGAGCATCACCGCCGGCCAGCGCGGTGAGCGGGGCCTCGCCGAGTCCGACATCGGCTGGGCTGACCTGGAAGCAGGTCACCTTCTCGTCCCTGACCTCGGCCACCGAGGTAGGCCCGGACAGGGAGAACTCGTCCAACCCGCCATGGCCGTGCACCACCAGCGCATGGTGGGCCCCGAGGCTGGCCAACACCTGGCCGATGGGCTCCACGAGTGACGCATCGTAGACCCCCATCACCTGGCGCCGCACCCCGGCGGGATTGGTGAGCGGGCCGAGGACATTGAACAGGGTGCGGACCCCAAGCTCCCGGCGGGGTCCCACCGCATGTCGGGTGGCGCCGTGGTGGGCAGGGGCGAAGAGAAAGGCGATGCCGACCTGCCCAAGAATGTCGCCCAGGGACTCCGCCGGGACATCCAGGCGCACCCCCAGGGCCTCCAGCACATCGGCGGATCCAGACTTGGAGGAAACGGAGCGGTTGCCGTGCTTGGCCACGCTGGCCCCCGCCGCTGCCGCGGTCAGGGCGGCTGCGGTCGAGAGGTTGAAGGTTCCAGACCCGTCTCCGCCCGTGCCACAGGTGTCCACCGGGTCCAGGTCGTCGGGCACAGCGATCCCGACTGCATGGCGCCGCATCACCCGGGCCGCTGCAGCGATCTCATGGACAGCTTCGCCCTTGCTTCGCAGGGCAATGAGGAAGCCGGCAATCTGGGCCGGGGTGAGCTCCCCCCCCAGCATCGAATCCATGATGGCTTCCACCTGCGGCTCGGACAAGTCGCTGCCGGAAAGGGCGGTCTCAATGGCGGTGGAAATCACGACATCTCCAGGAAGTTCTTCAAGAGCGCCATGCCCGACTCGGTGAGAATGCTCTCCGGGTGGAATTGGACCCCCTCCAGGGGCAGCTCCCGGTGGCGCAAGCCCATGATCTCGCCGTCATCGGTCCAGGCGGTCACCTGGAGTTCCTCCGGCAGGCTGTCCCGCTCCACCGCGAGGCTGTGGTAGCGGGTGGCGGAAAAGGGGGCTGGAAGTCCGCGAAAGACACCGCTCCCCTCGTGGTGGATCTCCGAGGTCTTGCCATGCATCAGCTTTCTGGCAGGCACCACCCGGCCCCCAAACACCTCGCCGATGCACTGGTGGCCCAGACAGACGCCGAGAATGGGGAGCTTGCCTGCATAGTGACGGACCACCTCGGGGGAAATCCCAGCCCGGGAAGGGTCGCAGGGGCCGGGAGAAATCAGCAGGGCATCCGGGCTCCGATCTGCGATGGCCTCTACGGTGATGGCGTCATTTCGATGGACCTCCACCTCGGCCCCGAGCACTTGGAGGTACTGCACCAGGTTCCAGGTAAACGAGTCGTAGTTGTCGACACACAGGACCTTCACAGGCCTCTCCCAGCGATCTCCAGGGCCCGCAGCACCGCGCCGGCCTTGTCCAGGGTCTCCTGGTATTCCGCAGTGGGCACCGAGTCCGCCACGATGCCGGCCCCTACCTGCATCTGCCATGCGTCGCCTTGCTTCCAGGCGGTGCGGATGGCGATGGCCAGGTCCACATCTCCGTTGAAGCCAAACCAGCCGACCGCCCCGCCATAGACCCCCCGGGCGCAGGGCTCGAGTTCGTCCAGGATCTCCATGGCCCGCACCTTGGGGGCGCCGGAGAGGGTGCCCGCCGGAAAGGTGGCCCGCACCGCATCAAAGGCGGTCTTGCCGGGGGCGAGCTGGGCTCGGACATTCGTGACCAGGTGCATCACGTGGGAAAAGCGCTCCACGTGCATCAGGTCCTGGACCTCGACCGACCCGGGCGTTCCAATCCGGCCCAGGTCGTTTCGGGCGAGGTCCACCAGCATGATGTGCTCGGCTTGCTCCTTCGGGTCCGCCCGCAGCTCGGCCTCCAGGGATTGATCCTCGGTGGCGTCCTCCCCCCGCCGCCGGGTGCCGGCAATGGGGCAGACCTCGGCGATGCCGTCCTGGACCCGGACCATGACCTCAGGCGAGGCGCCGATCAGGGTCTGCTCCGGGGTCTGGACCAGGAACATGTAGGGGGAGGGGTTCACGGCCCGCAGCGCCCGGTAGAGGTCGATGGGCCGGCCGCCAAAACCCAACTGGAAGCGCTGGGAGAGGACCGCCTGGATGCAATCCCCCGCGCGAATGTAGGCCTGGATCTTCTCCACCGCCTGCTCAAACTCCCCCCGGGGAAAGGTCGGGGTGACCGTGGGTTCAGCGGTCTGTGCCGGGCCGGCCTGGGGGATTCCCCCTCCAAGGGTCTGCTCCAGTCCATCCAGGGCCCTCTGGGCATCGTCCCAGGCGCTCTGGGCATCCTGGATCTCCTCGCAGAACACCAGGCGCACCGCGAGAATGCGGTGCTTGAGATTGTCGAAGATCAGCAGGGAACGCGGCACCATGAAGTGCAGGGTCCAGCCAGGATCTGTGCGAGATCCCAAGGGCTCCCACCAGCGCACCGCCTCCCAGGACAACCACCCCACCGCGCCCCCTGCAAAGCGGGGAAGCTCCGTTCCACCCAGCCACTCCAGGCGCTGGATCTCCTCTTCCAGGAGCAAAAGGGGATCCGCCCGTTCCTCTTGTCGCGCACCGGCTCCCTCCACCTCGCACGAGGTGTTCCTGGCCCGAAAGATGCGGTGGGGATCCAGCCCCAGGAACGAATACCGCGCCCAGCGCTCCCCCCCCTCAACCGACTCCAGGAGGAAGTGGTGCGGGGTTTCTTCGCAGACCTTGAGAAAGGCGGAAACCGGGGTCAGGGTGTCCGCAACAAGCTCTCGGATGATGGGAACCACCGCGGGCTGGCCCACGTGGGAGGCGAGCTTGTCGAGGATCGCGTCGCGGTGGTTCAATTCGGACACTGCTGGCCCCTAAGTAGGCACCTGACCCGGGGCAAGACCCAGGGCCGCCAATAGATCGGATGCGGTCGTCCACTCTCGCCCCCGCAACAGAAGGGAGGCCCCGGCCGCCCGCGTCATGCCCCCGTCGGTGTCGTCCCGATCCCCGATGTGCAGAATGTCCGCGGGGGACACGTTCATGGCTGTGGCAGCGGCCACCAGGCCATCTGGCAGCGGTTTCAGCGCCCCCAGGGCCGAGCAGTCCACGAGGGTGGCCCAACCCTGATCCAGTCCCATGGCTTGCAGCTTGGTTTCGCTTGGGTGATCCGAGACGACCGCTCGGGGAATGCCCTGGGCATCCAGCGCATCCAGTACGTCACTCATGCCGGGGAGGGGAGTGCCCTCGTGAAAGGAACCCAGCCAGGCCGACCCGAGGGTTCGCTGCACGGCGGCTTCCACACGATCCAGGGAGAGCCCCAGCTCGTCCGAGATTCGACGGTGCACCTCGGCGTGGAAGTCGGAGATGCGTTGTCCCCGAAGTGCCTCTGTCTGGCGCCTCCAGGACTGCACCACCCGGGGATGTCGCACCAGTCCAGGCAAGGCGCGGAGCCGCTGGCGCCCCAGATCATAGAGGGTGCCATCCACATCGAAGGTCACTGCAACCATGCGCCACCTTGCCACCGGCGAGGCATTTCCGTCGACCTGTGGGTTGCCGGTCGGCCCAGGAACGTGTACGTCTGGGGAACTGTTCTGGAGGATCCATGCGCCGAATCCTGCCCCTTTTTGCCCTGGGCGTTGTTGCTGTCTTGGGCTGCGAGCCGTCCTACACCTACCAGGGCTACACCATGCACAGCCAATTCCCCACGGATGGCGAGCGCTACTGGGAGTACGCCAACGAGGACACCAGCATCGCGGATGAAATGCGCGTGGAGATGGTTACGCCGCCCCGCACTGAGGACACCCTCGAGATCTTCACGTTTGAGCACTACAACGACAGCACCGGGGATCTGCAGTACACGGTGGATTGGAGCTCCGATGCGGTGAAGGGCATCCAGATTCACGGGTACTCCATTGTGGCGACCACGGTGCCCGACTCCGACACGGGGGGCGCTGACACCGGCGCCTCCGAACCCCCACCCGCTGAGTCGGATGTGGACTTTGATCCCCCCATTCTCTTTGCCGAGTCCAGCATGGCCCCCGGGGATACCGTGGAAACCGAAACCGGTGGGTATTCCTTTGTGTCTACGTTGGAATACTCCGAGGCCTGCCCGAATTTCTGGTCCTCCGAGTGGACAGATTGCCTGAGAATGAAGCTGGATGACGGCGATGGCAACAACTCGGTGGGCGCCAAGGTGGCGGGTACCTATTGGCTCGTGAAGCGCTACGGAATCGCCTGGTTCCAGCAGACTGGGGACGATGAAAAGTGGGTGCTTCGCAAGGCGTCATGGCAGCCGGATTCCAAGCGGTAGCTGTTGGGCTTCTGCTTGGTTGCGCAGCCAATCCACAGCGATCGGCTGACCTCCAGCTTGAGTTGGGACCGCAGCCCGAGGGTGCTGCGCAGGTGCGCATCTGCGTGGATGGCGTGGGGGAACGCACAGTGGGGGCGCGGGGGACCGGTTTGTATGCATTGCCCGGTTTGCCGGTCGATGCACCCGTGGATGTGCAGGTGGATGTGCTGGATGATGAAGAGGGACTGCTGGTCCAGGGCAGTGCAATGGAATTAGACGGATGGGCGAAAGGTCTGCTCGTCTACTGTACGATCGAGGCATGCACCCCCTGCGCGGCAGAGGGTGGATTTTCCGAAGGAGTAGAAAGTTGGTTGCTCGTGGTGCGATTCTCGCAGGATTGATTTGTGTGGCCTGCGGGGCCGAGGTGGAGACGGATCTCTTTGAAGTGGTGTCCTCCACGCCGGAGGATGGGGACATGGAGGTGGTCGAGGCCCGGTCTCCGGAGATTCGCTTGAACGAGCGGGCGGATCCTGTCTCCTGTGGGCTGGAGGAGTTGCTCTTGATTCCCACCAACGAGGATGGTTCGGTGGCGTTCGAGCTGGGGTACCGGCTCACGTTCATCGACTCGGGCCGGAAGGTCCAATTCAATGTCGAGAACAACCTCTCTCCCGGGTTCCACTACACCATCGTGGTGCAGTCGGATTCGGAAGGGTGCACGGACACCGAGGGCCGGGTGCTGCAACCGTTTGGCGCCGAGTTCTTCGTCCCGTGATCTCCCTTTTCCCAGGGCTGATCGCACTCCTGGCTGCAGGCTGCCAGCAGCCGGAGCAGTCCAAGCCGACGGACCACACGGGCATCGGCGAGGAAACCGCCATCGAAGAAGACACGGGGAGTGAGGCTCGCTCCC
Organism: uncultured Enterobacterales bacterium; assembly: GCA_964610645.1. Taxonomy (GTDB): domain Bacteria; phylum Myxococcota_A; class UBA796; order UBA796; family CAJQPC01; genus JAYZDK01. Next base: position 8,458 of record CAZSZE010000033.1, on the reverse strand, counting down.
TGCACCTGTCTCCGGGGGAGTTCGCGGTGGACGTGGGGGCCCGGTGGCCGCTGCGGGCGGTGCTGGAAGGGGAGGATGGATCCCGGGTGGATGTGACGGTGGATTGGATGTCGACGGACCCGGCGGTGGTGGGTGTGGCGGCGGGTGAGTGCCAGGCACATGCCACGGGCGAGGCGGTGATTATCGCGCAATACGACGGGTTGGAAGCCCAGGCCCATGTGCAGGTCCAGCAGAGCGGGGAGCTGCGGGTGCAGGTGATCGATGCAGCCACCGGAGCACCGATCCCCAACGCGCGCCTGCTGGATCCAGATGAGCAACAGGTGGTGGATTCCGAGGGGCGCGGTGTGCTCCAGGTGGGGGAGGAGCCGGTCTGGATCACAGCCTACGGCCCCATGGGCTCGAACTACATCCAGGCGACCCTGACCCACGTGGTTTCCCGGGACATCGTGGTGCCCCTGCGAGAGAAGTCCGCGGAAGAAGGGCCTACGGCCTGGGTGCAGGGAACTGTGGACTTTGACGAGGCGCTGGCGGCCTCCACCGGGGAGAAGGGCCCAGGAGAGCTGCGGGCAGGCATTTCAGCTCCCAGCCTCCAGGAAGGCCCGCTCCTGCTGAACCCTGATTCCCTCTTTGGGGATCTTCGGACCGTGTCGGCTGGGGGCGTGGAAATCGTCGTGCCTGAGAATGTGTACGACGATCAATGGGCGCCGGACTGGGGCACAGCGGTGCATGAGGGGTCCGTGGGGGTCTGGACCCTGGTGGGCATTCTGCCTCTCTCGGCGCTTGTGTCTGCCCTGGATCAGGAGCAGGACGCGTTTTCGTTTCTGTTGCCGTACCTGGATGGTTTTGTGCACGGGTGGCGCGGGGGGCTGACTGCACAGGAGGGCAATCCTGTGGAGGTGGAGCTTGCGCCGGCGGCCTTCATGAGTGAGCGGATCAGGGTCACCATTCCTCCCCATCCGGCGGGGTTTGCCCAGGACGACCTTGTGCAGCTGGTGGCTTTGGCGGGCACAGGTCCGGAGGGTCCGGCGGTGATCGGTCTCGGCCAGGGGGTGCAGGAAGTGGTCATGGGGCGCGTGCCGCTGGAGACCTATGGATTTGAGGGGACGGGCGGTGTCGTGGGTTTCCTGGAGCTGGGAGGGCCGGGCTCCGGGGGGGCGCGGATTCTGACCCACGGGGCGGTGGAGGATGACACCGTCGAGTTGGCACCCTGGCAGCGGCCGCCGGCTCTGCAGTCCTTTGTGGGAGAGAGCCGCGCCTATGCCCTGGAGACAGATGAGAATGTCACCCTGGTGCGGGTGCACATTCGCTCGCGGGATGGCCGATCCCGGGACTTGTACCTGCCTTCCGGCACAAGAGAAGGGGTCTTGGACAACCAGGGCCAGCCCATGGGCTACGGAGTCACCACGTGGAAGCTCTTGAGTGTGGGGACGTCGGATGGGACCTACCAATCCCTCCTTGCGGACGGTGGGCTTGCCGACGAGCCCATGGAGGCATGGGTCCGTACCGTGGGGATGGTGTCCAGGGAGTTTCGGGATTAGTCCAAGGGGCAGGAGAGTGCTGCCGGATGGATGGACTGATCGCGAGGGCACGGGAGGGGTTTGAAGCGCTCGATGTACCCGGTGCCCTTGTGGAATCCGCCGTTGGGCACCTGGAATCCTGGGTTTCCATGCGGGCTCTTTCAGCGTATCTCCCGCAGATCGAGGCCCTGGTTGCCGCTGGAGAATTCGAAGCACTCCTGGACGCCTTCTACCGGGTGATTCCCTTTGGTACCGGTGGCCGCCGGGGAGCGGTGGGCATTGGTCCGAACCGCATCAATCCCTGGACCCTGGGCACGTCGGTGCAGGGGCATGCCCAGTACCTGAAGGAGACCTGTGGAGAAGGGGCCGGGGTTGTCATCGCCTACGATGTGCGCTGCTTCATGGATGTGCGAGCCGTCTACCGGCCCGGGATTCCGAACCCGGTCCTGGGCCTGTCCTCCCGGGACTTCGCGGAGCAGGCGGCCGGGGTGTATGCAGCAAACGGCGTGCGGGTCCACATCCTTCCGCGGAATTCCGGCACCTGGCTTTCGACCCCGGAGCTGTCGTTTGCCATTCGATTCTACGGCGCCCAGGGGGGACTGAACGTTTCGGCTTCCCACAATCCACCGGATGACAATGGGGCCAAGATCTACGACAGGACCGGTGGGCAGGCCATTCCCCCGCACGACGAGGCGCTGGCCAGGGAGGTGGGTCGGGTCACGGAGCTTCAGAGCATTTCCTGGGAGCGGGCAAGGGAGGAGGGCTGGATTCTCCCCATCGAAAAGGACCTCCACCTGGCCTACCTGGAGCACAACCTGGCCCTTTCTCGTTGGCCGGAATCCCGCGGTGTGTCGGTGGTCTTTACGCCGTTGCACGGTACGGGATGCACCACGGTGGTGGATCTTCTGGGAACCGCAGGCTTCCAGGTGCGCGTGGAACCGGAGCAGGGCCTGGCGGACGGCGCCTTTCCCGCGGTCCCCTTTGCAAACCCGAACCCCGAGGTACACCAGTCCATGGATCGGGCTGTTGCCCTCGCGGATGAGTGCGGCGCGGACCTGGTGATGGCTTGTGATCCCGATGCGGATCGCCTGGGAATGTGCGTGTGGCACCAGGAGTCCTGGCGTGCCCTGACAGGCAATGAGATCGGGGCCCTCCTGGTGGACACGGTGTTGATGGGCCGGGAGCAGCCAGCGCTTGTGGTCAAGACCGAGGTGACCTCCTCGCTGATTTCCCGGATTGCCACCGCCCATGGTGCTGCCCTGGTAGACGACCTGCTCGTGGGGTTCAAGTACATCGGGGCGGGGTTGGCTTCCCTGGAAGCCACCGGCGAGTTTGCCGGGGTGAAGGCGTCGGTACAGGACTTTGCGGTGGGTGTGGAGGAATCCCATGGGTTCCTGGTGACGGCGGGTATTCGAGACAAGGATGCTGCCGGGGCAGCGCTGTTGTTGGCGGAGCGAGCATCCCTGGAGCAGGCCGAGGATCGAACCCTGATCGACGTGCTGGAGGACCTTATGGCTGCCCACGGGTTTGTGTCCAACCAGCTGATTTCCACGGTGATGCGGGGGGCTGCAGGGCGGGCGAAGATCGAGGCGATTCAACAGAGTCTGCGCACGGAACCACCGACCACTATCGGGGGACAGGGGGTGGTGGAGTGCCGGGATCACCTGAACCCCGAGGGACGGTTTGGACCCATTCTCTCAGGGACCGATGCTTCTTCTCGGGACGTGCTGGTGTTTCTGCTGGACGGGGGTGGGCGGCTGATTTTGCGGCCCTCCGGGACCGAGCCAAAGACCAAGGTCTACGCGGAGCTTGGGAGTCAACCGGGAAGTGGTGACACGCCCGAGGATCTGAATGCCCGGTGCAAGGCGCTTGCAGAGGCCCTCGTGATGGAGATGCTGGCGCGGGTGGACATCCGGTTGCCGACCTGGGCGCTGGCGGTTTCGGATCTCGTGCCAATTGAACAAAAACAGCACTTTGCAGAGGAGTTGATGCCCCAATTGGTGGCGCGGCTGAAGCGAGGGGAACCGGTGAGAGACTGGTTGGACCAGGAGCTGGCGCCTCTTGGAAGGGACCCGCGCGGCCTCATCGCGCCCGGGGTGGCTGCCTGGATTCAGGCACACAGTCCCGTGCCGGCCCTCGTCAACGCCTTGGAGGAGGCGGTGAGAGAACCTGCTACGGGAGAGCCGGACGGGGTCCCTGCTCCCGGGGCACGAGAATGACGAGCCCGGCCACGGGCCAGTTCGTGTAGGAGCGCAGGTGCTCGATGTACCAGGCCAGGGTGTCGTCCCGCACCGTGCCTTCTCCCATCTTGGTGGCATGGCGCATGGTCGTGACCTCCCCTGGGATGGTGATTCCCACGTGGGTCACAGCAATGGGAATGTGATCCAGGGGCTTCCGCAAGGTGAAGATCACGGAGCCGGGTGGAATGCGATCCACGGCAGCGGCTGCTGCATCCAGGGGCAGGAACCAAGAGGTCTGGGCACCCACGGGCAGGCGCTCATCCTCCAGGGGAAACAGGCCCCTTCGGGTCCAGTCTCGCCAGGTCTCATCCCGCACCGTTCGGCTGATCTGCTGGGCGCCGGGCAGGCGGGGGGTCAAATCCTCCATCCAGCCTTCCTCGATGGTGCCCGGAATCCACTCTGCCAGCATGAAGTGCCGGCGGTTCTCAAATGTGGCGGGTGCTCCCCCCCGGTACCTCAGGCCCATTCTCACCGCCTGTACGTTGACGGGATCTGTGGCCATCGACAGGGCAAGAACCTCCTCCACAAAGGTCAGGCAGTCAAAGGTGTCGTAGCGCACCACCGGGTCCGGATCGGGCCCGCCGGCCTCTCCAAGCGGGCCGTCGGTGTAGGGGAGGCCTAGCCAGGGTGCACTGTGGGCCTTCACCCGCGTGCCGAGCGGTTCATCTCGCAACTCCAACACGCGCCGGGCAGTCGCCTCCGGCAGGAAGAGTGGATCCTGCATCTTCGGTGGGTCCGCAAGGGCCAGGGCGATGCCCCACCAGGCAAGAATCAAAGTCCGATCCGTTGCTGGTAGCCGGAGATGCTGATGAGCACGTCGTCCAGGATGGCGTCCGGCAGGTCGTCCATGGCGGCAGTGAGAAGCCTCTCCAGCAGGTCCGAGAGACCGTCGTTTACCAGCCGGCGGTGCTCTGTTGTTGGGCGACGACGGAGGTTGCGAAGCAGGCTGCCGGCGTCCACGGCCCCATCCTGGGCCACATGGGTCTGGAGGTAGAGGGTCGAGAAGTTCGAGCGAGTGCCGTCCACCAGCAGTTGAATCCGGGCGGAACCTGAACCGGTTCCAAGGCGGTGATCAAATGCCTGGGCCAGGGCCCGGAGCACCTCGTTGGCCACGTCGATCTTGCGCCTGGCCTCAGCAGAGCTCAGAACGGGATCGGACAACCGGAGCCGGGACCCTGGAGGAGGCGCGTCGGCTTCCTGCACAGCAGCTGGCTCGCTCTCGTCTGTGGGTTCGTCCTCCTCGTCCAGCTCGACGCCGATGGTTTCCACGGGCTCGGGGGCCACCTCGAGTGCCTCTTCCGGTCCATCGGGAGCCTCTTCTGCGGGTTCAAGTTCTTCCTCGACGGCCTCGGGGGAGGGCCGCTTCAAGGGAACCTCAGCCACCGGCGGTGAGGCACCCATTTCTCCAATGCAGGCCGAGTTTGCGATGAACATGTCCCCCAGGATGTCCAGGGTCTCGAAGTGCTCAAAGGGGGAGCGATCCAGCAGCGTGCGCAGGGTGATTCCGTGGCCCAGCAGGGAGGAAAGCTCCTGCTCTGGCAGGCTCTGGGGAGGGTTCTCACCGCCCACGATGATGGAATCATGGGCCAACCGGTCGCGAATCGGTTGGGTGCGATTCAGAAGGGACTCCACCCCTTGCAGGAGCTTTGGGGTGTCGTGGCTCAACTGCACATTGGAGACCAGGATGCTCTCCATTTCGTCTGTATCGATGTAGCCCTTGGAACAGCCAAACCAGGCGATGTTGTCCCGGAATCGATCGAAGAACGCCAGGTCCAGGCGGCGATCCTCCACCACTCCGACAAGCCGGTCGTAGAGGGGTGTGACCGAGCGGTCCTGTGCCATGCGAGCGGTGGTCATGGCGTCCAGCTCTCCCCGGGAAAGCAGGCGCCGAAGCAGCTGGGCATCATCATCCGTGGCATGGGCCGCCACGACCGCATCCTCCATGACATAGATGCGAACCACCCGCTCCCGGGTGACCTGCGTGATGCACCCGGTGAACCCCGCCTCCAGGTGGACACGTAGCTGTTCGAGCGGAGGGAGGTTGGGCAAGGGTTTTCCGGGGAAGGCGCGTGTTGACCCCTATCCGATCCAGGGGGGGTGGGCAGTCAGTTGGAACAGTCCAACAAGCGGGTCGCAGCCTCCAGCTGGAGATCCGGTGGGGCGCTGTGGAGGGAGACCATGGTGGCGCGGCTGCCGCTGACCAACACGTCAGGTTGGAGACCCTCCCCGGACCATGCATCGCCCCGGGGTCCATGGAGCAGGGTGTCCACAATCCAGAGATGCATGTCCTCGCCCAGGACATGTTCCTGGGCGATGCCCCCCACACCGGCGGTGGGAACGCCCACCACCATGGCCCGCCCTTGTTTTTGCAGGGCAGCCGTGAAGAGCTCGGCCATTTGCGAGGTCCCGCCGTTGACCAGGATCGCCACCGGCCCGCCCTGGACGGGCTCGCTCCTGGCGGTGAGGGGTTCATCGCTTCCTCCCCGGTGGCTCAATTTGGCGACCACAGCACCCGGCGGCAGGAACAACCCGGCGGACTCCACGGCCTCCTCCAGGCTGCCGCCAGGATTGTCCCGCAGGTCCAGGACCAGGCAGTCAAATCCGCCCTCCAGAGCCGTTTGAATGGCTTTGGCCGTGCCGGTGGCGAAATGGTGGATGCGCAGGGTGGGCACCCGGGCACGGGACATCGAACGCACGGGCGCGATTTGAAACGGACCGCGCACCAAGGCAACGCGGCGCCGCATTCCCTCGGCAGAAGCCACTTCCAGGTCGAGGGCGGGATTCACTGCGGGATCCGCCTGTTGCAGGACAATGGCGTGGATCTCAGGGCGGCTGCGCCCGGCAAAGCTCCAAGCGCCCATGGCGATCACCGTGTCGCCGGGTGCGATCCCGGCCTGGGCGGCGGGGCTGGCCTCGAAGACCTGGGTCACCAGCATGCCGTGGCCGGGCAGGGCCAGGTACTCCACGCCAATGCCCTGGCGCCACCCCACGTGGGGCATGTCATCGGAGGACAGCAGGGCATTGCCCGGGTGCCCTTGTTGGGCATCCAGGTACTCCAGCATGCCGCGAACGGCGGCACGGGTCATGGCCTCCGAGTCGATCTCGCCGACCCAGTGGGCTTCCATGGCTTCAGCAGCGCGCTCCACCGTGTCCAGGTCCACGGCATCGGCGGACCACGCAGGCAGAATGCACAACAGCAGCGCTGCGGTGGATGCCATGGGCGCTAAAACGTGTCGCGGAAGGGGACGTATGCTGCGGGCCGAACCTGCGGCAGGGTGGGCAGGGGCTGCAGGGGCTGTCGTTCGGCCACCACCTGCTGGTACCGAAGCAATTCCTGCAGGGCGGAATCCCGCGCCAAGCGGGCTCTTTGTGCCTCCTGCTGGTTCACCCAACCCCAGCCAAGAGCAAGCAGAAGCGCAGCGGCGTAGGCCATCGCAACCACCCGGTCCCGGGGCATGGGAGCAACCCAGAGCCCGGCGGCGCGTCTGCGTTCCGCGAGATCCTGGGCGTCTGCCGCCTCCATGACCGCTTCATGCATGGGGGCCCAGTCTTCTTGTGAAAGATCGGGAGGTGTGGCGCCCTCTGCATTGGGGCGGGTTCGCTCCATCAAGCCCCTGTGCTTTCCACAGGGGGGGCATGCATCGACATGTTGTTGCATCGCTTCGGAATCGGCAGCAGAAAGCTCGCCATCCAGCCAGGCAACGATTCGATCAAGGACTTGGGAACAACGCACGTGGGGATCCTACGACGTCTCGAGGACGAGAGGGTGGTTTGGACCCAGAACCCCCGCCAGACGGTTCCTTGCCCGGGACAGACGAGACATCACCGTGCCCAGTTTGACCTCCAGCACCGCGGCGATCTCGTTGTACGAGAGGTCGTCGTAGTACCGAAGCAGAAGGATCTCACGGTGGGGCGCCGTGAGCTCTTCCATGGCACCGAGCATTTCGTCTCGCACCTGGCGCTCCTGCACACTGTCAGAAGAGGATTGGGACATGGGCCGGGGCGTGGCTTCCTCTTTGCGGGTGCGCAAGAGACCGGAACGGCGGTTGCGGTCCCGGACAATGTTGAAGCACAGGTTGCTGGTGACCCGGAACAGCCAGGCCTTCATCTGGAAGTCCGGCTCGAAGAACCGCTTTTCCCGGATGGACTTGATGAAGACCTCCTGGACCGCATCGTAGGCGGCCTCCGGTTCCTTCAAGATGCACAACGCGTGGTAATAGAGCCGACTGCGGTACTTTCGAACCGTGAGGTCCACCGCCAGGCGGTGGTTGGACTTTGCAGTCGCCTTGATCTCGTCGTCTTCCCAGCTTTCGGCATTGCGGTGGGGAATCAGTTGCAGTCTCTCCATTTCTGCTCCGGTCATTCCAGGGGGGATTGGGGGGTCGCGCATGGTGTGCCTCGTCCTTTACACCTGGGAGTTGGACCTCATTCCCAGTTCACTCCTATACGTGGGCACCGTCAAACCATTCGTCAAGGGGGTGCCTCAAGAATTGTGGGTTGACCCCTGCGCCTGGATTGTCCATCCTGTAGGTGCAAGGAGCGGGCTTTCCATGGAGAGTCGCGCTCTGCACGGCAATGTACAGCAGGGCACAAGCAGCAGGAGAACCGCCGTGGCAGATGAAACGCAAGTCATGGACGTGAGAGAATTGGTGGAGAACATCGCTCGCGCCATTGTGGATCAACCCGAAAGGGTCGTCTGTC
>CAZSZE010000032.1:38744-42890 GCA_964610645.1 uncultured Enterobacterales bacterium | reverse complement strand
CCCTCCGGAGGACCGCAGGGGGGATCGAGGAGGCGGCCCTCACAAAGCGGCCGCAGGCCGATTGGGCCGCCCCCGCAGACCCCCCCGGAGGTCCGAGAGGGAGAAGGGACGGACTCGGACTCGGACTCGGACTCGGACTCGAGCCTCGAGCCTCGAGTTGTCGAGTTGTCGAGCCTCGAGTTGTCGAGTCTGTCGAGCTGTCGAGCTGTCGAGCTGTCGAGCTGTCGAGTCTCGAGCTGTCGAGTTGTCGAGTCTCGAGTTGTCGAGTCTCGAGCTGTCGAGTCTCAGACCTGCCGAACCCCCCGTACCGGCTCCGCCCTCTCCCCCCCTGCCAGCGGACTTGTGACTCAACGCCCTAGGAGGCTGTAGTGCATTGCTCCCGTCGACTGGCTTGCCCACGCAATTCCAGGCACTTCCGCTCGTCGGTCACATGTCCAGACATGCTCCCTCCTCCCGTAAACACCTGTAATCACGTGTGCGGCGCCATTCTCGGTCCGCAATGCACTACAGCCTCCTAGTCCCCCACCGCCCTCTCCAACTGCCGCGCACTCATGGCCCCCACCTGCACAAAACCCACCCGCCCGTCGGGCTCCACCACGATGGTCGTGGGCAGGGTCGTGATGTCATAGGCCGCCGCGGTTTCCGCATCCGCCAGGACCACAGGGTAGGCGATTCCCAATGATCTCCGGGCCTGCTGCAGGCGCGGCTCCTGGGTTTCGGTGGTCAGCCCGAGAATGGTGATGTCCGGGTGCTCGATGGCGTACTTGGAAAAGTGGGGAATCTCAGCGCGACAGGGACCGCACCAGGTCGCCCAGAAGTTCAGCACCACCTTTTGTCCGCGCAAGGCCTCCAGGGAGACCGTGTTCCCATCCAGATCTGCCAACTCAAAGAGAGGAGCCACCTCCGGGAGGCTCGGCTTTGGCTGCAGGAATTGCATGCCCCAGGCGAGCCCCAGGAACGCCACCAGGCCCCATCCATAAGTGACGATCATGTCCTTCAAGGACTCTTCCGGGGCCAGAGATCAATGGCTGAGCTGTCGGGACGAACAAAAACCGCGTGCCCCTGCTTGTAGTGGAAGGGCACTTCCAGGGCGCCCCTTTCCACCCTGGCCATCAAGTCATCCAGGCCCGAATAGGTGAACCTCACCACGAACCGGTCCGGGACGTAGCCCCCCACATCGGACTCCACCTGGTACAGGAGCAACGCACCCGTCTCCACCTGCATCAGCGACCAACCGCCGCGGTTCACCGACGTGAACACAGCGCCGGGGGCTGCCTCCGCCAGGCGGGGAGGAATGGCATTCTCGCCTGCGGGATCCAGAAACCAGGTCCGCTCCCAGAGGGCTCCATCGCTGGCCTCGAACAAGAGGGCGTTGTTCTTGATTCCGATGATCCAGTGGCGATCATCAAAGGGATAGGGGAGATCCAGAAACTGGTAGAGGGTCTTTGAGCCGTCTGCACCCCGGCGAAGAACCTCCTCCGTCAGCCCTTCCGCCAGCTTGATGTGCTCATCATCCTGCACCGAGAGCCAGATCCGCTCCACCGACATGGGAATCCAGACAAGTGCCTGGACGATCTCGCCCCCGTCTCTCCCCGAGATCTTGTGCTTGACGATCGCCCCCGCGGCCAGCTGCGACACTTCTCCGGGTGCCAGCACGAAGGGGGCGAGCGTGCCCCGGGACTTCATCAGCGGCTGGGCGCTGTTCCACGCCTTCGACAACACAGCGGCCGAAGGCGCGCAAAAGGCCTCGCTGGCCAGCCACAAGAGGCTCAGCACAACGAGGCCCTTTGAAACCGCAAACGGTCCATCAGAAAGGGCGGGCAGCCCTACTTCTTGAAGGTCTTGATGTAGGTCACCAACTCATCCACCTGCGCATCGGTGAGGGCTGCTCCAAAGGGAGCCATCAGGGGGGACTTGCCTACCGCAGCGCCGCCTTCCTTGATGGCCTTCTTGAGGGTGGCATCGTCCCGGGTGGTCCAGAACGCGGCATCCGCGAAGTTGGCGGGCTTGGGGGTCAGGGCCACCGCAGCGGCTCCATCTCCAGCACCCGCCGCGCCGTGGCAGCTGGCACACATCATGTTGTAGGTGGCTGCGCCATCCGCCAACGCGACGGGGGAAGACAGCAGTACGAGAGCATATGCAAGATTGCGCATGGGGAAACCTCCTGGGGGGGGTGAAACTAACGCGCAATACGCGCTGGGTACAGTCTCCATTCGACAGGAAAGGCAAAGCCGGGCATGTTGGGGGCACGAAATCCCTCTCTTCAGGAGCTTCCATGCGCACTCTCATCGTCCTCGCCGCCAGCTTTGTCCTTGGCACAGGCACCGCACTTGCCTGCGAAGGCAACCCGAATTGCACCATGACAGCCAGCAACGCCACCAAGACCACCCCGGAGACCGAAGCGGAGACCCCGGCCGCCACCGTGGAAGGGGAAACAGTCGTGATCAACGTGGCCGGCATGACCTGCGGTGGATGTTCCGACAAGGTGACGAAAGCCCTGAAGGGCACCGAAGGCGTAAACAGCGCCACGGTGAGCTTCAAGTCGGGCAGCGCCACCATCCGATACGAGGCAAAGACGACCACACCGGACCAGCTGGTTCAGGTGATCATGACCAGCGGTTTCAAGGCCAGCCTCCCCGAGTAGGACCGTGCAGCCCGCCGTATTGATTCCGGCCCACAACGAGGCCGAAAGTCTGACGTCCACCCTCGACAGGGTGCGCGTCGCGATGCCATCTGCGGTGGTGGTGGTGGTCAACAGCGGCAGCACGGATGACACCCCCACCATTGCGGAGGCGTGGGGGGCTCGCGTCATTGAGCAAGGGGGAGCCGGCTACGCCGGGGCGCTGGCCACCGGATACCGAGCCTGTGCCCACATGGGCTTCGAACAGGTCCTTCAGTTGGATGCAGATGGGCAGCATCCGCCGGAGGAAGGACCCAGAATGCTCGAAGCCCTGCAACGGGCAGATTGGGTCATCGGAAGCCGCACCCAGGAATCTCCCAGCCCTCTTGTGAGGCGTGCTGCCCGACGGGTTCTGGCGGTGGCCGTACAATCACTGACCCGGCAGCCCTTGCAGGACGTCACAAGCGGCTACTGGGCCCTGGGCGAGAAGACCCTGCAGCTGTTTGCCCAGCATTTCCCCTTGGATGTCGCCGATGCAAACATCCGCGTGCTCGGGAGCCGCATGGGTCTGCGCATCGAGGAGATCCCGGTGGAGATGACTGCTCGCTCCCAGGGAGAGTCCATGCACGACGGCTGGGCAGGGGCCCGGCACTTCGCCCAGTCCCTAGGGGCTCTCCACCGGGCTGCCCGGATTCCCGGCCAGGGATTCCGCCAAGGCCTGGCGATCTAACGACCAGATCTCCAGCCCCCCTTGTTGAGTGCGCAGGATGGCTTGCTGAGTTCCGTTGGCCTGCACCCAGGTGTCGAGATCCGGGTTTGCCGCGTCTCCCACCCCCGCCGTCCGGTCCCGCCAGAGCAGGTAGGGAATCGGCCCGGCTCCTTTGCACTCCCGGGAGATCACGGAGAGACAACTCAGCAGCGCTTGCCTGCCCCCCTGGGAGCATTGGGATCGAGGACAGGCCGCGAGGCCCGCATGGAAGGGAATTGACTGTGAGGTGGTCACCACAGATCGCGCGTCTGGAAACGCCACCCCCAGCTCGTGTGCTGCCTCTCTTGCGTGGAGTCCCTCCTCCAGCGGGGGCCGCAGGTTCCAACGGGCCTGGTAGGCCTGCGGATACCCGGCCAGCAACACCGCTACCGGGACCAGCCCCCAGCTCCAGGCAGGACCCAACGCCCGCCCGGTAATCTTCCACACCCCCGCATGGAGCAAGCTGCCCACGGACATCGCCCCCCGAAACACGAGGGCAAAGAAGAAGGGGCGGCTGTACAGGGCGTAGCGATCCGGGGCCCGGGCTGCTTCCAGGGGAACCAGGGGAAGGAGAAAGGCCACCAACAGAAAACCGGATCGCCAGTTCCAACTCGTCTCTCCGTGGCCCCGCACACCGGGTCCAGCCACCCCCAGCCAGAACAGGCCCACGAGAAGGAGCCACGGCATCCCCTCCACCTTCAGGGACCGCAGCCCTCGCTGAATGGCCAGTCCTGGGGCGGACCCAATCCGGGAGATCACAAGCCCCATGGAATCCGCC
>CAZSZE010000032.1:0-38644 GCA_964610645.1 uncultured Enterobacterales bacterium | reverse complement strand
CCGCACCCAAATCCGGTGTTCCCCCTACGCCCGCTGTGTAGATGGAAACCACAAAGCCCAGGTCCACCCCATCATATCGCCAGAGCATGACCTTACAGGTGACCGCTGTCACCACGCACCCCAGCACCAGGGCCCCCGCCCGCCGCGCCCAGCCCGTGGAGGAAAACAACAGCAGTCCGAGGGCCACCGGTGGGAAGAAGAGCGCGAAGAAGTGGGTCCCAAGCGCCACGCCCGAGGCAGCCCCCACCGCCACCACTGCCCAAGCGCGGTCCTTCATTCCGTGCCAGGCCGCCATGGCCAACAACAAGGGCATGGCCTGCAACAGGGGATCCACCCCGTAAAAGAGCTGGTTGTTCACCAGCTCCGGCGAGTAGGCGCACAACAGGCCCACCGCAAGCGCCACCCCCCGGCCGGCCACCCACCGAACCAGGCAATATGCCAGGAGGCAATTGAGAGCACTCACAAAGTGGGTGACCATGTGGCCCGCCACCACCACATCCTCAAAGACTGCGGACATCCAGGCGGTGGCGACCGTGTAGGCGGGCAGGCGGTGAGGATCCAGGGCGCCACCCTCAACCCAGGCCTGGGCATTGGCTGCCCAGTTTCCCGCATCCGGGCCCACGAGAATCCAGTCGTGGATCGACCCAAACCTCCACCACCAGGAAGGAAGATCCGCCGCCATCTCCAAGGAGGCATCCGGCACCTCCCGAACCCCCGCTGACCACCGCACAGCCAGCAACACGCCGCAGATCGCCACATCCAGCAATCCACCCAACAGACGCTTCAAGCCAGGTGTCACGGCTTCAGCCTCCACACACTGTGCCGTCCATCCTGGAACACGAGGACGGCATCCGACAACAAGAGGTCGGAGAGAAGCGCTTCCGGCGCGGTGTAGGCACGGGCGAATTCCTCCTTTGAAAGATGGGGATAGGCCTTGTGGATAAAGCCCACGTGGGACACCAGGAAGTGGTTGGCACCCAGGGCAGAGAGCTGTTGGAGGCTCTCCTCCCCATGAATCTTCAACCAGTGGCGCGTGGGGATGTGGTCCTCGACGCTGCCCAACATTGCGGGGCGTCCCACGTAGTACCCGGCCGAGGAAAAGAGCATGGCCACCCGCGCCTCGGCGGGAGCATGTTCAGCCACCCACGCCGCTGCCCGGTAGCCATCGACCTCCCGCAAAACCGCCTCTCGTTGTTCCGGGTGAAAAGACGCACCCGCCCGCTCCTGCAATCCCCCCAGCCAGGGCCCGAGATTGCCCGGCAATCCCAGCACCCATCCGCCCACCAGTGCCATGCGCCCCCAACCGGGAAGCGCAGCAAACCCCTCTCCCATTGCCAGGGCCAGAATGGGTGCTCCGGGCAGAAGGTGCCGGAGCCACTGGGGTCCCGCAGCCCAACCTGCAAAGAGAACGACGGATGCAATGCCCCAGGACGAGCGACTGCGAATCCCCACCCACAGCGCCGCTGGCAGGCAGGCAAGCCCTACCGGATTCACCCGGCCCAGAAACCGAAAGGAGTCCGTTTCCGCATGCACCGTGAGGTTCCAGGGCAACAGCAGGAAATCCAGGGGGGCCCGGCCCATTCCGTATTTTTCGGACGCCATGAACCCCAAGTCTGTGGGCCATCCCATGTAGGGAAACAAGGGATGCAACCCACCCCCCACGTTGCGAATCCACCAGGGGGCCAACCACGCCAGGGCCAACAACCCCGCCAGCACAACCGGGCGATCGACCCGCCGACGGGCCACCACCCATGCGAGAAAGACGCCAGCCACCACCGGCCCTGCCGTGTACTTGAAGGCCAGGGCCGCCCCTGCGAACAGCCCTACCCTCAGTGGCTTGTCCTCTCGCACCGCCCCCATTGCCAGCAAACACGCCAAGGCAGCCGGGAGGTTGTTGTAGGCCAAGCCCAGCTCCCGCACAAAGGTGTAGCTTCCCACCAAGACCAACAGGGCCAGGGCTGCTGCTGCCTTTCCCAGGAACCGCTCCCCCAACTCCCAGACCGAACACAGAAGCAAGGCCACAAGGCCCAGGTGGAGAAGCTTCGGTGCCGCCTCTCCCCCCAGGGCAAGCGCACCCGTATAAACCAGGTGCAGGGGCAAAGGACGGGAGCCGTCCGGGTGCAACCAGCCACCCAGCAGATCGCCATGAAGAAGCATCTGCTGGGGAAGCGCCAGGTGCTGGTAGATCTCATCGGTGTCCACCGGGGGGGCCAGGGCATCCAGCAGGCCCAGAGCCAACACGCAGCAAATGCCCAGCAGGACCACGGGCGGAGGGGGACTCCACTCGATGGTGGGCCGACGAATCCAACCAGCCCCTCCGAGAACCAACAACACGACGCAGACCGCCGGTGAGACCCCAGCCACTCCAAAGAGAGGCAAAGCCACCGTGCCCAGTGTCACCCACCCAAGGACGAAGGCCTCCGCCACCCGTGCCCGGCCCAACATGGCACCGCCGATGCCCACAGCCGCTCCTCCCCAGGCCACCGCCCCGAGGAGTCCCTGTCCGGCCCGCAATGCACCCGCATGGCTCCACCCGGTACCATGGCCCAGGGCCGCAGCCCCAAAGGCCACAGCCAACAACCCCAGGATCCGCGTGGCGGTGGGCGACATGGGAGCAGGATCCCCCAGCCGCTCAGTCCCCGTCCAGCGGAGGCGCCACAGGGACCTCCCCCCAAACAACCCATGTGTGCCCGTTCTCCCGGTAAAGGAGCGCACTTCCCACCCGGGCAGGATGGCGTTGGTGTCCCTCGCCCGTCACCTGCAGGCCATCGGAGCACTGGATGTCGATGTCCCCCTCCTTCCACACCTCCCAACAGGCCACGGACTCCCAGAGCGTGAGGCCCGTGTTGGTGTGCACGTCCCCGGAGAACCGTGTCTGCTCCCCGGTGGACAGGTCGTGAATCACCACCCCTTCTTCCTCCAGCCAGGCCAGGCTCTCCACCGACGCCACCGGGTGTCGCTCGTGCCCCGGACCGTTTGCCAGGGGACGGGCCGCGTCCCCGTCCAGAATCCAGATGTCCTCCCCGGTTTGATCCGTCCGGGTCACCCAGGCAATCACATCACCTGCCACAGCCGGTGGATACCAGGGCGCAGGCCGGCTCTCGATGTGGAATCTCCTGTTCTCACCCAACACCATCCACTGGAGATCCGTCGCGGTGGCCAACACCACCGTTCTGCCGTCGGTGCCAGGCGGTGCCGTAAGGTCCAGGTCCACCCATCCATCTCCCCGCTCCGGTGTCGATGCCGGCAACCGCCAGGCCCCTCCCCCATGCCCGGGCTCCCAGAGCATGCCCGGACCCACCCCCGGACTCCGGGACACTCCCTGCAGATTCACCTTCTCGCCTGTCTCCAGGTGAACCGCCCGATCCACCCGCCCCCCTGGACCGCAGCCTACGGCCCACAATCCCGCAAGGGTTGGAAAGCGCGCATCGGCGCAGGGTGCCTGGAGCCATGCCAGGGACCGGGGCGTTGTGGCACCCTGGGCGCCAGGCGCTGCCCCCAGCGCAGCTACTACCGCGAGGAGGTGGCGGGAATCCCGCAGCACTCGGCGGTCACCGCAGCGTTTGCCTGAGTGACCGCACCGGTGCAGTCCGTCACCTTCAACTGCAGCAGAACCTGGTTCTGGCTGCAGTAGTAGGGCTCGCTGGTGGCGAGCTCCTCCAACAGCAGGTTTGTGAGCAAACTGGTGGGATCTTCGATGGTGGCCGAACCGCTGACGAGCATCCACTGGATCGTAAACGGATCGTTGTCGGAATCCACAACGGCCACCGTGTCCCCCAGGAGGATCGTCTGGTCCTCGCAGTCGTCGCAGGCATAAGAGTAGCCGCTGGCGGCACACTCCGCCTGGCCCGCAGCCACCGTGGGAATGGGGTTGATCGTCACCGAAGGCGCCGAGTTCGAGACCCGCTCCTCCACCGTGAGCGTCAAGGCATCGGCCGTGGACCACGTGGTTCCATCAGACACGGCCAGGGAGAAATTGTAGGTACCCGCAACATCCGCCCAGAAGGTGGGTGCCTCCACCCGGCGGTCCGAGAAGCTGTTGTTGTCGGAGGCACTCGAGGCGGGCTTGGCTTGCAGCTCCCAGAAGTACTCCAGGGCATCGCCATCGGGATCCGTGGAGGTAGCACCCGACAACTGGAGATTCGTACAGTCCTCGGCGGTTGCATCCTCCCCTGCATTGGCGACAGGCGCCGAGTCATCAGATGTCGCCGTCACCACGACCGCATCCGAGTCAGACTGGGCCAACCCGTTGTCCACCACCAGGTTGAAGACATAGATGCCCTTGGCATCCACTGCCAGGGACGGGGCTGCCGAGTCGGCATCGGTAAGCTCGCTGGCCGCCGAGGCCTCCGGTGCCTCCACCAGAATCCACGCATAGCTAAGCGTCCGGCCCTGGAGGTCATACGAGGCGCTCCCATCCAGTTCCAGCGTCTCTCCCACTTCCACCACCCGATCGCTCCCAGCCGAAGCCACGGGGCGGCTCTCCGGATCCTGCGCGGTCACAACCACGAAATCCGGCGACGACCGGACCTTGCCATCCCCCACCTCGAGTCGAATGACAAAAGTGCCCATCGCATCCGGCGTGAAGGACGACGTGCTGGCGCCCCCGTTGTCGTTGCGCGCAAAGGGCATTTCCAGGGAGGCCAACTCCGAGCCCTCCGGAACCCGGTCAAAGGACCAGTGGTAGGTGAGATTGTCCCCCTCTGCATCGTAGGAAGCCCGGCCATCCAACTCCACGGTTGCATCCGCAGCCAGGGCGATGTTCTCACCGGCCTCGGCCACCGGAGCGGTGTTGCCCGAGGCGGCAGCCGTGTCCGAACCCTTGCCGGAGCAACTCGCCAACAGCAGCAACGCGGAAACCAGCGCAGGAGTCAAAGCGGTTCGAGCGGTCATGCGTCCCTCCACCCTATTGGGTCCCTTCACAGGAGAATGTGACTTGCACCTGGTTCGTCGACGAGAGGTCACAGTCTGCAACCGTCAAGCTCACATCCCAGGACTGGGAGTGGGTCACGCCGTATTCGGCCTGAATGGCCATCGTCGAAAGGCTGATGAACGCCGCCTCCGGAATGCCATCCCAGGCCAACTCGCCTGTGGGCTCCGCCCAGAAGTAGCTCAGCTCATCGTCGTTCTGGTCGTAGGAGGACGAACCATCCAGGTCAAACCCCTCCTCGCCACACATGTCACAGGTCCAGACATTAGAGCACTGGACCGACCGCGCAATCGTGAGGTTCCCCGTGATGATGGCCACCGGGGGGTTGTTCGAGTTTGCACCGTGGACCAGGAAGGTCACGACATCAGGCGCAGACCACCAGGTGCCGTCGGACACCTGGAGCTGAAACACGTACTCGCCTTCCACATCGAACACAAAGCTTGGGGCAGCGGTCGTGACATCGGAGAAGGCTCCATCGGTGACTGCAGACTCCGTCGGCACACTCACCAGGGACCACAGGTACTCCAGGGGCACACCATCCGGGTCGTAGGAGCCATACCCGGACAGGAAAATCCGGTCTCCATCACAGGCAGCGATCTCCCCGGACTCCCCAGCATCCGCCACCGGTTGCACATCACCGGAGGCCACGTGGATCGTGGAATAGTCGGGCTCCGACCACTGCACGCCATCTGAAACCACCAGAGCCACGAGGTAGATGCCCTCGCAATCTGGCACCAGGTACGGATCCACGGTGTCCGGCTCAAAGATGCCGTCACCGCCCGATTCATCCCCACCGAGCGCCGAACAGTCCGGCACGGTCACAAGGCCCCAGGAATAGTCCAGGGTGCCCCGTTCCGGGTCATAGGAAGCCGACCCGTCCAAGGTCACGCGCTCGTCGATCTCGGCGGTAACATCCAGACCCGCGTCTGCGATGGGATCTGCATCCCCTGAATAGACCTGCACCACCACCGGGTCCGGAGCGCCGCAGACGGTCTCTACGCAAGCCTCCACGCTCAACACATAGTCACCCACCGCATCAGGCAAGAACACTGTGCTCACGGCATCCGCGGTGTTGTTGTACGTCAGCGAGGACTCGTCGACACTGGAATCCACAGGGACGGCGCCAAATCGCCAAGTGTATAGAATCTCTACATCTTCTCGGCAGCTTCCCTCCAGGGAAGAGCCCGTTGCAGACAGGTTCACGGTGGTGTTGAGCACCACGCTCTGGTCCTCTCCTGCCACCGAAACCGCAGCACAAGGCTTCAGGGCTTCCCCGTCCTTTCCATCTCCATTGCACGCGGCCGCAGCGCCCAACAGGGCGATGCCTGCAAGTGTTGGAATTCGACCTGGATGAGTTGCCATCGACATTCGATCTCTTCGCGGCTGCCGCACAGATGCGCCTGATTCTTCAGCCTAACCCGAGATCGGGCGTGCAGCACCGAGAACAAGGGGGCGTCTTGCCCCGCAGCCGGGCCATTTTTCCCCGGGATTCGCCGGTTCGCAACCCTTGATTTGCCCACACCGGGATATGGGGTCTGCCAACGAGGTACCCATGGGAATCTTCGACTTCTTCACGGGGGGTTCTCCCGAGAAACAAATCGTCAAACACGGCGCCCGGATCCGGAAAAAGGATGCCCAGGCTGAGGACCGCCAGGCCTCGGCCTATTGGCTGGCAGAAGACGCCTCCCTTCCGGCCATTGTGGCCTTGCTGGGCCGCTTTGAGATGACCTATGAGCACCACATGAAGGACGAGGCCGAAAAGGAAATGGTCGCGGACCTGGTCAAGGAGCTCGGCAAGAAAGCCGTTCCCGCCCTGGAGCTCTTCCTTCGACGCTGCAAGAACTTCGCCCGACCGCTCTCCCTCCTCCAGCAGATTGCGGGAAAGGAAGACGCGATCGTTGTCCTCCTGGAGCTGATTGCGACGGAGGCGGAAAAGTCGGAGTTGAAGCCAGACAAGAAGCGCCAGTTGTTGATCACCCTCGCCGAGTTCCAGGATCCCCGCGGGGAACAGACCGCCATCGACATGCTCACGGACTTTGATGAAGGGGTCCGCTATGCAGCTGCGGAGGTGCTGATCGGCCTCGACGAATCAGAGGCCCTGCGCACCGCCTTGCTGGAGGCGGTTGCAAACCCCAAGGAGGAGTCAAACCGCCTGCGGGTTCGCATCGCGGAAGTGGCCGGCGGACGCCGTTGGAGCCTGGGCCTCCATGCCCCCCACCTGCAAGACCACCCCCCCACGGGTTGGGCGGTCCAGGGCGATCGCCTGGCTTCCGCTCCGGTTTAGCCTCCCCATCTTCCTTTCCGGAAGTATGCTCCCTCCGTGCGCATCCTCCTGGCCAGACCACCGCGACGGGATCACCGGGATGCGGGTCTGCCCATTCCGCCCCTGGGACTCGCCTACCTCGCTTCCACATTGGAGGCCCAAGGAAGACATGTGGAGTTGATCGACGCCTATGCCCTGGGCTGGAGCTGGAGCCGGTTCGAGCGAGAGGTGGCCCGCCGCAAGCCGGATGTGCTCGGCATGGGCACCATGACCCCGGTGGCAGACACGGTCTGGAAGGCGGCCCGTCGCCTGCGCCCCCATGTGGGCACCATCGTGGTGGGCGGCCCCCACCCCACTGCGGTGGCACACGAGATCTTCAGCGACTGTCCCCAGGTGGATCACGGCGTTTCCGGGGAGGGAGAGGAGGTCATCGGACCCTATCTGGACTGGCTGGCCCACACAAAGGGAGCCCCCCCCGCCGGGGTCATTGCCCGGAACCACCCGCTGGTCCCCCACAGCCCCCAGAAGCCCATCGCCTCCATTCCCTGGCCCGCGCGGCATCTCCTTCCCCAAGGCAGCTACCGGTACCTGCTGGCCACCCGCCCCGGGTTCGCCACCATGATCACCTCCCGGGGCTGTCCATTTCGCTGCACCTTCTGCGACAAGAGCGTCTCCGGCAGCCGCTGGCGAGCCCGTCCCGCCGCCGACGTGGTCGATGAAATGCAGGCGCTTGCAGCCCAGGGCATCGGCTTCATCAACCTCTACGACGACAACTTCACCCTGGATCGAAAGCGCGTGGCCGCCATCTGTGACGACCTCATCAAGCGAGGGGTCGACGTGGAGTGGAAATGCGAAGGCCGCGTGGACGGTGTGGACCTGCCTCTCCTGAAGAAGATGCGGGCAGCCGGTTGCCGCACCGTGGCCTACGGAGTGGAATCTGCCCACCCGGAGACCCTGGCGCTCCTCCGCAAGGACATCACCGTGGACCAGGCGGAGGGGGCCTTTGCAGCCACCCGGGCAGCGGGTCTTCGCTCCTTGGCCTACGTCATCCTGGGCAGCCACGGAGAGTCCCCGGAGGACGTGCACGGCACCATCCGCTTCGTACAGGAGATCGGAGCGGACTATGTCCAGTTCTCCAGCCTCACCGCCCTGCCCGGAACCCCGCTCTACGCCATGGGCGGCGACACCTCGGAGGTAAGTGTGCGGAGCCCCGTGGACAGCGAATCCAAGCGAAACACCTGCACCAGCCTCTCCGAGGAAGAACTGGACCGGTTGATGCGCGTGGCCTGGAGAAGCTTCTGGATGCGACCGCGGCCCCTGGCCCGCCTCGCCCGGGATGCTGTGGCCTCTGGCTCCCTCAAGGAGGGGTGGCGGATGGGTTTCCAGCTGGCGCGGTGGAGCCTTCGACCGGGCTGACCTGCACCGCCGGGCTTATCGGCACGGCCGCGCTGACCTGCACCGAAAAGGCCACGGGCACAGCATCTTTTCCGGCCTCTGCCGGAAAGCGCAGAGCACGCAACTCGGTCTCAATGCACTCCAGGACGTTTTCAGCGGAGACCGCCTCGGAGGTCACGGAAAGCCCCACGACACTCCCCGAATCGGCCACGGTAAGAGCCACCTGGATCTCCCCTTCCGTCAGGGGCTCCGCAGCATCAAGGCACGCCTGTAAACCAGGCTGTACCGATGCCACCACCGACTCCACTCCGTCCCGCCCGATGCAGGGCTGGGGCTCCGGGACCTCGAAGACCACCTCGTTTCGGGCCCTGGAGAGGGACGACACGCGTTCCTCGACATGCTCCTGGGAGGCGCCCAGGCTGGCAGCCCGCTCATAGGCTGCAAGCGCCGAGTGAAAGTGCTCCGAGCATCGATGGGACTCGGCCAATGCCAGCCACGCATCCGGATCCCGCGTGGCGTTCAAGAGGCGCTGCTCGGCGTCTTGAACGGCGGCATCGCAACCGCCGGGCTCAGCGGAAGCCATCGGGAGCAACAACGTCAGCACCAGGAAAAGCACAGACGGAAGCTACCACGTCAGTTCAAGAATGCGCTGCCGCACTTCCTCGGCCTGCCCAAACTCCGGATCGACCTCCAGCAAGGCCTGCCAAGCCAGCACCGCCTTGTCCGGCTCATCCAATTGCTCGTCATAGAGCTTGCCCAGAAGGTAGAGTCCAAGGGGGTTTTCCGGGCAATAGAGCAGGCCGGCCTGGAACTCCGCAGCGGCTTCCGGGTACCGAGCCCGACGGGCATGGAGCAACCCCAGGTTGTTGTGGGCCTTGCAATAGGTGGGCGAGCGCTTGAGTGCCTCGCTCCAGGCCGCTATCGCCTCCGCATCATTTCCCCGGTTGGCTTCCGAGAGACCCAGGTTGTTCCAGGCATCCAGAAGGGCAGGGTCCAACTCCGTGGCCCGCCGATAGGCCGCAGCGGGGTCGAGCGTCTGCCTCCCCACGGCCTCTTTCTGGTGGCGCACCAGGGTAAAGCGCTGGGCTTCGCCGTAGCCGTACCAGCCATTTGCCGAGTCCGGAGACCGCTCCACCACCTCGGCCCAGAGGGACACCTCTGTAGCCCACACCGCGTTGCGCTTGTGGGTCGCCACAAGGAGCAAGGCAGAAATCCCGACTGCCACACCCATGTCCCGCGGGGGGGACAACCTTGAAATGCAAAGGGCAGCCACCCAGCAGGGGCCGAGAAAGGCCAGGTAGGCCCGGTGCTCGGCCATGGTCTCCTTCAACGGCACCACCGAGGAGCTGGGCAGCAGGGCCAGCAAGAACCAGAACCACGCAACAGACCACAAGGGTGCCTTGCGCCGGAAGCCCCATGCCGCCGCCGTGGTGCCCACCAAGACCCCCGCACAAGCAACCGACCGCAGGGTCATGCCCGTCTCCGGGTGGTCATGGAACACCGTCTGGCCCGCTGGCCAGGCCACGAAACCCAGGTACCGCAGCACCACTTCCGCCTGGGTCCACAGCTGGACATCCAGCGGGCGCAGGTCGTGAGGTGTCGTGAAGACGCCGTAGTGGTGGTAGCGAAAGCCAAAGAAGGCCAGCACGAGCACCCCGCCTGGAAAGTAGGTCCACCACCGTACTTTTCGCAGGGAGCCTCGGACCACGCCCCACTCCAGGAGCACAAAGGCCACCGGCACCATCACCCCGTTTTCCTTGGTGAGGCCCGCCGCCACGGCCCCCAGCCAGCACCATCCCCACGTCTCCCAGCTGCCGCCCTTCAGCCAGCGCATCCACCCCCAGCAGCTGGCCAGGGCAAACGTCGCCACCAGCTGCTCCGACCGACCGGTCACGTAGGTGACGGCCTCCGTGGAGAGGGGGTGCAAGGCCCACATCGCTGCTGCGATCACACCCACGCGCAGGGGTCGCTTGCCGCCGAGGTGCTCCACCAGCTGGGCCACGAAAACCATGGCAAGCCCAGCATTCACCGCCTGCAGCACCACATCCACCAGGTGGTAGAGCAACGGCTCCGTACCGGAGAAGTGGTGGTTGACCGCGTAGGTGGAGATCAGGATGGGCCGAGACAGGTTGTAGCCCAGCAGTGCCCGCCAGTTCTCAAGAAGCCGGATGGTGCGGTTTCCAATCACCTCGACCTTGTCGTCGTAGGTGAACTCCCCGTGCAGTCCGTTCATCCAGGCAAGGCCCACGGCAGCCGCAAGGACACCCCAGGCCAACCACAAGCGCAGTTGGGGTTCCTTCTCTCTCATCTGGCTGCTTCCGCCACGACCTCTTTGTACAACGAGACGTGGCGCGTCGCGAGGGTGTCGAAGGAGAGCTTCTCCGTGACGTAGCGCCTGCCCCGCCGCACCATGGCCTCCCGGGCCTCCGCATCCTCCAGAAGGGTCTGGATTCTTCGGACAAGCCCCTCCACGTCAGAGTGGCGCACGAGGAGCCCTGCGCCGGCCTCCTGGATCAGCTCCCCACACCCACAGTCCCCCCCCACCACCGCCGGGGTACCGCACATCAGGCCCTCAAAGGGGACGAGCCCGAAGATCTCGTCGCTGGAGGCGTAGACCAGCACATCCGCATCCACCAGGAGCGACAGGCGGTCCGCTCCCTCCAACAGGCCCGTGAAGACCACGCCCTCCCCCGCCGCGCGGCGGGCTGTCGCCAGCCCTCCCATGTCGTTGCCTGCCACCACCACCGTGGCACCTTTCAACCGGGGGTTCCCCGCAGCGCTTGCCAGGTGCTCCACGCCCTTTCTCGGAGAAATACGCCCGAGGTAGGCCACGATGGGGCCCTCGATGCCCCACTGTTCCCGAAAGGCTCCACGGGGCGGAAGAGACTCGAACTCCTCCAGCATCAGGCCGTTGGGAATTCGGACAATTCGGTCGGCAGCAATGCCGGCTGTGCGCATGTGCCCGACCTCCGCAGGCGCCACAGCGATGCTCCGCGCGGCTTCCCGGGGAACCTCGGCTGCCACCGCCAGGTCCCAGAGCGCCTTGAACGAGACTTTCCTCTCCAACCTGGGCAGGGTCCCATTGGGGGTGAACACCACCGGAATCCCCCGTTGCCGTGCCCAACGCAGGGCCCAGGTGTTGAGAAGGTGCCGGTGCCCATGCAGGTGGACCACGTCCACGTGGCCGATGCTCGACAAGGCGGCTCCTGCCCCCCGCGGAAGAAAGAGCTGCTGGTGGTAGGCCAGGGAATTGGAGAGGTTTTCCGAGGTGAACACCTCCATGCCTTCCAGGGTGCGTCGGGGCGGAACACCGTTCCTCTCATGGGCATCGAGCGCATCCGTCGTCCACACGCTGACCTGAATTCCCGCCCGCACCAGGGCCCTTCCCAGGCCGTACACAATGCGGGGAATCCCGCCATAGGCCCAGGTCGGCGGAAAATACGGAGTCACGTGCAGGACGTGCAAAGCCGGCCACCTCCCGTTGACGGTGCTCGATGGGCTCAATACCATGCTGCCCACTCCTTGAGGAGGGATGCATGCGATTCCTGATGGCCTCCTTGATCCCGGTGGCGCTGCTGCTCGTCAGTTGTGGCCCCACCTGCCAGTCCACCTGCAGCCGGCTCTACGACGAGGGCGGGGACTCCTGCTTCATCCAGCGCCCGGGCCACGATGACCAGGTCGAGCTGAAGAACCGGTGCATGGAGGAGTGTGAAACCGCCTTGATGATTCCGGGCGTCATGGGGGACTACGACCCCTACACCACGAAGGGAGGCTCCGCGTCTGTGGAGATCGAGAACGAAATGCAGGCAGCCTCCTGGATGGACTGTATCTCCGAGAACAGCTGCGACCGCCTGGAGCAGAACTACTGCGCCCCCATATGGTAGTCGCGTCACTTTTATTGGTGGTCCTTCTCCCGGGCTGCACCCCGAATTGCGAAAAGGTCTGCAAGCGGCTCCACGAGTGCGAGCGCCTGGGCCTGGGGGACACCCCTGAGGGCGAGTGCGTGCTGAACTGCCAGCTCCAGGAGAACGCCTACGAGGACGCTGAGGTGGATGACAGCGGGCTGCTGGACGATTTCGATGGGCTGAAGTCCTGCATCGTGGATGCCACGTGCGCGGACCTTGAGGACGGTGTCTGCTACGATTCTGCCCTCTACTCCTACTGATTCCGAGGCTTTCATGGCCAGAAAGCGGCTCCTCTTCGTGCACACCGGGGGCACCCTTGGCATGTTGGCCGAAGGGGCACCCGGCCCGTTGGCGCCGTCGGACTATGCGGAGAACCTCCTTCCCTATGTGCGGGGGCTGGAAGACCGGTTTGAAATCGATGGGGAGCGCCTGTGCAACCTGGACAGCTCGGACATGGGCCCAGCCCACTGGGAGAGCCTGGCAGATCTCATCGCAGACCGCATGGACCACTACGACGGGTTTGTGGTTCTCCATGGCACGGACACCATGGCGTACACGGCCTCGTCCCTGAGCCTGGTGCTCAAGAACCTGCCCAAGCCCGTGGTGCTCACGGGTTCCCAGAGGCCGATTGCCCAGGTGCGGACCGATGGAAGAACCAACCTCATCCACTCGGCGATCTGTGCCGGCCTGGACCTGCCGGAAGTGGGGCTCTACTTCGGGACCCACCTGTTTCGGGGCAACCGCACCACCAAGGTCTCGATCCAGTCCTACGAGGCCTTTGAGTCCCCCAACTTTCCCCCCCTTGCAGAGCTGGGGGTGGACATTCAGCCGGGAGAGACTCCCTTGCGTCCCGACGGCCCATTCACGCTGCGCACGGGCTTCAACGACAAGGTCATGGTGCTCTACCTCTTTCCGGGAATCCGGCCGGGCTCCCTTCGGGTGAGTGTGGATGCAGGTGCGGAAGGCATCGTGCTGTTGGGCTTTGGCGCCGGGAACGTGCCCCTGGAAGGGTGGCCCGAGGCCATTGCCGAGGCCACCGAGGCCGGCGTTCCCGTGGTGGTGCGATCCCAGTGCCTGGTGGGAACCTCCAACCTCACCTGGTACAAGGGGGGCGCGGAAGCCGCCAAGGCGGGGGCCCTGTGCGCCCGTGACATGACCATCGAAACCGCGATCGTGCGGACCATGTTCCTGTTGGCGCAGACGAAAGACGCAGCGGGTTTCCGGGAGGCCTGGTCTCAGCCGATTGCAGGAGAGGTGACCGCTTAGGAGCGTGAGCCCAGCGGACGGGACGGCCGCCGAGCCGTAGACCCTGGCCCGATTCCGTCAGAAGACATACCACTCGACAGTCAGGTCCTCATTCCACTCCCCGGTGGTGAATTGCCACTCCAGGTCAAAGGACTTGGTGGAATGGCTCACCGTGGCGGTCACCGAGTAGGTGCTGTTTTCTTCCAAAGGAGACTTCGGGGCGATCACCAGCGTCTGTAGAAGGACATCTGAAGCCAGACTCGGGCCAAAGGCCCAGACCTCCACCTCGCCATCCGGCCCCTCCAGACTGGCGGCCTCCATGGTGATCTCGTACGGCAGGTAGTAGTCGGTGACGGTGATGGTGATCGGGTAGCCGATGTCCTCGTGATAGGAGATCGGGTCCGTCTCCGAGTAGTAGTACCAGGGGTGGACATAGTTGGGAGGGACATCTCGCTGACCATCTCCAGGGTAGAACCTGGGTTTCCCCACATCGTGGTTGTCCGGATAGGGCAGGACCTGGATGAAATTGCCCCAACTCTCCGAGCGGGCGTACCCCCCTTCGCGGTAGCCGGGCTGAAGCATGTACTGCCGACCATACGGATCGGCCATCAGCTGATCCACCCGTTCTTCCAGACCTGGAAAGTCACTCTCGCCGTAGAAGATGTAGGTCTCCAGGACTAGGTTGTACTGGGGATCCAACCGCTTCTCCACGTATTCAAGACGGCTGTAGGAATCCGGGCCCGTGAATCCCTCCTCTCCCGGGGTTTCTGCACCCAAGCTGATGTTGTCCGGTGGACTGTCACCGTAATTGGCCTCCAGGTAGTCCACGTGATTCTGAAGCGCATCGGTGATGCCCGCATCTGCCCGGCCCGGCTTGACCTGGGCCATCCGTCGGTAGCAGTTGATGCGGTGCAGAAACGCCTCAGCATCCTCCGACAAGTCGCGAGACCCCTTGAGACTTCGGGGACAGGCATCCTCCAGGGTCTCGTAGGTACAGCCTCCGGAGAACGACAGCACAAAGCCAGCCAGCAGCAGCATGTCTCTCCTTCCCAGAGCGTCAGACCGCTCTTGTAATCTCGTTGCGCGTGTCGATCGACTCCCGCCTGTATCCAAACGACAACCCCTGCTTGCTGCACGCCTCCCTTCCGTAGATCGGGTTGTAGGTCAGGTAGACGCCCAGCCGAAACGGGGAGCTAAGGTGGGTCTTGAAGTCCCACATGCGCTTGAAGATGGATCCAGCGGTGTTCCAGTCCCGCCGGTTTTCCCAGCAGGCGGCTGTGAGCTCGTCTGGGGAAAGGTGGGTGGGCTGAAAGGCCGCGTGGTTGAAGCGGTACTCCGGGTGCAACCACCAGCGACCATCCCACAACAGCCGGCCCTCGGACTTCAACCGGGCGTAGAGCGGGGTGCTCGGGTACGGCATCAGGATGTTGTAGGCCGCGAAACAGAACTTGTTCTCCATGGCGAATTGATGGGTCTCGCGGATGGACTCCACCGTGTCGTGGTCGTGGCCGAGGGTAAACGCCGCCCAGGTCTGGAGGTGGTGGTCCCGCAGCACCTGGCATTGGCGATGGTAGGCATCCCAGCCCGAGGTGGCATTGCTCGCTCCCTTCTTCATGAGGTTTGGGGCCTTGCGCATGCCCTTCACATTGCGCGGATCCAGGGACTCAAAACCAATGACATTGCCCAAGCAGCCCGAACGAACAAGCAGCTCCATCAGCTCCGGATCATGGGTCATGTCAATGGATGCCTGGCTGACCCAGCGGATCTTCAAGGGGATGAGGTCCCGGAGAAAGCTCTTGGCGGCGGCGTGGTTTGAGAGAAAGTTGTCGTCCACGAAGAACACCAGCTTCCGCTCCTGCGCCTCGATCTCCCGGAGCACCTCGTGGGTGCGCCGGACGAAGTGCTTCCGATTGAAAAAGGCGCTGATGGCGCAGAAGTCACAGGAAAACCGGCAGCCCCGGCTGAACTGCATCAGCGTGATGGGCAAGTACCCCTTGCCCTCGTAGATGGAGCGCCTGGGAAGAACGCCCCCCTCTTGGGCCACCCCCGGCGGGGCCGCGTACCGGGCCTTCATGCCTCCGTTCTGCACATCTTTCAAGACTTGGTGCCAGAGGGTCTCCGCATCCCCAACCAAAATCGCATCCGCGTGGACCTGTGCTTCCTCGGGAAAAAGAGAGGGATGGAATCCCCCAAGAATGACCGGCACCCCCCGGGCCCGGTACTCCGCAGCAATCTCGTAGCCCCGCCGCGCCGTGTAGATCTCCACGGTAATCGCCACGAGATCCGTGGCATCGTCAAAGTCGATTTCCTCGATGCGATCGTCAAACAGCACGCACTCCACATCCGGTGGCGTGAGCCCCGCCAGCACCCCCAACTGCAAGGGCTCCATGCGCCCTTCATCCACGTACAGGCTGTGCTCGTGGGTCCCGATGTTCGGCTTGATGAGGGTGATCTTCACTTGGCTGCAGCTCCTTCCAGGAGGCCGCCCAACTCTACACCCTGCTTGGCGTGGATCTCCTTTCGGGAGATCAGGTTGGACAACAGGTAGAGCCCCATTCGATAGGGGGATCGCAGGTTGGGCCCCGCCCCCAGCCGGCGCCCGATGGAACCATAGGTGTTGAACAGGGATCGGGCCCGGTAGCAGCCCTCCGTCAGCTCGTCCGCCGTCATGCCCCGGGGGCGGAACGTGGCCTGCCCATAGCAGTAGCCTGGGGCGAGCCACCACTTTTCGTGCAAGAGCCGCCCTTCTTTGACCAGGCGGTCGTGCAGAGGGGCCCGGGGGGTGGGCGTCAGGGGATTGAAGTTTGCCAGGTAGAACCTGTGCTCGATGGAGAACTCCACCGCCCGCTCAAAGTCGTCTACCGTGTCGTGGTCGTACCCGAAGACAAATGTTCCATAAATCATGACCCCTGCATCCTGGAATGCTGCAATGGACTCGCTGTAGGGTCCGTGTTTGAGGTTCCACTTCTTCCGCATCTGTCGCAGATTATCAATGTTCAGAGACTCAAAACCAACGACTGCAGCCGTACAGCCGCTCTTCTGCATCAGGTCCAGCAATCCAGGTTCCTTGGCCATGTCGATGCTGACCTGGCAACTCCACCGGATCTTCAAGGGAATGATCGCCTCGAAGAACTCCCGGGCCTTCGCCACATCCACAAAGATGTTGTCATCCACAAAGAACACATTCTTGTGTCCCGCCTCCTCGATCTCCCGCACCACCTCACGTACAGGTCGCTGGCGAAGACTTGAACCATAAAATGCTCGGATGGAGCAGAAGTCGCAGTTGTACTTGCATCCGCGCGCATACTGCACAAGGCTCATTGGAAGGTACTTCTTGCCATCAAATATGCTTCGGTCTGGAAAGTGCCCTGCGAGGTCCGGAAAGCCGGACTGCTCATACCGGGGCTGAAGGACCCCTCTTCTTGCATCCTCCACAACGGTCTTCCACACCCCTTCTGCATCCCCGAGCACCACCGAATCACAGTGTTGCAGCACCTCCTCCGGGAGAAAGGTGGGGTGGTAGCCCCCCATGACCACCGGCACCCCCCGGGCCCGAAAACCCGCAGCAATCGCATAGGACCTGCGGGCCGTGTAGGTCTCCACGGTGATGGCCACAAGGTCTGTGGGCTCATCGAATGGAATCTCCTCCAATCGCTCATCCACCAGCACCCGCTCCACATCCGGCGGAGTCAGACCCGCCAGGTTGGCAAAAGCCAGAGGTTGCATGGCGTCCTTGGAGCGGCCCGCATGCATGTTGGGACGGACAAAGGTGATCCTCATGGCTGCCTCGCCCGCGAGCCTACCACTCTCACGGTATGTACCCCCACTTCTTCATCTCCCGCCCGAGGCCAATCCCAATCCTCTCGCGAAAGTCCTCTGCCAGCGGCGGCAATTCGTTCTTGCGGTAGTCCACCAGCGTGTCGACGTAGGCCTGCAATCCGGGCCGGGCCTCTGAAAAGTCGGGCAGCCCGAGCTCCTTATAGATCCGAGCCACCTCCCCCATGGGGTCGGCCTCCAGATCCTCGTATTTCAGGTGACAGATGCGGCCCTCTGGGAGGGAGGGCAGGTCCTCGTAGAACGCATCGTACATGGATCGGCACGAGGCCAGGACCCGACCCTCCAGGTCGGAGAGATCCGGCCGCTGGAGAAAGGCATAGTGTCTCTTCCACACGCCGAAGAGAAAGAGGTTGGAGCGCACCAGGTCGTAGGGATGCCGGGTGATGTGCACGAAGCGGGCATCCGGGTACATCTTGAGGAGCAGGGCCATGCGGGCTGTGTGTCCCGGAGACTTGAAGACCAGGGGCTTCCGGTAGCGGTGCAACAGGCGATCGTGAAAGGAGTGGTGGTGCGCCTTCCACTTCTCCACCTCCCCCGCGGGCACGTCCCGGAAGGAGAGTCCCTTCTTGTACCGGTCATAGTGGGCGGGAAAGGACCAGGCATTGTAGAACGCCCTTCCAGACAAGACCGCCATGGCCATGTCGTCCTCGCTGGCGGATCCCATGTCCACGTGGATGTTGTCCTGGGGCCGCTTGTTTTCGATCAGGGGTTCAAGAAGCGCCCGTCGCTTGTCGGGCCACAGCAGAAAGGAGTGGGGGTAGGCGGTGTCAAAGACCGTGGGATACGCGAACCTCTGATCCTGGGTGAGCAGGTAATGGAGCCAGGTCGTGCCGGACCGCCAATGCCCCAACACAAAGAGCGGTGGGTGCCTTGGGATGTCGGTGGGGGGTCGGCAAAGCAGGGATTCCAACAGGCGGAATCCGGAGCTCAAAATGCTGAAGGCCGTGATGCGAGCAGCCCGTCCCGCATACCGGGGCGACACGCGAAACCCGTTCTCCCACAGAAGCTGCATCCAGCGCCCGAAAGGAATGCCGTACAGAAACGACAGCCTCAAGAGGATGCCGCCCGGCCCTGGAGGTAGCTCTCAAAATCCCGGTCCAGGCTCTTGGGGGGAGGTTCGTGGGTCAACTCAGGCCCCTTGAGCATGCGCAGGTAGTTCTTCCACAGGGGGGGGGCCATCTCCTCTTCCGTCACGAGACCCGGCAGGTGGATCCAGGGAACCGCGGGGTGGCAGTGGTGTGCCTTGTGGAAGTTGTTGTTGAGAAAGACCCAGGAAACCAGGCGATTTCGCCGCAGGTTGTGGGCTCCATTAAAAATGTCCCGAGGGGAAAAGGCGTGCCGCGCATAGTCCTGTGAGGACCAGAAGACCGCGTGGCACGCGTACAGGGTGAGGTAGCTCTCCCAGCGCCATCCAAGGGACAGAAAGAGCGCCCCCTGCACAGCGAGAGTCAACACCATCTCGCCCCGGATGGAGGGAAGCAGCGCATCGGGCATGGAGCCAATGACATAGGCGTTCGTCGCCATGCCCAACCCCCTGGCCCACCGGATGAGGGGGCGGGGCGCCACCAGAAGCGCCAGCCCCAGGAGCACGAACAACACGTAGAACAGCCCGGCCAGAATGCTCCACAGAATCAGGATCTTCACGAGCCTGTTGTCCGACTCGTAGTAGAGGTCGAACATCTCCGAATCGGTCCGGTTTCTTTGGTGGTGGCCCAGGTGTCCATGGCGATAGAAGGAAAAGGGCACCCCGAAGGTGATGCCGAGAATCCGGCCCATCCAGCGATTCACCCGAGAGTCCGGGTGTGCGACCCCATGGGAGGCCTCGTGAAGGAGGGTGTAGAGGGTCACCAGGGTCAGGGCGAAAGCGCCCCCGCACAAGAGCAGAGACCCACGGGATTCTGCGCCCGCAGCCACCGTCTGCAGCGCTGTGGCAGCTCCTGTGGTCACCGCCAGGACCACCAGGTTCAGTCGCGCCGGAATGGGGTGTTCACGCATGGGAGGCTCCTTTCAGCCGAGGCTACCTGAGAGCGCCTCCGTGATGCCGTCTTCCAGGGAGCGTGGGGAAAAGCCGAGGTCGGCTTGGGCCGCCGAAGCGTCGAAGCCTGGGCGAAAAGGCAGTGGAATCGGCAACATCAGCGGACCCGATCCTCGCACCGCCTTCCAGATCCGAAGAAAGCGAGCCATGGAGCGCGGCCGGTCCGTGAGGTTGTAGGCCTTTCCAATGCTGCGGTCTCTCTCCAGGGCATTGGCGATGGCGATTGCCGCGTCCTGGGCGTGAACGAAAGGCAGGTGGAAGTCGGGCACTGGCAGGAACGGCCAGCCCATCAGCCGCTCGACCAGGGGTCCCAGGTTTCGATCCCGTTGGCCGTAAATCGGCCCGGGTCGCACCAGCGTCAGGGCCTGCCCGTGGGCGTCAGCACACCGCAGGGCTTCCTCCTCAGAGAGTGCCTTGGTCAGCTCGTAGGACCAGGTCCACCGGGCATCCCGCTCGGTGAGTTTCGGCGCATCCTCCGTCCCCGTTCCAAAGAGGCGCTTGCGATACACGCTGATGCTGGACACATGGACAATGCGGCCCACTCCAGCCCGGTCGCACGCATGAAAGACATTTCGGGTGCCCTGCACATTCGTGTCCCGGTAGTCCTGGGCAGAAATGCGCCGGATCCCAAAGAGGGGGAGCCCGAAAAGCGCAGCGTTGGACACCACTGCATCCGCACCCTCAAAGGCCCGGCCCAGGGAGGCAGCATCCAGGAGGTTTCCCTCCACCAGCTCCACGCCCCTCTCTTGCAGCCATGCTCCGGACGACGGATCCCGCACCACCCCCCGCACCTGCAGCCCCCGGTCCAAGAGCGCCAGGGCAATGTAGGCGCCCAGAAGCCCTGTGGCGCCTGTCACCGCCACGCACTGCCCTTCCTGGACCGTCACTCCACCGCCAGGAAGGCACGGAGGGCAGCCTGGGGACCTTCCGGCGATTCGAAGACGCCCGTGATGCCAGCCGCGCCATAGGCTCCCCGCCGGCGGCAGGTCCGCATGCGTGGGGGCGTCATGCCCCCCAGGGCAAACACCGGGATTTCCACCCCCGACCAAGCCCGGGAGGCCTTCCACGCACCCAGAAGAGATCGGACGTCCAGGGGCTTGGAGCCGGGCTTGTAGACAGGCGACAGCAGCGCGTAGTCGGCACCTGCTTCCTCGGCGGCCAGCAAAGCCCTTCGGGAGTGGGCGGACACCCCCAACCGTCCCGGCACCTCCGCTCGCACCAGAGCCGGATCCACAGCCGCCGACAGGTGCAAGCCCACCCTCCCGGTCCGCGCGAGTTCGCGTGCTCCCTGGGTCCGATCATGCACCTGGATCTCCGGCAACACCGGCAGGAGTGCTTCCACCAATTGCTCCAATGCAGTGGCGCTCATGTGCAGTTCCCTCAGGAGGATCATGCGCCCTCCCGCTGCAGCAAACTCCTGGGCGAACTCCAGGATCTGGTGAATCCGTTCGTGGTGCCCCGGAGAGATGGGCAGAAAGCGTTGCATCAGGAGTGAATCATTCCGTCCAGGGGGCTCGACGCTGCTGCATGAAGCTTGCGGGGAATGCGTCCAGCCCCTGCTGCAAGATGTCCTGCTTCCGTGGCGAGTTTCATGGCCCGTGCCATGGCCACGGAGTCTTCCGCTCCCGCGATGGCTGTGTTCACCAGGAGCCCATCCACCCCCAACTCCATGGCCCGGGCACAGTCCGATGCCGTCCCCACCCCTGCATCCACGATGACCGGCACCCGCGCCTGTTCCTTGATGATTGCCAGGTTGTAGGGATTCCGGACACCCAGCCCGGAACCAATCGGCGCCGCCAACGGCATCACAGCCGCACACCCCACATCCGCAAGCTTCTGGCAGAGCACCGGATCGTCCGAACAATAGGGAAGGACCGTAAAGCCCTCCTTCACCAGGGTGGCAGCAGCCTTCAGAGTGCCCTCCCCATCGGGAAACAGGGTCGCAGGATCCCCGATGACCTCCAGCTTCAGCAGGTCGGTCCCCAGGAGCTCCCGGGCAAGGTGCGCCGTGAGAATGGCCTCCTCAGCGGTGAAGCAGCCCGATGTGTTGGGCAGGAGCGCAATCCTCTCGGTGTCGACCCAATCCAGCAAGCTGCCGCCACTGCCATCGGAGGGCTCGACCCGGCGAATGGCCACCGTCACCAGGTCGGCTCCGCTGGCCTCATGGCAGGCCTTCATCTCCGCAAAACTGCGGAACTTCCCGGTGCCGAGAATCAACCGTGACTTCAGGGTGTGGGCGCCAAGTTGCAGCATCAGGACGGAAGCACGTAGCCCGGCCCCAAACCCGAGCAACCCATCGCCGGCTTGACAGCCCCAAACAGCACCATAGAAAAAGGGGGGCTACCCCAGGAAACCCACATGCCGACTCTGATTGGAATTCTCGACTCTCTCCACCCGGCCCCAGTGGCGTTTGCACACTGTGACGGCCCCTGTGGCGTCTACGACCCCTCTTCTGCCCGCATCGCTGCAGAAGCCGGCTTGTCCATGACCAAGAAGATCCTGGCCCTCGAGCGCCCTGGTGGCGATGACGCCGCGGCCTTGGCCCGCTACCACAACACCCTCTCTCGCTACGTTGCCATCAAAGAAGAACAAACCCACATTGCCAAGGAAGAGCTGCTGGTGTTGTGGACGGACTACTTCAAGCCGCCACACCTGGAGCAGCACCCAGACCTTCACGACATCTTCTGGAAGGCAGCCAAGCTCTGTTCTTCCGTCAAGGTAGAGGTCAACCAGGACCACGCGGAAGAGCTGATGGCCGCCATCCAGCAGATCCACGAGATCTTCTGGGCCACAAAGGGACGGGACGTCCCCTGGTACACAGCAAGCTGATCCGGGCCAGTCCCCGGGAAGTTCTTCTTTGGCTGTGTCGGCGGCGCCGCCGTTGGAAGGTCTCGGGAGACAGCATGGCGCCCACCCTGGAAGACGGGGACCACGTCCTTGTGGCGCAGGGCCCTCTTGTCGAACCGGGAGACGTGGTGCTGCTTCGGGATCCCCGCACAGGCACCCCGTTGATCAAGCGAGCTGTCTCCCTGACCCAAGAGGGGGCGCTCATTGTCACGGGCGACAACCCGTCGGCCAGCACAGACTCCAGGCAGTTTGGACCCGTTCCAACCCACCAGATCCTGGGCAAAGTCACCGCGCGGTTGGGAGGGCGGTGACGTCCCAGACCCGGGCCTGGCTCGGCAGGGTCTGGGGGGTTCCCAGGAGGCCGACCAGGGCTTCCACCACCGCGGGTACACACGCGGTGGGGGGCGCATCCGCCCAGCCATGGAGACGGTTCATGGGCCTTGAGACAAAGGGGAGGTTCTTCAACGCCTTGCCCCCACAGCGCTCCGGATCAAAGAGTACCCAGCGCACCCCGGAAGCCAGGGCTTGATCTTCCGTGGGCGGACTCCCCACGTCTCCGCGTCCCAGACCCACCAACCACCCCACAAAGGGATGTTCCTGGTCTCCAGGCCGAATCTGCAGGGCGGCGGAATATCCCCTCGGCTTCGAGTTCAACGGATTCACCCGGGGGCGATCCGGTGCCTGGAGAGCAGACAGGTACTGGACCCGACGATCAAAGGGGAGTTCGACTATAGATCCGAGCTCAGCATCCCGGAGAAACGCGGTCGTGGACAGCTCGGGCACGGCGAGCCAGCGTTCGGGCACCTGCAAATGGGATCGCGCGGTATGCAAGGGTCCCGCCACAATCGCTCCCCCCACAACCCAGGGAATCCAGGTGCGTTTCAATGTGCCGGCAATTGATTCACAGGCCCACCCCACCAAGACTGCAAAGAGAATCGAAGCCACACCGAGCAATCGCCCGAAGTCGTGAAGGGCACCCAGGACACACCAGGTCTGGCCCGTGATTCCCGGGACCAGCGTCGGAAGTGGGTGAGTCGCCGAGGCATGTGGACAAGGACCCAGGGAGAGGAGGGTCAAAGCAAAAGCCCAAGCCAGGAGCCCTCCCCCGATCCACCGGGTGGACGACCGCAGAAGGAGTGCCAGGGCAGGTACCCATGCACCCAACAAGAGCCCCGTGCGTACCCAGTTTCCAGAGGCAGTGTTGCCAACCCAGAAAAAGTCCTGCAACCAGGCAAACCCCACATCCAAACGCATTCGCTGTGTCACTTGGGCGCAGCCCAGGCCCAGGGCACAGATGACCTCCTTTCCAGCCATGCCATCCGCCGCCCGGGGAGATCGCCGAATGGCCTCGAGTTCACCACCAACCAGAATCAGCGCCACCGCCAATGCAGCCAGAGCCCACAAGACGCCCCGCAAGCGAGCACCCCGGATTCGCCCCAGCCCCAACACAAGACCCGCCGGAGCGAGCAGGGCCAAGGTTGGCGGATAGGTCAATGCCGCGCAAGCGCCAAGGGCCGCTGCCACTCCGGCCCGAACCGCTACACGTACGTGGGAGAGTCCTTCCTCCAATACCCCCAGCCAGGAAGCCAGTGCAGCCGCAGCAAGGCCAGGAATGGCTGCATTCAGCCGCGCCATGTACAGCTCCCGCCACACCTGCTGGCTGCAAATGCCCAGGACCCCCGCCACCACCAGGCCCACCCCGCGGCATCCAAGGGCCCAGGCCAACCAGGCCACGCCGAGCCCATTGATCACGACCGCCTGGGCCTGGGCAGCGCCATATTGCTGCGGGTAGTCCAAGAGATACGTCCAGGGAGCAGCCAGCACCGCGTCCAGCACATTGGGGAATTCGTCAATGCGCCGCAGGGGCTGCGGATGATTGAAGCCGGCCAGGTGCTCCATGGAGCCCCCCAGGCGACGAGCTACCCAATCGTAGAACCAGCCGGTCTGGGCAAGATCCCCCGCGGGCAGGCCCCACACCGCATGGGCAGATCCCCACAGCGGCGCGGTCAGCCACAGCGCCACGGCTCCCACCAAGAGCCAGGGAATCCACACACGCTGCATGTCAGGGCACCCCGGGGACCGGTGGGTTTTTTCCGTAATTGGGATCGTCGTGGTGCGTGCCTGCACGATCCCCTGGGAGAACCGACCAATGGTCCTCGCCCCAGGGTTCGTCTGCGGAAGCTCGGGTGCCGTCCACCACCGAGAGCAATCGCTGGGCCGTCCACTTCAACAGGGGGTCTTCCCTGGCTTCGCCTTCCCGGAGCAGTGCGAGGTCTGGGGGCTCCAGTCGGGCCGCCGCTTCAAGAACGCAGACCGCCATGTCTGTCCGCAGATCCCCGGACACCCCCCGGCGAGAACCATCCAGGTAGAGTCGGGCCTCCCGGGATTCCTCTCCCTTCAGGTCTTGGCCCCAGCCGTCCGACACCTCGCCCATGGCCGAACCCAGCCCCGGATTCTTGGGCCCCACTTCCTCCATAAAAGCGATCAGTCTTTCGACCCAGGCATCCAAGCCCATGGACCCCGGGCCCATCCGGGTGACCAGGAGCCGGGCAGCGGCAGCACGATGGTGGGGCAGCGCCTCCGCCGGAAGCCCCACCAACCCCGGGCCTTCCAAGGCACCCGCATAAGCACCGCCCAGCGACCGGGCCCAGATGCGATCCACCATGAGGTCCGCAAGTCCCGAGGCTCGTTCTTCCAGCGCCCCGTATACCCCTGCGATCGCAGTGGCCAGAGCACCAAATTCACGGTGGGCACGGACAAGCCCGTCGATCATGCCACCGAGGCAGGACCACGCCCGCGCCCCCGCAGCCAGACAGAAGTCGATGCCATCCAACAATTCGTCCTGGCCCATCCCCACCTGGGCCATACACCCGTCACGGCCATCGCCGCGAGGCAGGCTGGCACACAACGCCCCGGCGCGTTCGCGTTGTCCCGCCGAGGCCGCTTTCTGGGCAAGCCCCGTCACACAGGTGTTCATCGCAGGTCCCGCGGCACAGTCGCTGCTCACGGGCGTCACCCAGGAAAAACGGGAGCGGGATCTCCGCAGAACCCCCCTGCTGCTCGGCCCACCCGACGGCATGTCCAGCTTCACCACGTCCAGGTTCGCCCGGCTCTCCCCTTCCAGGTGGGGGCGAGAATGAACTCGGTGGCACTTGCGGCGGGCGTCCCCTTTCGGCAGCAGATCGCAGATTTCTCCCATGCGCTTTGGATCCGCCTCTCGCAGACGATTCATCGCAACCGTCAGCTCGGCAGGATCCTCCAGCCGCAACAGGAGCGGCACAACGGACTCGGTGGTGCCATCAAACGCTTCCACCACCGCGAAGACACGACAGTCCGCATCCTCACACCGCGAGAACGCGTCGGAGTCGCTCCCACAGGCGAAAAGCACCAGCAGAAAAGAGAAAATTGGGCCTCTCCGAGCCTGACTCTACCCCAGAGGCAGGCGCTACTTTGCAGCGGCGGGCATGTCCGGGGTGGACCGGCGACCCAACATGCGGCGGATTTCCCCAAGCCCCCCAAGGACCACCTTCACGGAACCCACCTTCTCCGAGTCATAGAACAGGAAGGAGAAAAGGCTCGATGCCTGCACGTACTTGTAGAGGTCCCGGACCGAGTGAATGGCTTCCAGGTGCCGCGCGAGTATCTCGGGGCGGAAGTAGAACTCCCGGTAGAACTGGCGGTGGAAGCGAATCAGGTCCTCGCTTTCCATGCCCCAGGGAACATAGGTCGGCTCCCAAAATGACTTCTCGTCCGTGGTGCGATTGATCACCCGACCCCACTTTTCTCCCTCTCGCTCCCAGACCTCCATCTGCGGTGTCTTGGGGAGCAGCGTGTTGATCTGGACCGTCACATCGTGGAGCGGAATCGACTTGGCGAACTCGATGGTCTCCCGAATCGTGTCCGGGGTGTCTGGGAGGTGGCCCACCATGAAGAAGGCCTTGGGGCGCAATCCCACCTGGTCCGCCCAGGTAATGGCGTTGCGAATCTTCTCCTTGGTGATTCCCTTGGAGATGAAGTCCAGGACCCTGTCCGAGCCGGACTCCACCCCAAATCGGGTCCGCCAGCAGCCCGCATCCTTCATGGCCTGGAGCATTTCCAAGTCCACCACCTCCACCCGGGAGGAGCAGGTCCAGGACACCTTGACCCCGCGGCGCTGAATCTCCTCGCATACCTTCATGACCCGCTTCTTGTTGGCGCAGAACAAGGAGTCCACGATGGCGATGTCCCGCGCACCGAAGTCCCGCACGAGGTGCTCCATCTCATCGACGACCGCTTCCGCGGAGCGCGAGCGGTAGCCGGAGTTGGCCTTTTGGCAGAAGCCACAGGCATGCGGACAGCCCCGGGAGGTGACCATGGCGAACTTGGGCATGGCGTGTTCGTCCACCGGGACCGGCTTGTACTGGTCCGCGGGCAGGAGATGGCGCGCCGGGTAGGGGAGATCATCGAGCTTGCGAAACTCGGTGCGGTGGGCAGTGAACTGCACGGAACCGCTCTTGTCGCGGTAGACGATTCCCTCGATGTCCGAGAGTTCCCGCTCGCCACGGTAGTGCTCGAGCAGCTCGAGCATGGTGTGCTCCCCCTCGTGGATCACGCCCACGTCAAAGGCAGGCTCCGACATGGCTTCCTTGGGAAGCAACGAGACGTGGTACCCACCCAACACCAACGGGACTTCGGGCAGCACCGCCTTCAAGGCCTGGGCAAGCTCTCGTGCGGACTCGAAGACAACCGTCGTGGAGCCAATGCCGACGACGTCCGGGGCAAAGTCGCGAACGCGCTGCACCGTCTCCGGAATGTCCAACTTCTCGGCTGCAGCATCCAGCACGCGCACCACTTCCCCGGTGCGTTCCAACATGGCGCCGATGTACAGGAGACCCAGGGGGGCCGAGTTGTAGAACAGGTACGACGTGACGGGAGAGACATGCCCGTCCCGAAAGACGGAG
The DNA here is from genome assembly GCA_964610645.1 of uncultured Enterobacterales bacterium. Taxonomy (GTDB): domain Bacteria; phylum Myxococcota_A; class UBA796; order UBA796; family CAJQPC01; genus JAYZDK01. The sequence continues at coordinate 11,247 of CAZSZE010000032.1, read as the reverse complement.
TCCAGAGGCGGATTGATCAGGAGAACTCGCATGCCGAACCTCGAAGCACCTGCTGCTGCCACGCGCCTGCAAGCGTAGCCGCGATGACCGCTGCACGCTATCATCGGCCCCTTCATGAAAGTCCCCCTTCTCATTTCAGTGCGCGACCCCGCCGACGCAATGTGCGCCCATGAAAAGCGCTGCTTCGAGCGGGCCCTTGGAAGCGAAGTGCACCTCGTCTTCGCCATGCACGAGAAGCTGGATGAATCTTTTCTCGCGGATCGTCCCTCGGTCTATTTCGGTGGATCGGGAAAATTCGGGGTGCGGGACTCCCACCCCTGGGTCCACCAGTTTCTGGACTTCCTCCTCCTGGTGGTCGAATTGCGGCAGCCCGCCTATGCCTCCTGCTTTGCCTTTCAGGGGCTGGCCCTGGCCATGGGGGGCGAGGTGGGCCGGGACGTCAGCAAGCAGGAAATGGGGGTCATCGACCTGGAGTTGACGGCAGCCGGCCAGGCCGACCCGTTGTTTTCTGCGCTCCCCACCCGCTTCTTCGCACCCCTGGGACACAACGACCAGGTGATGCGACTTCCCTCAGGCGTCACCCAACTCGCACGGGGGGAGCTGGTAGAGCACCAGGCGTTTCGGGTGGATGGCGCACCGTTCTGGGCCAGCCAGTTCCACCCGGAGCTGACCAAGAGCACACTCCTGGACCGGTGGGACCACTACAGGTCAGAGTTCACCGACGACCCGATCGCCATTGCAGCGAAGGACGACGAGCTTCGCGCCGCACCAGAAGCGGACGATGTCCACTTGTTGTTGCAGAACCTGGTGCCGGCCTCGGAGGCCTGATCCGGCTTGGGGCGAGGCGCCTTACGGCGAACGCTTCTCTACTTGGCTTCGATGGCGACTTCGTCGCGCAGATCCTCGGTCACGAGGTCGAGCAGGGTGGTGGAAAGCTCGATGATCTGCTGGTGGGAGAAGCCCTCGGACTTCAACTCTCGGTAGAAACTCCGCGCCACGGTGTGGTTGCGGTTCTGAAGGAGCGAGGAAGCGATTTGAAGCGTCTGCATGGGATTCTCCACGGTCCGTGAGAATTACGGACACCCCGCACCAAAGCAGGTTTCGTGCCAAATTGTGCCGCCCAGTGATTTCAACAGGTTGCCAAACCACACCGCCCTAGATGCAACCCCCGCTACGCACCTTCACGGAGGCAAGTGCGAAAGGGTCTACGCACCCGGGGGGTCGCCCGGCTCCAGCTTGGAGACCGCCAATTGAACAAAGCGGCGGATGTTTGGAATCTCCGGATCCAGGTTGAATGCCCGCTGAAGATCCAGGTAGGCCTGCCGGTGGTTCTGCTGGTAATAGTGCGAGATTCCCCGGCGACACCGGGCCATGGCGTGGTTGGCGTCCCGGGCGAGCGCCTCGTCGAATCGGTCCACCGCCGTCCCATAGTCCCGACGAGCGACGTACAAGTCGCCCTGGGCCAGGAAGGGCTCGGGGCTGGTCGGAGCCAGGTCCTCCGCCTTTCGGAAGTCCGAGATGGCGGAACCCCAGTCGGAGCGATCCAGGTGGCAACGTCCTCGCGCCAACCAGGCAGGGACAAAGCCCGGGTCTTCGTCCAGCAGCTCGCTGTAGATTTCGAGGGCGAGTTCTCCCTCCCCCTCTCGCCACGCGGACCCTGCGTTTCCCATGAGGTTTCGGACCCGATCTGGATCGTCGCTGTCTTCCGCCGTGGGGACTGCCTCGACGGAAGATGGTGCAGGTGGGGCCTTGTCTACGGAGAGGTGGAGGCCCTGGAGCGGGGCGGTGTGACCCGGGGCTGGGCCAAGGGCGAGGACGGGAGGGCCGGGGGGCTCGTCCGCGAGGACAGGGGGGGGCTCCTCGTCCAGGGCGGGCACCTCAAAGTCGGCGGTGGTGAGGTCGTCTTCTCGGTCTTCCAGGGTCCCAGCGACAAGGGGTGTCGCCTCGACGAATTGTGGATCAGGTTCGACGTTGCCCAGGATTGGACCTTCGAAGTCGATGGTGGCGAGATCGTCTTCGTCGTCTTCGGCAAGGGCGGGTTCGGGCTCGGGTTCGGGTGCGACCTCGGGTTCGATCTCCGGCTCCGGTTCGGGTTCGATCTCCGGCTCCGGCTCCGGCTCCGTCTCCGGTTCGGGTTCGACGTCGGGCGCGGTTTCGATCGCCGGCTCCGGTTCGGGTTCGACGTCGGGCGCGGTTTCGATCTCCGGCTCCGGCTCCGGCTGGACTTCGATCTCCGGCTCGGGCTCCGGGGCAGCCGGCGGGGCCCAGTCGCTGTCGAGAACGGCCAGGGCCTGGGCGACGACGGTTTCTGAATCCGTGTGGCTGGGCAGGGTGTGGGGAAGGGAGGCCGTCAGGATGCGGAGCTGGCGCAGAACATCGATCCTTGCATCAAGGATCAACTGCATTCGTTGCACCTCTGATCGCTCCGGGCTTCCGCCCATGCGGATCTGCTGCTCCAGGCTCAGAATCTGCCCAAATTCCAGGCGGTCATAGGCCAGGTGCATCAGCTGCCGCTTGCTGGCTTCCAAGATGGCCAGGATGCCCTCGAGGGACTCCACGCTGCTGGGGGTCGCGGGTGCCATGGGAGCATCTGCCATGGGAACCTACTCCTTGTCCCCGATGTTGGTCATCTGCTGCGACAGCTGGGTAATGCTGCTCAACAGCTCGTCCCGCAGCTTCCGCATGCGCCCGACGTTTTCCTCGAGGGTGCGGAGCTTGATCTTCAATTCCACGTTCTCCTGCCGCAGGGAGTCCCCTTCCTTTTCCATGTCCCGAAGCTTGATGCGGGATGCACGCACCTCGGTACGGGCCTCCTCCACGTCGCGCTCCATGTCCCGGATCTCCTCCCGGACCACCTGTCGATCCGCCAGGGCATCCGTGTGCTCGGAGCGAATCTCCTCGGCCCGGGCCCTCAGGGCATCCAGGTCCTGTTGCACCCGCTTGACCTCGCCATCCAGATCTTCTCTGAGTTGGCGTGCGCGGGCCATCTCCAGCTCTGCGGCGAGAATCCGCCGGGTAAACTCCTCCGACTCCCGCACGGAGGTCATCAGGTCAGAGACCCGCGCCTCCAGGATCTGGCCGAGTTCGACCCGAATTTCATCCAGGCGCCCGTTGGTTTCCGTCTGCATGGGATTCTCCAATGTGGAGACTACGTACCCACCAGCGATGAGCGGGGCAACGCTGATTGCCCGCCCAGTCGAAAATCAGCGGATTCCGTGCTTCTTCAGCAGCCGGGTGATCGACTTCCGGTCCATGTCCGCTGCCCGGGCTGCACGAGAGACATTGCCCCCATGCCGCTCGATGAGGTCCACCAGATACTGCCGCTCAAAAGCCTGGATGAGTTGGTCCTTGGCGTCCTTGAATGGCAGATCCGCCACGGAAGCGGCCGCAACCATTCCCTTGGCGGGTGTTCCCCCCGCGCTTGCACCACCGCCTGCACCGCGCAGCGCTTCTGGAAGCGCATCCAGGGAGATGGTGTCGTCGTCTGTGAAGGGCACGGCCCGCTCCAGAACGTTGTTCAGCTCCCGGACGTTGCCCGGCCAGCGGTACGCCTGAAACAAGGCAAGCACATCATCGGAGGCCCCCTTCACCACGCGACCACCAAACCGGGCCGACGAGCGCTTGAGCAGGTGGGAAACCAGCAGGGGTAGATCCTCCAGGCGCTCTCTAAGCGGCGGCAGCTCCACCTCGACGACCGCCAGTCGAAAGTAGAGGTCCTCCCGAAACCGACCGGCCTCCACTTCGTCCCTGAGTTTTCGGTTGGTCGCAGCCACCACCCGAACATCCACGGACCGAATGCGTCCCGAGCCGACGCGGCGCACCTCACGCTGCTCCAGGACCCGCAGCAGCTTCGGCTGCAGCTCCAGGGGAAGCTCCCCGATCTCATCCAGGAACAAGGTCCCGCCATCCGCCTGTTCGAACACCCCTTCACGAGACTGGGTCGCCCCGGTAAACGCCCCCTTCTCGTGGCCGAAAAGCTCAGCCTCAATGAGGGTGGACGGCGCAGCGCCGCAATCAAAGACCCGGAGCAGTCCCTTCTTGCGGTGGCTCAAGTTGTGGAGCGCCCGGCAGGCGAGCTCCTTGCCGGTCCCCGTCTCTCCCATGAGCAGCACCGTGAGATCCGTGGGGGCCACCCGCTCGATGATGCTGAAAACCTCCCGAAGGGACGTGGCATTTCCAACCATGGCATCCAGCTGGTTCTTCTCGGACGGTGTGATCTCGATCACCTCGTCCGCCGGCGTGAAGATCAGCTCGGTCTGACCCACCCGGAAGGTGGTCTCCGGTGTGAGAAAGACCTCCTTGACTCGAATAGGGCCCACAAATGTGCCATTGGTGGAGCCCGTGTCCGCCAGGAGCACACCCTCCGGTGTTCGTCGGATCTCCGCATGGTTTCGGCTGACGGAGGAATCGTTGAGGATGACCTGGCTGTCCTTGAGGGAGCCGATCTTCAAGACGTCATGATCGACCAGCCAACTCTCCCCCTCATCCGGACCCGAAGTACAGGTGAGGCGCCCCTTCCGAATGTGGAGTTGCCGTCGGGACGGCTGGGCCAGGGTGGTGGTGATATCGCTCATGAGGTCCGCCGGGCGGGATTGTACCTTGTCCGACAGAGGACTACCCGCCTTCCTCCGTGGTCCCCTCGGATTCCCCTGGTTTGACCGTCTGGTTGCGCTTGAGAAGACGCTGGATCGACTTCCGATCAATTCCTGCGGCTCGCGCGGCGTGGGACACATTTCCCTTGTGTTCCTTCAGGGCACGGGAAATGTAGGCAAACTCAAACACCTCCAACCACATGCGCTTCGCCTGCTTGTAGGGCAGGTCATAGCGAATCGATGGCCCCTGGAAGGAACCTCCGCCCTCATGCCGAACGGTGCGGGCGGGAGAAGCACCTCGGGCTTCTCCACTCTCCAATTGGCGCAAACGCTGCGGCAGATCATGGATCTGCACCACGGAGTCCTGGCAGAGGTTGACCACATACCGGGCACAGTTGACCAACTCCCGCACATTTCCAGGCCAGGAATACGTGGCGAGAGCGTCCAGCACCTCCTGGCCCAGGCGCAGATCGTCCCGCCCCTGCTCAGCGCAGAATCGCTCCATGAAGTGCTTCAACAGGATCGCCACGTCGTCCGGCCGGTCCCGAAGGGGGGGCAAGACGATCTGCACGACATTCAACCGGTGGAACAAGTCCTCCCGGAAGCCACCCTCCCGCACCATGGTTTCCAGGTCGCGGTTGGTGGCCGCCACCACGCGCAGCTCCACCCGGTGGAGTTGGTTGCCTCCAACCCGGCGAAACTCCTGCTCCTGGAGCAGGCGCAGCAGCTTGACCTGCATCGGCGCTGCGAGCTCCCCGATCTCATCCAGGAAAAACGTGCCGCCGTCGGCTGCTTCCACAAGACCCTTTCGAATTCCGGTGGCACCGGTGAAGGCACCCTTTTCGTGCCCGAACAGTTCCGACTCCATGAGATTGGCAGGAATCGCCGCACAATCCACCGGCACAAATTGCTTGTTGGCCCGGTTGGAGAGGGTGTGCAGCGCCCGGGCCACCACCTCCTTGCCCGTCCCGCTTTCCCCGGTGATCAACACCGAGAGGTCCGTGGGCGCCACCCGCTCCAGCAGCTCCCGGATGCGCTCCATTCCTGCGGAGTCCCCCACCAGTCCCCTGGCCCCCTCCTGTTTCTGCGCGCCCAGTTGGGTGCGCAGCCGCCGGTTCTCCCGGGTGAGCTTCAGGTGGCCCAGGGTGCGCTGCACCATGACCAACAGCTCCTCCTGGCCGAAGGGCTTCGGGAGATAGTCGTAGGCGCCCTCCCGAATGGCCTGAATCGCCGTTTCGAGGGTGGCATGGGCCGTCATGAGCACCACCGGGACCTCCGGGTACTTTCGACGCACCGCCCGCAGCAACTCCATTCCCCCGATGTCCGGCATGACAAGATCCGTCAGGACCAGGTCCGGCGGCCGATCCTCCTGGAGCGCCAAGAGGCCCTCCTCCCCGGAATTCGCGGTGAGCACTACGTGGCCCGTGCGCTCCAGGATCTTGGTGATGGAGGACAGCAACTCCTTCTCGTCGTCGATGGCGAGAATGCGCGGCTTGCTCATGGGGCGACCTCCGACAAAGGCAGTATCACGCGCATGGTGGTTCCCGATCCCTCCTTTGAGTCCACCTCGATGGTTCCACCGTGGCTTGTCACAATGGCCCAGCTGATGCTGAGCCCCAGTCCTGTGCCCCTGCCCGGTTCCTTGGTCGTGAAGAATGGCTCGAAGAGGTGCTCCAGATCGGTCTTCGGGATCCCGCTCCCCGTGTCCTCCACTTCCAGCGACCCCGGAGCAGGACGCAGAACCACCTGCCCCTTTGGCCCCGTCGCATCAATGGCGTTGGCCACGAGATTGAAGAGAACCTGGCCCAGCTCATCCCCGCTCCCCCAGCAGGTTGCTCCCTCCTTCGCAGACCGGGAGTCGATCGACAACTCCACCCCCGCCGAGGTCGCCTTGTGCTGAAGCAATCCAACCACCTCCTGGCACAGGACCACCAGTTCCACGGAGGCATACACACTTTCCGCGGGGCGCGAAAAATCCAGGAGTCCGCGGGTGATCTTGCTGATGCGGCGGGCCTGGTCCTCGATGACCTTTAGATCCGCCAGGATTTCCTCCGGGACGCCCTCCTCCTTTCCGATGGAGAGCAGGTACCCGACGCGGGAGAGAACGATTCCCGTCGGGTTGTTGACCTCGTGGGCCACACCGGTGGCCATCTGCCCCAGCCCCGCCAGCTTGCCGGCCTCAATGAGCTGCGACTGGGTGTGTTCCAGCTCCTCGCTGCGCCGCCGAACCCGATCCTCCAGGTCCGCATTGAGGTCGCCAAGGGCTTCCTGCTTTTCCACCATGGCGCTCCGCAACTCCTCCAGGGCATTGCCCAGCTCGGTGATCTCACCCCGCCATCGCGGCACCTCCAGGGCCTCGCTCCAGCCGTGGCCCACCGCGCCTCGAACCTGCTGGACCAGGTGTTGTACGGGCCGAGTCACCAGTCGATCCAGGATGAAACCCAGCCCCAGGGCACCCAGGAAGGCTCCCACCAGAAACAACACCCGCAGCCCACGGCGCATGGAAGGCTCCACCCCGATGGTCAGGAAGATGACCAGGAGCAGCGCACCCACAAATCCATAGCTGAGCACCACCGAGAGCCGAAAGGCCAGCAGCGATCGGAGGGCAGGTCTACGTGGAATCGTGGCCACCGCAGGAGTGATGGGACGCCACCTCTTCCACGTCGATCCAGTGGATGCAAGTCACGGGGCAGGCCTCGATGGCATCCTGGATCAGGTCCATGGGGCCATCTTGAGCGAGCACCCTGGCCTTGTCGTCGGAGGGGACCTCAAACACCCGGGTGGTGTTCTCCTCACAGGTTCCGCAAGTGATGCACTCCCATTGATCAAGGGTGAGCACCTGCCCCCCCGCCTTTGAGCGGCTGGATTCGTTGTCCACAGGTCCCCAGAACTCGGTGCCATCTGAAGCCTGGTTTCGCCCCTCCCCTGCCAACTCCACGTCCCGGCCATTGGCCAAGGCGCGGGCCGCATAGGCAGCCACATCGGTGCTCTTGTCGTCGGCGTGCAGTGCAGCTCCTCCCTGTCCGAGGGCTGCCCGACGCGCAAGATCAGCGAAGATTGGCGCGGGCCCGTCTGAGGCTGTCCCCTCCAAAGGGGGCGACGGCGTGGTTGGGCCTTCCGGGAGAACCGGCAGGTCGTCCCTTGGTCGCATGCCGGCTGCCCTGCGCAGCAGGCCCATCGGGCGAAAAGAGTTCAGGGTGTGCTCCATCACGGGGCTTGCTTCATCACGGGACTTGCTTCACCACAGAGGCTACCCCTGTTTCCGCTGACCGGAAACCCGGCGCCAGCTCCCTTCCGCCAGGTGCACCCCCCCGCGCCGGCGTACCTGGTCCGCCTTCAAGACATAGACCCACGAAACCAGGGTTCGCGCCCCCACCACCACCGGCAGACGCACCCGCCCAAACAAGCCCTGTCCGACCCCCTCCAGTTGATCGAGCACCTTCAGCCGCGGCCCCACCCCGGAAATCCACTCGCCCTCCACCCAGTCCAGTGCCTCCCCCTCCACGACGAGAGCCGGATAGCCTGCCGGAAGCCGGTACAAACGGCCCTTGACCCGGGCCTCCTTCGCAGGCAGCCCCCCCAGCCAGCCAGCGTTCTCCTGGCCGGAAAGAAGGGTGCCATAGACAAACAGTCCGGTTTCATCCTGCATGGCAGTCACCCCGCATGGCAGTCACCCTCCATCCGAAACCATTCCGGACAGGGAGCGCAGCACCATCTCCTCCAACACCGAGAGCCGAGTGGCCACATCCTGGTCCTCTGGCTCGGTGCGCAGGCGAACAAAGAACCCTTCATCCAACACAAGGCGACCCGCAAGCCGGTCAGCGATGCCAAGCGCCACCAACACATCCACCAGCAGCTCCGACCCGTGCTCGGAGCGAAGAAGGCGACTGGTCATCCATCCCCGATCATCCGCCACGCGATCCAGGGTGTGAATCAACCCATCGAGGGGTTCCCCCTCCCAGGCCACCACTGGACCCTGGCGACCCAACTGCACCTCCAACGGCACGCCGGTGCGACGATGAAGCAGCAGCAAGGCCGTGGCCATGGCCACGTGGGGAATGCTCTGGATGGACTGAAGGCGCAGGGTGACCCCATCGGGCAGGCTTCTGGGCACAGGTTGCCCTGGTGGGAACAGCCCGCCGTGCACCAGGACCCGGCGGTCGATGGCTTCCGGCACATGCACATCGTTCTTGATGCGGGACTGGGCTTCCAGGCGCTCGTTCACCACAGACACCCCCTGGAGCAGAATGCGGAGGCTCGGCGGAAAGGCGATCACCAGGCCGTCTTCATGGAGCCGATCCAGGAAGGCACCGGAACCGGTGGAGATCTCCGGCCCCGCATCTTCCGCCAGGGGAAAGGTGTCCAGGGATCGTCCCAGCAGAATCCGGTCGAGCTCCTGGCCCAGTTCGGCCGGTCGTGCCACCGCCCCAAAGACCCGGCGGTCCCAACCAGAAAACCGCTCTCTCTGCGCCTTTGCCTGGTGGGCAGAGGATGCCTCCCCCGGTGCCGGCGAGAGGAGGCTGTCCAGGTAGGACCGGTACCGTGGATCCGAGAGCGCCACGCCCACCACTGTCTCCGTGATCTCCCGCCGCCACACCGCTCCCCAGGTCACCACCAGGCGCTCGTCGACCCGGCAGGCGTCTCCTCTCCGAGTTGCCATGTCGATGTATGCGCCCACGGAGGCATCCCTCGCGCCCGATGCATCCAGGACCGCCCGCACAGCGCCGGTGGCCAGCTCGCCATGCTCGATAAGCGCCGAGAGGAGCACCCGGTAGACATCCGGTGAGTCGTCCATCCCTGCCCGCAGGTCGAGAATCGGCGTGGCGGTGCCCCCGGGATGGTAGGTGGGGGCAAAGTCCAGCTGCAGCTGGCGGGAGAGGTTGAGTGGACTGCGGTGAAAGCGCATGGCCGGCTCGATCAGGCTCCGCACAGCGGAGGCCCGCCGCCTTGCCGTGGTGGGAGCCATTTCCGAATCCACCCCGGAAATGAAGGAGGCAATCTCCTCCACATCTGGGAGCACGCCTTCCCGGCCTGCCATGAGGTCCAGCACAAACCCGTTCCCCCAGACCGCTTCTGCATACACCCGGGGCTGGTCTCGCCCCGCGTAGACAAACTCCAGGCCCATGCGGGTCAACGTGGGGATCTTGGTGGTCCGGAGCAGCCCGAGCCAGTCCCCGGCCTGGGTGTAGTAGTGGACGGTGCGAACCTCGCAGCCCAGCACCTCGGCCAGGGCGCGGGGCTCTCGTACACCCTGAGCGATCAGCTCCATCACGCGCGTGAGGAAACCCACGTTGTTCGCATTGGGAACCAGGGTATGGCGGGGTCGGCGTTCGCTCACTCCAAGATCATATCCCCCTGGGACCACAGGGGATTGGGCCGAAGTTTTCCCCTTGACGCGACAAGAGCTGCGAGGCAGGATGAAGACAGACAGGGAGTCCCGTGAGTCGAATCCAGCGCCGACTCCAGATGGCCCGCATCGGGCAGGGCATCTCCTTTGATTCCGAGCAGCATCGCCTGGAGTTGGATCTTCGCAGTCGATCTGCGCGGCGCGCCCGTGGACTCTTGCAGCGCATGGAGCCCATGGTGCTCCTCACTCCTCCCTGGTCTTCTCCCCGATCCTTCCTGGAGGATCTCGCGCTGGAGATGGCCATGGCGGATCCGCCTCTTCGGTGCAGAACCCTGTCCGTCACTCCACTGCGCTCCCGGGAGCGACCGGAGATCTGGAAGTGGCTTCTCACCGCCTTTGCCGGGCTGGAGGGAGGAAGGCACCTGGACACTCCCTACGTGGCCAGCACCGTGGGCTTCCGCCAGGGTTTGCTGGATCTGCTTCATCGGCTTCAGTCGCACCTCTCCGTTCCTACCGCCTTGTTGATCCATGACGCCGAGGTGCTCCCGGCCGAGGTACGCCTGGCGCTGATGGAGGCCTGGTCCCGGTTTCGCCAGGATCTTCCAGGGGAGCGACGGGTCGAGATGATCTTTGCTGGGCGATTCCTACTTGAGACCTCTTGTGATCTCCAGGTGATTCCCCTGACCGACTACGGCAACGAGGAGGCGTCTGAGGTCATGGAGAGCCTGGTGCCTTGCGCCCCGGATCACATCAAGGCGGCTGTGCGCTTCAGCGGCGGCATTCCGGACGTGCTGGGGGCAATGGCCACCCACCTGCGGGAGGCGGGCACTCTCTCTCCCAGCACCACCGGCCTGCTCCAATCCCTGGGAGGCTTGCACCAGGAGCTGGCAGCCACCGTGCGGACCGCCCACCAACATCCCCAGTTCTCCCAACGCCTCTCCCGCCTGGGCGCTGCCGACGAGCTGCCCTGGGAAGAGGACGTGGATGAGCCACTTGAGCGGGCTGGACTGCTGGCACGGAGCAGGGATCTGTCCCGGTTGAGGGCACCCTTGTTTGATGCCCTTTCTGGTTGAGCCGGGTTGTGGCACCGTTTTATCCATAGTTCATCCACACCCCTGGAAGCCTCGATCCCGACGGGAAATCTGATTCCCAACACCCTGTGGATGCAGCACTGACACGGATCCGCAGTCGGAATCCAGGTTCCCAGAGGAAGAAGCGTGTACACGGCTTCCCGCACCATTGTGTACAAGTAGTTGAAATCCCGTGATCGCAAAGTTGGCACGGTGGTTGCAAATGAGTCGATGCGGC
>CAZSZE010000031.1:15022-42897 GCA_964610645.1 uncultured Enterobacterales bacterium | reverse complement strand
CCTGCTCCCGGCCTGGACTGCGGGGGACGATCTGATGGCCGTGGGGGGAGCGCTGGGGGGAGACGGCCCCGGGGTGATGGCCCGGTGGAATGGGGAGACCCTCTGCACGGAGACCCTGGTGGAGGATGCGGCCCTGTGGTGGATCCATGGCCCCTCGGATTCGGAGTGGTGGGCGGTGGGGGAGCACGGCACGGTGGTGCACTCGGTGGATGGCGTGGTAGCCCGGGATGATGTCGCCACCGACATGACCCTGTTCGGGGTTTGGGACGATGGAGGGGACACCTGGGTTGTGGGGGGGGATGTAGACGAAGGCACCGGGGGAATCTGGAAAGCAGGGGAAGACGGCTGGGAGCAGGCTCTGGCCACGGACGAGGGCGTGGTGTTCAAGGTCTGGGATCGGTGGTTTGTGGGGGACCATGTCGCTTGGCTGCTGGATGATGCCGGCGTCTTTCAGCCCTTCCCCACTGGAGAACGCATGCTGACCGTCCGGGGTTCAGCTACGGATGAGGTCTACGCGGTGGGGGGCACCGGGGGGTCCGCTGCCCGGAAATGGACGGGTTCCGCCTGGCAGGAGCTGGACACTGCGGGCCTCTCCGCACCGCTCAATGGTGTCTGGACCGCCCCTGGAGAAAACGTGTGGGTAGCGGGCATGGTGGGGGTGCAGGGATTCTCGGATGACGGCGGCACCACCTGGAAGATCCCCGACTTCCCCCTGACCGTGCACCACTTCCACGCGGTGTGGAAGCACGGGGACGCGTTCCTGTTTCTGGGGGGCAACCTCATGTCGGCGGCGGGGCCCTGGTTCGGAACGATCGGGCGCTGGGGCATGCCCCAAGGGGCGGTCACAGCGAGTGAGTGCCCTGGGAACTGACCGCGGCTTGGCAATCGGCGGCATTCAAGCGGCTAAAGCTGGAAGATGCTGACTGTACTGACCGTCTTGATGCTGCCGATCCTGGCACTGGCCGCGCCCGAGGGCGTCCACGAGTTGGACCTGTCTCCGGACCAGGTGCAGCAGGCGCTGGCTGGCGACTTTGATCTCCTGCTTGAAGATGCCGCCGCCCGGACGCCCGAAGGGACAACCACCGTGGTGCTCTTCGGCCAGGATGCCCTGGGAAACCGGGTGCCTCTCGAGGATCTCCTGCCCCCCGCTCCCCCTGTGCCAAGAAAGGACGCCCCCGGGGGACCGCCAGTCGACCACCCGGGGAGCTCCGATGGGGGCCTTTCGGGCCGGGCCGTCTATGTGAGCCAGTGCCATGGCTGGAAGTACGTGTCCGGCCAGTTCTACCTGCAGCGCCCGAACCTCTTCGACACGGTGGAGGACCTCCACAACCCGGAGGCCACCAACCAGGTGCTGGTCCGGTACCTGGAAAATGCAGGCGCGGCGGTCTTCACCGCCAAGGAGCGGGACCACAACCCGAACATGGCCCTCTCGGACAACGATGGGGACGGGTATTCGGAGAGTGGCTCCGGGTTTGAGGGCGGTTCGGCGGGGTTCGTGGATCGGCAGAACTGGGTCCACGGGGAGAACCCCTTTACAGCCGGCACCACACGTCGCTTTCCCGCCGACGGAGGTGGGGTGGCCACGTGGATTCCCGAGGTCCCCGAGGACGGCCGGTACGCGGTTTATGTGAGCTGGGCGTGGGACAGCAGCCACGCCTCGGATGCCCACTACCGGATCACCCATCCCGGCGGTGTCATTGACCGGCGATTCGACCAGCGGGTCCACGGCGCCACCTGGCAGTACCTGGAGACCCTCTGGCTTCCGGCGGGGGTGGGCGGCATCCAGGTGGAGCTCATCGGGGACAGCTCTGATGCGGGGAGCTGGTTGTCTGCAGATGCGGTTCGCATTGGCGGCGGCATGGGGGACGTGAGCCGCGGTGGAAGCACCACGCAGCGTCCGCGGTGGGAATCAGCAGCCTATCTCCACACCCAGTTCAACGGTGCACCGACCAGCGTGTACGACTTCTACTCTGACGGAAACGGGTCGGACCCGGGCTCCCGCTCCCGGTGGGCAAAATGGGAGCACCCCAACGGCGAGGATGCGGTCTATGTCTCCTGGCACTCGAATGCCGGCGGAGGGCGAGGCACCTCCACCTACACCTACACGGGAAACAGCGGTGCAGCGGTCGCCGGGTCCGAGTCCCTGGGAAGCTCGATTCAATCCAACATCGTGGATGCCATTCGTGCCCTCTACGACTCCAACTGGACCGATCGGGGCAACCGCCAGGCGGCCTTTGCCGAGGTGAGCCCGTACCACAACCCCGAGACCCCCTCGGCGCTCATCGAGATGGCCTTTCACGACGATGCCACAGATGTCGAGTACCTGAAGGATCCGGAATTCCGCGCCGATGCCTCCCGGGCCATCTACCGGGGCATTGTGGACTACTTCGCGGACCGGGATGGAGCGGTGGCGGCCTACCTGCCGGAGCCCCCGGAGGACGTGGCCCTGGTCCACAACTCCAACGGCCGGTTGGAGGTGCGCTTTTCCGAGGGACCGACCGGCTTTCCCTTTGGCGATGCCCCCTCGGAGTACGTGCTGTTCACCTCGGCGGACGGGCGCTCCTGGGACAACGGCACGTCGATTGCCGGCAGCGGCGCAGAGGTGACGGCCGCCCCCGGGGAGACGATTTTCGTGCGGGTTGCAGGAAGGAACTCCGGTGGGATCTCCTTTCCGTCGGAGGTGGTGGGGGCACGGCAGTCCCCGGATGGTGCCGCTGCGGTCTTGGTCGTAGCTGCTTTCGATCGCATGGAGACCAGCTTGTTGCCGTGGGAGGCCATCGGCGGGACGGTGGGAGATGTCCGGCGCATGGACCTTCCCCGGGTCAATCCCTACGACATCGTGGCAGCGCACGGGCGGGCCATTGGGGCAGCGGGCTGGCCCTTTGACTCCATCGCCGATGAGCGACTGCCTGAGACAGACCTCTCCGCCTACCGGCTCGTGGTCTGGGCTGCGGGGGAAGAATCCACCTGGGATGAGACCTTCAGCGCGACCCAGCAGACCCAGATCATGACCTTTGTCCAGCAGGGGGGGGCACTCCTGGTGAGCGGGGCGGAGGTGCTCTGGGACCTGGATGAGAGGGGCACCGATGGGGATCGGGCCTTCGCAACGAATGTGCTGGGAGCCACCATGGCATCCGACGATGCCAACACCACCGTGGTGGCGGGGGAGGACCTGCTGGCCGGTCTCGACCTGGGCTTCTCGGAGGCCAACGGAGCGCCCTACCCGGTGGAGTACCCGGATGTGCTGGAGTCCACCAAGGGGGTCATTGCCCGGTACGACGGTGGCGGCGTGGCAGCGATTTTCGGGGACTCGGTGGCCCTCTTCGGCTTCCCCCTGGAGACCATGGCTTCGGAGGCGGATCGCCTCGAGGTCTTCAGCCGGCTGCTCCCGGCCCTGGTGCCGGACTACATCGCACCCGAGGACACGGGCTTTAGCGACACCGGGGATGTGGACACCGGGGATTTGGACACCGGTGGCGAGCCGGGCAAACCCCGGGCGTGTGGATGCGCAACGAGCGGATCCTCTGGGAACACCGGGCTGCTGGCCCTTGTTGCCCTTGGGTGGCTGCGGGTGCGTTCCCGGCCACGCCGTGCCATCCTGTGAGCAAGAGGAGCGCTGTGCGAGAGCTTGTGGCATCGGTCTGCCTTGTCTTGAGCGGGTGTGGGCTGGGGATCTTCAAGAGGGACACTGAGGAGGAGACCGGCCGCTACGCCCGGGAGTGCGAGGAGCCTGCTTTGCCTCTGGGATTTGGGGAGGCGTTGTCCTTCCATGGGGGTTGTACGGACCTTGTGCTCTTTGCCCGCAACGTGGACGACACGGTGCAGCTGTTTTTCCGGATGAACGGCATCGTCGCCACAGCCAACGCCGAAGACGAGGTGCAGGTCCAGACCTACAACCTTCCTGCAAGCGGCGTCACCCTGAACGTGAACGTGGGGACGAATCTCTCGGATGTCACCTGTGATGACGTCATGGAGGGCGTGGTCAATGTGGCGGGAACGTACATTGCCACGGCGGGTGTGGCGGCCCTGGTGGTGGAGCCGGGGAGCGTGGACACGGATGAGTGGAGCGCGACCGGAACAGCTTCCCTGGATCTGGAGGGTGTGGAATTCGTGGATGGGAACAACTGCACCCTGGAGCTGGGAAGCATGTCATTCGACGAGATCCCGGTGGGGTGGTCTCCGGGTTAAACGCGGCCCTATGCGCCTCCTCCTCTTTGCCAGCCTGGCCCTGGCCGGATGCAATCCAGAATTCGATGTGCACCGCCGGGTTCTCGGGCCCTACCGGGTGGCAGGGGTGGGCGTCGAAAAGCACCTCGGAGAGGACTGTCCCCGGGCAGTGGCCGCTGTCTGGAGTGGGAAGGGGCCGTACCACGATGAGGCGTTGGACCTGACCTGGACCCTCGAGGGCGACCCCCTGGGGGAAGGGCAGGGGGTCGAGGTCTGTGGGGTGGGGGAGTTGGAGTTGGAGGCCACGGCGCCTGGCGGGACCTTGCACCGGGCCCGGGTGGAGGTGTCGGTGCCTGCGTTTTCCTGGAGCCCGGTGCGAGAGGTGCTGGGTGTGCCCGAGGATGTCTCGACGGCTGCCCGGGAGGAGTTGGCGAGCGAGGGTGCTTCGGACGCCGCCAGCACGGACCAGATGGTTCGGGTCACGCTGGAAGGTCTTCCCGACACCCACGAGGTGCGCTGGATGACGCCCGCGGATGGCGGCCATGCCCTGGCCCTTCCCGGGGGCCGAGCGGACCTGCTGGCCTTGTCCCTGGAGCTGGACGATGGGCGCGTGGAGGCCTCGTCTCCCGTGGTCGATTGCCCGGGGTGCATCCTGGGCCACCTGGCCCTCGCTATCGATGGTACGGGCAACAACGCCTGGGGTTGGGTCGAGGCGGCCTACGGCGTGGAGACGCCTCTTTTGCGCCATGAAGGGTGGCTCCTGGAGGCGGATCTTGGGGAAGAGGCTCGCTATGCGGCTGCGACCCTGGTGTCCGACGACGCGTCTCCCCGGGGCTTCCACCTGGAGAGTGTCGAGGCCCTGGAGGAGGCTGAGTCCAGCTTGATGCAGATCGAATGTGGTGTTGTCGGGGTCCCCTTTTCCTTGGATTGGTTGGTGGAAGGCCGCTGCACCCGATCCCAGGTGGATGGGCAGCGCGTGGTGTTGGCGCTGTGGTGATCGCCTGGCTGCTCTTCTGGAGTGTCTCCGCCGCGTCGTCCGTGCAGGACGAGGGGAGTGAGTCCGAGGAGGATCCACTGACAGCGCCCCCCCTGGAGATCGTGGTCGAGGCCCGTCGGGACCTGCCTCATGCCAGCTGGCAGGTGCTCGATGCTGAGCGCATTTCAAATACCCCGGGCACCCATGGGGATCCCTTCCGCCTGGTCCAGGCGCTCCCGGGCGTGGCGATGACCCGGGAATATGCGCCCAGGGCAGGGGCCCTGTCGATTCGGGGCGCCAACCCGGGGGACTCCCGGTTCTTCCTGGATGGGGTCGAGCTTCCCTACCTGTTTCACTTCCACCAGTACGCTTCGGTGCTGCACACGGGGCTGTTGGAGGAGCTGGCCGTGTTCCCCTCCACCTTCGGTGCGGAGTACGGAGATGCGGTGGGCGGGGTGGTGGCAGCCCGCTCCAAGTCCCCGGACTGGGATCGGGCGCAAGGAGGCGTCTCGGGCAACCTCCTGATGGGAGGGCTCTGGGGGGCGGTTCCGCTGTCGGGCAAGTCACCGACCGGGTCCGCGGGCATCTCCGGATCCGCCCGCCGGTCCTATGCGGACCTGGGGGGCAAGACCACGGACTGGTACACGGCCTGGCCTGTGTTCTGGGACTATCTAAGTCGCTACCAGGGGGAGTTGAAGAACGGATTCGGGGTCAGCATGACCCTCCTGGGGGCGGGGGATGGCTACGGGCGGTACGTCTCTCAGCCGGATGCCCTGGACCCGGTGGAACAGGACCAGAATCCTCCGTTTGTCCTGGATCGGGCCTTCCACGGGGTGACGGTGCACCTGGATGCAACGGTGGGCGACGCAACCGTTCGCACGGCCCTGGCCGGGGTGATCGATGAGTGGTCGGGGACGCTGCCCGAGGCCACCCAGGTACGCAACGAGCGCTACACGTGGTTTCACCAGAAGTGGATCCTGCCCACCGACTGGGGCACATGGGCTGGCGGCGTGGATGCCAAGGCCCAGTCCCTGGTGCGGCAGGCGGCTGTGAGCCGGCCCTGGATGGAGCTGGGTGTCGAGGCGCCGCTCTTGGCCCGAGGGGTGCCCGTGGATGAGACCCTGAACCGGACGAAGGGCGGGGCGTGGGTGGAGCCAAGAGTGACCCTGGGGGCCTGGCGCGTGCAGCCAGGAGTGCGGATTCACGGGGACACATCAGTGCAGCAGGTGGCGGTGGATCCGCGTGTGACCACCCGCTGGAATATCCGGGAGGACCTGCGCTTGAAGGCTGCGGCGGGCCGATACACCCAGAGCCCCGTGCTGGATGCCTTGTCCCCCACCACGGGCAATCCCGGACTTGGATTTGTCCAGTCGGAGCAGGCAGCCCTGGGACTAGAGGGGGCGGTGGACCAGCGCTGGGAGCTGGGCGCGGAGCTTTGGGGCAAGCTGCTGCACGACGTGGTGGTGGAGCCCATCGGTGCAGCCCCGGAAGCTGCGGAAGGGGATGCCTGGGGCTTGGAGTTGACCTCCCGGTACCGCATCCGGGACCTCTTCTTCTCCTATGTGTCCCTCACCCTGGGCCGGGCGACCCGTGACGGTGCCCCCTTTGAATACGACCAGCCCTATGCCTTCAGCATGGTGGCCTCCTGGCGGCCGGTGCCCCGCTGGAAGCTGGGAGCCCGATACCGGCTTGCAGCCGGTCTGCCGTACACCCCGGTGGAGGAGGCTGTGTACAACGGGAACACGGACACCTGGGATCCCTTTCTTGGCGAGGAAATGAGCGAGCGGCTGCCGGATTACCACAAGGTCGATCTGCGGGTGGAGCGCTTGATCGAGTGGCGGCGGGTCTCCATGTCCGCCTACGTGGAGGCCTGGTGGATTCCCGGGGACGGAAACGTGGTCTACCCGGCCTGGAGCTACGACTACCAGCAGGAGGTCGGGGTCAGGGGGCCGACATTGGTTCCGTTGGTGGGGGGGGAGGCTCGGTTTTAGGGGCGGTCGGCAGCGCCCATACTGCGCCACGAACGCTCAAAAAGCCGCGGGTCCCGCTGGCGTAGGCGCTGTCCGTGGGCACGTGGGCATGGATCTCCCCCACGGGGGAGTCGCAGACCAGCCGGGTGTGGGTGCCTTCGAAGGCGATGGCCCGCACGGTGGAATTGCCCTGATCGTTGGGCAGAAATGAAATCTGCTCGGGACGGAGAATGACCTCGGTTGCACCCTCGTGGGGGGTGACCAGGTCCAGGCGTCCGATGCGGGTCTCGATTCGTGCCCCACGGCCGGTGCCCCGGAGGAAGAAGGCGGGTCCTGTGAGGCGGGCGACGTCCGGGTTCGCGGGCTGCTGGTAGATGGTCTGGGGGCCACCCTGCTGGGCGACGGTGGCTCCCTGGTCCGTTCCGCTCAGCACCACCAACCGGTCGGAGTGGGCCATGGCATGGGTCCGGTCGTGGGTCACCAGCAGGGTCGCAGTCCCGGTCTTCTTGGTGATTCGACGGAGGGAGTCTCCCAGGGCACCCGCTCGTGCCCGATCCACATTGGCGAACGGCTCATCCAGGAGCAGCAGGTCGGGCGAGGGGGCCAGGGCCCGGGCCAGGGCCACCCGCTGTTGTTGGCCTCCGGAAAGGGAGCGAGGCAGGCGGTCTGAGAGATCTGTGATTCCCATCAGGGACAACATCTCCCGCACCCGGTCCTCCTGTCCCTTTTCCAGGCCGAAGGCCACATTCCGGGCCACGGTCATGTGGGGGAACAGGGCGTACTCCTGGAAGACCAGCCCCACCTTGCGGGCCTCCGGGCCAACCTTCTGGGTGCCTTCATCGCACACGCAGGTTCCTCCGATCTCGATCCGCCCGGCACTTGGAACCACGAGTCCCGCCACGGCTCGCAGCAGGGTGGTCTTTCCACACCCGGACTCTCCCAGCACCCCCACGGTCTCCCCGGGGTTGATTTCCAGATCCAGGCCGTGCAACACGGGGGTGGTTCCGAAGCGGTGAGCCAAGCCCACCACGGTCAGCACGGGGGTCTGGGCAGGGCGGTCCTGGCTCTCAGACATCGTGTCTCCAGCGGAGGGTTCCAACGGCGACCAGCAGGGCGCAGGCCACAAGCAGCAAGCCAGCCACGCCGGCGTCATGCCACAGGGCCTCGTTGTAGCGGTCCCAGGTGCGAAAAGCCAGGGTCTTCCTGCCGGTTGCGCCACCGAGCAACAAGGTCACGGGCAGCTCCTTGAGAATGGCCACGAACCCCAGCAGGAACGCCACCGCCACCCCGGGGGCCAGGGCAGGGGCCACCACGCGGCGCAGGCGGGTAGAGGCCGCGGCCCCGAGCACCTGGGCCGACTCAATTTGCCGATCGTCCAGGGCCAGGATGCTGGCCCGCAGGGGGGCAAAGACCTCGGCCACGAAGCGGGTGGCATACCCCAAGAGCAGGAGCACGCCACTGGAGAGGAGGATGCGGTAGACCTCGCCACCGCCCAACGCCCGGGAGAGCGCCAGGGCTGCCAGCATCAGGCCCAGAGCCAGGAGCACGCCGGGAAGTGCGCTGGTGAACAGCACAAGCGGCTCCATCCACGCTCGGCCGCGGCCGCTTGCCCAGGCGGGCAGCCAGGCCAGGGCCAGGGTGAGGACAGCGCCGCCAAGGGCGAGAACCAGGGTGTCTGCGAGGGGGCCGAATGGATCCGCAAACTGCTGGTGGGTGGTGATTCCCTCGGTGACCCAGCCCGCCATGACCGTGACCGGCAGCACAAGGCCCGCCCCCACCATGCCCAGCAGAGCCCCGTAGGCAAGCCCGGCACCGAGGGGCCCCGGGGCCACGCGCTGGGGAGGGCGGGGGTTGGACACCGAGCGTTCCGGTGCACCCCCGCGCAGGATTCGCGCAGCCACGAAGAGGGGGAGGGTGGCCCCCAACACCGCGACGCCCAGCACCGCAGCCCGGGCCAGCTCCTGTCCCCGCACGGCATCGTAGAGCCGCCACGTCAGCACGGGCACATCCAGCACGGCCACCGCCCCGAAGTCACTCACCGCATAGAGCAGGGACAGCAGCACGCCGAGGGCCAGGGCGGGACGCAAAGCCGGCAGCACCACCACGGAAAACACCCGAAACCGGGAGGCGCCAAGGGTGCGGGCTGCTTCTTCCTCGGCGGAGGAGACCCGGGCCAGGGCGGTCCCCACCAGCAGCTGTACCAGGGGGGTGGTCACGATGATCAGCACCGCTGCTGCCAGGGGAAAGCCCCGGTGCCCGGTGGCTGAGGCAGCAGCCCCCGCCAGCACATAGCTGGGCATGGCCAGGGGCAGAAGCGCCGCGAGGCACAGGGTGCGCCGACCGGGAAGTACAAGACGGGCCTCGATCCAGGCCAGCCAGGTGCCCAGGAGGCCGGCCCCCACTGCCACGACGCTTGCCAGACCCAGGGTGTGAAGGAAGAGTCGTGTAGCCCCGCTTTCCGAGAACACCTCTGTCAGGGACGCCGGCGTGGTCTCAAAGGGCGCCAGGGGCCGATCCACCAGGGCCAGGCCCACCCCGGCCAGGGGGACCCCCACCAGGAGGACCACCACGAGGGCGCCGCCGAGGGCTGCCAGCCGGGATCTAGAGGAGCCCAAGGTCTCTCAGGAGCGCCCGGGTCGGGCCCAGGTCGGTCAGGGCGGAGGGGTCCACGGTTGCCAGGGAGATCGACTCCAGGGGGGGAACGTCCGCGTGCGTGGGAATGCCGGGCCGGGCTGGGTACTCGTAGACCTCCTGGGCCAAAGTGGTCTGCGCCTCTTCCCCCAGGAGGAACTCCACCAGGGTCTGTGCCTTGGTGCTGCGAGGGGAGCCGGCGCGGATGCCAATCCCGGAGACCATCATGATGTTTCCGGGGTCATGGGGGGTGGGAAAGCTGTAGTTGGCGGCCGCAAACCCCGGGGTCTTCTTGCGGTGGAGATAGTAGTGGTTGACCCAGCCGATGGCGATCTCTCCCTTCGCCGCAGCCGCCACCTGGGGGGAGTTCTTCGGGTAGCGGGTGGGCTCCAGGGCAGCCAGCGCCGTCAGCCACTCCCGGGTCTTCTGCTCCCCCCACAACGCCCGCAAGGCGCTGATATGGGCCTGGAAGCTGCTGTTCATGGGGGCCCACCCCAACTGACCGGCCCAGGCGGGGTTCACCAGGTCGGCCAACGTCGCGGGCATCTTTTCGGCAGGGACCGCATCGGTGTTGTGGACCAGCACGCGAAGGCGGCCGCTGGTCCCCACCCACCGGCCTCCCGGATCCCTGAATCCCGGGTCTGCCAATTCGAGGAGGGCGTCGGGAAGGGCCGCCAGCATGCCCCGCTCACCGAGGACCCCCATGTGTCCCGAGTCCTGGGCAAACACGAGGTCCGCCGGGCTCTCCACCCCCTCCGCCATGAACCGGGTCACCAGCTCGGCGGTGTCCCCGTACTGCACCTGGATGTCGAGCCCCGTGACCTCCCGGGCCCGGTCGAACAGCGGACCCACCAGGGACTCACTGCGACCGCTGTAGACCACAAGCGGGCTGTCCGGGGCAGAACCCGCTCCGCCGCTGCAAGCCAGCCCGATCAGCAGTGAATAGAGCATGTGCACCCTTGTTGTTCGGGAGCGCCTTTAACCTCAACAGGGCATAGTGGCCTGGGTGGGCCAGTTCATCGGCCACCCTCCTTTCACCTCGTCCAGGCCGCCGTGGAGCCCAGCGGACCGCGCGCAGTCAGAGGCCTCCGCCGGTCCCGCCAGGAACAGTCCGATCAGCAGGATTGTTGAGGCGAATCGCAAACCGAGTCCTTCTAATGAATCGGTTTTGCCATTCCTCTCGTGGGATTTGCCCCGAAAATTCTACCAGCCTCCCTGCACCCTCGGGACCTCGTAGTCTTCGTCGTTCTCCACCAGGCAACCCTCGTTTGAGGTGTCGCTGGTGCTGTGGCCGCTCTCCCAGGTCCAGGAGAAGTGCAGGTGGTGCTGGTGGTAGGGCCAGCCGTCACCGTAGGCCAGGTAGCTGTTCATGCGGCTGCGCTGGTTGGCCGTGATCTTTCCTTCGCTGCGCAGGTCGTCGGCTGCAGCGAAGAGCACGGGGGCGATCATGGGATCGACGCCGATGACCCGCACGTTGGGCGACTCCATCAGCTTGGCCATGAAGTAGGCGGAGCGGCGGGCATCCAGGATGTCCGGGGCGCTGGTGCAGAAGGAGCCGTTCTCCGGGCAGACGCTGCGGCCCAGGTTGTCTGATCCGGTCTGGTAGTAGGCCACGTCAATGTCGTTGCCGTTGATGTGTGTGCCCTGGGGATGGCGGAGTTGGCCCACCATGGTGCCCGGGGTCGAGCCGTCCCTTTCGGACATGTCCAGGAGCCCGAGGGGGTTGGTGCCCGGGAACATGGCGGCGGTGGCATCGGATGCGTAGCGGATGAGGTAGCTCACCTCGCGCCGCAGGTGGCTGTAGTGCACGTCGTGGGAGACCACGTAGCCCTGGTCCAGCGCGTTGGACTGGGGGAATTGCATGATTTCGTTGCAGGGACCGCTCTCCGAGGTGTTGGAGAAGAAGACATCGCAGTCCACGCCTTCATCGTAGGAGGACGTGTCGATCAGGATGTCGTAGTCCGCCGTCGCCGTGTCCCAGGGGGCCACCGCGATGTAGTGGGTCTCGGCCTGGTTCGTGTCGTTGTACCAGGCGAGGGATTCCACGCTGGTCTCGGCGTAGGAGTACCAGATGATGTTCGTGGTGTAGGTGTCATCCACGATGTCCAGCGCCGCAGGCAGGGGGCTCGCCGGGTTCTCGAACTCGTAGATGTCCAGGTCCGTGCTGCCCTGGCCGGATCCATCGATCTCGATGCTCACCGACAGCCACTCGCCGGGGGGGACATCGATTCGGTACACGTCCAACTCGCCGGAGCAAAGCTGCACGTCGGTCCAGGTGGAACCATCCACGCTGCTCAAGCCCGAGGCGGTCTGGATCGTCTCGTTGTCGGCGGTGCCACAGTCATCCACAAAGGGAGGCAGGTCAGCGGAGTCTTCCCAGTCATCTTCCGGCTCGTCCTCGTCGTCGTCCGGCAGGTCGTCGTCATCGTCGTCTTCCGGCAGGTCGTCGTCGTCGTCGTCGTTGTTGTCGTCGTCGTCGTCGCTGAAGTCGTCTTCCACTGGGTCGATCTCATCGATCGGAGCCTCCAACGGGGGCAGGATCTCCGAGGTGCAGGCAAACAGCGCGAAAGGCAGGAGGGCGAGGAGTTTCATGGTGTCGGTCCGGTCAGGGGAAGATTCAGTCGAGGAGGCCCAGGTTCACTGAGGCCTCGTACTCGGGGAGGTTCTGCAACAGGCAGCCAGCGGCATCTTGCGGGGCGGCTGCATCCGTTTCAAAGGACTCGGTGTAGTTGCCGCTCTCCCAGTCCCACGAGAAATGGAGGTGGTGCTGGTGGAAGGGCCAGCCATCGCCGTAGGCCAGGTTGCGGCCCATGCGGGTCACGCTCTTGCGCTCCACCAGTCCCTCTTCATAGAGGTCGTCAATGGCGTCCTCGAGCATGGGGGCGATCATCGTGTCCACGCCGATGACCCGCAGATACGGCGAGTCCATCAGCTTGGCGATGAAGAACGCCGAGCGGCGGGCATCGAGGATGTGGGGCTCATCCGTGCAGAAGTAGCCGTTCTCCCGGCAGACGCTGCGGCCCAGGTTGTCGGATCCGGTCTGGTAGTAGGCGACATCGATGTCGTTGCCTTCCACGTGGGTGCCTTCCGGG
The DNA here is from genome assembly GCA_964610645.1 of uncultured Enterobacterales bacterium. Lineage (GTDB taxonomy): Bacteria > Myxococcota_A > UBA796 > UBA796 > CAJQPC01 > JAYZDK01. The sequence goes on along the minus strand of CAZSZE010000031.1, from coordinate 30,061 downwards.
TGGCGGAGCTGGCCTTCCCAGCGGCCGGGGGTATCGCCATCGGGCTGGCTCATGTCCAGGAGTCCGATGGGGTTCGTGTCTTCAAACGCCGCAGCGGTCTCAGCAGCGGCGTAGCGCACGAGCATGATGACCTCGCGGCGCAGGGCGCTGTAGTGGGTGGGGTGCGACACCAGGTAGGAGTGGTCAATCGTCCGGGCCTGGGGGAACTGCATCACCGTGTTGCAAGGTCCGCGTTGGTTGGTCTCGTCCACGAATTCATCGCAGTCCATGCCGTCGTAGAACTCCTGCATGTTCAACCGCAGGTCGTAGTCCGCGTTTGCCCCGTCGTAGCCGGCCACCGCCAGGTACTGGATCAGCGTTTCATCGGTGTCGTTGTACCAGGCAAGGCGCTCCGTGGGCTGCTCGGTGGCCGAGGCCCAGACCACGTCAAAGTCTGCAGTGTCCTCCACGAGGTCAAGGCTGGCGGGAATCGGTGCATCCGGGTTTTCCAGGGCCCACAGGTCCAGGTCCCGTTTGCGCTTGCCGTTTCCATCGATGTCCATGGTCACCGAGGCCCAGAAGCCGGGGGGCAGATCAATGCGGTAGACATCCACATCGCCCTCGCACAGGTTCAGCGCCGTCCAGGTCTTGCCGTCTTCCAGCACGAGGCCTGATGCGGTCTCAAGGGTCTCGTTGACGGCGCTCTCGCAGTCCTCGCTGAAGGCGGGAAGCGGATTGACCTCCACCTCGTCTTCCAATGGCTCGGGCATGCAGCCAAATGACAGAGCAAGGGCAAGAAGAGGGAAGACGCGCATGAATGCCTCCGGATCGCTGCGCATATAGGGAGATCCAGGGGAATCCGCAAGTACGCGCCTACGACGGTGGCGTCTCCTCCTCCGGTTCGGATGGAGCGGCCTCCTTGGGGGCTGGCACGTCGGTGCTCGGCACGCGGCCATGGGCCAAGAACAGGGGAATGGCCACCCAGGCGTCGGTCCGTCCCCCCAGACCCATCAGGGTTTGGACCATTTCCTCGTCCCCGGGCTCCTGGCGTCCGGTGGCCTGGATCAGGCGCAAGGCAGCACCGAAAGCCACATCCATCAGCAGATCAATTGGCAGATCCCCGGAGGTCAGGGGCAGCATCTCCACCCGGACGTCTTCCAGCCCAGCCCCCGCAAACAAGGTGCCCATCTGCCGCCCAATGCGCCGGTTCCCTCCCAGGTCTGCTCGCGCGTGGGCGGCTCGGGCCTGGAATTTCCGAAAACCTGTGGGCTCCGGGTAGACCACGATTGCGCCATCGTCCAGGTCCAGCGCTGACACCATGCCCCCGGGGCGGGTGATGCGTTCCATCTCCGAGACGGCCTTGCCCGGGTCCTCCAGCTTGTGGAGCAGGAGCCGTGCATAGGCAAAGTCGACGGAATCGCGCTCCATGGGGAGCGCCTCCGCTGAGCCGGTCTCAAACCGACACCGGTTGGAGAGGGACAGGTCGTTTGCCCGGCGGTTTGCGTGTTGCAGAAGCGTGTTGTCGGGCTCAACACCGGTGACGGTGCATCCGGGAAACAGACTTGCCAGAAACACCGCAGTGTTCCCGGGTCCAGATCCGATGTGCACGATCTGCAGGTTCTCACCGCCAATCCCCAGGCGGCGAAGCCAGTGCCCCTCCAGCTCCTGTCCGGCCAGTGCTTCTCGCTCACGTTTCTGGAGCGTGGCGTCTGCGCTCAAAGCGGCGGGATCGGAAGTCTCCGTGTCGTCCATGGAGAGGGTCACGGGGGTTGCGGGGCGAATCCGCTCCTCCGGGCGCGCCTTGTTGCCCCCTACGAGCTTGTTCATGGCAAGCAGCCGCTCGCACAGGATTCGCACCAGGTTTCGCGCAAGCTGGCGCCCTACGGGGGGATCCTCCATTTCCAGCAGATCAAAAGCGGTGTCCGGCAGAAGCAGCAGGTTGGACGCCTCCAGGGCCACCAACCGCGCCGTGCGCCCCACCCCAAGCACGCCAGCCATCTCGCCGAAGACCTGGCCGGGGCCCAGGACCGCGATCAGGTGTGGGTCGGGGCCGCTTTCCAGGGTGACCCCAAGCTCTCCCTCGAGCACCATGCCCATGCCCTGCTCGGCTTCGCCCAGCTCGTAGATGGTCTCGCCCCGGGGCACCTTGACCTGGGGACACATGGCCAGAATGACCTGGGCCTGGTCCTCTTCCAGGTCATCGAACAGGGAGTACTCCTTGCGCTGGAGGGTGCTCTCGGCAAGCCCTGCCCACAACGCCCGCATGGCCCGGGGGTCCACGGGGGGGGTGTGAAACGATGGGGTCAGGCGCTCCAGGGTCTTGGCCAGCTTCCCGCCATCGTCACAGTCCGCTGCCAGGAAGCGACGCAGGGGACTCTTGACCTCAAACAGGTGCATCGCACCCCGCATGGTCAAGGCCATGGGCACCCGCAGCGCGTGCCGGTCGAGCGCCCGCCCCGGAGCGGCAAAGGGCCGGTAGCCCAGCTGCTGGTACAAGTGGACCAGGGACAACTCCGCCAGGAGAATGTCCAACTCCACCTCCAATTCCAGGCCCAGCTGGTAGCGACGGGTGACCAGGAGGGAGGCCACGGTGCGGCCCATGTAGGAGGGGTCCACCAGCAAGTCCCCGGTCAGGGAGATGCGCTCCTGGCCCAACTCCCCGCACACCTCCGCCAAGGAGAGGGCCTGCATGTTGGCCTCGGTAATGCTGTCCTCGCTGAAAAGGGTGGAGCGCAGAGTGCCCACTGTGGCGCCGGTTTCCTGGTCGATGGCGGCCAGCAGGTGGGCGCCCTCATCCCAGGGCCCCTTCAGGGTCCCGGCTTCATGGTCCATGCCCTCCACCTCGATGCCCAACTCGTTTGCGCAGACTCGGTAGCGAAAGCGAAAGACCGCCTCTTGGTCTCTTGCGTTCTCCAGCAGTACGACTCGGATCGACATGAATCAGGTGTGCTATGCAGGGTTCCAGGAGGAGCGTACGTGGGAGCCATTGCCCCAGTCAACGCGGAGCGCATTGCCTTGCCTGCGGACATCACCGGGTCCACGGGGTGGGAGCAGCTTGCGGTGCAGTCCCCAGGGCGGCTCGAGGAGTTGGGCCGGGTCCTGCAGGAGCTGGCTTCCGAGGACTGTGGGCACAGTTGGAGGAACCTGTTGTTGGAGCTGCCTGTAGACACGCCCGAGGGGCTTGCAGCGGGTTTCCTGGAGCAGTTGGCCACAGATCGACCCACCACCCTCTTCACCTACACGGCGGTGCGGGGAGAGGTGCGAGAGCCCCTGGCGGTGGCTGCCATCAGCCCCCGGGTCTCCGCTGGTTTTCCCCACGATGGTTTCCCGGTGTTGGCCCGCTGTTTCCTGCGAGAATTCGCCCGGGGCAAGGGGCTCTACCCGGTGCTGGTGCAGCATCGGCTGCGCCTGTGCGAGGCGCATTTCGGGGAGAACCTGCACGCGGTGCACATCGGCGCAGCGCGGGATCCGGTCCTTGCAACCCTCCTTGGGGGCCTCGAGGAAGGGCCGCAGTTCTACTGCGCGGGGGAGGAGGAGCTGTTGGTGGCGGGCGTGACCTATGGGGTGAAGGACTTCATCGCCCCCATGGGGGAATGGCGCCAGGCGCTCCTGGACAGTCCGGAGCCTCTGGGAGCGCTCTTTGGCCGTGTTCTGCGCGGGGAGTCGATTTCCCTTGGGCAGATCCGGGAGGCCCTGAGGGTGACGGAAGGCATGGACGAGCCTGCACCGGCGGTGCGCCAGTGGGTGGAGTTGTGTGATGCCATCGGGGTGCGGGATTGAGCCTGTCTGTCGTTGAATGTCCGAAGTGGGGGCTGCTGGGGTGGGTGTCAGTCGCATCGGAAAAGGATGGGCTCGCGTTTGGCGGCACCCGGGTCAGCGGGGGCGTGACGGAATCGGAGGTCGTGGCCCTTGCCTGGAACATGCACCGCAAGCTGCTCCCGGTGGGTTTGCCCACAGGCGGGGCAAAAGCCGGGTTGAAGGTGGATCCACAGGACCCCCTGCTTTTGGAGAAGGCCCGCGCTTTCGGTGAGCAAGCTCGGAAGTTGCTCTCCACCACGGTGGTGCTGGGCAAGGACATGGGCGCCACGGATGCGGTGATGGAGGCGATCTATGAGGGGGCCGGCATTCCCCAGCTGTTTCTTGGCAAGACCCGGGGGGCGTCGTGCCCGGATCGCATCCGGGACCTGGCCGGATACCGGTCTCACATGACCGGCCTCGGGGTGGCCTGGGCTGCCCGCGCTGCCAGGGCGGCTCAGCAAGAAGGGATGGAAGGGGCGCGGGTCCTGGTGCAGGGGTGGGGCGTTGTCGGGCGGGGCAGTGCGGTTCGGGTCGAGGAGATGGGGGCCACGGTGGTGGGGCACAGCGATGTCCATGGCGCCACAGTGGGGGAGCAGGTGCTGGAGAGAGACGCCTTGCTGGGCCTGGAGGCGGATGTGCTGGTCCTGGCGGCCTCCACAGGCAGCGTGAGTGCGGAGCTTGCCAAGACGATTTCGGCGCCCCTGGTGGTGGAGGGCGCCAACCTTGCCCTGGCGGCGGATGCGCGACAGGTGCTGTATGCCCGGGGCATCGAGGTGGTGCCCGACTGTATCGCCAGCTGCAGCAGCGCGTCCCTGGTCGCCAGCCAGGTGGCGCTGGGAAATGACGGTGAGCCGGCGGAGATCTGGGCACGGATTGAGGCAGGAATTGAGTCCAGCATCCAAGAGGCACGGGCCCTCGGCGCCCAAGAGGGGATTCCCGTAAGAGAGGCCTTTCTGCGCAAGTGGGGGTGAGCCTGCTAGAATCTCCTTGAGTGCCTTCCCTGGATCCCGAAACCTGGTTTCACGAACGCGCCTCCCACTACGTGGAGGCCCAGGTGCTGTTTCACCTCCGTTCCTGTGGCGTTTTTGCTGCCCTGGCGGAGGGAGGGGCGACAACGGGGGGCCTTGCGGAGCGCCTGGGGCTTGCGGAGCCGATCCTGGAGACCCTGCTTTGTTTCGTGGAAGGGGTCGATGTGCTCCTCGCCCGGGATTCATCGGGTGCGTGGGGACTGACGGAGTTTGGACGGTCGGTGGTGGACCGCTACGGCCGAACGGATGCTGACGGGCTGCACCTGAACCTCTTTGATGTGCGGGTGGGGGCCTACGGTCCGGTGTGGGAGGCCTGCGGTGCTTTGCTGCGAGGCGAGCGGACCTACGGGGAAGACCTCGTCCGAAAGGGAGCCGTTGCAGCAGACGGCGTCTACAAGGTCGGGGCCCGCATGGGGCCAGCCCTTGCGCACTGGGTGGAGAGCCAGGACCTCGACGGGGTCGTGGAGTGGGGCGTGACCACCGGCCTGCTGGCTGGCCTGTCGGTTCCCATTCGGGTCGGAGTGGACCGCAGCGCCGAGGCTTTGGAGGTGGCTGCTTCCCGTGCCGCCGCCGAGGAGCAAGCGGACATCGACTGGGTACAGGCGGACCTGTTTTCACCGGCCTCCTGGATCGACCGAACACCTTCCGGCCGTGCTGCCCACTTTTCGGTGCACTTCCACGAGTTGCTGGCCCATGGTGAAGAGGCGGTCATTGGGCTGCTGCGGTCCCTGGGGGAGGCGCAGCCCGGCAACCTGGTGGTGGCCCTGGAACAGCCGCGCCTGGAATTGTCGGCCCGTGACACCACGCCCCGATCCCAGTGGCTGTACGCCTGCTCCAACGAGTTGATTCACCACCTCATCGGCAACGGCCGAATCCTGGATCGGGCCCAGTGGACGGATCTCTTTCGCCGGGGTGGATGCGCCCCCATCCAAAGTGAACCCATGGGGTACCTCGGGTACGAGCTCTTGGCCTTTTCGCTGGGAGGAGAGCTGTGAGCGGCCCGCGCCATGACTGGAGCAATCCGGGCCCCATCGACGTGATCGTCGTGGGCGGGGGGCTTGCGGGCTCCACGGCGGCTGCCTACCTCGCCATGTACGGCCACCGGGTGTGGCTCCTGGAAAAGGAGACCGGTCCCCGGCACCGGGTGGGGGAGTCGCTCCTGCCGAGCATGATGCCCATTCTCGAGGACTTCGGGCTCATCGACCAGGTGGAGGCTCTGGGGTTTCGCCACAAGACGGGCGGCACCTTTATCTGGGGGAAGTCCCGGGAACCCTGGGATGTGCTGTTCTCCAACAACCCGTTCCTGCCCTACCCATACGCCTACCACGTGGATCGGGCGGTCTTTGACGACTTGCTCCTGCAACACGCTCGCAGCCGGGGGGTCGAGGTGCGCCAGGGGGTCACGGTGCTCGGTCCCGTCCTGGAAGGAGAGCGGGTCGTGGGGGTTCGCTGCAAAGACCAGCGCGATGACAGCGAGCACGAGGTCCAGGCCCGGATGGTCCTGGATGCCAGTGGTCCATCGGCGGTGTTGGGCAAGCAGGTCACCGAGCGGCACTACGACGAGCAGATGCGGCAGGTGGCGTTTTTCACCTACTACGATGATGTCGTGGGGCCCAAGGGGGTGCGCGAGGGCCACGTGCTCATCGAGAGCAATCCCTGGGGCTGGTTCTGGTACATCCCCATGGACGGCAAGAACCTGGGCGAGGCGAGCGTGGGGCTGGTGTCGGGCCAGGAATTCAAGGAGGAGTACCAGGCCATGGGGCTGGACGCCTATTTTGATCGGGCCCTGAAAGAAGCCCCCTTCATGCAGGAGCTGCTCGGTCCCACCGCCCACCGCATCAAGGGCATCCGGGCCATTTCAGACTGGGCCTACACCAGCGAAGCCGTGGCGGGTCCGGGCTGGTTCCTGGCGGGGGATGCAGCGGCCTTCCTGGATCCGCTTCTCTCGTCGGGGGGCACCATGGCCATGCTCGCCGGGTACTCGGCCTCGGTCTGCCTGCACACCTTTCTGGAAAACCCGGACATGGAGGCCGAGGCACTGGAGTTCTACGACACGAACTACCAGCGCATGTGGGAGGTCACCCGGGACTTCCTCCACTACTTCTACGCGGGCAACCTCTCGGCCCACTCGGACGACATGTTCTGGAAGGCCCGGAGCATGCTCAACCTGGACGAGAACGTCGCGGCCTGCCAGGCGTTCTGCTTTCTGGTGAACACGATCCCCGCCAACCCCCACCCGGCCCTGCGAAAGCAGATCCACATGTACATGCAGTTCATGGACCAGGTGGATCATCCGGAGGATGAGCTTGAGGGCTCCGAGGCGATCCAGGACAAGGTCCGGGAGGTGGCCGCCCTGGACCTGGAGGAAGAGATCCGGGAAGACCTGGTGCCGATTCTCAATGGGGAGTTGGACACGGCCTGGCAGATCGATGGGGACAGCCACACCCTGCAGCCGGTGCGCGGGGTCACGTTTGACGACACCCGGCCCGTGTTTTCCTCGACTTCCTCCTGGCTCCTGGGGCGAAATATCGTGCCCCTGGAGGATTTGAGTTGGACCCTGGTCAACCTGCTGGACGGCACCTCGACGGTGGAGGAAATCCTGGCGAAATACGAGGGGGACGATGGCCTGGAGCGCTTGCAGTCCCTCTGCAGCGAACAGCTGGTGCTGCTCAAGGTGGCAGACGAGGGGGCGGGGTGAAGTACCTCCTGGTGTGGCCTCTGGCGAACCTCCTTCGGGCCAGGTGGATCTCCGGCGTCACGGTCGGGGGAGTGGCCCTGGCGGCGTTTGTGGTGGCCACCTTGCAGGGGTTTGTGCAGGGGTACGAGGCTGCGGTGGCGCGAGAAGTGGATGGCCTGGGGTACGACCTGCTGGTCACGGCCCGGGGGTGCCCCTACGAGGCGGCTACATTGATGCTTCGGGGCGGGGTGGGGCTGCGGTACATGCCCGCTGGGGTGGTGGCTTCGCTGGAAGGTGATCCGGCGGTGGCGGGGGCCTGGCCGACATTGATTCACCCGGTGCGGGACCCGGACAACCCGGAGGGAATGACCTTGCTCAAGGGCGTGGTGCCCGGGTTCTTGGGTGCCCGGGGGTTGGCTTTGCGTGCGGGGGCCTGGCTCGATGGGGAGACCCCGGGAGTGGTGCTGGGCTTTGAGGCAGCGGAGCTCATGCAGCGCCATCCGGGGGACCAGGTCTTGCTTCCCCGGGGAGAGGATCCTGTGACCCTGCCGGTGCTGGGCATTCTCGAGCGCACCGGGAGTCAGCTGGACGGGTCCGTGCTGGTGGACCTGGAGAGGCTCCAGGAGGCCTTTGGTCTCGGGGACAAGTTGACCGGGGTGGGGGTGCAGCTCTCGGAGGCGGGTCGCCTGGACGCCCAGGCCGTGCGGGATCGGTACGAGGCGGATGCAGCCTTGCAGGTGATTCCCCTGTCCTCGGTGGTGGAGACCCTGCGGGCAGCCATGGCGAACCTGCGGGGGGTGGTGCGGCTCTTGTCCGGGTTCCTGGTGGGGTTGGCGGGGGTGGTCCTGGTGAACACGGCGTTGGTCCGGGCGCTGTCCGAACACCCGGGGCGCGTGATGTTGCACGCCATTGGTTTTTCTGAAGGCTTCATCGGCCTGGCGGCCTTGGTGGAGAACCTCGTGCTGGTGGGGCTGGGGGCGGCGCTGGGCGTGGGGGCGGCCTGGGGAGGGGCTGGCCTGTCCACGGATTGGATTGTGAACTCGCTGCCCTATGCACCGGGCGGGGTGTTGGTGGTGCTTGATTGCAGTTTGATCTGCCGGGGTGTGGTGGGGGCGGCGGCCCTGGGGGTGTTGGCCACGGTGCCGGCCCTGGTGCGGCTCCGGTGGGGTGGATCTCTGGCCGACTTGAGGGGGAACTGATGTTGGAGGCCCTTGGCATCGACAAGGCCTTTGGACCCCGAGTGGTTTTGCGTGGGCTGGACCTGGCGGTGGAGGCAGGCGGGCACACTCTGATCGGCGGGCCCTCTGGATCGGGCAAGTCAACGCTCATCCATCTGCTGGCGCACCTGGTGGACCCGGATGCAGGGGAATTGCAGTGGGAAGGGTCCCCCGTGGGGGGAAGAGCCGCCGCATGGCGCTTGGCAAATGTGGGCCTGGTCTTTCAGGAGGTCCACCTGCTGGAGAGTCTGACCGTGCTCCAGAACCTGGACATGGTGGCCCGCGGGGCGGGCTGTGCCGTGGACCCGGGGCTGCTTGTGCCCCTGGGGCTGGCTGATCGCGCAGGTGATCCGGTGCGTTTGTTGAGCCGGGGGGAGCGGCAGCGGGTGGCCCTGGCCCGGGCGTTCTCCAATCGGCCCCGTCTGCTCCTGGCGGATGAGCCCACCGCCAGCCTGGACCCGGCTCAGAGGGATCAAACCCTGGACCACCTCTTCGAACTCTGCGCACGCCTGGGGACCACGGCGGTGGTGGTGTCCCATGACACCGCGGTGGCCGAACGCACGGAGTGGCGCCAACACCTGCGCTCGGAGGGTGGACGCCTTCAACCCGCACGGAGTAAGTGAACCGGCAGGAGGGCGCCATGTTCTGGGTGCTTGCGATGTTGGCGTGTGACAAGGAGCCGCTGCTTGTGGAGGTGGACCCGTCGGTGGTCTCGGCCCAGGCGCTGCCGGATCGAACGGAAGTGGCCAGCAAGGTGGGCCCCTGGGACAACTTTCACACCCACGACTCCGTGAATGACCGCCTGGAGGTCCGGGTACAGCCGCCGCACATGATGTTGGTGGCCCAGCGGGACCGATATGAGCTGGACCCGGTGGCGGGAATCCTGCGCGATGGAAAGGTGAACTTCTGGGCGGTGGCCGAGCTGTACCGGAAGGGGATTCTCAAGCGGGAGGACCAGCAGGCCATCGTGGCCCAGATGAAGGAGTTCATCGCCGAGCGACCGGACGACCACCGCATGAAGGCCAACGCGGTCATGGGGCTGGTGCACATCGGATTTGATGAAGAGGCCATCGCCCTCATTGAGGCCTACAAGGAGGAGCCCTGGTTTGCCGGAGACTGGGACGTCAACTTCTACGCGGGTTCGTTGTTCTTCCGGTACCGGGAGTACGCCCGGTCTATTCCCTACCTGGAAGCCGCCAACCGCATCCACCCGGATGTACACACCCGGCTCTGGCTAAGCCTGGCCTTGACGGCACAGGAAGGGGAGGACGTCGAGGCCCGCCGCGCCGAGTTGTTTCCCTTTGGGGAGCACATGCGTTCGGATTCCGCGAACTTCCCCTTTCGGGACCGGGCGGATGCCCTGGGCATACGGCGCTGGCAGTTGGCGGGTGCGGTGTCCTTCCTGGACATGGACAACGACTCCCATCTCGACCTGGTGGCCAACGGTGCCTACTCGCACCCGGAGCTGTACCGGTACAAGGTGGGGGAGGGATACATTCGCACGCCGGATCCGGCCCTGGACGACATCTACAACACCCCGCCGGGCATGGTGGCTGCCGATTTTGACAACGATGGCTTCACGGACCTCTACCTGACCCAGGCAGCCTGGTTCAGTGCCGGTCCCAACCGCCTGCTCAAGAACCAGGGGGGGGCCCACTTTGTGGATGTCACAAACGATGGGGATGTGGCGGTCATGGACCAGAACTCCTGCGGGTCCGGGGCCCTGGACTTTGATCGGGATGGGCTGGTGGACCTGGCGGTGACCGGCACCATGGGAGGCACCCTGCGCCTGTTGAAGAACAAGGGAGACATGGTGTTCGAGGATGTGAGCGCAGGGGCCGGCATCAAGCCCTTGCAGGCTACGGCGGTGGGCATGGCGGTGGGGGATGTGAACAACGATGGCTGGCCGGATGTGTTCGTGAACTCGTTCAGCCCCCCCTTTGGCGGCGTTCCCGGCAGTGGCTTTACCGCCCCCAACCAGCTGTACATCAACAACGGCGATGGCACCTTTTCGGAGGAAGGGGTGCAACGGGGCGTGTCCGGCGGCTCCTCCATGGGGTTCGCCGCCTGGATGTTCGACTACGACAACGATGGGGACCTGGACATCCTGGCCAGCAACTTCGCCCGATCCGAGGAAACGGTGGTCAAGGGCATGCTGGAGAAGCTGCCCTGGGAGATGGGCTACCACGGGGCAGCCCTGTACAAGAACGACGGCAAGGGGATGTTCACCAACATCGCCGAGAAGGTGGATTTTCTGCCGGCGAGCATCATGGGCGCCCAGTTCGTGGACTTCGAGCTGGATGGGGACCTGGACGTGGTGCTGGGTCCAGGCAGTCACCCACTGTCGTTCATGCAGCCGGCGCTCTTTTATCGAAACGATGGAAACGATACATTTACGCTCATCACGCCGCTGGACGATCCGCACTTCTACGGCAAGTTCCACGGTACGGCGTTCGCGGACATGGACCGGGATGGGGATCCAGACTTGTTCATGAACAACGGGGGGGTGATGCTCTCGGACAGGTGGCGGGACCTTGTGCTGGAAAACACCACCACCGGGGCCCACTGGGTGCACCTGATGTTCAAGGGGACCCAGTCAAACCGGAGCGCCATCGGAGCGCGGGTCACCGTGCAAGTCGGGGATAAAAAGCTCATGCAAGAGGTGGCAGCAGGACAGGGGTTCTCCTCCACCAACAGCCCGTACCTCATCTTTGGCCTGGCGGAACACGAAGCCACGGGTCCGATCACCGTGCGGTGGCCGTCGGGGACGGTGCAGGAGATTCCACCCCTGGCCGCCGATCAGGCGCTTGTGATCACCGAGGGCTTAGACACCTACCGGAGGGTCTATTGAGCCCGGGATGGCTTCTGGGCCTGGCCCTCATGGGTTGTGGAGGCCCGTCGACGTACGGAGCCGCCGAGGACGTGGCGGAGTTGAAGGCGCAAGCGGTGGCGTGGGAGGCGTCCCTCCCTGAGGGGGGCATCACCGTGGACGGAGAGATCGGCGAGGTCTGTCCCATGGGGTGTTGGTTCTACCTGCTGGGGGCCCAGGACATGGTGTACGTGGAGTTGGACCTGGCGAGCGGATTTGTGATCCCCAAGAACTCGAAGGGAAAGCGTGCGGTAGTGCGGGGGACAGTGCAGGGCACGGGAGCGGAGCGGAGGTTGAAGGCGGGGACGGTGGTGGTCTATTGAGGCGCAAGAACCAATACGGTTCCGTCGCCCAACTCTGAGAGCCGGGTCACCTCCACTCCGGTGACGGTCGGCAGGATCTCTCCTGTTCGTCGGCCGTAGACGGCCTCGCCTGTGCGCTGTGACCACTGGCTTCCGGTGGCGTTGTCCACCAGCACCCGGTGGCCGAAGAGGAGGTCGCCGGAGAAGTGGAAGACGTCGGTTCCCTGGAGGGTGAACACAGCAGCCGTCTGAGAGGGGGCGGACCAGGTCACGGCGACTCGTTGGCCGTTGACATGGTCCAACACCACGGGGGTTTGTTCCATGGCGGAGAGGGGGTAGGCACGGATTCCTGTGGCGTGACGCCAGGCGATGAGGGGGGTGTCCGGTGGGAGGGCGGCCTCAGCGGCGGGGACGAGCCGGGGGTTTTCTGCGACAGTTCGCGGGTGCTCCACGCCCTGGTGGTTTCCGATCCACTCGGCGCGAGCGTGGCGGTCACCAGGAGGCGCGAGGGAGCCCGGGTGCAGCAGGAGAGTCTGGAGGCCAGAGAGCTTGGCGAGGGCCCGCAGGATGTGGCGGTAGTCGTCGGTCTCGGCGCCTCCGGTGGGATCCGCGACGGACACGTTCTTGCAGTCACCATCCCGATAGCAGGGGGCGAGGCTGGGAAAGGAGGTGAGATCCTGGCGGGCCAAATCCTGCAGGAACTCGGGGGACTGGAGGGATTGAAAGGCAGGCGATCGCAATGCCTGCAGGTAGACGGTCTGGAGGTCGCCGGCTGCATCGGTGACCGCGATGACCTGGATGTTGCTGTATCGACCCCGCTGGTTGGTGCCAAAGACATAGCCCAGGGTGCCGGAAGCCCCCCGCACCACGTAGAGGGAGTAGGGGACGTCGTCTGTTTCATACAGTCCGTCGAGCTCGTCCTGGATGTGGCGGCCCAGGGCGGTGTGATCCGCGCCCTGGTTCCGAAACGACACCGAGTGCACCACGTAGTCGGTCACGGCGGGGAAGAACGACCGGATGTCCGCATCCGGATTGCGCAGACTGCACCCCACCGCAGCTTCCGCGAGGCTGGGGAGGGCCAGCAGGATCACAGCAAGCAGACGCATGAACACAGCCTACTCCGCTACCATGCTTCCATGTGGCGGTTTGGTCTATCGCTGGTGGTGGCGTTCCTGGCCCAAGCCGGGTGCGCGGACGGATCCGATGTACCGGTGGATTCACCCGACAGCCCGCTTGGGAAGTCCGAGGCCTTGCTCCACCGCTTGGAGGCCCGGCTCCCAACCATGGCAAGCGGTCTGCAAAAAGGTGCACCGGTAGAGGGCTGCCAGGATCGGGTGGAGGCCTCCATTTCTGTGGTGGACCCGGTGTCGCCGGGGACCGCCAAGACCCTCCACGGGGTGGAGGTCCAAAACTGGGATGTCGGAGAAGAGCGCGAGGTGGAATCCCAGGAACTGCGGGTGTGGGAGGCCTTTCTGGGGCAGGGGGTCACTTTCCGCCACGGTGCGCTGCACCTGGGTGCCGCGGGATTCTCGTCTCCGGAGACCTGGGACGTGACCCTGGAGTTTGAGGGGCTTGCCGAGAAGGTGAGTGGGGAACAGGTGGCAGTGCGCAGCGTCATACAGACGTCCTGGACCCTTCGGGACGCAGGGTTCTTCCTCCAGGCCTGGCATACCGGGTCCTTTGAGACCCTCACCGTGGATGCGCTGTTTTTTACGGAGGTGCCCACAAGCGTGCGCCGGTCCCTGCACGAGGAGCGGGTTCTGGCAGCGCTGGAGACCGGGGAACATCCCGCAGCCCCCCTGGAATATGAGTCCTTTGATCGTCACCCGGCTGTGGCGGTGGTGGACATCGACCAGGACGGTTGGGACGACCTGTACGTGATGGCTCGCCATGGCCCCAACCAGCTCCTTCGGAATCGGGGGGACGGGACCTTTCAGGAGGTGGCCCGCGATTGGGGTCTGGACGTGGAAGGCCACTGCTCTGCCGCTGTGTTCAGCGACTTCGACAACGATGGAGATCCGGACCTCTTCCTTGGGCGGACCCTGGCCTCCTCCCTGTTGTTTGAGAACAACGGAACCCGCTTTGAAGATGTCTCCTCCGAGCGCCTGGCGCGAGCGCCCTTCCTGGTGTCATCAGTGAATGCCGTGGACTACGACGGCGATGGACTCCTGGATCTCTATGTCTCGACCTATGCGGCTTCCATGTTGGAACAGGTGCGCGAATGGCTGGTGCGAGACAACCTTGGGCCCCGACCGGTCCTGGAGGGCCTGGTGCCCGCCGAGGAAGCTGCCGCGCTGGGCCAGGCGCTGTTCAGCGAGGAATTCCAGTTCTACCTGCAGCGCCCAGGGCCACGAAACGTTCTGCTCCACAACGAGGGGGATGGGACCTTTGCCCCGGTGGATTCCGTGTTGGCCGTGGACCGGAACACCTACCAGGCGGCTTGGGGTGACTACGATGGGGACGGGGATTCAGACGTCTACCTGGCCAATGATTTCTCGCCGAACCACCTGTTTCGCAATGAAGGAGGAGAATTCACGGATGTGACCGACACCACCCACACGGCTGATTTTGGCTTCGGCATGGGGGCCAGCTGGGGGGACTACGACAATGACGGTCGCCTGGACCTCTACGTGTCCAATATGCACAGCCGTGCCGGCGATCGGATCCTGGGTGCCTTGGGGGATGTGGACCCGCGCGTGTCCAAGGCTGCAGCCGGGAACTCCCTGCTCCGAAACACCGGAGGCGCGTTCGAGCGGCCGGCTGCAGCGGAGCAGGTGGCGCGGGCTGGGTGGTCCTGGGGCGGACAGTTCGGCGACCTGAACAATGATGGGTTTTCAGACATTCTCGTTTTGTCGGGCTACTACTCGGCCCCCAACCCCAAGGCGCTTCCCTACGATTGTTGAAGTGAGTTCTGGCGGGCGGTCGCCCGTTCCGATGTGCTCCCTGGGCCCGAGACCTACGCCGCGTCCCAGGGTGGAATTCGCCATCTCATTCGAAACGGCGCCTCCCTCTCGGGCCACGAGCGGGACCGGGTGTTCTTCCAGGGGGAGGACCACTCGTTCGTGGACCTGTCCCCCGTGACGGGGCTGGACCTTCCCGGCGATGGGCGGTCCTTTGCCTTTCTGGACGTCAACAAGGATGGCCGCCAGGACGTGGCGGTGGTCAGCGC
>CAZSZE010000031.1:10882-14922 GCA_964610645.1 uncultured Enterobacterales bacterium | reverse complement strand
GTGGTCGAGCTGGAGGAGGGCGGCGGTGCGATCGAGGCGGTAGTGGTCACCGGTGCTGTGGGGACGTCTGGAGCTTCGGGTGGGGGCGGAGGAGCCGCCTCGACCAGGGTGACTTCCAGGGGCGACTCTCCCAGCGAGAAGGCCTCCGACGAAATATCCCCGGGCTGTGGATGCTCGCTCTCGCTGTAGAAGAGGAAGTAGTGCAGGTCCTTGACGAGGGTCGTCTCGATCGACATGGGCCACGCGGTCACTTCCTCTGAAATTATGCGGTGATCCCGGGGACGGACGTTCTCCGGGGGTGCGCCCCGGGCACCCAATTCCGTGAATCCCAGGAGAAATAGCTGTGTACCCGGTTGAAGGGGGAGATCGGCTTGTACCTCCAGAGTGATGGGGCTCTCCTCCACCTCTGCTCCGGGCCCTAGATCCTCGTTGGCCTTCCACTCGGTGCGATGCCCCAGTTGCATTTGCTCCGGTGGGGTCTGGGCAGTATTGCTCCGAATGGTGAGGGGCACGGTTTCAGTGGGAGCGGAGTCAAGTCGGAGTGGTTTGCTGGCTGGATTTCCAGCAACAGGTTGGTCACCAACGGTGTAGAACGCGTAGTAGTAGATGTCGGACCAGAGCTCCACGGCACGACGCATGGGCCAGTCCTGGATGGCTACACCCAACTGCCGAAAGTCCATGGGCGGTGTGCCAGGTGCTGGGAGTTGAGCCTTCTCATTGATGGTGCCAAAGCCGACCAGAAACACGTTTCCGTATTCAGAGGATGCGGGGCGAGGCTCCATGTCCAACAGGAGAGTTGCCTTGAGCTTCTTCCGAGAGCCAAAGTCAGCCCCACGTATCGGGTCCATGGTGCGGTCGATCTCAAAGACCAGGGGCTTGGTACTCGTTCCCTGGACCTGAACGGTGACGCTCATGATGTCCTCGGGCCCTGGCACGCTGTCCTGGCTCACGACTGCACAGTAGTGCAGGCCATCCACCAGCTGGACCTGGTGTTCCTGGGGCCAGGTGTGCACCACGCCAATCCGGTGCATGTCCTGGGGTTGAGCTCCGAACTCTGGCATCAGGGTCAATGAGACTACATCCTTGAACCCGACTAGCAGAAGGTGACCCGACGCGTCGGCGAACTGCTTTGTCACCGAAATCTGGACTGCGACCTCCACCAGGTCCTGGTTTGAGAGTTCGGCCTTGGCCAGCGAGAAGGCCATTTTGGACTTTTCTGCCAGGGACATGCGCAGGCTCTCGTTGGCATCCTGGGTGCTGAGGCCCACGGGATCCAGAGGGGCGACGGGCGCCTCCTCCTCGGGCGAACTACCGCAAGCAACAAGCAGCAATGGAAGCCATGTCCTCACTGTGTTTCTCCCAGGTGGTCAGCGGGAATGGTGCCGTTGCCCACAACGAACCGCAAGGGCGACTCCATGCTGCCCGTGATCTCAATCATCTCGCTCATGCGATCCCCTGGGGACGGCCATTGTTGGAATCCAACCATGGCGAAGTAGTGCAAGCCTTCCACGAGTTCCACCCGGGTGACCAGGGGCCACTGGTAGACGAACATTCCAAGGGTGTGGTGGGCCGCCGGGGAACTGCCCGGGGGGGGGTGGCCGGTGCGGGAGTCGATCTCCTCGAATCCAGTGAGAAACACATTGCCGCCCTGGGCTTCCGCTGGGGGCTCCATTTGCACCTGTACCTCCAGGGTGTGACGCGTGTTTCCCTGAACACACCCGGAGAGCCCGACAACCATTGCGAAAAGGAAATGCACCTGACTCAGCCTAACGGTTCGTTCCGGGGGCGCCCGCGGCGATCCCGAGACACGCGGTGCCCCGCGAGAAACCAGAGGCCCAGGGCGGCTATGACCAGCCCCGCAAATGGGATCACCGGGGCGCCGACCGAGTAGACCAGCACGAAGAAGGGGACTCCTGCCCCGATCAAGGCCAAACCCAGGGCAGCGAGAGTGCGGTCGTACCATTGCCTTCTCATTCCGACTCCCCCCCTTGGGAAAAGGCCGCCAGGAACTCGTCTTCGCTCATGCGGATCCGCCAGTCTGTGGGCAGGTGTCGCCAGGCGACTGTGCCATCCGGTGCGATCAGGTACACCGCGGGGCGGGCGATCTCCTTGCCCAGGGCCATGTCCTCCAGCCCCCATTCCGAAATGATGGTCCGCTCCGGATCGGCCAGGAGGACCAGCCCGGCGAGCAGTCGCTCCTCCCGAAACAGCATGTCCTCCCATCGATCGGAGCTGATGGCCAGGACCGCTCCCTTCTTCATTCTCACCTGCTTACTGACTTGCCTGAGACCCTCAAGCTCCCGGGTGCAGAAGGGTCACCAGTCGCCTCGGTAGAACACCAGGAGCACTGTTGTGCCCCGGAAGTTCGAGAGCTTCCAGGTGCGGCCATCCGGGTCCGTGACGGCAAAGTCCGGGGGCACGTCCCCCACGGTGGGGGCATCGGAGTCTGGGAGGGTGTGGGAGTAGCCGTACACGTAGGTGGCATAGGAGGCGAAACCAAGGACTGCGGCCGCCGTTCCCAGGCGCATCGCTCCCTTCAAGGCCGTGGTCACGGCGGGTCGCCGCCGCAAGACCCAGCACAAGTAGAAGCTGGTCATGGCGCAGAGACCAAACAAGACCGTGAGCGCGGTCGGCGTCTCGGACAGCTCCTCAAGCGCCGGCTGTGTGCTCATGGGCAGGTACAGAAGCAGCCCCACGCATCCCAGAAAGGTGCAGAGGCTCCAAATTCCCAGCAGGATGTGATCCAGGGGGGTGGCTTCAGAGACGTCATCCATGGGAGAAGTATATTGATGCGCAACGAGGACCCCGTGAAGCCCAAGGACCCGGGACGACCCTACCGCCGCCTTGTGGCCCGTCCCCTGGACAGGAGAACGCTCCTGGCTGGAGGCGCAGCCGCCGTGCTCCAAGTGAGTGCATCCGGGTGCAAGGAGAAGGGGCAACCCACAGAAGACACCGGGGAGGAGTGGGACGTGCTCGGGGCCGAGGCACTGGAACCGATCTCCACCAATGAAGAGTTCTACGTGGTCTCCTACTCGCCGGCGCCGGAGATTGATCGCGAGGCGTGGAGGTTGGCGTTTGACACCTTGGAGGGGGACCGCTCCCTCCTGGACTTTGGTGCGTTGAGCGCCCTGGGCGCCCGGGAAAAGGAGCACACCCTCCAGTGCATCGAGTCCCGACCGGACGTCCCCCGCATGAACAACGCAGTCTGGGCAGGGGTGCCGATCAAGGAGGCCATGGACGCTGTCGGGTTCGAGATCGGGGCGGCGACCCACCTGAAGTTCACCTGCGCCGATGGATACACCATGGGCCTGCCCGTCACCGACTTGGACAGCCCCCTCTGGTTGGCCTGGGAGATGAACGGCGAGGACCTGCCGGTGTCCCATGGATACCCGGTGCGGCTCCTGACCCCAGGTCGATTTGGCTGGTGCAATCCCAAGCACCTGCTCCTGGTGGAGCTGCTCGATGCCCCCTACGAACTGCCCTGGCTCGCCATGCTGGAGGCCTACATGGAGGAAATGGGTTTTCACCCGGACTCGGATGCGGACGCCATGGACCTGGCGGTGCAGAACCTGGTGGTTTTTCCTACGGATCTCCAGTTTTTGGCGGATGGGCTGCGGGTGCGGATTCTGGGCAAGGCTTTCGGGGGAACGGATCCAATTTCCCGGGTCGAGGTGAGCACCGATGGGGGAGAGAGCTTTGAGGAAGCGGAGCTGACCTATGCACCGGGGCCGGATCGATGGACCTTGTGGCGCCTCGTGTGGAAGCCTCCGGGTCCGGGCACCTATGCCCTGGTCACCCGGTGCCAGACGGAGGGGGGACAGAGCACCGAGGCGGACTTTCCGGACAACAAGATCCCCTGGGTGGGGGGAATGGGGCTTTCGGTGGAGGTGGTGGCGTAAGTACTCATGGGACCGGTTTTCTCCGCTCACCGTTGGGGCGGGACCCTGGGGCCTCCGGCTTGCCGCACTCGACGGTCCTTGTGGGAGGACATGGGGCCGGGGGGGATGGGGTATCCCCCCCCTGTCGGTGTCCCTTTTGGT
>CAZSZE010000031.1:0-10782 GCA_964610645.1 uncultured Enterobacterales bacterium | reverse complement strand
TATCCCCCCCCTGTCGGTGTCCCTTTTGGTGAGGGTGGTGGGACATGGGGCTGGGCGGCCACAACTCGCATCCGTACGGTGCGGATTGGACTTGTGTCCGGATTGAGAGGCCGGGCGTGACAGAAGCTGGGTGGCCGCTGGATCACGCGCCATCAGGGCGTGGTCAGCCGCGCCTTCGGGCGAAAACGAGGCAGGGTGCTCCGGCCGGCTGGCCCTCCCGGGGCAGGAAGACGATTCCGTCCGCCGGGGCAATCAACTGTCCTTGGGCGGATTCTCCCAGCACCTCACCGGCTTGCACCGGGCTGGCGTTCTCCAGGGGACGGAGAAAGGTGAGGTCCGATCCGGGGGAAGGCAGGGCCTCTTGAATCTCCCAGACCTCAAAGGGGGGGGCGGAGTCGGAGGACTCCAGCGGCGCAGATGTCCAGAGTGCCCGCAAGGTGGACTCCGCCACTTGCAGGGCGGCATCCGTTCCAGCCTGGCCGGTCTCCACAGTGACTCCCACGCCCCCGGAACGGTTCACGAAGTCGGAGAGGAGGATGTCTCCGTAGATTCGGTCGGCTCCCACCACCGCCATCGTGAGTCCTGCCCGGGCAGCCCACTTGAGGTGCTGCGGGGTGTCCTGGACCACCGCCAGGGGAGGAATGGGCCGGTGGGTTTGGTGGAGGTCGACCAGCACCGAAACGCCGGCGAGCACCTGGCGAAGCTCCTCGGCCCGCCCGCACTCGTAGGCTGCACCCTGCACCGGGTCTTCCCCGAAATGCCGGTTCAGGTCGGCCCCCTCTTCGGAGCCCCGGGTGCCCCGTTCCAGGGCAGCGAGGTTCGCGACGACAAGGGTCAGGTCGGCGCGGCACTCCTGCCAGATCGGATGGTCCGCCGCAGAAAGTGCGCGGACTGCAGCTGCCCCCTGGGGTTCATCTCCGTGAATGCCTCCCACAAAGGCCCAGCGGGGTGCCCCATCCAGAGGCCGGCGCCAGACTCCTGGAGCGACTTGTGCGGGTCCGGTGCTCACCCGCCGCCGGTGTCGCCATCTGCATCTGAGTCCGCATCGGCGTCTGCGTCTCCATCGGCGTCTGCATCGGCATCTGCGTCCGCATCGGCATCTGCATCCGCATCCGCATCTGCATCCGCATCCGCATCCGCTTCATCGCCCAGGTTCTCCGGGTAGCACATGCCATCGATGGCTCGCAGGGCGCCCTCTTCCGGGCACGGTCGGTTTGCAGCACATCCCAGGGCCACCACCAGAATCAACCAAAGCGTGTGCATAGAATCTCCTCCTGGTCGAGACTACCCGAAATAGGCAGGCTCGTTTCCGGGCTTCCACTTGATATTGCATCCTACGCTGGGTTGCTGGGGGATCGAAACCGGTGCGCCCGCGAGGGTGTCGGCGATTGCGGCACGCAGGTCTGATCCCGTGACGGGGGAGTCGTTGCCGGGACGGGCATCGTCCAATTGGCCGCGGTAGGCAAGCCTCAACTCGCTGTCGAACAGAAAGTAGTCGGGGGTGCAGGCGGCGCGGTAGGCCTTGGCGACGGACTGGTCTGCATCAAAGAGGAAGGGAAAGTCCCAGCCCATCTCCGACACCAGGTGCGCCATGTGCTCCGGGCCGTCTGCAGCGTGGCTTTCCAGTGAGTTCGAGTTGATGGCGACCACCTTCAGTCCGGCCTCTGCCGACTCCCGGGCGATGGGGCCAAAGACCTCCCGGACATGCACGACAAAGGGGCAGTGGTTGCAGATGAACATGACCAGGAGCGCCTTGGCCCCGGCGAATTCTGCCAGGGTCACGGCGTTGCCCGTGGCGGAATCCGGCAGGGAGAAGGAAGGAGCGAAAGTGCCCAGGTCGAGCATGGTGGACGGGGTCAGTGACATGGGGCCTCCAGTTGGCAATGGCACCTATCGCGAGGGGAGAACCGGGCCATTCCTAAGGTGAAATCTATGAATATGGTTGACTTGTCAAGAACAAGTTCGGTAGACTGAGGGGGAGCGAGGCAGAACCATGGAAGAATATTCCGATTCAGACGCCCTTGATGTCACGACCACCCACAAGCCGTGGTTCAAGCGCGGCGACCGTATGGATTGGGACAAGTTGGAGGATTACGATCGGACCTGGCCCACGGTTCCACGGATCAGTGAGATCACTTCGTTCTTTCACGGAAGCCTGGACGCGACGCTTCTTCTCCACTGTGTGTGGATTATGGCGCTGGTCATCTTGCTTACCTGATCGGCCCCAGGCAAGAGAAAGGCCCGGGTGGAGACTCGGGCCAGTTGGACGGGAGCTTGGAGGGCCACGCCCGATTCATCTCTTGCCTTGTTGGGCTACCACCAGAATCGGCAGAAGCGCCCTGCCACTTGACCCCCGCAACAGAACAGCACCGGGACGGCCGCTGTGCCCACAACGTGCAGCAGGCGACAGGTGCCCGCCGGCGCACTCAGTCGCCCAAGAGCTTGAAGTCCATGCCCAGCCAGCGGCCGATGTCTGTCTTGTAGAACGGGGAAAACCGACGATCCGAAGGGCCTCCCGCCAGGACCGTCCAGGCGCCGGTTTCCGAGAGGTCGGCCACCATGCGCCAGGAGGGGCAGAAGGTGGTGGTGCGGCCATGGGCTTCGAATACGGCCCCCTGGACCACGGTGGATCGTCCCCCGGGCAGCTCGATGGGGCCATGGTTGAAGCCCAGCCAGCCTGGAAGCACGTCCCCAAAGAGCAGGTGCTTCATGTCCACGCGGCGCAGGCTGCCCCACCGGGGCACGTCTTTTGCCGAGCGCCACCGGCTGCACACCGCCTGGACCACCCGCGCATGGCAGGCTTCCGGTCCCTCGGCGCCAAACCAGAGGGCATCTCCGGACAGGACGGCCTCATCGAGCACCGGGAAGAACTCCGAGGCAAAACCGGTCTCTTTTGCGAGGAAGTTCCAGGCGTCTGATCCGAAGAGGCCCTCCCCAAACAGGACGTGCAGCAGGTCGGCGTAGATCGCCTCAAAGACCGTTGCCCCCCGGGAGTTCACGTCGTAGCAACGGTCCCATTCTTTCAGGAGGGTGGCGATCTCGTTGTCCGGCAGGTGGGGGAGGAAGAGGGGCAACAGCCGCTCGGCCTGCAGGGAGTAGAGGTCCCCCTGCAGCGTCTTCATGTGGTCCACAGTGACGCGCATGTTCTTGGACAACTCGTCGCGAATCCGGCCCGCCCGGAAGTCTCCCATGTGCAGGTTGATGGCCTGGGCGAATCCCGGGCGGTTCCAGTTGTCATTGGCGGTGGCCAGGAAGCCCTCGGGGGGGTCAAAGACCCGGGTGAGTTTCTGGGGGGCCACCCAGCCGTTCCAATCCCACTGGGGTTCCCAGCCGGGCACCGGGTGCAGCCCGGAGTGGGCCCGCTGGGGCAGGCGCCCGCTCTGCTGGTAGCCGATGTGGCCCTCGGAATCCGCGATGAGCCAGTTCGCGGAGATGGTGATCTCCGCGACGGTCCGCTGGATCTCCTCCACGGTCTTGGCATCGAGCAGCTTGAAGGTGGCGTTGATTCCATCGGATGCGCCGTTTACGGCGTTGGACCAGGCCCGTGCCAGGTGCAGTCCGTTCTCGGGGCCGCTCCCATCCGCAGGCAACTCCAGGGTGCCGTGGGCCGTGTCGTGCACCCGCATCACCACCGGCTCCCCCTTCTTGCGAAGAATGTTCTCTTCCCGGATGGACAGGTCCTTCCAGGAGTCCCCGTGGCGCCAGCGGCCGTCCTTTATTTCCTCGATGAAATAGTCGATCTGGTCCATGAAACCGTAGGTGAAACCGGCCCCCCAGTGCCGGGTGCGGCCCATCACCAGGGCGGGGATTCCCGGCATGGTGGCGCCGATGCGCAGATCGTCTCCCACGTGCTGCACCACCTCGTACCAGATGGCAGGCAGCCGGTTGCATTCCAGGTGCGGATCACAGCAGACAATGGGCATTCCCGACGCGGTGCGGGAGCCGTGCACCACCCAGTTGTTGCTTGCCTTCAGTGACGGGAGCCCAAACCGCACATCCTGGCCCAGGTGCGGCTGGTGAATGGGGGTTCGCTTCAGCAGGTCCACCAGGGTGTCGGTCAGGCCGTCGAGGTGGGGAGAGAAGAGGGCCCGCAGCTTGCCGGGATCCACGCCCTCGTGGATTGCCTGGAGGATCAGCTTCTCGGTGTCCTGCTGGGTCTGGGCCAGGCCGATGTAGGACATGAGCTTGTAGGTGATGAGTGCATCGGCAGGGGTCCACGGGGTCACGGTGCGTCCCAGGGCCTTGAGCTCCCACGGTTGGCTCTTGGACAAAGCCAGGTTGAACCCGGCGCAGTACGCATCCATCCAGTCGCGGGCTCCGGGAAGGAGGTTCTCCACATCCTGGGCGGCATCATGGGCAAAGCCCATTTCCCGGGAAAACCGGTCGACGGCGAGGCTCTCCTCCGAGTCCTGGAGGCACTCGCACAGGCGGCCCTGGCCGATCAGGCGAAGCATGTCCATCTGGAGCATGCGATCGATGCCGTGGGCCAGTCCTGCAGCGGCCGCTGCGCTGTTGGCGTCGTCGGATCGCGTTTCAGCAACGCCCCCCGCAGTCCGCCGGATTTCAAAGGCCTGGCCACCGGCTTTGTAGGCCACATATTGAGACGTTGGTTTCATGGATGGCGTCTAACTCGCCTCACCGGTGCTCTATACGTACAGGCCCGCCATGACGTTTCGAAGGCGCATGTTCGCGTCTCGGATCCTCGTGGAGAGAATGCGGGACGTGTTGAGCATGAAGGTGTAGCCGATCTCGTGGTCGTCCCCGAAGAGCGCCCGCAGTTGGGCATCTGGGATGGCAAGCACCTCCACGTCCATGTGGGCCTCCACGCTGGCAGACCGAAAACAACCATCCACCAGGGAGATCTCTCCAAAGCACGACCCCGCCTTGAGGGGCGTCACTTTGATGGGGTCTCCGGTATTCAAGGGGCGGGAAATTATCACGTCCACCACGCCCTGGACAATCACGTACAGCGTTTCTCCGGGGTCAAGCTCATGGAAGATCTCTTCGCCCTTCTCGTAGTTGCGCACCTCGCAGAGAGCCGCCACTTTGAGCAGGGCCTCCTTGTCCAGTCCCTTGAAGCACTCGCTGTATCGAAGAGCATCGATGTGGTTGTCTGAGATCATGAGATTCCTCCAGGGCAGATGCTACCCCGGTCCTGCGGATTCAGGGCAGGAACGACTCCATTGCTGGGGCTCTAAGGTTGTAATGGCTGGACATGGACCGGCCGTAGGCGCCGACGGTGGCGATCAGGAGCACGTCTCCTTCTGAGGCGGTGGCCAGGCGGCGCTGGTAGCCCAGGGTGTCGCCGGTCTCGCAAATGGGGCCGACCACATGGGCGACCTGGTCCAGGGGGGCTTCCAGGCGGGAGAGGTTCACGATTTGGTGCCAGGCGCCGTAGAGCGCAGGCCGAAGCAGGGTGTTCATGCCCGCGTTGATGCCCACGTAGTGCACGTCGCCCTTGGTTTTCGTCTGGGTCACTGTGGCCAGGAGCACCCCGGCCTGGGCCACGAGGTAGCGGCCCGGCTCCAGCCAGAGGGACAGCCCGGGATGGGCACCTCGCACAGAAGCAAGGGTGGCATCCAGGGCCTCCAGGTCCAGGGGGAGCTCGCCGGGCTTGCTTGGAATGCCCAGCCCGCCGCCCAGGTCCAGCACCTGCAGGTCCGGAAACGAGGTTGAAAACCCAGCCAGGAAGGCAGCGGTCTCGGCCCAGCTTTCGTGGCTTCGGATTCCGCTTCCGGCGTGGGCGTGCAGGCCGATGACCCGTGCGCGGGCAGCCTTTGCAAGCTCGGCGGCTCGCTCCACCTGCTCGGGTGCAATGCCGAACTTGGACTGGCGGCCGGCGGTGCGCACATGGGCGTGGTGTCCTCGCCCACGGCCGGGATCCAAGCGCAGAAGAACGGGGCGATCCCGAAAGATCTCCGGCCAGGCTTCCAGGGGATGCAGGTTGTCCAGGGTCGTCGGAATCTCCGCAGCCAGTGCCTGGGCGTACTCTTCTCGGGGCGCGAAATTCGGGGTGAACAGGAGGCGGTCCGGGGGCAACTTGGGCAGCACCTCCTGCACATGGGCCAGCTCCCCCGGGGAGACACACTCAAAGCCGAGGCCCTGGGCGGCGAAGCACCGCAGGATGTCCGGATGGGGGTTGGCCTTCACTGCAAAGAAGACCCGTTCTACGTTGGCGAGGCCGTGGAGGTTCCCGGCAGCCTCCACCAGGCTGGCCCGGTCGTAGACATACAGGGGCGATTCGGTGCTGGCCAAGGCCAGCAAGTCGGCTCGGCGCGTTTCCCACCAGGGCGACTCGGCCGGGCCCGCCTCTGAGGCAAAGCTCTCCTCCCAGGTGGGCCCCAGCAGGGAGGACTCGGTGCTGTGGGCGAAGAGTTGGCCGTGGAGTTGTCGGACCAGACGGTCTGCCTGGTCGGCATCCACCACAAAGGAGAGGTTGAGGTCGTTTGCAGCCTGGCTGACCAGGTGAATGCGCTGCTCCTCGAACACCCCCAGGGCGCCTCCCAGCTCGTGGAGCATGCGCCGGATGTTCCTCCCCACGAGGCTGACCGTGGCGCAGGGACCCAGCACCTGGGACCGGCACATTGTGCCCAGGGCATCCTCGAGGGTGTCGAGGACTGCGGGGGCGAGGTGGTTGGCTGCCGGGTCCAGGGTGACGGTCACATTGGTCTCCGAGGTGGAGACCAGATCGATGCTCAATCCAGCGTCCTCGAAGCAGGCAAACGCCCGGGCGAGAAAGCCTACTTCCTGCCACATTCCCAGGGTCTCCATGCTCACAAGCATCACGCCGCGCTTGATGGAGATGGCCTTGACCCGCGCATCGGAGTCCGACAGCTGGGAGTGGATCACGGTCCCGGACATGGCGGGGTGGGGGGTGCACCGGATGTGGATCGGAATGTCGGCTGTGGCCAGGGGATGAATGCAGCGCGGGTGCAGGACCGACGCACCGGTGGTCGCGATCTCCTGGGCCTCCGGGTAGTCCAGGCGCTTGAGCAGCCGCGCGGAGGGCACCCCCCGTGGATCCGCCGAGTAGAGGCCCGGCACGTCCGTCCAGATCTCACAGCGCACCGCCCCGATCTTTGCCGCAAGGTAGGCCGCTGACGTGTCGGAACCGCCTCGTCCGAGCAGAGCGGTTTCTCCCTCCGGTGTGTGGGCAATGAACCCCTGGGTCAACAGGACACCGGCCTCCAGGGCACCCAGGCGCTCCTGCAGATCAGGGTCCAGGTCGCTGTCACAGGTGGCGGAGAGAAAGGCCCGGTGGGCATCCTTTCCGGGCACGGTGGTCAAGCACTCCCGCGCATCAATCCAGGCGGTGTCCACGCCCTCTGCATTGAGAAAGGCAGCGCCCAGGCGGGTCGACATCAACTCCCCGTGGGCCAGGACGCGGGCCTGCAGCCGCGGGCTCATTTCCCCCAGGAGCGCTGCCCCCTGAAACAGACGGGCCAGCTCCGCCAGCTCCGTCTCAATGGGGCCGGGAAAGGGGAGGCCCAGCTCCTGGGCCAGTTGCTCGTGCCGGGAGGTGAGGGTGTCGAGGGTGGAGGGTGCGTCTCCAGCAACGGACTCCGCAACCCCTCTCTCCAGGGCATCGGAGACCCCGCTGACGGCGGAGCAAACCACAAGCGGCCGCAGTCCCTCTGCGATCCGTTCCCCAACCACCTGCGCGATGGTCTGCCACCGCTCCCGCGAGGAAACGCTGGTGCCACCGAACTTGAGCACGACCCACCGACCGTCCGCCCGGCTGGATTTGGTCATTGGAATCCCCTGTTCTGTGGTTCAATGCCCTCTCCACATCGGGAGCCGGACTGGCATTTCCGAGAGTAGAAAGGGGCGCCTACTGGTTGCAGGTCACCTCGTATGCCTCGAGAGGGTACTCCACCGTGAGGTCTTCTCCCAGGATCTCCTCCAGGGCGGCCAACTCGACGGAGTCAGCGGTGAGGCCCCAGTCGTTCTTCACGTCGATCCATGCCCGGGCATAGTCCTCCCACCAGTCCTGGTTGGAGGGCAACCACTCGCCGGGATCCTTGGCACCCTTTTGCCGGTTGGCAGAAGCCTGGACTGGAAAGAGCTGGCCCACCGGGGACAACTGGTTGGAGAAGGCCCGGCGTTCTTCCTTGGTCCAGGCCCAGGCGCCCGACTCGTGGGCTTCCTTCAGGGGCACCATGTGGTCAATGTCCATGTAGATCGGATTGTCAAAGGAGAGCCCTGTGTAGGGGTCTTCCCACAGTCCATCCCCTACGCGGCATTCCTCAGCATCCAGGAAATCGACCTCTCCCGTTGCAGCGCCGACCAAGGACTCGTTTCGGGTGTTCTGGCAGTCGCGGTCCTCGTCGGTCCAGTGCAGGTAGAGGCCGCGGTCATAGGCGAGGCAGTCCTCGATGGTCACGGTGGTCCGGGCGGTGAGCTCCAGGCGGTGGACATAGAGGCCGATCTTCTTTTCCACCACTCCGCCCGGCTTTCGCAGGAGGAGTCGGATCTTCACTTCCGTCCCGGCATATTCGCTTAGATCCAACTCCAGCGTCTGCACGCCTGTGGACGCGGTCTCCTCGTGCAGCGTGGTGAAATCAGCGAGGCGCCGGGCATCTGCGTCTCCCACCTGCACCCGGAAGTAGGAGTACTTGTGCCCGCGAAAGTCGTGCTTCAACTCCAGGGTGGGCTCATCCAGGTCCGTGAGATCAAAGACCTGCGACATCTTCCAGTAGTAGGTGACCTTGGACCCGGTGGGGCTGTTGCGGGCTGCTTTCTCCCCGGCGTTGCTCACCACCTTCCAGCCCGGGTTCTTGCTTCGCCCGACCCGCTGGGGGCTGGCCTTCCAGAGACCGAATCCGTCATCAAAGTCCTGCAGGGCCTGGGCCTGGGCGGTGCCGGGGAGGGACCCCGATCCAAGAGCGAACAGGACGAGGGCCAGTCGTGCGACCTTTCGAATCATGACTCCCTCCTCTGGGCGGAGAAGATGCCGACCTCGTCACCAAACCGGTAGACGCCGGTGGCCTCGAATGTCTCGTGGTCCACCTGGCCTTCCCCCAGGGTCTGCTTGAGGGAGCCAGTGACACCGGTGAGAACGACGAGGCCGTCCGAGGAGATGAACCCCTGGACATCGAGCACGGCGGTGGCGTTGTGGTCCACCGTGCCGAAGAAGCCGCTGTTTTCCACCTGGAAGACAGCCGTATCGGTCGTCTCGCCCCCGACCAGAAACTGAACGTCGTAGATCCCATCGAAGGTCGTGTGGCTGTCTTCGTTGACCCGGTTGTTCAGGGAACCCTGGATTTCGCCCTCGATGGTGTAGTCGGCTTTCGGTGGCGACCCTTGCTTTCATGGGGTCGGCAGTGGTGGGAATCCTCGTCCTGGAGACCGTGAACTATCTGGAGCACTATGGCCCGCATCGGTCGTGTATTCGGCGATGGCCATGCCGGCGTCGCCCGTATGGAGGTAGACGGCCTGCGCCCCCACCAGGATGGTTGCGTCGCGGTGCGCACCCAAGGCATCGAGCGCGTCGAGCAGGACGCGGCGGGCGACTACGTAGAGTTCATCCATGCCAGCGGTCCTCGCTGTCATCCAGCCAGCTCAACAGAGCCTTTGCCTCCTCCGGCTCTCGGCCCGTCCCGCAGAGCAGATCGGCGATGACCACTGGACGGGGCGCGTAGCAACGCTCGCCGTCACTCGATGCCTGGTCGATGATCGCATCGTCCTCCGGCTCGAGGAGGACAACGTTCACCCCCGCATCGGTTGGCCGCAGGTCCAATGCTTCGGCGGCGACCTCCGCGTCCCGGACATAGATCGTCAGCAGGCGGGTCGGGGCTACCTGAGCCATGCGGTCCGCGGCCGCGCTGCCGGTGATGGCGTAGGGGAAGGGCGCATCGCCGAGCCCCTCGAGCACACGGTTCAGCCCACGGGCCGCGAGCCAGGTCGACGCCCTGGCCCGGGCGGACAGCGGCGCATCCTCGGCCCAACGCGCGAGGAGTGCCGGCCTGTCGACCGAGCCAACCCGCCCGCGCGCGACCCGATCGACGAACGCCTCAGCGTCGAGCATGGCGAGGGTTCTGGAGACGTATCCAGGGTCGGCGTCCGTGAGCGTGGCCAGCTCTCGAACACCAAGAGGCAGCGGCGCCTGGGCGAGGGCACAGACGATCCGGCCGGCCTTCGTGCCGCGCAGCGTCAGGCGGCGCTTGTCGGGCCAGGGATTGGTGGCCGCTCCGGTGCTCGTGATGAACAGCCCCGGTGTCGAAAGCACAATGCGGATGTTGCCGGTGGTGTCGGCGTAGCTCAGGCCGGCCTCTTCGAGAAGCTTGCGGGTGCGGTCCGACAGGTAGGCCGCGACGACGAGGAAGCCATCGTCGGCTGGAAGCTCCTCCACGCCGCGGGGCTCAAGCCTGGTCGTGATGGTGAGGTCGAGGATGCCGGAATCGCCGCTCGGGCTGGCCAGGCGCATGGAACCTCCTGTCGTCCGCAAGCTCCACCCGGGTGGAAGGAGTTCTCTTACCTTGGCCACGACCCCTGAGATTAGTTTGTTGTCTGAAACCACAATGTTGCCCCGTCGGGACAACGTGGCACATTCGGGCAACACGATCAACCCGCCCGCACAAGCATCGCCCCCTGAACGATGGGCTCAAGCCGGGTCCAGCTCCGCAGGCGTCGGGCGAGCCTGGCGAAGTCGGAGGCGCCCCGGAGCTACACATTGAACCGTAGTGTGACGCGTTTTGTAAGTCCCTGCAATGACGCCATTTCTTGAACCCTGTGCCCGCAGGTGTCCCCGTTTTTCTCGGGCGTTTCCACTCTTGGGCTCAC
>CAZSZE010000030.1:2474-52098 GCA_964610645.1 uncultured Enterobacterales bacterium | reverse complement strand
GATGCCCGAATTGTCCGCATACCGGACCAAAGTCCCATCCGCACCGTGCGGATGCGAGTTGTGTCCTCCCACCTCCCAAAACCAACAAGCCCCCCCATCTACCCCACCGTCATCGGAGCTATGGGCGGTGTGGGCAACCCACCGGGTTGTCCAAGTGCCTGTGGGCAACCCGCCAGGGTTGTCCAAGGATGTATGGGCAGGCCATGGGCAACCCGCCAGGGTTGTCCATGGCCTGTCCATGCAGCCGCCAGGCACGGCACCGTCCATGGCTCACCCTCCATCCCCCGAACCCCGCCCCGCATCCCGCACCCGCTCCAACGCCGCCTCATCCAGAGCCAGAATCGGGTCCTTCACCTGCCCGTCCGGAGCCCCCTCCCGCACCCGCTGGGCCCGGTATCGAGCGTACGTCCCCGGAGGCAGCCACTCCACAACCACCGGCCCCAATCGACCGGTCTTTCGCTTGGAGGCGTATTCCACGTTCGACCGGGCCAGAGCCTCGTCCAGCCGCCCCCCAAGCCCCTCCTCCCGGGGACCCGCTCCCTCCATCAAAACAAGGATGCAGGGCACCTCGGCCATCTGGTGGCCCGCCGTGAATCCGGCCATGTCCCGTCCCCCGACCACCTCCCGGACAGACCGCACCACCTGGTCCTCCGTCAGCTTCTCCCCGGTCACGTTGAGCACCCCGGATCCCCGGCGCACAAAACGAAACACCGGCGCCCGCCCCACGTGCCCCGTCACCTCCACCACGTCGTCCAGGTCGTACCGGACCAGTCCCGCGGAAGTCGTGATCACCAGGCGGTACTGCCGGTCAACCTCCAGCTCCCACGCCCAGTGGGGGTTCTCCTTCTCATCCAGGAACTCCAGCACATGCCCCCCGAGCCAGGCCACTCCCCCGGCGTTCCCATCGTTCTCGGGGATCGCGAAATACCCCTCGCTCGCCGTGATTCCCACGTCCCGCACCGGCAGGTCCGCCCCCATGGCCGCCTCCAGGCGCTCCAGGAAGAACGGCGCCGCGCCCCCCTTCCAACACTGGATTCGCTCGAGCGGCCAGATCTTTGCGGGCTTCCACTCGGCGGGAGGGGTGCCCCGCTTCATGGACCGATCCCAAGTGCGCCGGAGCCCGTCGGGAATGGCAGCTGCCGGCCCCCGGGCGAGGCGGCCCTCCTCCAAGTCCGCAGCCAAATCCTCCTGGAACTCCAGCAGCTTTCGGCACAAAAGCAGAAGGGTCGACGGGTTGGCCGTGGTGATCGAGGAGAGATCCGACTGCAGGGCAAACCGAAGCAATGCGTACATGCGGGCATCCGGATCCTCCAGGGCATGGACCGCGGCGGGCACCGGGTACCGCAACCGCACAATCCAGGGCTGGGCCCGCTGCATGCGGCCGGTGTTGGACCCATAGGGCAACCCCGAGGGCAGTCGCCCCTCCACCCCCGGCGAAACCAGGGTCAAGGCCCCGCCCCGGGTGATGGCCTCGCAGTCCCGCACCAACCCCAGGCGCCACAGGGTCTGGCCTTCCGCCACCACCTTTGCCCAGGGACCGGTGACCGGCAGGAACTTCGATGCCCCCGTGGTGCCCGAGGTCTGCACCAGGGCCCGCACCCTGGACCGGGTCAGCACGCCGTCTTCTCCTTCTTGGATCCGCTCCAGCCAGGGGCGCCACTCTGCATCCCCCCGGATGGGCACCTTCTCCCGAAAGTCCCGCAGCCCCTCATTGCCCTCAATGCCGTGCTCCTCCCCGAAGGTCGTTCCCTGCACCTGGCCGAGAATCCGCTTGAGGCGCTCCCGTTGCGCTGTTTCCGGGTCGGAGCAAGCTGCGTGGAACCGGTCCACCAACCCCTTGGCGAAGCCTCGGAGCACCCGGTAGGGGCCGTGTCCCTCGCGTGGAAAGAGAAGGGGATCCATGGTGCGATGAGTGTACGCGTTGACAGGGATTCGGGCAGCCGATACCCCGATTCCAACCCCCCACGTTGAGATGAGCGCGCCCCCATGAAGACCGGTGATGTCGTTCGAGACTCAAGAGGCCGCTCCTACCAGGTCGGCCAGCTCCTCGGCCGGGGCTTGTGGGGCAAAAGCTACGTGGTGCGCGAGGAGTCCACCAGCGACGAATTTGTCCTGAAGAGCGCCCTGACCCGCGAGGATTTTCCCGCGGACACATCCGCCCCCGACGAGGTCCTGACCGCCTGCCGGGACGCGCTCCTGGAGCAGGGGCGCCTGCTGGAAGACGCCCGATGGCCCTTCCTGCCGCGACTGCATGCCCGCTTCACCACGGCGGACGGCACACCGGTGCTGCTCTTGCCCAAGTACACCACTACCCTGGAGAAGCGCCTGGCCGACGGTTGCGACCTCTCCGAGGTGCTGGAAACCCTGACGCGGGTGGGGGGGCTCCTGCGGCTCCTGGCAGATGGCCCTGGATACCACGGCAACCTGCGGCCCTCGAACATCCTGCTGAACGACCGGGGCGACATCTTCCTGGCGGACCTGGCCACCCGGTCCTCCCAGGCCCACGTGGGGCGTTTGCACACGCTCTCCCTCGACTCCAACGGCTACCTCCCCCCGGAAATCGCCACCAACCTGGGAGACGCGTCCTACTCCTCCGTGGCCGACACCTATGCCATGGGCATGATCCTCTACCGGGCGATCATGACCCCCCCCGGCACCTCCCATGCCACCCGCAACCTCCAGGTGGACCTGCCCGCGGGGGGCCTGGACAAGGCCACACTGCTGAACCTGAAGGACCGGGTCCAGGAGCACCTGCGGGAGCAGGACTCCAACGCCCGTTTCCACTCCCGGGTTGCCGAGCGAGCAGCCGCGGTCTTGAACCGGGCCATTTCCCTTGAGACCAGCCCCTCTCCTCCCTTCCGCTTCAACCGCATGGAGGACTTCATTCCCCGGGTAGACGAGGTCGGGTCCCTGGTGCGCCCCGGCATCCAATCCGTCGGAAAGGTGCTCCTGGACCGACCGCCCGCAAGTGACACGTTTGAAACCGGCGAGCCGGTTCTGTTCAGCGTGGCGGTGGCGGCCTCTGCTGGGGTGGAGGACCACGAGGAAATCTCCTGTGGCATCGCCTTGTTCGATGAGGAGTCCGGGGAGCGCCTGCGAAGCGCCGAGTGCTCCTACTCCGCTGATCGCCATCCAAGCGGCCGGTTCCGCTTTGCCTTTGTCCTGCCGGACCTTCTGCCAGGACGGTACCGGACCAAGGTGGCCTTTGCCATCCGGGATTCGGGGCACCCCCCGGTCACCAACGAGGCGGACTTCTCGGTGCGGGCTGCCGCAGGCTATGTCCCCGAACAACGCGAACCCGGACCCCAGGCCCTGCCCTTCGAACGCGCCGCCGATGCCCCCGCGTACCTGGAGGATATGCTTCCCTCCGAGGCAGCGGAGGCCATTTTGGTGGACGCGGATGCAGACACGCTGCCCGACGCCGATCTCCCCACGCCCAAGCCCTTGGCACCCGGCGCGGCGGGTCGAGGGCCTGCCTCCCTTGCGGAGCCGGTGTTTGCGCCCCCCTCACCGTCGACGCCTGCCCAGGAAGCCCCTCCCGCCGAGGTCACCACCCCGGTCTACGGCGAGGAGACAGAGACCGAAGAAGCTCCCGATTCACCGGATCCCCTGGCGGGACAGTCCTGGACGGAATTGCCGCTCCCGGGCCCCCTCGGCGATGCACCCGCCCCCCGGCCAGAACTGGAAGACGAAGGCGACGACCTCCACCTCTCCAAGTTGGAACAATGGGTGGAGCTCATGAAGGATGACCCCTATGTGGCCTTCATGGGAGCCGGCATCCTGCTCGTGGTGCTGCTCATCGTCGCGCTGTTTGTGCTGCACGGCTAATCGCCTGAAACACACCGTCTGGTGTAGGCTCGGACGCAAGACAGGCGGTTTTCCGCCTGGATGGCACCTATGAAATTCACCCAGCCGGCCACCTTCAGCCCCAACATCAAGGTCGATGTACTGGCCGTCTGTGTCTCTGCGGACGACCCGACGGGCGTGCCGCCCGACCTGGACGAGGCATTTGGAGGCGCGCTGACGGCCGCCCTGGAGGACGAGAACTTCCGGGGAAACGCCGGGGCTACCCTGGCGCTGAGGAGCTTGGGAAACGTCTCCGCCAAGTGGATCCTGGCCGTTGGGGTCGGGGACTGGAGTGCGGGAGCCCACCGCCTCGCCGCGGGTGCCGCCTCCCGGTTCGCCAGGGACAAGAGAGCCACCTCCATGGCGTTCGCCACCCCGGCCAGCGGTACCCCGGGTGAACAGGACGGGGAGATCCTGCGGGCGGTGGTGGAAGGGGCAATGGCCGGCAACTACCGATGGGACCGCTACAAGGCCCACGAAGACCGCAAGGCGCCCCTGGCCACGGTCAAGCTCCTGGGGCTGCACCGCCACCGCATCGCCATGAAGACCGCTCTGGCCCATGGTCGAGCGCAGCAAATGGCCCGTGACCTGGTCAATGAATCCGCCGAGGTGGTGACCCCGGAGAGCCTGGCCGAGACCGCCCGGTCCCTCGCGGGGGAGCACCTCAAGGTCTCGGTGTGGAACGAAAAGAAGATTCGACAAAAGGGCATGGGGGGCATCACAGCCGTGGGCCAGGGCAGCAGCCGTCCCGCCCGCTTTGTGCACATGAAGTACAGCCCGCCGGGCCGTTCCAGGGGCCGGGTCGCCATTGTCGGCAAGGGAGTGACCTTTGATGCGGGTGGGCTCTCTCTCAAGACCAGCACCGGCATGCAGACCATGCGCTGCGACATGGGCGGCGCCGCCTCGGTGCTTGGGGTGATGTCTGCCCTGGCGGACCTGGCGCCCCGGGTGCGGGTGGATGGGATCTTCGGGGCTGCGGAAAACATGCTGGGAGGAGGCGCCTACAAGCTGGGCGACATCCTGACCCTGTACAACGGGAAGACCGTCGAGATTCACAACACCGACGCCGAGGGCCGACTGGTCCTGGCGGACTGTCTTTCCTATGCCAGCGAGCTGGGGGTGGACGCTTGCATCGACCTGGCCACGTTGACCGGCGCCTCGGTGGTGGCCCTGGGCAGCCACTACAGCGCCCTGTTCACAAGCGACGATGACTTTGCCGACCTCTGGAAGGACCGGGCGTTGGAGTCTGGAGAAGGGGTTTGGCGACTCCCGCTCGAGGACCTCTACCGGGAGAAGCTCAAGGGGGAATGGGGAGAGCTCAAGAACGTGGGGGGCCGGGAAGCCGGCGCCATCACGGCCGCGTTGTTCCTCTCAGAGTTTGTCGACGGCCCCACCTGGGCCCACTTCGACATCGCGGGACCTGCTTTCCTCGACCACCCGGAGAACTACCTGGTCAAGGGCGCCACCGGGGCCATGGTGCGCACGATTCTTCGCTGGTTGGAGACCTTCTAGACCGAACGACCGGCGAGTCGTGGCAGAATCCAACCATGCCCGGTGACTCCCCCGATCAACACGCCCCCCTGCGCCAGGACATCCAGCTCCTGGGTGAACTCCTCGGGGAGGTCCTTCGCCGCCAGGAAGGCCAGGAACTGTTCGACCTGGTAGAGGCCGTCCGCTCGCTGTCCAAGGCTGCACGGGCCGGTGATGGAGAGGCTGCAAGCAAGCTCCAGGATTTGATCCATGGGCTGTCCGTACACGACATGCACCGGGTGGCCCGGGCCTTTGCCCACTTTCTCAACCTGTCAAACATCGCCGAACAGCAGCACCGCATTCGGCGGCGGCGCCAATACCAGGCCCAGGGCGCCTCCCCGCAGCGCGGATCACTGGACGATTGTATGGGACGCCTGCTGGAGGCGGGCGTGGACCCGGCCACCCTTGCCGCTTGCGTCACGGGGCTGGAAGTGGAGTTGGTCCTGACCGCCCACCCCACAGAGGTCCGCCGGCGCACCGTCCAGCAGAAACACCAGGAGCTGACCTTGCTCCTGCGGGCCCGGGATCTCCACGACATGACCTCCCGGGAGCAGAAACTGAACCGGGCCGAGCTGCTGCGAACCATCGGTGCCTGCTGGGCCACCGAGGATGTCCGGCTTGAGCGTCCCACCCCGGAAGACGAGGTCAAAGGTGGACTGGCCGTCGTGGAGCAGGTGCTCTGGGGTGCCCTGCCCCGCTACCTGCGGGAGCTGGATGCCTCCCTTCTGTCCGCCACAGGCCAGGGGCTTCCCCTGGATGCCGCCCCCATTCGAATTGGCTCCTGGATGGGGGGGGATCGAGACGGCAATCCCAATGTGAAGCCGGAGACCACGGCCCGGGCCTGCCTCCTGGCGCGGTGGATGGCAGCCGACCTCTACCACCGGGAGGTCGTGGCCCTGCGCAGCGACCTTTCCATGAACAGCTGCAGCGAGGAGCTTCGACAAGAGGTGGGAGAGGCCTGGGAGCCCTACCGGGTCCTGCTCAAGAGGGTGCTGGGCCGCCTGGCCGCCACCCGGGACGACATCCAGGCCCGCCTGGAAGGGCGCCCCCCACCCGGGGAACCCATCTACACGGAGGTGTCCGATCTGCGCGAGGCCCTGCTGCTCTGCTGGCGTTCTCTTCATGCCTGCCACCACCAGGACATCGCCGCGGGGCGCCTGCTGGACCTCCTTCGACGACTGGAGTCCTTCGGGTTGAGCCTGCTTCGGCTGGACATCCGCCAGGAATCAGATCGCCACACCGAAGCCCTGGACTGGATCACTGGGCACCTCGGGCTCGGTGCCTACGAGACCTGGGACGAAAAAAAGCGACAGGACTTTCTCGTGGAAGCCCTCGCCAGTGACGCCGCCCTGGTGCCCGCAGCGCTCTTTCGACAGTCCGATGCGCCGGACACGGTGAAGGATGTGCTGGAGACATTTGCTGTGGCCGCCGACCAACCTCCGGGACTCTTGGGGGCCTACGTCATCTCCATGGCCGGCCCGCCCTCCGATGTCTTGGCGGTGCACCTGCTTCAGCGAGATGCTCGCCTGGCAGGGGGCGGGGCGCCCCCCCAGCGCGTGGTGCCCCTCTTTGAGACCGAAGCCGACCTGAACGCGGCCAGCGATTCTCTTAGGCGACTGTTCTCCCTCCCCTGGATGCGAAACCACGTGCGGGAGGTCGATGGAGATCGCCTGGAGGTGATGATCGGCTACTCGGACTCCGCCAAGGACGCCGGGCGCCTGGCCGCAGCCTGGGCGCTGTACACCGCCCAGGAGCGCCTGGTGGCAGCATGTGACGGCTTGGGTGTGAAGCTGACCCTGTTTCACGGCCGGGGGGGATCCGTGGGACGAGGGGGTGGCCCCACCCATGCCGCCATCCTCTGCCAACCCCCCGGGTCCATCCGGGGCACCCTCCGTGTGACCGAGCAGGGAGAGGTGATTCAAGCCAAGTACGGCCGGCCTGGAATCGCCGTGCGCACCCTGGAGTTGACCACCACCGCCGTGCTGGAAGCCACCCTGCTCCCGGGGGTCGCGCCCAAGCCGTCCTGGCGCACCCGCATGGACCGACTGGGCCGTGCCTCCACGGCGGCCTACCACGGGGTGGTCCGCCACGATCCCCGGTTCGTCCCCTACTTTCGCGCAGCCACCCCCGAGCAGGAGCTGGGACTGCTCCACATTGGAAGCCGCCCGGCCCGGCGCCGATCCGGTGGCGGTGTGGAGAGCCTACGGGCGATTCCCTGGGTCTTTGCCTGGACCCAGACCCGCCTGATGCTCCCGGCATGGCTGGGGGTGGGGGCCGCCCTCGACCAGGAAATGCAGGAGACCTCCGGCGTGGAGGAGTTGACGGAAATGGTGGCCGAATGGCCCTTCTTGCGCTCCACCCTGGACCTGGTGGAAATGGTGTTGGCCAAGGCCTTGCCGGACATTGCCGCCCGGTACGACGCCCTGCTCGTGCCGGAGGAGTTGCAGTCCCTGGGCCAGGATCTCCGGGACCGGTACCACCTCACCTGCCAGCGACTGCTCGCCCTGCGCGGGCGGGGGAAGCTCCTGGAGGAGAACCCGGTGCTCCGCCGCTCGATCCAGGTCCGCAACCCCTACGTCGACCCCCTCAACCTCCTCCAGGCGGAATTGCTCCAGCGGCTTCGGGACCCGGGAGAGCCCAAGCCGGATGCCGTGCGGGCCGCCCTTGTGGTGACCGTGAACGGCATCGCCGCCGGGATGCGCAACACGGGGTAGGCCGAACAGGCCTAGCGGTAGTACATGTAGTTCCGGATGCTACCGCTGGACTGCTGTGACCCGTCCACGAAGTAGGTCTGGCACTGGCTGTCACCGCTGTTGGGATTCTCATGGCCCCAGGAGTCTGAGTAGCTATTGATGTAGGCGCTTCCGTTCCCATCCAGGGTTCCGTTGGCGGCGCCCCAGCATCCATCGTCGTTGGAGAAGTTGCTGCCGCTCCCGGACCACTTGCTGCTGGTGTCGGCTCCATTGGAGAACCACCAGGTTCCACTCAGGCTGTAGGTGGATCCCTGGTAGCTCACCCCCCAGGACACACCCTCGCCTGAGCTCACCGCCGAATCAAACCGATCCGAAAGGGTCGCAATTCCATCGGTGAAAGCGTACACGATGGTGAAGTCCGTGGTGCTTCCATCTGCCTGGAAGACCTGCAGGAAGGAGGTGTGCGACTCATCCTGCAACAGGGTGGAGAGGTAGGGCGCTCCACTCCGATCCACGAGACCATCGGGTCCGTAGTCCAGGTTTTCGGCGCACTCATCCGAGTCTGTGATCCCGAAGAGCGTCCACCCGCCGCCGGCGGTACTCATCTCACAGAAGACCTCTTCCACAGAGCTGTCGGCAAGAGTCACGTAGTAGGCAGCGTCTCCCGAATTGATGAGGTCCGTGGAGGCAATGGCCACACAGGATCCCGCAGGACAGCTCACGCTGCCCAGGAGGTCGGTGTTGGTGGCATCGCTGTCGTCACAGTCTCCGTCACAACTGCTGATCCCATCCCCATCCAGGTCCACCGAGGTCGAGTCAGACCCATCGCAATTCTGGTCCAGCCCGTCGTCGCAGAGGTCAGGTGCTCCCGGATTGAATGACGCATCCGAGTCATCACAGTCATTGCCACAGACCATGTAGCCATCGCCATCCCCATCCGCCTCGTCCGCGGGCAGAGAGCCATCGCAGTCGTTGTCCTCCGCATCACAGGTTTCCGTGGCACCGGGGTAGGTGGTCGCGTTGCCGTCGTCACAGTCATTGGTGTTCGGGGTGTAGCCATCCCCATCCGCATCGCACTCGTTTCGATCAAAGGAGTCGAGAAGATTGTAGATGTTGTAGTTGGTGGTGTTGCTCTGGAAGAACGGGCAGACCTGGGCCGAAGACAACAACGGATTGTCGTACACGTTCAGATTCTGCAGCGACTCGAGGACACCGAAACCGCTCAGGGTGTCCAGCAGCTGGTTGTTGTAGATGTACAGTTGCTGCACCGACTCCAGGACATCGAATCCAGTGATGCTGGTCAGGCTAGAGTTGGAGTAGACATAGACGTATTTGAGCGACTCCAGGGCATCGAATCCAGTGATGCTGGTCAGGTTTGAGTTGTTCTCAATCTGCAGCTCGTTGGCAATCGACTCCAGTCCCGAGAATCCAGAGATCGTCACCAAGGAGGAGTTGTTGTTGAGGTACAAGTTCTCCACGCTGGTCAACGCTGAGAACCCGGTCAACTCGGTGAGCGAAGCGTTGGTGATGTAGAACTGGTCCTCCACCGTCTCCAGGACCGGAAACGATACATCCCCATCCAGGGCCACTGAATCCGGGGAGATCTCCATGGAGTTGCCCACTTCGGTGAGGGCCGGGAAGTTGAAGACCGATCCTCCATTCTGGAGGTACAGCCCCTCCCCTACCTCCTCCAGGCTCGCAAAAGAGAACTCGGAGCTGCTGTCCCCCTGTACATTGAGCTGCCCGCCGACAGACTCGACGCAGTCCATGAAGGCCGTGGTGTTGTTGGTGAGGCTGGTCAGGTCGATGTACAGGTTGCCCGCAATGTTGTTGTAGGCGGTGCAGAAATAGTCCGCAGCGACATCCGTCGCGATGTTCACATCCGAGAGGTACGTGGCATAGGAGGGGTCCGAACCATCGCAATTCTGGTCCGTGCCATCTTCTGGAATGTCCGTGGCTCCCGGGTAGATGGTTGCATCGGCGTCATCGCAGTCCGCGTTGCAGTCAAAGCCGTCCCCATCGCCATCGGTAGTGGGAAGGATCGCGCTGTCGGTGTCGTCACAGTCACTGCCACCGCTGGCGGCGCTTGCAAATCCATCCCCATCGGAGTCCGTTCCATCCACCCCGTCACAGTTCTGGTCAGTGCCGTCCCCCTGCACATCGGTCTGCAGCGGGTTGATGGCCGAAGACTGGTCATTGCAGTCCGTCCCGGGCACCACCGCACCCGTCGCGTTCTCATCCCCAAACCCATCCAGGTCTGCATCTGCCATGCAGTCGCCAGGACTTGCCTCCAGCTGGGCAGCCCCCGGCCAGGTCTCGCCGGCGCTATCATCACAATCATCGCTGTTGGACACCACCCCGGAGGCCTGGGCGCACGCCTCCACCGGCGCAGCCACATCGCCATAGCCGTCCCCGTCGGCATCCGTGTAGAAGGTTGTGGTCACTCCCTCATCCACTGATCCATCGCAGTTATTGTCCACCTCGTCGCAGGACTCGGCGGCCCCAAACCAGGCCAGTGGCTCGGCATCGTTGCAGTCATACGAGTTGCTGGCAGCGCCCGACGGCTGGGAGCAGGCCTCTACGGGGGAAGCACCATCGCCATACCCATCGCCATCCGCATCCGCGTAGTAGGTGGTGGTCACCCCCTCATCCACAGATCCGTCGCAGTTGTTGTCCACGGTGTCGCACGACTCAGCTGCGCCGGTCCAGGCCAGCACTTCGTCATCGTTACAGTCGTCCGCGTTGCCGACGTAGCCAGAAGGGGCTGAGCAGGCGTCCTGGTCTGCGGCCACATCGCCATAGCCGTCGCCGTCCGCATCCAGGTACCAGGTAAAGGCATCCGCCGCATCGTCTTCGTCCACGTCTCCATCACAGTCGTTGTCCGCGCCATCACAGACCTCTCCTGCATTGGGATTGATGGCTGCCACGGAGTCTTCGCAGTCCTCACAGGCGGCAAAGCCGTCCCCATCCACATCGGCGTAGCCCACAGAACCGTCGCAGTTGTAGTCCTCGGGGTCCGTGCAGTCTTCCTCGGCAGCGCCGGGATGGTGGTTCGTCGAGGTGTCGACGCAGTCCGTATTATCCGCCACGTAGCCAACGGGCGGGTTGCAGGAATTCAGCACGTCATCGGCATCGCCGTACCCATCGCCATCCGCATCCGCATACCAGGCGCTCTGGTCCGAGATGCTGTCGTCGTCATCATCGATCAGCCCATCGCAGTCGTTGTCGATCTCGTCACAAATCTCGACGGCGTCGGGAGAGATCGTGGCGTCCGCATCGTTGCAGTCGGAGCTGTCCGTCACGTAGCCACCGAGCTCCTCACAGCTCTCCAGGGCAATGCCCAGGTCCCCATACCCATCCCGATCGAGGTCCATGTAGTAGGTCGTGGAGGCCACCACTTCAGGATCGAGGTCGTCGCAGTCTTCCCCCCCGCTGAACTTGCTGGCCACGCCATCGCCATCGACATCCACACCGTCGGTGCCGTCACAGTTCTGGTCCAGCCCGTCCCCCGCGATGTCCGTGGCACTCGGGTTGATGGTGGGCACCGCATCATCGCAGTCCCCATCCTCTTCCGACCATCCATCGCCATCGATGTCCACAGTGGGCTTCCCGGTGTCTCCGGTACAGGCGGAAAAGAGCAGGAACGAGAGTGAAAAGATGCGTGTGATCATGGTGCCTCCACCTTTCGTGTGTATCTGTCCGGCACCCTTCAGGGTAGGCAGTCTTCTCCACTGGTGATCCGGTCGATCAGCGCCTGGTGAACCTCCCCGCTCCCCCGCCCGACGTAGGTGCCGCCCCCCGCGCGCTCTCGAAATCCGTCTCGCCGCCTTCTGTTTCACCACTTGTCGTCATGGGGCCTTCCGGTTTGTCGCCACCACGAAGAACTCCACGGAGCGGTCCCGGGTGGCCTTGGGCTTGAGGCGCTTCACGCTTCCATAGGACCGGCGCACGTCGTCTACAAAACCCTGGGCATCTTCCCCCTCGAAGACCTTGCATAGAAAGGCCCCCCCCTCCCGGACCAGGTCCAGGGACAGGGCCAGCGCCTGCTGGGCCAACTCCACCTGCCGTACGTGGTCGGTGAAGCGACTGCCCGTGGTGGAAGGGGCCATGTCCGAGAGCAGCACATCGGCCTGGCCCCCCAGGTGCCCACGCAGGATCTCCGCCTCGACCTCGAAGATGTCCCCCTGGAGAAAAGTGCCTGGAAAGCTCCCCACCTCCTGCAGATCCACCCCCACGATGACCCCCCCCTGCCCCACATGCTCCCGGGCGTAGTGAGACCAGCTTCCCGGGGCGCAGCCCAGGTCCAACACCTTCTGCCCCTTGGCCAGCACGCGCCAGCGCTTCTGGATTTCCTCCAGCTTGTAGACGCTCCGCGCTGCGTACCCGGCTTGTTTCGCCTTCTTGGAGTAGTGGTCGGGCTGCCGGTAGGTCATGCCAGAAGCTCCCCGGCGATGGCCTGCTCAAACACCTTCCAGGCGGCCTCCTGCCCCACCCCGGTCCGGGAGGAAAACGAAATGCACTCGTGGGCCTTGAGGCCATAGGCTTCCCGCAGCTTCTTCACCGCCGTGCGCCCCTCGTTGCTGCGGAGCTTGTCGATCTTGGTGGCCAGGACCAACAGGGGAATGCGGGCCTGCCGCAGCCCCCAGATGAGGTCCGCATCCATTTCCTGGGGCTCGCGGCGCGGGTCCAGGAGCACCACCACCAGCTGCAGCGCCTCCCGACCGGAGAGATAGCCCTCGATCATTGGTTTCCAGCCCGACTGGATCGCCTCGGGCACCTTGGCGTAGCCGTACCCGGGAAGGTCCGCGAAAACGACCCGCCCCTCGACCTCGAACAGGTTGATGGCCTGGGTGCGTCCCGGGGTGCGGCTGACCCGTGCAGCCTTGCCCGTGTCCAACAGGGCGTTGATCGCCGAGGACTTGCCCACGTTGGAACGCCCGGCAAACGCAATCTCCGGAAGCCCCACCACGGGTGGCATTCCCGGGTAGGTTCCGAGAAAGGCAACCCGGTGGCCGGACAGCCACTTTCGGTAGATTTTGGACACGATCGCCGAGTATCCCACCCCGCCAGCCGCGAACAGGGGGGGGAACTCGTTAGAATCCTCCCATGCGCCGATTTGAATGGTCCCACGCCCACGCAGCGCCGCGGGTCCAACAACTTCCAGCGAAAGGGGTCTACTACGTCATCTCGGATCTGCATCTAGGGGACGGCAGCCACTCGGACACCTTTCTGGGCAAGGACCGGCACCTGCTGCGCTTCCTGGACAAGGTTCGACAGGAAAAGGACGCGGTCCTGGTCCTGAACGGGGATGTCATCGACTTTGCCCAGAGCCGC
This sequence comes from uncultured Enterobacterales bacterium, assembly GCA_964610645.1. Taxonomy (GTDB): domain Bacteria; phylum Myxococcota_A; class UBA796; order UBA796; family CAJQPC01; genus JAYZDK01. The sequence goes on along the minus strand of CAZSZE010000030.1, from coordinate 38,695 downwards.
GACTTTGCGCGAATCCTCTCGGTCCACGGGGCCGTGTTCCGCGCCATGTCCGATCTCGCCGAGGAGGACCGCTTCTACTACGTCTATGGAAACCACGACTTCGACATGCGCCTGTACCGGAACATTCTCCGGTTTCCCGTGGTGGCCACGGTCCTCATCGGGGACGAGATGCGGATCGACCACGGCCACCAGTACGACCCGATGGTGCTGGATGACCTGATCGGCGCCGATACGCGCACCCGCCGGCACCACCTGACCGAGCACATCTTCCGCACCTGGATCCGCCTGCCCCTGGGCCACTTCTACACCCTCGCCGGCCGCCTCTCCTTCTATTGGGCCTACCGGGCCTACCAGTTCATCGGTGTCTGCAATGGGCTCCTGGGCGACCTGGGGCTGCCCAACCTGTTCAAACGGGGCCTGGATCATGCCCGCTACTGGATTCGGGCAGACAAGGGGGACCCTGGAAACATGTGGGCGCCGGTAAGCCGTGCCCTCAAGGACGCCCCCTACCGCATCCTGGTTTGCGGCCACTCCCACATGCCCGGTGTCGTGGAGGTGCACCCGGACCGGTACTACGTGAACACCGGTTCGTGGACCTTCGACAGCTCGACGTTCATGCGCTGGGAACCCGGCTCCCTGCCGGTCATAAAAGACTGGCTCACGGGGCGGGAATTTGGGGACCGCCTGTACGAGCGGGTGCGCTCGGGCGCCACCTCTCTCCTGGAGTTCGAAGACTGGTGGGAGGAAGAATACCTGGGCTTCCTACGTTTTCGTTGTGGTGAAGCCCGCCGTGGCAAACTTCCCACCTGGACAGTGCCCCCCGCGGTACCGTCCGGAGACCTTCCGCCCCTTGATGATACGCCGATGCCCGAGGAAAACCCATGATTGCCATCCTCCTGACCCTGTCAGCCCAGGCGACTTCCCTGGCGGACATTTCCAACGACCAGCGGCTGCTGGTGGAGTGCGAGCACCAGGTGGCCCCGGCCATCGCCAAGGACGAATACGCCGAAATCGCCAGCATCTGGAAGCAGTGCCTGGACCAGGCGAGAAACCAGGGACTGGACGGAGCCGCGCGAGAGGCAGCGGGCCGCCACGCGTTGGCGGTGATTCAACGGGACTATGGCAGGTTGAAGGACAGCGCCCCCAGCACCTACTCCGAGATCGTCCTGGCCACCGCCGCCCAAGGCAAGGGCCTGCAGATCTCTCATGAGATCCTCAACGCCCACTGGCGCACCATCATGGCCGACCCCTCCGCGCGAAGCCGCCTGGAGGGAATGCGGAGCATCGCGATTCGCTGGCTGCCCACGAGCGGCATGGATCCGGATCTTGCAGCGAGCTTTGAGGACAAGGTGGCCCGGTATGTGGCGAACCTTGGACTGAAGGTCCCCTCCTCGTCCTCGGCCGATGCAGCAAAGGCGGACATCATGGTCATGGTCCAGGCCAAGACCCGAGAGCTTGAACCCGAGATTGCCGATGAGCGGGGCACGATCCACGTCCGGGAGGCCTCCCTCAACTCCCAGGCGGTCCGCTACAAGACCCGGGAAAAGAGAGCGCCGCCGGTCGAGGTGTCCAGGAAGGCCAACGGCTCCCGGCCGGAAGAGGCCCTGGATGAGGCAGTTGAACAGACATGCCAGGCTTTTGCCGAGGACCTGCTGCTGCAATTGGTCAAGGTGGCCTACAACAGCTACCGAATCCCCGCTCCATGAACGTAGACGGGAAACCGACCCGCACAGTGTGGCTGGACGGCTCCACTGTGCACATGATCAACCAGCCGCTGCTGCCCCACGCCTTTGAGGTGGTGCAGTTCCATGACCCCATGCACACCGCTGCCTCTATTGCAGACATGGTGGTGCGGGGGGCGGGCGCCATCGGAGCCACAGCAGGATTCGCCATGGCACAGGCTGCGCTCCAGGCGCCGGAGGATGGGTTTCACAGGCACATCGCTGACTCTGCCAACCTGGTGCGGAAAGCCCGCCCCACCGCCCAGAACCTGTTCTACGCGGTGGACCGGGTGCTCGACGCTATCGAGAGGGAGGCAGATGGCATCGCAGCCGCCCGGAGAGCAGCGGTCGCAACCGCCCAGGACATCGCCGACGACGATGCAGCTTGTTGCGAGGCCATCGGCCGCCACGGCGCCCTCCTGATCGGCCCCCAGCAGCGGGTCAGCACCCACTGCAACGCGGGTTGGTTGGCGTTTGTGGACTGGGGTTCCGCCCTCTCCCCGATCTACCGGGCCGCCCGCGAGGGGCAGGACCCCTTTGTCTGGGTGGACGAGACCCGGCCCCGAAGCCAGGGCGCTCGATTGACCGCCTGGGAGCTGGGGCAGGAAGGGGTGCGACATGCGGTGGTGGCAGACAACGCCACGGGCCACCTCATGCGCACCGGGCAGGTGGATCTGGTGATCGTGGGGTCGGATCGCATTGCTGCCAACGGGGATGTGGCCAACAAGATCGGCACCTACTCCTCCGCTGTGGTGGCCGCCCAGCACGACATTCCGTTCTACGTCGCCGCGCCCACCACCACGATTGATACCGCCTGCCCTTCAGGGGATGACATCCCCATCGAGACCCGGAGCGAAGACGAGGTGCTCTACACCTGGGGATGGTCCGACGAGGGCGGGTTTGTCCGGGTCCGCACGGCCCCCCACGGCAGCGCCGGCCACAACCCGGCCTTTGATGTGACACCGGCCCACCTGGTGCGGGGCATCCTCACGGAAAAGGGCCTCGTGGAGGCGACCCCAGAGGGCATCGCCAGCGTCGCTCGATCCTGACTATTCCTCCTCGGCGAGGAATCCGCGCACCACGGCGTTGAAGGCGACGGGCACATCAATACTGGGCGTGTGGGCAGCCCCCGGAAGGACATGGAGTTCCGCGCCGGCATGGGCTGCAAGTTTCTCGGCAATGGGCACGGGGAAAATGGGGTCGTTCTCTCCCCAGATCACAAGCATCTCGGGCGGCATGGTACCCCCTTCCACACCCCTTTCGGTCCGCAATCGAATCAGATCGTCCAACAAGGCTTCCTGTTCCTCCGGGTGGGCCGAGAGGTAGGAGCCCAGCAGGTCTCGAGCCACCCATTTCGGAAGGCGGGGAGGATCGGCCAGGGCCACGCGGAGGAGCCGTTGTACCCCCTCCGCGGTGTCGGGAATGAAGAGTTCCGCTGGGGAGTCCACGCCGATCCGTTCGCAGAATGCCTGCTGATCCTCGGGCGAGAAGAAGGGCCCTGGGCTGTCCACCAGCACCACCTTGCCCACGAGTTCCGGTCGTGCCTCTGCCAGCTGCAGGGCCACGAAACCCCCGTAGGAGACCGCAGCCACGTCTGCCTCTTCCACGGCGAGGGAGTCCATCCACGCCAGGAGGATTTCCACCTGTGCGGAGAGCCCCGGCGACGACGAGGAATCACTCTCTCCAAACCAGAGCAGGTCCGGAATCAGGAGTGTGTGGGCATCCGAGAAGACAAGCTGGGGCAGCCATGTGCTGAGGCCCGTCCCGCCAAATCCATGGAGCAGCAGCAGAGGCGGCCCCTCTCCCCCCTTCCAGAACCGCAACTGAGTGCCTTCCAGGGCGAAGGTCCCTGCGGTCAAACCAAACCGCGCTGCCTTCCGTTGCATGCCGCGCTCGCCAATGCCTGCGGGGGAACAAGCGTGCAGCAGGAGTCCAAGGAGTCCAAGGAGCCTCACTCCGCCCCGCCGGTTCGTTCCGGCGGTTTTGGCCCGAGGGGCTCCGCGCAGCCATCGACCACCCGGTGGGGTCCCTCTCCCTCCTGCCAATTCCGAAGCACAACGTCAGAGTCCGCCACCACCAACGCCTCGTTCGGCACCTCGGCGCCGTACCCGATCTGGACCTTTCCCCCGATGCGGGCCCGGTGGCCGATGGCTGCCCCGAGGAAGAACGTCTCCGACGACACCTTCTCCCCCCGGTGCCAGACCCGGATGGGTTTCCCGAAAGAGATGTCGAAGACGGTGACGCTCCAGGCCAGAAAGCACCCCTCCCCGAAGATCGATGCCTGGAAGCCATTTCCCGCCCCCACAAAGGCCCCGTCATACAGCACGCACAGGTTCGCGGTCCCCCGCCGCCCCACCCGCGCACCGGCCCCCAGCACGGACGCGTTGATGGTGGCGTGCTCTTCGATGCGCACGCCATCTCCCAGGAGGGATCCGCGCACCACGGAAAAGGGGCCGACCTCGACGTTGTCCCCCAGCACCGAGGCCTCGATGACCGCCGTGGGGTGGATGCGACAGCCCTCTCCAAAATGGCTCAGACCCCGGGCCAACCTGTCTGGCCGCAGAGACCGGACCTTCAGGAGCAGCTTCAGGAACTTCCATGCCTTGGACCACCAGGGCATCCGGGAGAAGCCCCGCACCTCCCGGGCGATGATGCAGGACATGGCCATCCAGTTGGTCCGGAGGATGTGGAGCCAGTGATCCACCTGGTGGATGCCAGCATCCGTGAAGGGAATGGCCTGGGGCATGGCATGGGCGAGGGCCGGGTGCTCCTCCGGGGCGGGGCGGATTTCCACATGTAGATCGATGGGCACCGGGGGGAGCGCATCGAACTCGGGAGGGCCTCCGGCGGGAACCAGGCCCACCTCGAAGACACCCGGGGCGGGCAGCTCCTGCAAACCGCTGGCCGTGGCAAGCCAGGTGGCATCGGTGACCTGGAGCCTTGCGGGGGCCTCGGCCTGGGAAACCAGCGCCCGGAGGGTGGCCCCCGTGACCCAGGTGCGGTCCGAGAGCAACAGGTAGGGCGCATCCACCGGCGGCGACTCCACCTGCACAAGGCCCGCAGCAGCAATGGCCTCCGCCTGGGTCTCCGCCAGGGATCGCCCCAGAATCTGGACCGCGCCCACGGCGTCCCCGAACGGAGGAATGCACCGTCCCCTGGACACGACAACCACACAGGCGATGGGGCTCATCCGATCCAGCGGGCAATCTCCTCGGTGATCTCCCCCACGAGGTAGCCGGAGTTCATGGTTTCGGCTCCCTCCAGGGCGACTTTCAGTTGAGCCAGCCCCTCCTCCTTGTCCCCCATTCCGCACTTGAGCCGCGCCTCCAGCCACTGCCCGATGAGGCCTGTCTCCACGTCTCGCAGCCGGCTGGCTTCCTCCTGGGACGCCGCGATCAACTCCAGCCCCGCCTCGGGCTCCCCACGCAGGCCCGTGAGGTAGCCCAGGTACATGCCGTTGAGCGCCACCATGCGCTCCATACCCAGCTCCCGGGCATCGTTTCGAGACTGCTCAAACCAGGCGAATGCCCGGGCGTCGTCTCCCAGGCGAAAGTGCGCATCGGCCAGGTTGTGGCGAGCGATGACCTCCCCGTTGCGGTACCCGATGCCCTGGCTCATCTCCAGGGCCTTGCGGAACCACTCGATGGACTGTTTGAAGCGGCGACCCGAGTAATGGATGGTGCCAATGTTCGTCAGCACCCGGATGATGAGCAGTCGATCCCCGCTCTCCTCGGCGAGATTCCGGGCCTGCTCCAGGGAATCCCCCGCCTCGGTCCACTTGCCGAGGCGCGAGAACAACTGGGCCTTTCCCATCAGGACCCGGGCTTGCTGGACCACGCTCTTCCCTGGAATCTCCTCCACGTCCCGGTAGATGTTTGCCGCAGCTGACACGTCTGCTTCCTCCCGGGCGAGCCAACCCAGGCTCAAGAGGATGTCCACCTGGCGGTCGATGTCGTTGGCGGTCCGCGCACCGGCCAGGGCTGTTTCCAGGTGGGCCCGCGCCAGCACCGTGCGGCCCTGTTCCAGGTAGACCCTGCCGAGTCCCAGCATCGCCTTTTCCTCGGTGGAGGGCAGGCCCAGATCTTCGGCCAGGTCCAACGCAAGCTGCAGGTGGCGCTCCGCCTCCCGGTACCGCCCCTGCTCCTCAGCCACCAGGCCAGCGTTTGAGTGCAGGAGGGCCATGCCCACGGACACCACCGATTCATCCCCCCCCGTCAGGTTCTTCAAGCAGGAGATGCCCAACTCAAAGCACTCTGAGGCCCGATCCAGGAAGCCCGTCTCCCAGTGAAGATCCCCCGCCTTTTCCGCATGCTGGGCCGCCTCCAACTGCATGCCCGCCGCCTCGCAGTGGTGCATCAGGGATTCCCGGTGCGGTTCCAGGTGCGAGGCGTGGAGCCGCTCAATGCCCTCGGCCACGCGGCGGTGGTTCTCCCGGAGCTGGGCCCCGACGGTCGTGCGCCGGACCACATCCCACAGCAGTTGGGAGGAGAACGCCACCAGGCCGAATTCATGGGGGCCTCGCATGACCAACATCCCCAGCTCCAGAACGGACTGCACCGCCTCGGGGTGTTCCTCCGACCCGAGGGCCTCCCACAAGAGCGCCATGTGGAACTCCGGCCCAATGGTGGCAGCCACCTGCAGGGCCTGCTTGACCACCGGGTCCAGTGCATCCAGGCGGGCACCGATGAGTCCCTCCAGACCCGCCGGCAGGTCCGAGTCGGCGTGGGAAGCCGACAACAAGGCGCAGCCCTCCTCGTAGCGAATGAGCCCGGCCTGCTGGAGGGATTTCACCATCTCCACCAGGTAGAGGGGGTTGCCCGCTGCGGTCCGCACCACCAGGTCTTCGAGTTGGTCTCCCAGGCTCTCCACTCCGAGCAGCTCCCGCAGCATGCGAACCTGCTGGCTGCGGTCCATTCCCGACAGGTGGACGAACTGGTCCGCATCCGGAAGGGCCTCAGACCAGGGCCCCCGGTGGGTGGAGAGCCAAAGGACCTGGTTGTTCCCCCGGGCCCGGAGCAGGTTGCCCATGAGCTCCAGGTCCGCACCCCGAAGGTGGTGTGCGTCTTCCAGCACCAGGATCACCGGGCGCTCCCGGGAGATTCCGTGGACAAAAGCAAGCAGGGCTGAGACCAGCTCGGAGCGGGTCGGTGCCGGGCCCGGCCCCAACTCCAGGTCGAACAGCGTGCTGATGGCCCGAATGTCGGTTTCCGTGAGCCCCAGCTCCGACAGGCGCCACAGTCTCTCGGCCACGGTCTTCTTGTGGCCTTGGACCACAAGTCCCAGGGCACCTGCCAGCAGGTCCCGCACCGAGGACAGGGGGCGATCCACCCCATAGGGCTGCACGCGGCCATCGTAGAGAGGCAGCCCGCTGGTCTGCGCGATGCCTTTCAGCTCCCGCACAAAGCGGCTCTTCCCGGTTCCTCCATCCCCACGGATGGAGATGATGCCGCCCTTTCCCTGGGCAAGCTGCACCACGGCATCCCCCACCAGGTCCAACTCGTTTCCCCGGGGAAGCCAGCGACCGGTCTCTGGCACAGCCCCCTCCCGGTGTCGCCCCCGCAGCACAAAGGTCTTCACGTTGCCGCGGCTTCCACGCCCCCGCAGCGCAGTGGATTCCACCAGGTGCCAACGGTCCCGCAGCGCCTGCTCCACCTCGTCGGAGACCAACACCTCCCCGGTTTCGCTGGCAGCCGCCAGGCGCCGGGCAAGCTTGACCAGGTCTCCCCTGGGAACACAGCGCTGCTCCCCTTCCTCGTCGATCCAGACCACCTCCCCCCGGTTCACTCCCACCGCGAACTCCAGGGCAATGCCCATCTTCTGCAGACGGGCCCGCACCGTCAGCAGATCCTGGGCGCAGCGCAGGGTGCGGCTCAAGTCGTCCTCCTGGGTGCGGGGCACGCCGAAGAACACCGTGAGGGATTCGTCCCCCAGGTGGTCCAGCCAGCCGCCGTGCTTCTCCACGAGGCGCTCCACAACCCGCCGGATGCGGCGGTGTTGGGTCAGGACATCGTCGGGTTCCATGCGAACGCTGGCCTGGGTGAGTCCCACGAGGTCGGCCACCAGGACCCCCACCTGCTTGCGCTCGGCCACAACCGACGGGGTTCCCACCGAAGCACGGGAGGCCGTGAACGAGGCGTGTTCCTCCGGCGTCTCCGGCTCTTCAGCGAGTCCCCGCACGAGATCCCCCACCTGCACCGCCGCCTCATCGGGGGTGATCTCTTCCGCGAAGAGAGACTGCAGGAAAGCCCCCATGACCCCGTCATCACCCCGCAGCCCGTGTTCAAAGAGGAAGGCCCGCAGATCCTCCTCCATCATGCCCGCGGTCGGGTAGCGGTCCTCCCGGTCCCGGGCGAGGGCCTTCTGCAGAATCTCCCACAGGCGCACGGGAATCTCCGGCACCTCCTCCCGGGGATCCGGCACGATGGCCTCCTTCACCTTGCGGAGCTTCACTTCCGGATCCGGATCCTGGAAGAGCCGATGGTTGACCAGGAGCTCGTAGAGAACAATTCCACAGGAAAAGATGTCGGAGCGGTGATCGACCGGTTCTCCCTTGGCCTGCTCCGGGCTCATGTAGGCGAACTTGCCGCCGCCGGGGCGTCCTCCGCTTTCCGGCTCGACCTCCCCCGCCAATCGGGCGATGCCGAAATCCAGAAGTTTTACAACTCCCTCGAAGCTGACCATGCAGTTGTGGGGAGACACATCCCGGTGGACGATGCCCAGGGCCTGGCCATCGGGACCCACCCTTGAATGGGCGTAATCAAGGCCGTGGGCAATGCTGGCTGCGGCATGGACCGCCAGCGGCAGGGGGAGCCGCTCTCCCTGGGCACGCAGCTTCCGCACGGTCCGGGTCAGATCGCGCCCGTGAATGTGCTCCATGGCGATGTAGTGGTCGTCCTGGACCCGTCCCAGGTCGAAGACCTGCACGACATTCGGGTGCGAGAGCAAGGCCGAGATCTTGGCCTCCAGAACAAACATCTCAATAAATCTCCGGGACTTGGCGAGGCCCGGGAGAATCCTCTTGATGACCAGCCTCTTCTCAAACCCCTCCACACCGAAGGAGCGGGCCAGGTACACCTCGGCCATGCCCCCCAGAGCGATGCGCTCGAGAAGCTCGTAGTTCCCAAACCGGCTCGGCAACTCCATGCGCCGGCATCATACCGGTCACCAGGAGCCTTCGGGGAGGGAAGCCACTGCAATTCCACCAGATTGGCCAACGAAACAGCGCTTTCGGATTCCTGGGCCAGTGCGCCCGAGAGTTTTTCGTGAAGATCGCCTGAAAAACAGGGCATGAAGCCTCACGTTCAGGGTTCTTGGAGCCGACTTCATTGACGTGGAGTTCTGCTGAACGCTATGCTCTTGTAGGGCGTTGCGTGCACCAGCCCACGGGGACAGCGGATGGGAAAATACAGCAATCCGAGCGGTCTTTCATGCTCTTTCTGCCACAAGCCGCAGAGAGAGGTGGACAAGATCATTGCTGGGCCCAATGTCTACATCTGTTCTGAGTGCATCAAGCTGTGCCTGGACATCATCCGGGACAACTCCCAACAACGCCCGGTTTCCTGGGGCCACCAGAAGATTCCACCCCCGGCGCGAATCAAGGCGTTTCTGGATCAGTACGTCATCGGCCAGGACAAGGCCAAGCGGCAGATTTCCGTGGCGGTGTACAACCACTACAAACGGGTCGAGTCCAACAAGCAGAATGCGGGGACCTCGGAAGTTGAAATCCAGAAATCCAACGTGCTCCTGCTGGGTCCCACCGGAACCGGCAAGACGCTGATCGCCCGAACCCTGGCCCGCTTCCTGGACGTGCCCTTCGTCATTGCGGACGCCACGACCCTCACCGAGGCTGGCTACGTGGGCGAGGACGTCGAAAACATCATCCTCAACCTGTACCAGGCTTCCAACAACAACCTGGAGCGGGCTTGTCGGGGCATCGTGTACATCGACGAGATCGACAAGTTGGCCAAGAAGACCTCGGCCGGTTCCGTGTCCCGGGACGTCAGCGGCGAGGGAGTCCAGCAAGCGCTCCTGAAGCTCTTGGAAGGCACGGTGGCGAACATCCAGGTGCGCGGCAACAAGCGGCTCCCGAACCAGGAGTACGTCCAGGTCGACACCACAAACATCCTGTTTATCTGTGGCGGCTCCTTTGAAGGGATCGACCGCCTCATCGAGGACCGCATGGGCCGGCGCCGGGTCGGCTTCGTCACCGACGACGACGGCAAGACCGAAAAGGAGAAAAACCTCCTTGCCCAGGCCAAGTCCGAGGACCTCCAGACCTTCGGGCTCATCCCCGAGTTCATCGGACGGCTGCCCGTGCTGGCCTCCCTGGAGCCCTTGAGCGAGGACGACCTGACCCACATTCTCAAGGAGCCCCGCAACTCCCTGGTGCGCCAGTACCAGAAGCTGTTCCGGTTCGAGAAGGTCAAGCTCACCTTCACCGATGAAGCGCTGCGAGCCGTGGCCGAGAAGGCCGCCAGCCGCAAGGCGGGGGCGCGGGGACTTAGAACCATCCTCGAAAACGTGATGCTGGACATCATGTACGAGGTGCCTTCCTGCGATGACATCAAGGAAGTGGTGATCACCGAGGAGATCATTCGGCAAGGGCTGGGCGACGCCCTCGAGGTGGCCCAGGCTCTTCCGGCATCTGGATGAGCGGGGAGCAACCTCCCGGACTCCTGATCGCATCTCCGCAGATGCACGACCCGAACTTTGAGCGCACCGTGCTGCTGCTCTGCCACCATGACGAACAGGGGGCCCTGGGGGTCGTGATCAACCGCGCCACGGACCTCACGGTGGGTGAGGTGGTCGACGAGTTCGAGTTCGACACAGATCGCAACCTGGACGATGCGGTGCTCTGGGGCGGCCCCGTGGAGCAAGCTTCCGGGTTTGTGGTTTTTCCGGGCGAAATCGGCAGCGGTGTGGGGTGGACCCTGGACCGGAAACTGTCCGTCTCTCCGTCCCGGGAGATGCTCCAGACCATCCTTCGCGGTGAAGCGCCCTACCACCTGTGCCTGGGCTACGCCGGATGGGGGCCAGGACAGCTGGAGAGCGAGATCACCCTGGGTTCCTGGCTCTACAGCGACATCGATGCGGACCTGGTACTCGAAAAACCCGTTTCGGAACGATACGAGCGGGCCCTGAAGCAGCTGGGCGTGCGCCCGGAACACATCTGGATGGTTCCCGTCGACGAGTAGAGATCCGGGGGATTGTCCCATTGGATTCGCTGGCATTCTTTGCGTCTTCCCGGTAGGATGGGAATGCCTTCCTCACGTCATTGTTTTCCCTCCTTGTTGACGTGTCATGTCCCTGATTCGAATTGTCTTTGCTGCAGCCCTCCTGGGCACCATCGGTCTACTCGGTCAGGGGATTCGTGCCTCCCTGGCAGAGACGCCCCCGGAGTTCGATGTGCCCCCGGAGCCCCGGGCCCTGGTGGATGTCACCCACCACGAGGTGCAGTCCGGCGAGACCTTCGGCGGCATCATGGCGAAGCACGGCATTTCCGGCGTGCCCTCGCTGCTGCAGGCTGCCAGGCCCTTTTTCGACCTGAGCCGCATTCGGGTGGGGCGCACCCTGGTGATCCGCCGGCTGAAGGCCACCATGGCTCCCCTGTCCGTCCGCTACCCCCTGGATGAGGACAGCACCCTGGTCCTGTGGCCTGCTGCCGCTGGGGCCACGGCAGACGTGGAGACAGTCACCTATGACCGGGCCATCACCCGGCGCATCATCTCGGTGGAGAGCACCTTGTGGGAAGCCGCCATGGCTGCCGGGCTGCGCCCCGGTGACATCGTCCGTCTCTCCCGCATCTTTCAGTGGGAGGTGGACTTCAACACCGAGCTTCGGGCCGGCGCCCGGGTGATCCTGGTGGCAGACGAGCTGCTGAGCCACGGGGAGGCCGTCCGCCTGGACGACTACCACGCGGTGCGCCTGGAGAACGACGGCAGAGCCTACACGGCGCTGCGCCACGTGGATGCCAAGGGACAGGCCGACTGGTACGGCCCGGATGGAGAGGCCACCAAGCGGCCCTTCCTGCGCTCGCCCCTCGAGTTCTCCCGCGTCACTTCCAGCTTCACGCGCAAGCGCTTCCACCCGGTACTCAAGCGAAACCGCGCCCACCTCGGCACGGACTTTGGCGCCCCCCGGGGCACGCCGATCCGTTCCGTGGGAGACGGCGTGGTGGTTCATGCCGGCACCTCGGGGGGCTACGGAAAGCTGGTGAAGATCAGCCACCCAGGACCCTATGGCACCCGCTACGCCCACATGAGCCGCATCAAGGTGAAACGGGGACAGAGAATCAAGCAGGGGCAGATCATCGGCACCGTGGGCTCCACGGGCCTCGCCACCGGCCCCCACCTGCACTACGAATTCCTGAAAAACGGCCGCCAGGTAAACCCCATGACGGTCAAGCTCCCCACCACCCGTCCCCTCCCCCGGTCTGAGAGAGCGGCCTTCGCCCAGACCCGGGCGTTGTGGCTTCCACAACTGGCCGACGAACCCGGGGTGGCCGAGGCACCTGAGCCTGCCAACGAGTAGAGTGCCTTGTCATGGCAATCCTCCTCCCCCTCTCCCTGGCCCTGGCCGCACCCCCGCCGGACGTCGTCGGCGAGGCCTGGGTCTTCGCACCCTCGTCCGCTGACCGCGCCCGCCTTCGGGAGCAGCCCGTGGGGTTCGGAGAAGGCATTTTGGACGGATGGGTCCGGGTCCTGGGCACCCGGGAGGAGCTGGATTCCCTGGTGCAGGCGGGTTTCTCCCTCAAGGATGAGCGCACCGACCACCGGGCACCCGCCTTCTTTGACGGCACAGTCCACTCCCCGGAGGCCATGAACGATGCCCTGGCCCTGCTTGCCACAACCCACCCGGACCGGACCCGCCTGTTTGAAATCGGGGAGTCCGCGGGCGGGCGTCCCGTGCTGGCCCTGGAAATGGGAGCGCCGGAGGGCTCCTCCTGGCGCTTGCTGGGTGCCCACCACGGGGATGAGCTTTCCAGCGCCGAGTTGATGCTGGAGGCGGCCCGGGCGCTGCTGGATGGCGAGGGGGGCTTCGCCGGCCTGCTGGAGGACCGGCAGGTGGTGGTCGTGCCCCATGTCAATCCAGATGGGGTCGCCATCGGCAGCCGGTTCAACGCAGTGGGAGTCGACCTGAACCGCAACTACAGCTACCGGTGGAGCGAGAACGAGTACCGTCCCGGCGCCTTCCCCTTTTCCGAGCCCGAGTCCCGCGCGGTGCGGACGCTGTCCCTGCAAGACTCCTTCCTCGCGGGCTTGAGCGGCCACTCGGGTGCAACCAACCTCGGCTACGTCTGGAACTACAGCGAGGCGGCCACCCTGGATGCCGATCTGTTGGAGTCCTTCGGCACCCGGTACCTGGAGGCCTGCACCCAGGAAGGCTTCTGGCTCACCAACGGGGCCGCCTGGTACACCACGCGGGGGGACACCAACGACTGGTCCTACGGCATGCTGGGCATCCTGGACTACACGCTGGAGGTCAGCCTCCAGAAGACGCCGCCCCAGGACGACCTGGAAGAAGCCGTGGCCGACCACCTGCCCGGCATTGCCGCCTGGCTTGCCACCCCGACCCCCCTCCTGGGCCAGACCCTGGACGCCGAGAGCGGCGAGCCGGTTCCCGCCCTGGTCGAGGTCCTGGGGGCATCGCCACCCTTTGCCTCGGACCCGGTCCACGGCGGATTTGCCCGGGTGCTGGAGCCCGGCACCTACTTCCTTCGGGCCATGGCCCCCGGCTACCAGGTCTACCAGCTGGACCTGGACCTGCAGGAGGACGAGTCCTTCTTCCTGGAGGTGCAGCTGGTGCGTCAGGGGCTGTCCAGCGGTCCGGTGGAACCCCAGCTCCTGTCCATGGGCCAGGAGACCGTCCTGCTTTCCCTGCCTGACTCCGACCCCCAGCCCGACCACATTCGCCTGGTGCGCCCCGGGGTGCCCACCGTGGAGCTGGAACGCATGTCGGGCGGCTACCCGGTGAATCCGGCTTCTCTTGTGACCGGCCCCTACACCGTCGTCGCAGAGGAGCTGGCCTACCCGCGGGCAGTCTTTGCCGGGGCACTCTCGGATCGGGTCCAGGTCGAGTCGGTGGAGATCGACGGAGACACGCTCCGGCTCGCGGGCCAGGGCTTTGGATTGGGCAGCCGTGTGCTGGGCCTGTGGGGCCTGGAGCGATCAGCCCACGAGCTCCCCCTCCTCTCCCAGGATTCCGATTTGCTGGAGGTGGATGTCTCCGGGCTGTCCGGGGGTTTGGACCTCTGGATTCTCTCCAACGGGGTGGAGTTGGCAGTTCTGGACGTCCTGGGGCGGGCAGGGCTGGACACAGCCGCTCCACCGGATACCGGGGGATGGGACACCGCGGATGCCGATCCCCTCGGCAGAGTGGAGCTCATTCCGGTCTCTTTATGCGGCAGCGTCCCACACCCCCCCTCGCGCCTGACTGCGCTCCTTGCGCTGGTGGTTGCAGGGGGACTCCGGAGAAAGAAATGCGTCCCGCCTCCCTCCTCGCCCTGACTTTCGCCCTTCTCCTGGGGTGCGATCGGGACGCCATATACGAGCAGAAGAGTACCGCCAGTTCCATCCAGGAGGTCTGGAAGGACTGCGACCCGGCCGAGATCAGCTTTCTCACGGCCCGACACGGCATCCAGACCGCCTTTGAAAACTGCGGAGCGAACCCCTTCGAACACTTCGCCTGGTCCCCGGACGGCATCTACATCTACTTCCAGCTCACCTACATCGGCTACGTGATGAATGCCGAAGAGAAGACGATCTACGAGCTGCCCACCGAGCTTCCCGTGCACAACGCCACCTGGCTGGCCAACGACCTCCTGGTGATCCCCGAAGGCAAATCGGAAACCCGGAAGCACCCGCGGCTGGCCCTCTACAACCGCTCTGACGAGTCCGTGAGCTACGTGGACCTCACGGACCTCACCCTTCCCGCTGAACTGCAGCCCTCGGGGAAAACAGACCAGGTCCTGTTCACCGCCACAGCCAAGGGGGGGGAGCGTTCCGCGTATCGGGCGGACTTCACCGCCAAGACGGTGGAGCCGGCCTTCCCCTGGTGGACCGGAAAGCTGGACACCTTCACCTACACGGCGGGAGTGGACCACGTGACCTGGGGCGTGGGAGAGACCGTGAAGGTGGCCAAGGGGGCCACCGGAGAGGTGCTGCACACCTTTGAAGATGCCACCCGCGGAACAGTGCATTCCAACGGACGACTGGTGGCCCTGGAAACCATGGGAGACCCGATTTCCACCTTCAAGCCCAAGGGCAAGGTGGACGAGTCCGAGGCGGGGCAGCGGCGCCACAAAGCCCGTGAAGAACAGTGGAAGGAGGAGAAACCGCACTGGGTTCCCTCAGAGGTCGTTCCCCCCGCCCTCGATTTCTACGACACCCAGGTGAACAGGCGCTACCGCCTCTCCTTGATCCACGGAGACAACTTCCAGTGGTACCCGGGACACCCGGACTACGGGTCTTTTGTCCTGTGGGGCCTGGACAAAAAGCAGATCAACAAGAATGTTGCGCTGACGGCCATGGGCGGCCGCATTCTGCGCCTGGCGGAAAAGAAGGAGATGCCCCCGGGCATTGAGCTGCGGGATTCTCCCACCCCTTGACATCCAGGGGTGCAGAGGTGGGTCCGCCGATCCGATTCATGGGGGGAAGACGGGGCCGCCCTGCGCGATGATGTAAAGCGTATCCTTCCCGACCCCCCGCGCTGCAAGGGGGTGAAAAAGCATACGCTTCCCTCGGCCCGCCCCCCTGAATCCCGCCAAAACGCTGGGGTTCGCCTGTTGGCACGCGCCTTGCTTTGTTCTGTGGGTGCCAGAGAGAGAAGGAGAACCCAATGGCGAATACCGCAAGAATTTCGCAGGAAGATCGAAACCAACTCATTCTCGAGCACTACCCGATGGTGCGACGCGTGGCCTACAGAATGGTCAGTCGCTACCCAAGCTGCATCGAGGCAGATGATCTCGTTGCAATCGGTACCCTGGGCCTCATCGATGCCGTTGATCGGTTCGAAGAGTCCCGCTCCGTGAGCTTTGCTGCCTATGCCCGCATCCGCGTGCAGGGTGCGATTCTCGACGAGCTCCGCAAGGCGGACTGGGTGCCACGATCCGTACGCAACCGGTACAGCCGGATTGTAGAAGCGCGAAAGGCGCTTGCACAGGAGCTTGGACGCGAACCCAACCATGAAGAGATCGCAAACCACCTCGGCATCGACAAGGACCGCCTCTCGGAGTTGATCCGGGGCGCCACAGTCCGCACCCTCGTCTCCATGGAGGAGGAGAGGGTCGATGACGAAACCATCGGAAACAGTCTCGAGTCAGAGGAACCAACCCCTCTAGAGGCGGCTACCCGAAACCACCTGCGTGGACTGGTCCGCAACCACGTCTCGTCGCTCCCAGAGCGCGAACGCCAGATTGTGGAGATGTACTACTTTCAGGAACTTACGTTCCGCGAGATCGGGGAAGTTCTCGGGATTACCGAGAGCCGCGTCTCGCAGCTTCATTCCAGGATGAAGCGCCGCCTGAGCTCAGAGCTCCAGGAGGTGCTTGCAGCCTGAACCCATTCATCCGACCAAATGAATGGTCCCGTTCGCAACGTGCGACGGGGCCATTTCATTATCTCGGCAAGGCTCCGCACTCCGAGATCTGCGTGCCATCCGGTGGATGGTCCCCCACCACCTGGACCTCGCAGCGCTCTCCGACCCCCACCAGAATGCGAAAGCTCAAGACCCGGACGTCGAACCGGCCGGCCACCGCATCCCGGTACCCCGCCAACGCCCGGGTCAGGGGCACCAGCGCCGCCGTCTGCACCACGTTGCCCACGAACAGGCCCGACAGCTCGTTGCCCACCAGACCCAGGCGAATCGAGCCCTGGTGCGCTTCCGAATCCCACCCGATCTGGAGACTCAGCGCCCGTCGCCCCAGGGTCTCCCCCAACTCCACTGCCAACACGGTCGTGGCCTCGGCATCCGCAAAGTAGCCCTTGTGCAGGGCTCCCAGTCCCTTCCACGTGAGCTTCAGGGACACGGGCCCCGGCTCCGCAGGTTCAACCACCGGCGGCGGGGCTTCCACGACGGGCCCGGCACTCCCCGCTGTCCCGTCTTCCGAACCCCCCTCCTGTGCAGGGGGATCTTGGGGTGCCGAGCACCCGGCCAGGAGGGCCAGAAGGACCCCGGCGGCGATCAGATGAGGCCCCGGCGCTTCTTCACGGATCGCAGGGACCGCTGAAAGGCCATCTCGTACTCGACGGTCCCCTCAGTCACATTCTTGATCTGCTCTCGCGCCTCGTCTCGCAGCTCCCGCTCGTCCACATCGTGCTCGGTGATGAGCTTCAAGGTCTTGCGCCAGAGCACGCCGTCTTCGGTGTAGACCTCCTCCACAAAGCGGCTGATCATGAAGTTCTCGATGAACTGCCGGGCCATGAAGCGCTCCACATCATCCCCGGTGGGGTGGTGCCACTCTTCAGCCATCTGGCCCCGGATCTTGCCGTACTGCTCGTATCCGATGCCGCCATTGGCCATGTTCTCGCGCACCTTCTCCCGGAGGTCCCAGTCCCTGCGAAGGAACTCCTCCATGATGGAAACCAGGTCCTGCTCGGCCTCGCCTCGATTCTCCGGGGTGACCTCGATGTCGTCATCGGTGCAGAGGCGATCGATCACCGCATGGGCGATTTCCGGAATCTTGAGTCGATAGAGCTTCATGGGTTCACCCTGGAAGTTCCACCTGCAGCACGGCTCCCAGCCGAAAAACGTTCAGACCAAACTCCGAACGGTCCACCTGGTACAGGTAGGGACTGGATTTGTGACTTGCTGACGGAACGTGGCACACCGTGTAGCCCGCCTCGAGGCCGAACGCCATGGAATCACTGATGGAAAAGCGCAATCCCAACCACGCGGAAGCATCGGGCAGAAGCTGGGTGGTCCTGGCTTCCACAGCCTCGGGCAAGCCGTCCCCATTCCTGTCTTCCTCCACAAGGAAGGGCCAGGGCTCCTTCACCGCTTCAGACCCCACGGGTTGTCGAATTCGCACCACCCCAAGCCCGAGGGAGCTCCCCAGGAATGGCACCCCGCGCCCCGCAGCCGGCAGGGCAATCTCCAGTCCGGTGCTGGCCCGCGTCCAGGAGAGGTCCGCGCCGTGGTCCGCGATCGTGTGGGCGGTGCCGTCGTCATCCTCCCAGATCACCCGGGCCACCCCTTTTGCCGTCTTCCGGGACAGGCTGCTCCGAAGCACAACGGAGTCAGTGAAGAGCACCTGGTAGTGGTGCAGCGCAAGGTCTGACCCCACCCCAAGGATTGCCTGCTCATCGGGCCCGAAGGTGTCCCCATCGGGCAGATCCTTGGCCAGGGAGACCTGGAGCCCCACAAGCTCCCCCGCGACACCGACCTGGAGCAACAACAAGGCGCCAAACACCGCAGCCTCCACGGGTTTGGACTATCCGGGACAACAGCCAGCGGCACTAAACAGCCGGCTGGTCTCCACAGGCAACCAGGGCCCGCTGCAAGCAGTCCAGGTCCAACGGCTGCCGTGCCTCGGGTATGACCCCCGCGAGGTTCTCCTGGGGCTCGTACCCCTCCCGGACCTTGTCCATCACAAAGGCCGTGTACGCATCCAGTGGCTCCCCGGTGTCCAGGTAGGTGTGTCGATCCACCAACTCCCCGTTTTTCGGCAACCCGAACACCACGTTCCCCCCCCCTTCTGGACAGGTGATGTAGTCCCGAAACAGGTGAAGCAACGGGTGGGAGGGCGCCGGGGAGGGCGCTGCATCCTCCGGGGGCATTTCCGCCAGGTCCCCGAGAACCTCCTGGGGTGGTGGGAGAAAGAACTCATCCACGGTGTCCAGGGCGGGTTCCGCGAAGGGATCCGCCGATGGATCGCCTGTGATTCCTCCTTGATCCGCAAATGGATCAGCGCGGGGATCGCCTCCGCTGCCTCGCCCAGCGGCCAGGTGATCCGGCGTCACGAACATCGCGTCCTCCGGCAGTGGCACCTCGTCGGTGGGCTCGGTCAGAAGCTGCATGCCCGGTTCAGAAGCCCGCCCGGGGGAAGTCCCTGTCGGCGGGGCTGCACCTCCGCGGAGAGAAGCCACCGTGTCACCCCACACCGCCAGGCGCTCGCCAGACCATCCCCCCAGCACCCCGCCACGACCGGTATGGACCTCAAAAGCAGCGCGGCCCGGCAGGGCCAGGGGCGCGTCCATGGGTTCCAGGTCAATGCGAATGGGCGGCTGGAGCCGGCCCTGGGCCGCACGAGCAAACGCATCCGCCTCCCGCTCCCTCAGGAAGAGCGCCACCCCGTCGTCCCCCATCGTGCCCGCAAGCCCTCCCAGTTCTTCTGCCTGGACCACCAGCTCCTGCCAGACCCCCGCCAGGGCCAGCATGCATGCCGCCCGCTGGCCATCTTCCGCCCGGGCCAACACCTGGGCCCGGGCCGGACCCAGCCGGACCAGCACCACGGAGGCCTCCACCTGGGCCGCCTCACCGCAGGGCACGAGCACCTCCCACTTCAGTGACTCCTTTAGTTTTCCCCGGGTGGAGAGGACATCCCGGCCCAGGCGCCAGATCGGTGTCGAGCGCTGCGCCAGGCTGGCCAACAGGTCCCAGGTGCGCAGGGTCTCCCCCACCCTGGCGTACAGGGCCACTGCCGAATCCGCCCCCCCCCCTTTGAGAATGGCCTTGGCCTGTGCCCCCTTGAGCCCCTCCTTCTTGAGTTGTCGCATCCCCACCAGGTCCGAGAGGCCATGCAAAGCCCAGATGGCAATGGGCTCTTCCAGGGCCATGCTCGTGGTCGACTTTCGCCCCCCGGCCAGCCCGCGGAAGAGCGCCTGGGCGCCCCCCTTCCCCTCCAGGCCTTCCTTTGCTGCTGCCGTCACCGCCTGGTGAATGCCCACAAGCAAGCCATCATCCACCTCGAGACCCTGCATGCCCGCCACAAGGGGCAGGTGCACGTCCGGCTCAAACGGCTGGCCCGGCACCACCAGGGCCATCTTGTTCTTCAACAGGGCCTGGTAGAACCGGGTCGGCGTGACATCGCTGTGGAACCGCTGGGCCAGCTGCATGGCTGCCGACAGGCGCCCGCACAGGGAATACGCCACGTGGCCCAGGATGCGGCCCTGCTCCCGGGGAGCCAGGTTCAGAAGCTCCTTGGCCTTGGCCTCCAACCCCAGGGTGCCCGCACCGGCGGCCTCCTTGGTTTCGGCTTCTTCCCCCCAAAGCAGCGCTGAGGACTGCCGCGTAAGCTCCAGGAGCACACCGCTCACACACCGCGGTCCATGCATGGCCGCCTCCCCCAGGAGCCCCACGAGGGTGCCCACCAGAGGCTCCCGTCCGAGCTTCTCCGGGGTGAGCATGTCCGGGTGTTCTGGCTGTCCATCTTCGAGGAACCCCGACAAGGATTTCAGGAGGTAGGGAGCGAGCACCGCCCGCAGCGGATGGGAGAACCGCACGGGAAATCCCCACTCTTCCGCCAGGCTGTCATCGCTTAGGGGCAGGGGCTGGCAAATGGGCGCATCGCTGGCCAGGTCGGGCACAAGACGCAGCACTTCCTCGGCGCTCTCCAGGAGAGCGCATTCCGGCAGCACCGAATCAAGCCACAGGTCGAGGTCCATCGTTGCCCTCCCCGAGGGAGGAAACTGTACCAGAGCCGAGGGGCCTGCCACGAGGGAAAAGCGCTCATGGCCCCCTTGCATCCCAGCGCAGACCCGGCCAATCTCCGGGGGTGAACGCCGCTGCCATCGTCCTTGCTGCCGGTGCCTCCCAGCGCATGGGGAGGTGCAAGGGGCTCCTGTCCAGTGGGGGCGCGCCGGCCATGGTCCTGGCCCACGTGCAGGCTCTGGGCACCCTGTGCGCACCGGTCGTGGTGGTGACCGGAGCCCACCACGACGCCCTGGCGGAGGCCGTGGGATCTGCCGCGATCGTGGTCCACAATCCCGACTGGCAGACCACAGGGCCCATTGACTCCCTGCGCTGCGCCCTGCGGGCCCTCCAGCCCGCGCGCATCGTGGTCACCCCCGTGGACACGCCTCCCGTGCTGCCCGGGGATCTCCAGCGCCTCCTGGAACACCCCGGCCCCGGCACCCTGGGTCATGGGGGCCAGCCGGGCCACCCCATTTGCCTGGATGCAGCTTTCCTCCAGCGGATTCAGCAAAGTGAGCCCCTGCCGGAAGGCCTGCGCAGCCTGGGGGTCCTTCCCCGGGTGGAGGCCTCCACCCCCGAGGTCCTGTTGTCCTGGAACACCCCGGAATCCTGGGAAGAATGGCTGGAGTCCGCGGGCCCCGCACGGGTGTGCTACGCTGCCATGGGTCCAGGGTTGGAGCGCCGCACATGAGCCGAATCGGCCGAGTCCCCCTTGCGCCCGCTGCATGGCATTGCGCCGTGGCAACCTTCTGCGCCAGCGTGTCGATCGCCTGTTCCGACTACGGATTCGGCCGCGGCAAGGACCCCGCCGACGGCAGCTGCTTTGACCGCACCTACGGGGGCGAGCCCGTGGAGGAAGACGAGTTCTGCGAGTTTCCCGAGGAAATGGGCAACGTAGGCAACGTCCTGGACTGGTCCCTGAGCCGCTTCCAGGAGGACTCCGAGCACAGCGGCGTTTCCATGGCCCCCATCGTGGCCAGCGTGACCGACGACAACGGCGATGGAGACATCAACGATTTGGACACCCCGGACATCCTCGCCATCAGCTACCGGGAAGGCCGGGGCATCTTGCGGGCCGTGTCCGGGGATGACAAGACGGAACACTGGAGCGCAGGCGACATCAACCTGCAGCCCCAGGGAGGCCTCGCCGCAGGCGACCTGGATGGGGACGGCATCGTGGAGATCGTCGCGCTCACCGCCGACGAAAGGGTCGTGCTTTTCGAGCACGATGGCAGCCTCATCTGGACCTCCGACTCTGTGGCGCTCCACATTTTCGGGGACTCGGACTACCCGGCGATCGGCAACATGGATGGCCAGGGCGCTCCGGAGATCACCGTGGGGCGGGTCATCCTGGATGCAGACGGGAACATCCTCGGGCATGGAGGCCAGGGACGGGGTGGCGAGCGGGGATCCGCCTCATTCCCCGTGGACCTGGATGGGGACGGCCAGCAGGAGCTGGTGGTGGGCAACGCCCTCTACACCATGACCGGTGACTCCATCTGGGAGATCGGCGAGGCCGACGGATACCCGGCAGTGGCGGACCTGAACGGGGACGGTGAACCGGAGATCGTCGTCAGCTCCAGCGGCGAGGTGCGGGCCCAGAGCGCGGTCGACGGAACCATCCTCTGGGACAAGCGCGTGACCGGTGCCACGGCTTCCGGGGCCCCCACCCTTGCGGATTTCGATGGGGACGGCGAACCAGAGGTGGCGGTGGTCACGACAGCCGAGCTGGTGGTCTTTGATGGGGACGGCACCAAGCTGTGGTCCGTGAACAACAACCCGACCGCCTGCAACACCGACTGCCACAACTGCTCCGGCTTTACCGACCAATCCGGCCGCATCGGGCTGACCGCCTTTGACTTTGACGGCGGTGGCATCACCGAGCTTCTGCTGATCGACCAGACCCGCCTCTGGATCTTCGCCGGGGACACCGGAAACCCGAAGATGTGCTCGGACATGCACGAGAGCCCCACCCACATGGAGTACGCGATGGTGGCCGATGCAAATGGCGACGGCATCGCTGAAATCGTCAGTCCGGGGGCCCCCCCCGACGGCGCGGACAACAACTCCACCAACCAGGGACTCAAGCTGTTCAAGAGCGTGAGCGACGACTGGGCAGCAGGCCGCCGCATCTGGAACCAGTACGCCTACCACATCACCAACATCAACGATGACGGCACCGTTCCCGATGCGCCCGCCAACAACTGGGCCACCTTCAACAACTTCCGGTCCGGGGCCGTCACCGCCAGCAGCGGCCTGCTGGCGCCGGACCTCTTCGGCGAGTGGACGGACATCTGCACCGGCGAGTGCCAGGAGGACCGCCTCGTCTTCTGGATCCAGGCCGGCAACCGCGGACTGGCGGATGTGCCGGGGGATGTGGAAATCTCCATGGTGCTGGATTCAAACGACGGGAGCGATCCCGTGGTGCTGGAGAGCACGGTGCTCTCCGGAGGGCTCGACGCCGGAGAGCTGTCGGAGTCGATTCGACTGGAGATCCAGGGGGTGAGCGACGTGGACCTCTCCAACCTGGCAATCCACGTGGACGGGGGCAACTGGGCGACATGGGACGGCGCCTGGAAGGAGTGCAACGAAGGAAACAACGAGGAGTCCTGGGAGGGACGACTCTGTGAATAGGGCGAGAGCCCAAAGGAACCCAAAATGACTCGATTTCTCGCCTTGCTTGCCCTGGCCACCCCCGGAACCGCCCATGCCTTCTGCGGCACCTACGTGGGCCAGGCGGGAGCCTCCCTCTACAACAACGCCAGCCAGATGGTGGTGGTGCGCCAGGGAAACCGGACCACCCTGACCATGGCCAACGATTTCGAGGGCGGGTTTTCCGACTTCGCCCTGGTGATTCCCGTGCCCCAGGTGCTCTCCGCCACCGATGTGGCCCTGGTGGACACCACCCTGATCGGCCGCCTGGACGGCTACTCGGGGCCGCGGCTCGTGTCCTACACCTGCGATGACTTCGTGCACCGGTACTGGAACGGCTACAACACAGCCCAGTCGGACTCCGGTGGTGCGGGCAATTCCGAATCCGACCTGAACGTGACCGTCGAGGCCGAGTTCAGTGTCGGCGCCTACGACTTCCAGGTGCTCTCCGCCACCGGCGGCGGCGACGGACTGGTCGCCTGGCTCCAGGGCCACGGGTACGAAATCAGCGCCGATGCCAGCCCCCTCCTCCAGGAGTACATCGATGCCGGGCAGTTCTTCCTGGCGGCCCAGGTCTCCCTGGAGGCCGTGCCGGACGGTGCCACCTACCTACCGCCCTTCCGCTTTGGCTATGACAGCGCCGCCTTCAGCCTGCCCATTCGATTGGGCACCGTGAACTCCCCCGGGCAGCAGGACCTGATCCTGTATGCCTTGAGCGACAACGGCCGGGTGGGCGTCTCCAACTACGACGAGGCCACCATCGAGGATGAGTGCATGCACGACATCCCGGATGCAGAGGCGTTTGGCGTGTTCTACGAGGCCCAGTTTGCTGCTGCGGTCGCCACCACCACCACCCCCAAGTGGCTCCTGGAGTACGGATGGAGTTCTGCCAGCTGCGATCCCTGCGCCGAGGAACCGATCTCCGATGAAGAGGTCCAGGCATTTGGATTCACGGGCACCGCCCCCGAGGCCTACCTGTCCCGGATCCACATGCGCTACGGACCGGACGACATCTCCCAGGACCTCGTGCTGTACGAGTCCGGAGACGGCAGCAGCACGCAGATCCGGTTCATTCAGTACGTGGAGGATCTCGAGGAGTTCCTGCCGGTCTGTGGAGTCGGCATGGTCGACGAGGGGGGCGTGTGCGAGCGGGATTGGGACACGGGCAACGGGCCTGACACCGGCGCCTCCAACAACGACGACACAGGCAGCCCCTACTGGCAAGACGACGACGTGGAGCGCGAGACCATCGCCGGCTGCGCCGCCACCAGTGGCTGTGGCCACACGGACGCGTTGCAGTTCGGGGCCCTGCTCATGGGGCTGGCCATTGTCGTGAGCACCCGGCGCCGCAGCGATGCGCTACCGTGTGCCGATGTGGCTCTGGATTCTCCCCACCGCCCTCGCAGCTGAATCGGTTGCACCGGCCCTGCTGTCGGACCCCATCACCCTGGATGGGGTCCTGGACGAGACCGCGTGGGAGGCGATTCCATGGGTAGGGGGCTTCACCTCGTTTCGCCCCACCACTGGGGAGCCTGACCCGCGGGCCCGAGCGAAAGTCGCCTACGACGATGCCGCCCTCTACGTGGCCTTTGAGATCCAGGCCCACCCGGACACCCCCCTGGTGAAGACCCTGGTGCCCCGGGACGACACCCTCTTCCAGGACTGGGTCGGCGTGATCCTGGACCCCTATGGCGATGCCCAGCGGGCTGCGGTCTTTCGCGCGACCCCGAGCGGGGTGCAGGCGGACGGCATGTTCATCGAGGGGGACCACATCTGGATGCACTCCCTGTCCTGGGATGCGGTGTTCGAGACCAGCGCAACCTCTGACGGGGACGGCTACACCGTCGAGATGGCCATTCCCTTTCGGAGCCTGCGCTACCGGAAGGAGGAAATCCAGGACTGGGGCATCATCCTGACCCACTTCACCCCCCAGCCCTGGACCGTGTACGCGTGGCCGGCCCTGTCCAAGGAGACCGCGGGCATCCTGCAGCAGGCAGCGAGCCTGGGTCCCATCGAGCCGCCGCCGCCGAAGATGAACCTGGAGTTGCAACCGACCCTGGTGGGATCCGCGGACTTCAGCGGCGAGGTGCCGGAGTGGAGCGTGGACCCGGGCGTGTCGGGGCGGGTGGGCCTGACCAGCGCGCTCACGGTGGACCTCGCCGTGAACCCCGATTTTTCGCAGATCGAGGCCGATGCGCAGAAGGTAGAGGCCAACGTGAAGTACCCGCTGTTCTACGAGGAGAAGCGGCCGTTCTTCCTGGAGGGGACGGACCTCTACGACACCCCGATCAACATGTTCTACAGCCGATCCCTGGCGGACCCGCTGTTCGGGTACAAGATGACCGGGCGCCAGGGGGGCTGGGCGTTTGGGGGGGTGGGGGCGCTGGACGAGGCCCCCACCGCAAGCACGATCTGGCTGGACTATGCGACGGGGGAGCCCCGGCCCGGATGGGATGAGGACACGGTGGCGGGCCGGCAGTCCCTGGTGCATGTGGCGCGGCTGCGGCGGGAAATGGACCGGGGGCGCTCCGTGGGGGTGCTGGTCAGCGACAAGGAGCTGCTGGGCGGGGCGACGCGACTGGGGAACCGCGTGGGGGCGGTGGACGGGGCGATGCAGGTGGGGGAGCAGGTGCGGATCTACGCCCAGGGGCTCTACAGCCAGACCGACCTGGAAGGGGGCGGCACCTTGGAGGGACCGGCGTGGAGCATGGAGGTGGAGCGCAGCGGGGAGCAGTTGATCCTCTCCTTGAGCCAGTTCGGGGTCACCCCGGGGTTTCGATCCGAGAACGGCTACCTCACGGATGTGGGCCGCATTGGAGGTGCCGCCGAGGCGGATCTCCAACTGTATGGGATCGGCCCCACCCGGCTGTTGTCCCCCGGCCTGCTGGCGGAGGCCCAGGTGGACATGAACGGCGACCCGGTGGCGGCCACGGCAGGTCCCAAGCTGGAGGCGATGATCGGGGATCGCGTCTACACGCAAATGGGGACCCATGTGGAGCGGGAGCGGTTTCTCGGCGAGGACTTCGATTTGTGGCGTTTCCGGGGGTTCGTGGCCATGAATCCCACCCCCTTTACCGACGTGAATTTCGGCTGGCGCGTCGGTCCACAGCCCCACTACGATGCCGCCACCCTGGACGATCTGTACCGGGGATTTGGCTGGAGCGGCGAGGCGGGCCTCTCCCAGGCCTTGTGGGATCGGATGACCGTGGGCTACTTCGCCATCGGTGAGCGGTTCAGCAGGGAAGCCACCTCGGCTGCGGTCTACAGCACCTTGCTGCACCGGTTCCAGGCAAACCTGAACCTGTCCCGGGAGCTGGGAATCCGGTGGATCACCGACTGGGACTCCGCGGACAGCCTGGAGTCGAGCGCCCTGTTCTCCTACCAGGTGAACCACGGCACGGCGGTGTACTTCGGCGGGGCCCTTGCGGGCGCGCCCGGGGGGTCAGATCCCCTGGCGGCTTCCGTCTTCGCCAAGCTCTCCTGGCTCTACCGGCCCTGATGCGGCGGCCTCGACCACGAGGTCATCCCAGCGGTCCAGGCCGTAGCGCACGACGATGGACCCCACGAGGCGGGCGTAGCGCGGGTCGGTGGCGTAGACCGGGGCAACAAGGGTGAGGAAGCTGCGCCAGTCGTGCCAGTCGTCCCGGGCGTGGGCGTAGCGGTCGTCTTCGGAGAGGAGAGCGCCGTGGTGGGCGAGGCTCTCCGACCAGGAGTCATAGGTGCGAAAGCGCTCGCGCTGGGTGCGGCTCGTACCGTCCACGGTCTCCCGGGTGGGCAGAGCGACCGCTGCGGCGGAGGACCCGGCCTTCACCCCAAAGAGGTTCTTGTGTTGTTGGGCCAGGCCCGAGCGCCCCCAGCCGCTTTCCAGGGCCGCCTGGGCCATTGTGACTGACGGGGGCACCTCGTGCAGCAGGGCGTTCTCCAGGGCGGCGGGGGCCAGGTCGGCAAGAAAGCCCCGGCGGTGATCCGCGGGCCAGCTCTTCACCTCGTCCGCCACCATGCGCCGGGCTGCGCCCTGGCGGAGGTCGGTGGCCTGAGTCTCGACAAACTGGGATTCCAGGGGGCTGCGGCCCTGCTCCTGGCCCCCCTCAGGGGTGTCCAGGACCACCCAGGACTCGCTTCGGATCAGTGCTTCGCGGATCTTCTCGGTGTCCGGGGGCGGGCCGGGAGGCAGGGGCGGGGGTACCGGTTGGACCACGGCGGGGGGCGGGGGCGGGGGGCGCTCGGTCCCACAGCCCGTGCTCACCACGCACAACAAGCCGATGGCTCGCAAAATTGGCCTTTGCACGGCCCGTTGCATGGAATTTCCCCCGGTCTTTGTCCAATTCTATCTTGACACGTCAATGTCTTCCAGCCAAAAAGAACCAATCGAACTTTGTCACCAATTGTTTTCCTCATAGACACCGCCCCTATTCACCCTGTATACCGCGGCTCATGTTCATGGATGCACTTGCCGGACTGTGGGTAGCGAGCCTTGTAGGGTACGGCGAGGTGGTGAATCTGCAGCCCAACTGGGAGCAGCGGGAGATGCACACGGTGACCAACCTTGTGCGGGTAGATCCCATGGCGTGGGGGGCAGACTACGACTGTTCCACCAACGAGTTCACCTCCAGCGAGCGCCAGCCCAAGCCGCCCTTCTACCACCACGGCGGGTTGACCGAGATTGCGCAGCTGCACTCGGAGGACCAGGCCCGGTGGGGGAACATGGCCCACGAGTCGGGCGATGGCACCGAGTTCGGGGAGCGCACGTGGCCCTACTACGAGGGCAACACCATCGGCGAGAACGTGGCGTGGAACTACGACGACAACTGGCAGGTCGTCATCGAGGGCTGGATGTGCAGCGCGGGCCACCGCCAGAACATCATGGCCACGGACTTCGAGCACATGGGAACCGGCCTGGAGAACAAGTACTACACCCAGGATTTCGGTGGCGGGGCGAGCCTGCCCGATGCACCGGTGGCGATGGGGGTGCACACCCCGGAGCATCCCAGAAGTGTGGTCGAGTTCTGGGCAACCTGGGAAGACGCCCGGGCACCGGGGGCCCTGGAGGTGGAGACCGACGAGTCCTGCCTGCCCATGGAGCGCTTTGTCGGCACGGACACCCGTGGCGGTTGGCACCTGGAGGCGGATGCCGAGGCCGGGTGTACAGAGTACCGGTTCCGCTACGAGCTGCAGAACGGGACCGTAGGCTTCTTTCCGGAGACGGGTTCCTACCAGTACGGCTCGAGCTGCCCCCTGTGGACGGCCAACGAGCCTGCCGGCTGCAACCCGCCCGAGCCCGAGCCGGAGCCGGAAGACGAGACTGGGGACCCCGACGACGGCGGTGACAACGGCGGATTCGATGACGACGGCGGCAACTGCGGCGAGCTGACCTTCACCGACCGCAACGGCGACTGCCTGCCGGACGAGGACCGCGAGGCCACGTCCGAGAAGTTCGCCGGCCTTGGCTGTTCCAGCGCCCCGAGCACACCCGCCATGCCCTGGCTGGCCGGCTGTTTGGCCCTGGTGGCCGCTGGCACCCGCCGGCGCCGGGCGTAGCAGGCGCGCAGCGGACCCAAAAGAAACGAACGACCAGCGAGGCTGGCCGTCGTTTCAAGTGGTGGCTTCGGCTGGATTCGAACCAGCGACAACACGGGTATGAACCATGCGCTCTAACCAGCTGAGCTACGAAGCCGTGAGGTTGCGGTTCTAACCGGAGGGCCCGGTCGGGTCCAAATCTTATGCGTGGAGCTGCTCCCAGCGCACGCATCGGTCATCGCTCAGTTGTAGGTTCCGTGGAAGAGAAAAACGCCGCCGTTCTGGTCTTCGATGTTCCCCACCAGGAAGTCGCCGTAGCCATCGCCATTGGTGTCACCCGCCCTGGCTACAGGCGACCGGGTGCTCAAAAGGAGGATCCGGGTGTCGGCCTCGTCGATGGAATAGGTGCCGGGAGCCATGGATCCGTAGAAGATGCGGGGGTACTCCGCGTTGCTTGAGACCAACAGGTCCCCTGCCCCATCCCCGTCCACATCCGACTCCGCCATGTCCAACCCGACCTTGTCATCCTCGCTGTCGCCGTAGATGTTGGTGCCGGTGGCCTCGATGCCCGTGGAAGCCGGAAGGATAGCTTCCCCGGGCAGGATCGCCGCCATGCCCACGTATCCGATGTAGCCCGTAAACGGGTCGATCAGGCTGGCCCCCTGCCATGTGACACCCAGGTCCTGGTACCCGTCGCCGGTCACATCCTCCAGCACCTCGACCATGGTTTGTTCGTAGTTTCCCCCGGTGATCACCGCATCTCCCGTACTGCCCAGGCCCGACGTGGATCCAAGGTGTACGTAGACATCGTTGACCTGGCGAACGAAGTCCTCGACGCCATCACCGTCCAGGTCGCCGTGGCTCGTGGTGGTGGTGCCCTGGATCCCGACGGAACCGGGGTATCCACCCACGAGCAGCGTGAGACTGGAGGCCACGAGCCCCCCGGATCCCCCATAGGCCACCGTGCAAGGCGGGCTCGAAGGGCCGCCCCAATCGTTCTCGCAGAAGATGGCGTCGTCGGCTCCATCCGCATCCACATCGCCGATAGACTCTCCGGTCAGGTAGGGGTACTCGGTCACCCCAGTGCTGGTTTGATCCAGGGATCCCAGCCCCAGGAGGCTGTCGTCGATTGTCCAAAGGGCTCTCGGCCAGGTCTGTGAGGACACCATCAGCTCCGTCGCACCGTCTCCATCGAAGTCCCCTGTGGAGAGGTGGGAGCCGGCGTGGACGCTGGCCGCTATTGTCGGGCTGAAGAAAAGGTCGGCCGCTCCGGGACCCGAAATATCCAGGGTTCCACTCAGCGGACCCAGGAACAGGAATGCAGCGCCGGCGTCCGTATAGGCCGTGTCGTAATAGGGCCATGAGACAAGGAGATCCAGGGTCCCATCTCCGTCGTAGTCGAAATCCCCCACAAACATCTCGAAGGTCCCGTAGCAGTAGTTGGCCGAGCCCCCGCAGTCCGCTCCGCTTGTCTGGGCGACCGCTTCCGCGCTGGTCACATCTCCCATGAGCCCGCAGTTTCCATAGCCCACGTTCACCAAGGGGTCGGTCTCATCGCAGTCCCCCATGGACAAGGCCGTGTAGAGGCCCTGGGTGGAGCAGGTGCAGATCGAGTCGGTCGTGCCGTAGCCGTCTCCGTCGTAGTCATAGTGGTAGTTGGTGCAGTTGAGGGCGTCGGCCTCATCCGCCGTGCCATCGCAGTCCTCGTCGACAGAGGTGTCACAGGTCTCCTGCTCTGCCGGGGAGATGCTGGCGTCGGCATCGTTGCAGTCGGTGGCGACCAGGCTGGTGTAGCTGCCCTCAGACGTACAGTGGCAGGCCGAGTCGCTGGAGAGTCCGTAGCCATCGCCATCGCCATCCGCGTAGTAGAACGTGCAGCCGGTGGCGTTCTCGTCGTTGGCTCCCCCGTCGCAGTCGTCGTCCAGGACCGTCAGGCAGGTCTCCACTGCGCCGGGGTAGATGTAGTCCCGCCCGTCGTCGCAGTCGCTGGAGTCGGCGACATACCCGCTCGGCTGCGCACAGGCGTTCAGGGTCAGCGACGGGGAGCCAAACCCATCGGCATCGCCGTCCAGGTACCAGGTGGGGGCATCCACGGCGTCCGACCCGTCGGCATCCCCGGAGCAGTCGTTGTCGACGGCATCGAAGCAGACCTCCGCGGCGCTGGGGCTCACCGATGCGTTGGCATCGTCGCACTCCCCGGAGGCAAGGGCCGTGTACATTCCCTCGGCCACGCACAGGCACTGCTGGTTCGCGGTCAATCCGTAGCCATCGCCGTCGTAGTCGTAGTAGAAGCTGCTGCACCCGATGGCGTTCTCGTCGTTGTCGGTGCCGGAGCAGTCGTCATCCACCCCGGTGCTGCAGTCCTCGAACTGGGCCGGGTTCACCGCGGCGAGGGTGTCGTCGCAGTCGGTGGCATCGGCGACTGCGTAGGCGGTGGAAGCGGCGCACTGGCAGGCGCTGTCCGCTGCATCCCCGTAGCCATCCGAGTCGGCGTCGGCGTACCAGGTGCTGCAGGAGATCGCCCCTGCATCGTTGGTGCTGCCATCGCAGTTGTCGTCATAGGTGGTCAGACAGGTCTCCACCACCCCGGGGTGGACGTTGTTCCGGCCGTCGTCACAGTCCCCGGACGCAGCCACGTGGCCAGAGGGTGCGGTGCAGGCGTCCGCCGGCTGGTTTACATCGCCGTGGCCGTCCCCATCGCCATCGGCGTAGAAGGTGGTGGTCACGCCTTCATCGGTGAGCCCATCGCAGTTGTCGTCGATCTCGTTGCAGGTCTCGGTGCCATCGGGGGAGACGGTGGGGTCGCTGTCGTCGCAGTCATCGAACAGGGCGACGTGGCCGGAAGGAGCCTGGCAGGCTTCGATGGACTGGGCGACATCCCCGTGCCCATCGCCGTCTGTGTCCGCGTAGAAGGTGGTGGTCGCCCCCTCGTCCACAAAACCGTCGCAGTCCTCGTCGATCTCGTTGCAGACTTCCGGGGCGCCGGGGTGGATCGAGGCGTTGGTGTCGTCGCAGTCGAACTCCCCGTTGTCAGGTGCCTGAACGTGGCCGCTGATGGGATCACAGGACTCGGTCCCCACGCTCTGTTCGCCATGGCCGTCCCCGTCGGCGTCCGGGTGCCAGGTCACCGGCCCGGTGACGTCGTCGTCGTCGCCGTCGATGAGCCCGTCGCAGTCGTTGTCCAGGGAGTCGCACTGCTCCTCGTGGCCGGGGTGGATCCGCGCCGAGGTGTCATCGCAGTCGTCGCCGAGCAGGGCGTAGCCCGCCGGAGCTTCACATCCGACCACGAAGTCCGTGGCATCGCCGTGGCCATCGCCGTCGCGATCCCGGTACCAGGTGGCATCCCCCGCCACGGAGTCATCCGCCAGGTCCACCAGCCCATCGCAGTCCTCGTCGGTACCGCCATCGCAGATCTCGTTGGCGTCCGGGTGCACGTCGCTGCGGGCGTCGTCGCAGTCGTCGTCCAGGGTCACATACGCCGGCCCGGGGGCCTCGCAGGTGGCCTGCTCGCTGGCGGCCCAGCCATGCCCATCGCCGTCGCCGTCGTAGTACCAGAGCGTCGGGTCGACGGGGTCTTCATCCACCAGCTCGTCGCAGTCGTCATCCTCCCCGTTGCAGCGTTCCTCGGCGCCGGGGTGGATCCCGTCGTCCTGGTCGTCGCAGTCGTTTTGGTCTTCCGAGTAGCCGTCCCCATCGTTGTCCAGGCCAGGATTGTCGAATCCCAGGTAGGGCGGCAGATCGGGCACACACCCCACCAGGAAAAACAGGAACCACCAGGAATTCTTCATGGTCCCCATCGTAACGCGAGAAGTCGATGGTCGATTGGCAGGGGGGCTGAGAGGGGATGGAATGACCGGGAGCGCTGGCTCCTTCACTTTTTGTACACGCATCTCCGGCGCTGCAGCTCCCAGATGACAGCAGCATTCCCCCACCCCTATTTTCCTTTTGTCCCCTCCACTGAATTGGACCGGCTAAGGATCCGCCAAGATTCAGCGCAGGACTTGTCCTTGCAGCCAACCGACGGAAAATCGATCATGTTGAGCCCCCTGCTGTTCCTCCCCCTTTTTGGCTGCGAGTCTGACAAGGGGCTGACAATCCACAACGCCGCTCCGGAAGTGGCAATTGTCTCTCACTTTGATGGAGAGGAAGTCACCGAAGGCGTGGAGCAGGTCTTTGTTGCAGCAGTTTCTGACCCGGACAACCCCAACCGGGATGTGACGGCCCGGTGGACCATCGGCGGTGTAGAGGTCTGCCCGTTTGCGGATCTTGATGACAACGGGGACTCCCAGTGCACCCACACCGTCCAGTTCGGTGATGAGCAGGTCACCGTGGAAGCGCGAGACGTTCACAACGCAGCCGACACATTCACCATCACCCTGGCGATCGCCTCGGCCGAGAACCAGCCACCGGTCCTTGGAGAGGTCTCCATCACCCCCGACCCCGCCTACACGGACAACAGCCTCGTGGCGGAGGTGCTCGACGGCGTCGACCCAGAAGGTGCCGACCTCACCTACTCCTATGCCTGGTACCAGAACGGAGTCTCTACCACCCACACCACTGAGACCGTACCCGCCACGGACACGGTCAAGGACGACACCTGGCGGGTGGTCGTCACCCCCAACGACGGCGAGGACGATGGCGTCTCTGCAGAAGACTCCCTGACCATCTCCAACAGCAATCCCCTCCTGGACACCGTGAACATCGTGGATGGGAACAGTCAGTCCATCGCCAGTGCCGGCCACGGCGAGACGGTGACCTGTGTGGCCACCTGGACCGATGCCGATGGAACAGCCGATGCGACGGACACCTATGCCTGGACAGATGCCAGCGGCTCCACGCTGGGAGCGGCAGCGGATCTCACCATCAACCTCGCGGGCTCCAGCGCCCAGACAGGCGACACCTGGACTTGTACCGCCACCGTCGACGATGGAGGGGGCACTCCAGAGTCGGGCACCGCCTCGTTCACCCTGGAGGGCTGCGACCCCTCCTCGGATGAGACGCCCTATGACGGTGTCGACTCCAACTGCGACGGACTGGAGAGCCTCAACGATGTGGATGGGGATGGACAGCCGGATGATTCAAGCATCGACTACAACGATGACGGCACGCCGGATCTCGGAGTCGAATGTGCCGGTACCTGGTCGTCCACTGTCTACTACCTCTACTGCGACATGCGGCAGTATTGGGACGAAGGGAGCCAGTTCTGCCAGGACGTGGGATACGACGGCCTGGCTTCGACCCGCAGCGGGTCGGAGACCTTGGGACTGGTGGCATTGATCGAGACCACCGACGCGGACCTGAACCCCACTCTTTCCTATGACTTCGCGGCAAGCTCGTTCCTGGGCTACACGCGCTACCCGTCCTACCAGGTCCCCAACGCACCCGTAGACGCCAATGGCTTCTCCTGGACCGATGCTTCTCCCGCGACCTACACCAATTGGAAGGCGGGGGAGCCCAACGGGGCCGCGACTGGCGAGGACTGCCTGGAGTTCATCTACAGCTCCACCAACCGCGGCCAGTGGAACGATGCCTTCTGCTACGACGGCCAGCACAGCACATGGGCCTCGCCCAGGCGACGTGTCAGCTGCTCGTGGCGGTGAGACGCCACTGATCGCCCATCTCTGCACCCGGAGCCTACTTCCGAATGCGATTCGCATCGGAGTCCGCGCATCACCAGGCGCAAGAACGCGGCCTACGCGTTGGGCCCCGATGGAGCCAGCGGATTCGCGTTCGGCAAGGCCTGCGGGTTCTATTGAGAGGAAGGAGTGGTAGGCTCCCCCCTGGCATTGTTCCGGAGGAAGCCATGATTCGGCTCGCCCTGTTGGTCTTCACCCTCACCACCGCCTGCCGCGGCACGTCCCCCAAGCTCGAAACCGGGGACGACACCCAGGGAGACACGGGAGATTCGGATCCCATCGTGGTCACCGATGGCGATGGAGATGGTTTCGATGACACCGAGGACTGTGATGACACAGACGCCGCCATCTACCCGGGGGCCGAGGAGCGGTGCAACGGCTTGGATGACGACTGCGATGGGGAGCTGGACGAGGATCCGGTGGATGGGACCACCTGGTACCCGGACGGCGATAGCGATGGCTACGGCGTCGAGGGAACCGGCACGGTCTCCTGTACCGCCCCCGAGGGACACACCGACGAATCCGGCGACTGCGACGATGCGGACCCCAACTGGCACCCCGGGGCCTCGGAGGACGACTGCGCTGACCCCAACGACTACAACTGCGATGGCTCCGTGGGGTTTGCTGATGCGGACTCGGATGGAAGCCCGGCCTGCCTGGACTGTGATGACAACGATGCGTCCGCGCGCCCGGGGAGCCCGGAGGTCTGTGACGGGGTGGACAACGACTGCGATGGGACAGCGGACGGCGCCTCTGCACTCGATGCCTCCACCTGGTACGCCGACGGGGACACCGACGGCTACGGCGACACCAACACGTCGGTGGACGCTTGCAACGCGCCCACAGGACACGTGGCAGATGACACCGACTGCGATGACACCGCCACAGCCGTGAACCCGGGGGCCACAGAGGTCTGCGACGGCGTCGACAACAACTGCGACGGCAGCACCGATGGGCCCGACTCTGCCGATGCCACCACCTGGTATGCGGACTCGGATGGGGATGGCACAGGCGGGTTCTCCTTCCACACGGACGCCTGCAGCCAACCGCCCGGGTACGTCTCCAACAGCGACGACTGCGACGACAACGAGCCCCTGGCCTGGACCGGAGCCATCGAAGCCTGCGACGGCGTGGACAACGACTGCGATGGCACAGCGGATGGGCCCAGCGCCGTGGATGCCTCTACCTGGTACGCCGACACGGACGGCGACGGATACGGCGACCCCGCAGCCACAGCCACCGACTGCAGCGCCCCGTCCGGCTACGTAGCCGACAGCAACGACTGCAACGACAGTGAACCCCTGGCCTGGAGTGGTGCCACGGAGGTCTGCGATTCCGCTGACAACGACTGCGATGGGACCACGGACGGAGCCGGCGCTGCAGATGCAGGCACCTGGTACCAGGACACCGACGCCGATGGCTACGGTGACTCCACCTCACCGGTCACGGAGTGCGCCCAACCCGGCGGCACGACCGCCGACGCCACGGACTGCAACGATGCAAACGCGGACATCCACCCTGGCGCCGCAGAGTTGTGCGATACGACCGACTGGGACTGCGACGGGGACACCCGAGACCCGGACTCCACCGACTCGAGCACCTGGTATGCCGATTCCGATGCGGACGGCTTCGGAGACGCCACCAGCGCGACGGTGGCGTGCGATGTTCCCTCTGGCCACACTGCGGACGACACCGACTGTCATGACAACGATGCCACTGCCTATCCGGGTTCACACGAGATCGAGACCCCTGGAGACGGCATCGACACCGACTGCGATGGGGACGACACCTGCCGGGACCTGAACTGTGACGGCTGGCCAGACGTCGTGTTTGGAAACTACTACGACGGCACCGGCTACAACCTGGACAGCACCATCTACTACGGATCAGCCACCGGCTTTTCTGCAACAAACAGCGCCCCCCTCCCCACCCTCGGATCCTACGGGCGACCCGAAGCCGCAGACCTGGATGGCGATGGATACATCGACCTGGTCCTTCCCAACTACTACAGCGCCAGCTACCAGCAGGACTCCTACATCTACTGGGGCTCGGCGGCGGGCCACTC
>CAZSZE010000030.1:0-2374 GCA_964610645.1 uncultured Enterobacterales bacterium | reverse complement strand
GGATCTCAACAACGATGGCTGGATCGACATCGTCCTGCCCTCCTACATCAACGATGATTCCTCCGACAAGAACAACACCACCAGCTCCATCTACTGGGGGAGCTCGGCTGGCTACTCCACCGGCTCGCGCACCCAACTCACCGGCGGAAGAGCCCCCCGGGCGCGGGTCGCCGACGTGAATGCAGACGGGTTCTTGGACATCCTCCTGGTCAGATACCGGGATGCCAGCACCTACGCCGTGTCGTCAGACATCTACTGGGGTTCCACCGGCACCTATTCCAACAGCAACAAGACCCTGCTGGAGGGCCACGGCAACTGGGATGCAGCCATCGCCGACCTGGACGGTGATGGGCGCACCGACATTGCCCTCTCCAGCAACTATGGCGGCTCGGGGGTCATTCCCTCCCCCTATGGCCACGTCTACTACGGCTCCCAGGTTGGCTACACCTCCGGCAACCGCATCTCCCTGGAAAACTATGGAGGCCGCGACATCAACGCGCGGGACCTTGACGGAGATGGCCAGGCCGAGCTCATCGTGAGCAACCGCTCCTTCTCCGGCACCTTGGAGGGAGATTCCTACATTTATTGGGGCTCCACCGCGGGCTACTCCAACACCAATCGAACCGGGCTGCCCACCCAGGACTCCCGTCGCCATGACATTGGCGACCTGGATGGAGATGGCTGGCCCGAGATCGTGTTTGCCAACTACCAGTCCGACACCTCGAAAACCACCAATTCGGTCATCTACTGGGGGTCCGCCACTGGCTACAGCGCCACAAACTCCACGGATCTCCCCACGGTGGGAGGACTCAATGTCCGTATTGTGGGGGCCTTCGACGAGTAGCGAGCAGGTGTGGCTACTGCCCCCGCCCTGGGGTCATTCCACCAGGGTCCAGGTGAGCTCTCCAGGGATGTCGCCTGGAATCTGCTCCAAGGCTCCTGCCACTCCCCGGGTGTGCTCAGCCCATGCGATCACCGCGGTCCCCACCAGGTCCGTGAACTCGCCCTGGTCGAAATAGCTCCCACCACAGCCATCACCCTCTCCCGCACAGTAGATGGGGGTAAAGCTGTAGTGGCCCACGTTTGAGAAGTCCGCCAATAGCCGGGGCGTGCTCTCAATATGACCGTGAAGCTCCAGGTACTGGGTCCCGACCGTGTCGTCCCGCTGGCCGCCGATCGTCAGCACTGGAGCCGTGATTTCTGACGTGCCGTGGGTCAGCAGGCCGTAGGCATCCCAGGGAGCGAAAGTCACGATTCCGTTGACCCTTGAGTCTCCAAGGTCGTCGCTGGGTTCCCCCTGGCTTCCATTGACGAGGGCACCGCCATTTGCATAGGCGGTGTACCCGCCAAAGGAGTAGCCGGTCATGAAATAGCCATCGTCTGGATCCACGCAGCCGTAGAATTCGCTGTTGGGATCCGAGCTCTCGACAAGGAGCCAGTCATAGGTGTCCTGGATGTCGCGAGGCCGCCGCTGGTACAGCTCGGTGAACGAGGTGGTGGCATCGTACAGGGTGTTCCCCGCATGGTCGGGCGCCAGCACAATCCAGCCATGGGTGGCCAGAAATTCCGGCAGCCAGAACATCTCCCAGCTCAGTGACGTGTTTCCGTGGCTGTGCACCATGACGGGCCGAGGCGAATCGCAGGCTGGGGAGACATCGGTGTAGCTCTCCCCTTCGGTCCACCAGTCGGTCCATCCGTAATAGGTCTGATCCCCCCCCACGTCTCCGGACGGAAACCAGGTGGAGACGTAGAGCGTGTCCCCCCGGGAGCCGGTGATCTCGCTCCAGTCCTGTCCAGCAGTCCAGACTCCGGGTCCGGCATAGTTGCCCGCACTGGGGATCGCAGCGGTATCCCCGCCCGTGTCGTCCCCGCCCTTGAGGGGGAGAATGCCGAGGTCAGTGCAGGCGAGAAGAGGCAGTGCAAGGAATGGTACGAGCCGATTCACAGAGGGCCTATACCACTGCCAGGTCGTCATTCGATAGTTCCAAGAACCCGGTCAGTTCGAGGTGCCGGTGAAGAGGTGGACGTTGCCGTTGGAGTAGTCGTTGATGCGGCCGACGAGGAAGTCCTCGTAGCCGTCGGCGTTGGTGTCGCCGGCTCGGGCGACGCCCGAGTAACTGCTGGTCGACCCCACAAACCGGGCATCGGAGGTGGAGATCGAATGCGAGCCCGGCGCAATGGGGCCGTAGAAGAGCCTGGGAGCTTCGTTACTGTCTCTCCCAGTCACCAGCAGGTCCCCCACCCCGTCTCCGTCCACATCTGCCGCGTCTGCATCGATTCCAACGTAGTCATAGCCGCTGTCGCCCACAATGGCCGTGCCCGTGGCGTCGATGGCCGTCGTGGCGGGCAGGGTGGCCCCCCCGGGCAGGATCGC
>CAZSZE010000029.1:343-52294 GCA_964610645.1 uncultured Enterobacterales bacterium | reverse complement strand
GAGGACCCGGACTACTGAATTCTGGCTACCGGCCGCTGTCCCAGCCAGAATCCCAGCCGGTGTCCCAACCTGCGCCGAAAAGCGGCTTGATCCCGCCGTCGGGAGCCTCCCCCTCATACAGACCCCCGCCCTCACATGCTGTCCAGACCACTTGGATGTCCCCGGTGACGCCCGCATCCCCACAGGTGGCCACGCTGAGGTAGAAGGAGCCCTTTTCTGATCCCACAGCACCCTCGACCTCAATGGCTCCGTAGAGCGGGGAGGCGTACCCGTCATAGGCCCGGGGCAGGTTCGCTGCCCACACAAGGTTGCCCAATCCATCCACCGAAGCCGGGGGTCCATCGGCGGCATCCAACACCACGGTGGCGCCCTCTTCCGGTTCCTCTTGGGAGAGGTAGAGGGCCACGGGGCAGTCTCGACCCGGGTCGTTGTTCACGAGCGAGAACCGGGTCTCGATCTCCAACAGTTCCTGCTCACCGTCCCAGAACACCTCGAAGGAAACCACGTCTTCCTCCACGCTCTGGATGGAGAAGAACTGGTCATGGGCGTACTCACCCCGCTCGCCATAGCCGCAGACCTCATCCCGATCGATGATGCAGTTGGCGACCATCAGGTACAGGAAAATCACTGGGTCACCTCCACGGTCACGGACTGCCCTTTTGTGGGTTCTTCCGACAGGCTCACCTCAGCGGTGAGGCTGCCAGACACATGAATGACCCGGTCGTCTTCCAGGGTGACCAGCAGGTGCACGGGTTCCTGGCAGCTTGCCCCAAGCGCTCCCTTGGAGCTCGTCACGCCCGGCACCGCGCCAAAGGCCCCCGGCACGACCCACCGGGTCATGAAGTCTGCGGACGGGACGAGGCCGGTGTCGTCGGCGGGAGCGCCGGTGTCG
Source organism: uncultured Enterobacterales bacterium (assembly GCA_964610645.1). GTDB lineage: Bacteria > Myxococcota_A > UBA796 > UBA796 > CAJQPC01 > JAYZDK01. Next base: position 51,402 of record CAZSZE010000029.1, on the reverse strand, counting down.
TCGGCGGGTTCGCCGGTGTCCTCGGCGGGTTCGCCAGTGTCCTCGGCGGGATCGCCTGGGTCAGCGGGTTCGCCGGTGTCGTCGGCGGGATCGCCTGGGTCAGCGGGTTCGCCGGTATCAGCGGGTTCGCCTGTATCCGGCCCCGTGTCCCAGGAAGGCACCGCCGGAATCCACTCCCCATCCCACGGAGCGTTCAGGAGCCACAGGCTGACCCGGGCGGATTCGATGCCCTCGTTCTCCAAGCGCAGGTCCAACCGAAGATCGCACCACCCAGCGTTCGAGATCCCCTCCGTCGTGATGGTTGCGCTGAAGGCACTGGCGGGATTGTCCGCATCCAGCGTGAAGGGCGAGAGTCCCGCCTCATCGGACACCGTGTAGTTGGCACTGCTCGTGGCCAGGGACAGCGCAGCCCCAACTCCCAGGACCAATGGCGCAAGAATCCGACGTGCCATGAAGCCTCCTCTTGCCCAACGTGACGCATGCGGGTCGCCTCCGCAACTTGCATCCGCCCCCAAACCGCTATCGCTCCCGCCAGGGGGCGCAGGCCCAGAGGGTGAGATCCGGCTCCACCCGGTGGTGGTCGCCGGCAAGAACACACAACTCCGCCCCCTTGCAGGCCTTCTCCACACCCGGCCCCGGCATGGCCTCTCCCGCAAAGGCCACCACCCGCTCCTGGGCGTCGACCCGCCAGGCCAGGCCCCAGGTGGGGTGCTGCACGGAGAAACTGCGGAGCCGAAACGGCCCGACTTCCAGGTCCGCGCCTGGGTGCTCCGCCTCGATCTCCAAGGGGAAACCAAGGGAGGGTTCCGCCTGGGCCCAGGCGGCCACCAGGGAAGGAAGCCGTTCATTGGCCAGGGCATGAAGCAGGGTCAACGGCTTCTCCCTCGGGCTCCCGGACAAGAGGGACAGAAAGGCGTAGACACCGGACACCCTGCGGGAAGCCCCCGATGTAAAGACGATGGCGTCCGGCCCCTGGGCGGGCAGCTCCATGGCTTCCCACAAGGTGGCCACACCATCGCTGCAGTCCACCAGCACGCAACCTTCCGGGTGGAGCAAGACGTGGGAGGCACCGATCTCCAAGACCTCCAGGCTGCCCTTGGTCCAACGCCTCATGGCTGCACATGCTCCAGGATCAGGGGGAAGATCTCCTCCGCCACATGATCCCCCAGGGTGAGGTCCAGGTGTCCGTAGTCCGCTGAAAAACCGGTTGCCCTGCCCGCCACCACAAACCTCTTCTGCGGGGAACCCAGGGCAGAATAAGTCGCGTAAACGCGGTCCACCGGGGCGATCAGGTCTCCCCGGCCGGCGATGACCAGGGCCGGCGTCCGAATGCTCGAAAACGAGGCCAGGTGGTCCTTTTCCCCCGCTGCATCATGGAGCGAACCCAGATCTCCCACGGCAGTCAGCTGCCTCAACTCCCCCGCTGAAAGATGGGACACCACCCGCCGGTACATCTGTGCCCGGGCCTCACCGGTGAGATCCGTAAACAACATGGCATCGATGGGCAGGGGCGAATTCGGCAGCCGGGCCTGCAGACGGGCGCCGATCTGGGACGGAAGAACCGGCCACACGGTGCCCACAGCGGAGCCGGCTTTCAGGCCCACTTCCATCAACGGGTCCGGATCCCCAAAGTCCATTGGGGTTCCGACCGCCACAAAGGAGGACAGCTGGCCATCGCGTCCCTGGGCCGCAAAGATGCCCCCCACCATCCCCCCCAGGGAGTGGCCCACATAGGACAACGTGTCGAATCCGGTCACCTGCTGGATGCGCCCGATGGCGGCCGGGAGGTCGTACAGCGCGTAGTCGTCGATGGACCAGCCCGACCGCTGTGCCTTTCCGTGGATGTCCCTCTGGCTGTCCCCATGGCCCCGCAAATCCAGGAGCCAGGCATCCAGGCCCGCATTGGAAAGGTAGGTCGCCAGGGAGCGCTCGGCGGTGAGATCCCAGCAGTTGTGGTTCGACGAGATGCCGTGAACGATGAGCACCGGGGGACTCTGCGTCGAGGAACTCCGTGCGGGGTGGCGATGCAGGTGGACCACCGCCCCATCGTCCGTGGGCACCACATGGCTCTCGGCGCTTTCACAGTGGGGGGCGGGACCCGGCGTATCCTCCACGCAGCCCAGGAAACCGGCCAGAAGAAGAACCGCAATCACGGGCTCTCTCCCAGGAACCGCGCCATGTCCCGGGCCAGGGCCGCATCGGTGAGCATCTCCTGATGGGTCAACTCCCGGGGATCCAACGAGAGAGGGCCCACGCGCTTCCAGGTTCGGTGGGGCCATGCAACGGAGGGCAGGCGAACCGTCTCCGGCGGAGCCACGGGGTCTCGACCCGAGGAGGCCAGTAAGGTGGGCACCTGGGGCACCGGAATCTCCGGGAACTCGCTGGCCCAGAGGCGATACGTGCGGGCCATGCCCGGATCGAGAGGGGCACCTTCCAGCGACCCGATCCAGTCCTTTGGCCATGGCAATCCCGTGGGGGGCACTTCGGCTGGCCAACGAATGTCCGCCACCTGCGGGCCCAGGGGGGTCGCCACAAGGGCGAGCCGCCGGGGATTCGGGTGGGCCAGGAGCGCGAGCACGCCTCCATAGCCATGGGCCGCCAGCACGTAGCCGCGCTCCTCCAGAGCCGCCGTTGTGCGCTGGATCCCCTCCACGGTGTCCTGCAGACTGCCCGCTTCAAAGACCAGCAGTTGGGCATCGAACCCCGCGTCCTCCAGTGCCTCGACCCAATTCATGTAGGCGCTCGGCGCCACGCCGGGGGTCGTCACGACCAATGCCGCCGGGGCATCCGGGTCGACGCGACCAGGATTCCTCAAGTCTCCGACCGGAGCCGCCCAAGCCCAGGAAGGAAGCAGCCCGACAAGTAGCCCCAGAAACATGGAGGGACCCTATCGCGTTCCCCTCCGCCAGTGCCCTCAAATGGCGGTCAGTCGTCGTCACCGCGCAGGGCGCGGGCCAGGTCGTCGACCAGCTCATCCAGCTGATCGTGGGTCAGGGCAAAGGGCTGGCGATCCCGCCCACAATCGGGATCCGCCTGGTAGCGCTCCACGGTGGCCCCTGAACTGTCCAGGCCCACCTCGAAATACTCCCTGTTCCGCATGTCCCTTGGGTCACTGCGAAGAATCCCCCCTTGCAGACGGGGCTCCACTTCCACCGGCACCAATCGGTCCCCAAGGCACCGGACCTTCTCGCAGATCTTCTCGGCTTGTTTTCCCACGCTGGAGGAACCCGCCACATTCACGCGGACCCGGTTGACCCGCACCCCGATGCCATCGCCCTCCACCAGCTCCACCTGGGCAGATCCCTCATCGGTCTCCACCTCCACAGGTCCGGCTTTGACGCCCGGCAGGTGAAGCTTGTCGCGCAAGGCATCAGAAAGGCTCATTCGCCGCGTTTCTCCCGGGTGAATTCCGTGCCGTCGTGAGAGAGAACGACAGCTTCTTCATCCACTGTAGTCTCCAGGTGCACGGTCCGTCCCCACACCGCCTGCAGGTTCTCCAGGGTCTGCTCCGCCCACTGCACCTGCAGATCGGCGCCCTCATGGACATGGGTCAGCACCAATTCTCCCCGGTTGGCGTGGTTCCCATCGGACACCAGAATCCGCGGTTGGCCGTGGTTGGACAGCATGGACAGCATCTGGGTTTTCACGGTCTTGAAGTCCCTGGAGGAGATCAGGTATTCCCCGGACCGCTTGTCATATTCCCAGCTGAAGATGCCCTCGGCCCGGACAAAGTCGGCCGTGAGGAATTCATCGACGAAGGTCACGTCGTTGTGGCTCTTGCGAACCTCGAAGATCTTTTCTCGGCCCAGTCCGGCGCCGGTGTCCCAGTTGCGACGCTGCTCGGCGTCCTCGCAGTCGAGCCAGTCCTTGCCGAACTGCCCCTTGTCCCAGCGGCGCTCGATGTGGCGGTAGAGCTCGACGCCGAGCTTGTAGGGATTCAGGTTGCCCGGGCGGCTGGCGACGGTGCCCGAGTGGTGGTCGCAGTAGTCCACCACCTCTGAGGCATCCAGGATGTCCGAGGTCATCATCTTCGTGTGCCAGTACGTGGCCCACCCCTCGTTCATGATCTTCGTCTGGGCCTGGGGGGCGAAGTAGTACGCCTCCTCGCGGATCATGTGGAGGATGTCTGCTTTCCACGCAGGCAGATCGCCGTAGCGCAGCAGGAACAGGAGCACGTCCCGCTGGGGCTCCTCGGGAAAGTGGGCCACCTTCTCCCGTTCTTCCTGGCGCTTCTCCTTCTGGGCAGCAAGGAACTCGGGGGGGTTCACATGGCGATCCATGTAGTGGCGAGAGGGCAGCTTGAAGACGCCATCCCCAAGCGCGAGGTCCTCCATTTCCTCCGGGGAGCGCTCCCGCTCCCGGCGGATGTGGGGCAGGTGGGGGTCGATGAGGTTGTCCAGGGAGAGACAGGTGTCGATCCACTGCTCGACGACATCCTCGCCGTGCCGGTTGATGTGCCGCCGGACCCGCGTGGCATGGTTGGCCATCTGGTCGAGCATCTTGCGGTTTGTGGGGGCAAACCAGCAGTTGTTCTTGAAGAAGTCCACATGCCCAAGCACGTGGGCCATGACCAGCTTCTGATCCACGGCCATGTTGTTGTTCAGCAGGAAGGCGAACGACGGGTCGGTGTTAATCACCATCTCGTAGATTTTCTGGAGGCCGTACTCATACCCCCGGGCCATCTGCTGGTACTCCATGCCAAAGCGCCAATGGGGGTAGCGCGTGGGAAACCCCCCGTAGGCGGCGAGCATGTTGATCTCGTCGTAGGAGCACATGAGAAAGACGGTCTCAAAGAAGTCCAGGCCGTAGCCTTTGGCCAGCTCCACAATCTGCAGGCGGGTTTCCTCCAAATCCGGTGGGAGGGCGCGGCCGCTGCCCGAGGCAAAGGGGTGGTTGACGGTGCCCATCAGTTCCCTCGCGCCAGGAAGGTGCGGATCGATTCCATGATGGCATCGCGCTGGGGAATGCGGGAGAGACAGACCCGCTCTTCTTCGGCGAAGTGCTGCTCCAGGTCCTTGATGAACTGGCCCGAGCCGTATTCCGAGTCCACCTGGCCGTACGAGAACTGGTTGCTGATGGGGACCAGCTTCTCCTTGAGCATCTCCATGCAGGCCCGCGTGTCCGAGGCTGACCAGTTGTCTCCATCGCTGAAGTGGAAGGGGTAGATGTTCCACTCCTCCGCCGGGTACTCGTCCTCCAGGATCTGGAGACAGAGGTTGTAGGCCGACGAGATCAGGGTCCCGCCGCTTTCCCGGGTGCGGAAGAAGGTGTCGCGATCCACCTCTTTGGCGACCGCATCGTGGATGATGTAGCGGGTGACCACGTTCTTGTACTGGTGGCGCAGCCAGGTATCGATCCAGAAGCTCTCCAGGCGCACGATCTCCTTCTGCTCGTTCCCCATGGAACCGGAGACATCCATCATGTAGACCACCACCGCCGCGGATTGGGGCTCGGTCTGGGCCTTCCAGCTGCGGTAGCGGCGATCCTCCTTGATGGGGATGATGATCGGCTTGTCCGGATTGTAGGACCCGCTGGAGACCTGGCGCTTGAGGGCTTCCCGGTAGGTTCGCCGGTTGTGGCGCAGGGACTCCGGGCCGAGCTTTGCAATCCCCGTGTAGCGGTCCCGGGTCGAGGTGATGTCCTTCTGGCCCCGGGGCTCGATGTTGGGAAGCTCCAGCTCCTCCCCGAGGATCTCGGCAAGCTCCTCCAGGGTGAGCTCCACTTCCAGCACGTGCTCGCCCGGGGCATCGCCCGCCTCGGGTCCCATGCCTCCGACGCCATCTCCCTGCTCTCCCTCGCCTTCCCCGATGCCCCCCTGCTCGTTCTTTCCAAACCGGAACCGCGGCAGGCTCACCTGGGGCAAGGGAATTGAAACCACCTTGCCACCCTGGGTTCCCAGCATCTCGCCGGAAGACATGAACCGCTTCAGGTCACCGCGAATGCGGCCCTTTACAATCTTCCGGAACCGCTGCAGGTCGTTTTCGATGGGCAGGGGCAAGGTCTTGTCCGATCAGTCTTCCTGGGTGGCATCACCACGGGCGAAGATGGACGCCACGTAGTTCAGGACATCGGTGGCGGAGTGCTCGTCGTACCCGAACCGGTCGATCAGGCGCTGCTTCACCACGTCGATCTTGGCCTGGGTTTCCTGGTCCACCACCTGCGACACCAATGAGGTCAGCTTGATGCTGTCTTTTTGATCCTCGAAGAGCTTGAGTTCCAGGGCCTTGTGCAGGCGCTCGTTGGTCTGGTACTCGAAGATTTTCCCATCGAGGGCCAGGGCGCCGATGAAGTTCATCAGCTCCTTGCGGAAGTCATCCTTGCGGGAGTCCGAGATGTCGATCTTCTCCTCGACACTCCGCATCAGGCGCTCATCCGGGTCTTCATAGGCCCCGGTAAAGGGATTCTTCACCCGCTCTTTCTGGGTGTAGGCCTTCACGTTGTCGATGTAGTTGGAGCACAAGCGGCCGATGGCGTCGTCGTCGGCGGTGATGGCTTTTTGGACCTCGTTCTTCACGATGGCGTCGTACTCCTGTTTCACCAGCCCAAGCAGCTCGCGGTAGCGCTTGCGGGTGTCCTCGTCGGAAATGAGGGAGTGGTTGTTCAACCCGCTTTCCAGCTCGTTGAGCACCATGAACGGGTTGATGGACGGAACATCCGCCTCCCGTACGAGGGCATTGGAGATCTTGTCCTGCACGTAGCGGGGGGAGATGCCTTCCAGCCCTTCCCGTGTGGCGGTCTTGCGCAGCTCCTTCACGTTGTCCTCGGTGTACCCGGGGAGCATTTTCCCATCGTAGAGCTTGAGCTTCTGCACCAGGGTGAGCTTGTGCTTCTTGGGCTCTTCCAGGCGCGTCAGTACCGCCCACATGGCCGCCACTTCCAGGGTGTGGGGCGCCATGTGCTTGTGCACCGCCTTGGTGCTGTAGTCGCGCTCGTAGATCTTCACCTCTTCGTGCCACTTGGTGATGTAGGGCACGTCGATCTTGATGGTGCGGTCTCGCAGGGCCTCCATGAACTCGTTGGATTGGAGCTTGCGGTACTCGGGCTCGTTGGTGTGCCCGATGATCACCTCGTCGATGGCGGTCTGGGCGAACTTCTTGGGCTTGATGACATGCTCCTGGGAGGCGCCAAGGAGGTCATAGAGAAAGGCCACATCCAGCTTCAGCACCTCGACAAACTCGATGAGGCCGCGGTTGGCCACGCAGAATTCCCCGTCGAAGTTGAAGGCACGGGGATCCGAGTCGGAGCCATATTCGGCGATCTTCCGGTAGTTGATGTCCCCGGTCAGCTCGGTGGAGTCCTGGTTCTTTTCATCCTTGGGCTGGAACGTTCCAATTCCGACCCGGTCCTTCTCCGAGAGCACCAGGCGATGGACCTTGATGCGCTTGATCAACTGGAGCCAGTCCCCGTTGACCTCCTTCATGGTCTCCCGGTAGAGAAAACGGGACACGGGATCCAGGTCCCCTTCCATGACCACCGGGTACCGTCCCCGGCCGCTCTTGTTGATTTCATCCAGCACGAGCGCCCGGTGCTCCTGGGGAATCAGTTTGAGGGGATCCTCGTTCAGGGGGCTCTTCACGATCTCCCCGTCGGGAAGCTCCCAACTGAAGGTGTAGAGGGCACCCTGCTCCTGAGACGAGTACCACTCGAGGCCCTTTTTCAGCATGCGCACGATGGTGGACTTGGCGCTCCCCACCGGCCCGTGAAGCAAGAGCACCCGCTTCTGGCTGCCATATCCAAGGGCAGCACTCTTCAGCACATTCACCAGCTTCTGAAGGTGCACATCGATGCCGAACACCGCATCCTTGCCATCTTCAATGGGATCGCCGAAAAAGTTGTAGCGAACGATGCGCTTGCGGGACTCGGTGTATTCCTCGGTCCCGAAGTGGTGAATCAGGTCGTAGAGGCGCTGGTAAGCGTTGCGGCAGACATTGGGGTCTTCCTTGACCAGCCCGAGGTAGTCCTCGAAGCTCCCCTCCCAGTTCAGCTCCCGAAACTGCTCCACATCCTGAAGTTGGGCGATCATGCCCAGCAGGCCGCTGGGGGAGGAGTTGGATTCGAAGCTGCTCATGTTGCCTCCGAGGGGCAAGCGATACGGTGCCATCGACCCCACACCGCCTTTGCGGCTTCAGGCCGAGAGAACCTTCAAGTTCAGGGGAGTTGGAGAAGAGCGGGAAGGCGCGCAAGCGACGAGGAAGGAGCGCTCCTTCATTCTGCCCCAAGAACGCATGCAACGCGCTGGGACTTCCCTTCGTGCATCGGTCCGTTGCTCCTCGGCTTTAGCGATTTCGCGCATTCGGAGCCCCCAGCAGCTTGTGCCGAGGCGGGACGCTGCGATAGGGAGGGAGGAGCAACCGGAGTGCAGGTGTCCACCATTGACGGCGTCCACATCAAGAAGCTGACCTGGCACAACGACCAGAGGGGCTCCCTCATGGAGTTGGTGCGCGCCGACGACCCGGAGCTCATGGGGGCACCCATTGGCCAGGTGTACGTGTCCACGCTCTACCCGGGCGTGGTCAAGGGCTGGCACGAGCACAAGGACCAGACCGACCGCATGACCTGCGTGCGCGGCCGGGTGCTCCTGGGCCTCATCGACAACCGCTCGGACTCCCCCACCTTTCGGACCCAGATGAAGGCGATCCTGGGGGAACGGGCTGATTTTGTCGTGTTGATTCCCCCCGGGGTTCTGCACGGATTGAAGAATATTGGGGAAACTGAGGCCATGGTATGCAACGTGGTCTCCCATCCCTACGACCGGGAACAGCCCGACGAGCTGCGCCATCCGCCCCATGGTTCCTTCTCCTTTGACTGGGACCGGGTGGACTCATGAGCGGACATTCATGAGCAAACATTCATGAGCAAACACTGCCTTCTGACCGGGGGAGCCGGTTTCATCGGATCCGCCACCGCCCGTGCCCTCGTACAGGCGGGGTGGCAGGTGGTGGTGCTGGACAAGCTCACCTACGCCGGGCGCCGCGAACACCTGGAAGGGGTCGACGTGGAGTTGGTCGTGGGAGATGTCTGCGATGAAGACCTCGTGCGCCAACTGGTTTCCGGAGCCGACGCCGTGGTGCATGCTGCCGCCGAGTCCCATGTGGGCCGGGCCCTGCAGGATCCCACCGCCTTCCTGAAAACCAACATCGATGGAACCCGCACCGTGTTGGAGGAGAGCGCCAGGGCCGGCGTGTCCCACGTGGTTCACCTGTCCACCGATGAGGTCTTCGGCAGTGCACCCGCCGGTCTGTCGTTCACCGTCGACGCCCCACTCCGGCCAGGCAACGCCTATGCCGCCTCGAAGGCAGCCGCCGAGGCATTTGTGCATGCCACCGCCCACACCCTTGGAAGCCGCGCCACCATCGTGCGCTGCACCAACAACTACGGCCCGAGGCAGCACAATGAAAAGGCCATCCCCGGGTGGATTCGGGCTGCGCTGGATGGGGAGCCGCTGCAGATCCACGGGGATGGAAGCGCTGTCCGCGATTGGCTCCATGTAGAGGACTTTGCTGCGGGCCTCGTGGCGGTGCTGGCCAAGGGCACACCCGGGGAGGTCTACCACTTCTCCGGGCACAACCCCCTGGCCAACAAGAGCGTGGCCGCGCAGATTGCAGACCTGTGCGGAGGGGCGGAGCTGTCCCATGTCGCGGATCGGCCCGGCCAGGATGCGCGGTATGCTCTGGACGATGCTGGCACCCGTGCGGCCCTCGATTGGGCACCTTTCATCCCCTTTGCTGCAGGCCTGAAACAGACCCTCGAGTGGATTGCCTCCCAGCGGCGGGCTGCGTGAGACTCCGGGGACTTGGTCCATCGGAGCGGTTGCGGCTGGCCCAGGCCATTCGGGACAACGTGCCCGTCCATGTCACCCTGGATGGCCCCTTTCCAACCCACCTGCGGGCAAGCGAGATCCTGCCGCTTTTGGAGAGTTTCTCTTCCGCGGATCCAGAGTTTGACCGCGCGGTGAAGGAGCACCTGGCCCCTGGCCCGCACCCGGGGGGGCCTCCTCTTTCGGTGACTGCGGTCATTCCGACAAACCGGGGCACCCCCTTGGGGCTCGAGGCCCTGCGCAGCCAGGACTGCGATGTGGAGGTGCTGGTGCTGCTCAATGGCGGGGGGGAGGCCGAAGGAGACCGGGTCGAGCGCATCGCCTGGGAGGGCCACGGACGAACCCGTCAGCGGGGCGTGGAGATGGCGACCGGGGACTACATCCTGTTCACGGTCGATGACGCCATCCCCCGGGGTGCCGGGTGCATTCGCACCCTGGTCGATGCACTGGAAGAGGGTGGCTACGATGCGGTGTTCGGTCGGCAGCTGCCCTGGCCCGATGCGGATCCAATCACCCGCCGCCGACTGCGAACCTGGACCCCGCCGGGTTCCCACCACCGGCGCATGGATCGGCTGGATCATGTGTTCGCCCTTGCCCGCCGGGAGACCCTGCTGAAACACCCCCTGGCGCCCGTGCCAATTGGCGAGGACCTTCACTGGAGACAGGGGCGCCGCATCGGGTACGTGCCCATGGCGCCGGTGGTCCACGCCCACACCCGGCGGCCGGGAGCGCTCTTTGCCCGCACCCGGGACATCCACCTGCAACACATCGCCCTGGGCGAGTCCCCTCGGGTTCCCACGACGGCAGCCCTGGCCAGGGCACTGCCCGGGCTGCTCGAGCCTATGATGACCGCCGGTCCAAGGGAGCTGCCCAACCAGGTGGCTGAGCTCCTGGGTCAGTGGCGGGCCGCGAGGATGGTCCGCAAACAGCCGACCCCGTAGCGCACACTGTTCCACGGGGTGATGGACTGCACCTCGTCGTCGTAGCGGGCCGGAACAGCACGTTCCGTGAACCGGGCGTTGTTGGCAGCGAGCTGCACGAGCACCTGCTGGTCAAACACATAGTCGTCGGAGAAGGTCTCCAAAGGGAGCGCAGCCAGCGCCTGGGCGCGAAAGGCCCGGGCGCCTGTGTGCAGATCGCTCATGCCCAGGCCCCACCGCAGGTTGGCCAAGGACGTCAGGCTCCGGTTTCCCCACCGTCGCCACCAGGGAATGACAGCACCCTTGTCCTGGCAGAGAAACCGGGAGCCCAGGGCCACATCTGCGTCGTCCAGTGCGTTCAACAGGTCGAGCACAGCCGCGGTGTCGTACTGCCCATCGCCGTGCAGCAGAACAATACGGTCCGCCCCGGCTTCCAGGGCAAATCGATAGCCGGTCTTCTGGGCCGCTCCATAGCCAAGCCCCTCGGCGTGGCTGACCAGATCCACCGCCGGCGGCACCTTGTCCCCTGTCCCGTCGCTGCTGCCGTCGTCGACCACTACGCAACCCAGGGCGTCGGGAACCGACTCGAGCACAGCCGGCAGGGTCGGCGCCACATCCCGCCCCACCACCACAACAAAAGACGTGCTCATCGAATCACATCCCGCAGCCGCACCCGGTTGCGCAGCACGTGTCCCCACATGTCTCGCTCCCCCACCACCCACAGGGGTGCATCTCGGCGACGCTTCGCGAGGGCATCCGGTACATGGGCCACCCCCGCAGCGATCCCCGCCAGTGCAGCCATTCGGGAGCGCGTAGGCACATCGGCTCCCCAACCCCGTCCGAAGCTTGCAGCCAGCGCCAGCCCCATCACCCGCAAGCCGGTCCAGGCCGGCATGGTGAGCAGGGCGGTTGTGGGCATGGAGCGCACCGCCACCCGCACGCGGTTTCGCTCCACCAGGTAGAGCTTTCTGGCACCGTGGCGGCCATAGGTGGCCCCGAGATCGTGCTCCACCCGTGCTTCCGGCAGGGAACGCAAGGGGTAGCCCAGACGCTTGGCCCGAAGGGACAGATCGACATCCTCGCCAAAGGCCTCCAGGTCCGGGTCAAATCCCCCCAGCTCTTGCAGCAGACCGCGGTGAATCAGCAGGGCGGCCCCGGAACAGGCGCCCACATCCCGCACCGCGTGGTACTCAGAGGCATCGACGGCTTCCCGGCCCCGGGCCCAGTTGAAGCCATCGGGAAACAAGCCATGCCCCACGTTGTCCAGGCGACCGCTTCCATCGGAGAGCAGGATGCGCGGGGCATAGATCCCAGGCACGGAGGCTGCTTCCCGGAGGGAATCCAGGAAGCCGGGCAGAGGCCGGGTGTCATCGTTGAGGAGCACAATGGCCTCCCCCCGCGCCCCCTTGAATCCAGCATTGGCCGCCCGGGCAAAGCCCACGTTGCTTCCCATCTCCACACAGGTCACCCGATCCATCTTCGGCAGTTCGACACCCACACCCGAGATCACCACCCGCACATCGTCCCCTTCCGAAAGCTGGGGCAACAACGCCTCCAGGCAGCGGCGGACCAGGTCCCCGCCCTTGTGGGTCACGACAACGGTGGTCAGGGAGAGCATGATGCAGAAATCAGCAGTTCAGCCACCTTGCCGCGGCCGCCGCCCTTGGAGTTGATGGCGCGTCCCACCATCACCTCGCGCAACCCGAAGCCCGACTCGTAGAGCTCGTAGACCTTGGGGGCAGAGGAGTTGGACAGGAGCACGTGGACACCCCGGGCGTGCAGGTCTCGGGCGAGGTCTCGCAGGCGCACCTGGTCGTCGAGGGTGAACCCGTTTCGGGTGTAGGAGGTGAAGTTGGAGGAGTCGGACAGAGGCACATAGGGCGGATCGAAATAGACGAAATCCCCGGCCACCGCGTGATCCCCAACCGCCAGGAAGTCCCGGTGCTCAATGGAAACGCCTCGCAGGGCCGCAGAACAGCGGCGAATGCGCACCGCATCACAGATGGTGGGGTTGTCGTACCGCCCGAAGGGCACGTTGAAGCGGCCCTTGGCATTGACCCGGTACAGGCCGTTGTAGGCGGTGCGGTTCAGGTAGATCATCCAGGTCGCCACCGCCACATCCGACTCGGAATCGATGTCCCGCTCCCGCTGGGACTGGAAAAACACGGGGTCGTGGGGACACTCCCCCAGGGCAGCGATCAGCTCGCCCGGCTGATCCCGCACGCAGCGCCAGGTCCGCACCAGTCGCTCGTTGGTGTCCGAGAGGCTGGCCTGACCCGGCTCCAGGGAAAAGAACAGAGCGCCCCCCCCCAGAAACGGCTCGTGGTAGGTGCCGAACCTCTCCGGCATGGCCTCCACGATCTGGGGCAGCAAGCGGCGCTTTCCACCGGCCCACTTCAGAAAGGGCTTTGCGGTGGAATGCTCAAGGGGAAGAGGTTGTTGCACACTTCCATCCTAATTCGCCGCCGCCCCATCCTCCACGTGAACGATGACCCGACCTGTCGTGCCGTCCACCGTCACGATGCTGCCTTCCTTCAAACAGCTCGTGGCATCGGGCACATTGACCACCGCTGGCAGCCGGTATTCCCGGGCCACCACCGCCCCATGGGACAGCATGGATCCCAACTCCAACACCACCCCTCCCGCCACAAGGAACAGCGCAGTCCAGCCGGGATCCGTGGCAGGCGCCACCAGGATGTCGCCAGGACACAGCCGATCCCCATCCTCAGGGGATTGCAGGATCCTCACCGGCCCCGTCACCCGTCCCGAGGAAATGCCCAACCCCTCCAGGACCGGCCCCCCCGCCCGGGTTTCCACCGCGTCGTCCCCGGTCAGGAACACCGGCGGCAGGGGTGCCTCCTTGTAGCTTTCCCACCGCTTCTTCCTGCGCCCGGCTGTCTCCCAGGCCAGCTCCGCCTTCATCCGGCCATCGGACACCGCCACCAACTCCGCCCATTGCAGCCAACAGACGCCCTCTCCGATTCCGCTGATCACCTGCTCCCCCGCCCGAAGGGTCGCTCCCCGCATGGCATGGAGCAGTCGATCGAAATGGAACCGCTGCTCCTCCCGCAGCTCCAGGTACCGGTGCAGGAGTTTCAGCAGGGCCGGCGTGGTCCAGCGGGACAGCCCCGCGCTCCTCTCCTTGAGGGCGGCCAGCGCTGACTCCACCAGATGGCTCTGCTCTCGCGCTCCTATCGCCCGGGCCGATCGAGGTTGGGTTGGATCCTGTCCCAGGGCCTTCACCAGGCGCTCCACCCGGTGCGGCTCATCAGCCCACCGCGGGGCAAAGACATCCCAAGAAGACGAGGAGGATCGGTGCCCAAATCGCTCGAGAAAAGCATCCATCGGTGCGCCCTGGGCAAGATCGACAAGCCCCTCGTTGACCTCCCGGGTGTGGGAGGCCGTTGGATTCAACAGAAGATCCTCCTTCAAGTCCGCTGGAACGAGTCCCTCTCCTACCTGGTAGAGGACGTTTGCATACAGCAGCGACACCACGTGGACCTTCACGTACTCATGCAGCAGCTCTCGGCCCCGTTCCACCTGGTCAAAGGGGTCGCCGGTGGGATCCGAGATTCCTGGTAGCTCCGCATCGAACCGCTCCACCAGGGCATCCCAAGCCGCCGGATTGGTGACGGGATTCCACCGAAACCGGCGCCACCTTCGACCCTGCAGGGTCTCCCTCAGCACCGAGCCCCACACCCGGAAATCCGGCGGTGCTGCGTGGCGACGAAGCCAACTGCGGGCCTCTTCCGGGGGGAAGAACTCCAGCAGGAACCGCGGAGGAGGTGCCCCGGGAGCCTTGAAGACCAGGTGGCGGAAAATGGTGGCGTTGAAGTACGGCCGGCCCCGCACCAGGCGCATGGTGGGGGACCCACCCAAATGCCGCTGGCTGGTGTCCGGGTAGGCGATGAACCAATCCAGCACGCTGGACACAAGACTCCACCCCATGGGGGTCACGGGTTCCGTCCACCGCTCGCCGGCAAACCGCCGGGTCCACAAGACCTCCTTCGGCCGCCGGGGAGGTCCCGCAGCGGTGATGGCCCGGGACTGGAGAAGCACCATTTCCCCGGTACGGGAGAGCGCCCATTCCAGGTCCTGGGGGGCCCCCGCCAGGGCCTCCACCCGAAGCCCCAGGCGGGCCAGGCGCACCATCTCGTCCTCCGACAGGCACCGCTGGGACCCGTGGACGGTGTAGCTGGTTTCCTCGACTCGCAGGCGGGCCAACAACCGCCGCACCGGGCGGGGAGTGCGTCTCGGGCGCCGGAGGAGCCCTCTGTCGGCAGCCGATCGGCCGGAGACCAGGTCCTCTCCCTGCCCCAACACCGCCTCCACCACCATCTCTCGCCAGCTGCCGGTCAGGGGGTTGATCGTGAACATCACGCCGCTGGTGCGGGCATCCACCAGCTCCTGCACCAGAACCGCCATGCCCGCCACCGGCGGCCTGCGCAGCCCACCCGACCGGTAGGCCATGGCCCGATCCCCGTACCAGCTTGCCCAGCAGGCCAACACCGCCCTTTCCAGTGCATCCCCGGGCGGTACATCGAGAAAGCTCTCGTACTGGCCGGCAAAGGACTGGCGGTGGCCATCTTCATCCACAGCCGAGGAGCGCACGGCAAATCGCAACCCCAGGCGCAAAGAGGCCTCCCGCAGCGCCCCCGCAACCCCGGGGGGCAGCGGCCCCTTGCGGATGCGATCCCTGAGATCCGATGCACTCCCCTCCCCTTTTCGAACCGCCCGGGCCAAGGGGGCCAGCCCAGAGGTCTCAAGGTAGGTCTCGAAGGCCTCCACCCCCAGCACAAACCCCCTGGGCACCGGCAGGCGGTGGGCCTCCAGCCGCGCCAGAGCGGTGGCCTTGCCGCCAAACCTGCGGGTGTCATCCGGATCCACCTGGGAAAGGGGAAAGACCCATTGCATGTCGAGAACCTACCCTGCGAACGCGTTAGATCCTTGGGCCGCGAGGAAGCCCATGTCTGGAATCGACGGAATCTTCAGCCCACCCGCACCTGTCAACGAGCCGATTCGGGGCTACGCGCCGGGAAGTCCGGAGCGAAAGAGCATCGATAAGGTGCTCTCCCGCATGGCGGACGAGGTCATTGACCTTCCCAGCTGCATCGGCGGGAAATGGGTCACCACGCAGAACCACGCGGATGTCGTGATGCCGCACGACCATGGCCACGTGCTGGGCCGCATTCACACGGCGGATGACGACGTGATTGCCTCCGGGATCCAGGCCGCCCTGGACGCCCGGGCCGGGTGGGCCGCCATGGCCTGGCAGGACCGGGCCGCCATTTTCCTGAAGGCCGCCGAGCTGCTGGCTGGCTCCTGGCGGGACGTCATCAACGCCTCCACCATGCTGGGCCAGTCCAAGACGGTCCACCAGGCGGAGATCGATGCAGCCTGCGAGCTGATCGACTTCTGGCGGTACAACGTGGAGTTCGCCCGTCGGCTCTACGCCGAGCAGCCGCAATCCGGTCCCGGGGTCTGGAACCGCATGGACCATCGGGGACTGGAAGGGTTCGTCCTGGCCATCACCCCCTTCAACTTCACGTCCATCGCTGCCAACCTGTGCACCGCCCCCGCCCTGATGGGCAACACGGTGGTCTGGAAGGCCGCCACCACCCAAGCCCTCTCCGCCCACTACCTGATGCAGTTGTTCCAGGAGGCGGGCCTTCCCGACGGGGTCATCAACCTGGTGCACGCACCGGGTCGGGCCGTGGGTGCAGCTGCCCTTCCCCACCGGGACCTCGCCGGCGTGCACTTCACGGGATCCACCCCCACCTTCCAGCACATCTGGCGCACCATCGGTCAGTCCATTGAAACCTACCGGTCCTACCCCCGCATCGTGGGAGAGACGGGCGGGAAGGACTTTATTGTGGGCCATGCCTCGGCAGACGCCCAGGCACTGGCCGTGGCGATCGCCCGCGGCTCCTTTGAGTACCAGGGGCAGAAGTGTTCGGCGGCCTCCCGAATCTACGTGAGCTCCAACCTCTGGCCCGAGGTCCAGGAGCGCCTGGTCGCCATCGTGTCGGAGATGCGCCAGGGAGACGTGCGGGACTTCAGCAACTTTGTTTCGGCTGTGATCGACCGCCGGGCCTACGACAAGATCTCCGGGTATGTCCAGCTGGCTCACGACACGGCCACGGTCCTGGCCGGCGGCACCTGCGATGACAAGACCGGCTTCTACATCGCCCCCACGGTGGTGCAGGTGGAAGAGCCGAACCACCGCCTGATGACCGAGGAGATCTTCGGCCCGGTCACCAGCGTCTATGTCTTTGACGAGAACCAGTACGAGGAAACCCTCGCCCTTGTGGACCAGACCAGCCCCTACGCGCTGACCGGCGCGGTGTTTGCCCAGGACCGCGAAGTCCTTGCAGCCACCTCAGCAGCGCTTCGCCAGTCGGCGGGGAACTTCTACATCAACGACAAGCCCACCGGCGCCGTGGTGGGCCACCAGCCTTTCGGGGGCGCCCGCGCCTCGGGGACCAATGACAAGGCCGGTTCCATCCTGAACCTGCAGCGGTGGGTGAGCCCGCGGTCCATCAAGGAGACGTTCCACCCCCCCCACAACTGGCGCTACCCGTTCCTGGGATAGCCCCCTCCCAGGGCCTGTTTGCTTGACATGGCCCTTGTGGCTGCTATGTTGGGGACAAGTCCGGTGGTCTTCCACAGGACAGGCAGTTGTGACCGGGGCATCCGTCCCCGAACCTGTCGCGGGGATGTCCTCACGGCAATGTCAACCGCTCACCTCCCGCCACGTTTGTGGCCTGTGCACGCACCTCTAGGGGTCGGCGCAGATTGGGATTTGACCCGCAGATGATCGATGCAAGTTCGACCTGACAACCCTGTCATCGTGCAGGGGGACGGAAAGGTTCTCCTGGAGACCCGGCATCCTCGTTACGAGGAGGCGCGGGACTTTATTGGCCGGTTCGCCGAACTGGAAGCCTCTCCTGAACACCTCCACACGTACCGGATCACGCCGCTTTCCCTGTGGAATGCTGCCTGTGCAGGCATGGAGAAGGATGGGATTGTCGACGAACTGCGCTCCCTGACCAAGTTCGACATTCCCCCGAATGTGCTCACGAACATCGCCGACACCATCGAGCGCTACGGCCTGGTCAAGCTGGTCCCCCACCCGGATGGCATCGAGGAGTTGATTCGCCTGTCTTTCGAGAATGCCTACGTGGCAAAACTGGTTTCGCGGGATGAGACCCTGCAGGAATTCCTGGTGGAGGATGGGCGCCGCAATTGGGCCATTCGCACCGGACACCGGGGCATTTTCAAGCAGCGGGCCCTGGTGGCCAACTGGCCCGTGGAGGACCTGGCGGGTTTCCATGCCGGTGCCCCACTGGAAATGGAGTTGCGGGAGACCATGAAGGACGGCGGCAAGCCCTTTGGGGTTCGCCCCTACCAGAAGGAGGCCGCCGGTCGGTGGTTCATGGACGGAGCGCCCGCCGGTGGAAACGGCGTGGTGGTGCTGGCCTGCGGTGCAGGCAAGACCATCGTGGCCATGGAAGCCATGCGCCAGTGCCAGACCAAGACCCTCATCCTGGCCACCAACGCCGCCGCGGTGGAACAGTGGGTGCGCGAGCTCCTGGACAAGACCACCCTGCGGCCCGGACAGGTGGGGGCCTATATGGGCGCCCGCAAGGAAATCTGCGACGTCACCGTCGCCACCTACCAGATTCTCACCTGGCGCCGAGACAAGAACGACGAGTTTGAACACCTGCACCTGTTCGAGGATGAAGACTGGGGCCTCATCATCTACGACGAGGTCCACCTCCTGCCCGCACCGGTCTTTGGCGCCACTGCTGCCCTGCAGGGCTGCCGCCGCTTGGGGTTGACCGCCACCCTCGTGCGGGAGGATGGGCGAGAAGGGGATGTGTTCAGCCTGGTGGGACCCAAGCGATATGACCTTCCCTGGCAGATGCTGCAGGAGGGAGGCTTCATCGCCGAGGCCAACTGCCACGAGCTGCGCGTGAAATTCCAAAACGGAATGGCCGAGGAATATGAATCCGCCGAGGAAGGAAAGAAGTTCCGCATCGCATCGGTGAATCCCGCCAAGCTGGAGGCGGTGAGCGAGCTGGTCAAGCGGCACAAAGGGGACAACATCCTGATCATCGGGACCTACCTGGAACAACTCCACGTCCTGTCCCGGCGCTTCAAGGCCCCCCTCATCACCGGGAAGACCCCACACAAACAACGCACCCAACTGTTCGGGGACTTTCGCTCCGGCCGCATCAAGGTGCTGGTGGTCTCCAAAGTCGCCAACTTCTCCATTGATCTCCCCGATGCAAACGTGGCCATCCAGGTCTCGGGGACCTTTGGTTCGCGCCAGGAAGAGGCCCAACGCCTCGGCCGCATTCTTCGCCCGAAGAAGAACGGCGAGAAGGCCCACTTCTACACGGTCATCACCGGCGAAACCAAGGAACAGGAATTCGCCATGAAGCGGCAGCTCTTTCTCACGGAGCAGGGCTACCGCTACCACATTGAGGAACACGCACCCGGCCGGAAAGCCCAAGCGTAGGAAAGGCATTCATGTCTGAAACCACCGACTCCCCCCCCTCCTCCTCCAACGACGACAACCTGGCAAGGCGCCGTCGTCGTCGTCGTCGCCGTCGCC
Organism: uncultured Enterobacterales bacterium; assembly: GCA_964610645.1. GTDB lineage: Bacteria > Myxococcota_A > UBA796 > UBA796 > CAJQPC01 > JAYZDK01. Next base: position 32,045 of record CAZSZE010000029.1, on the reverse strand, counting down.
GGCGCGATGGATCCCCGGAAACCGCCGCAACATCCGGCGGAGGGGATCGCCCCCGCCGCCGCGGTCGCCGCAGCCGCGGAGGTTCGGGAGACGGGGGCGAGCCCGGGGTAGAGATGCCCAATGTGGGACGCAAGCCCCGCCGTCGCCGCACGCGACGCCGTCGCAAGGCACCGGTCTCCGGTGTTGCCCGCCGCCGCCAGCTGACCCGCGCCCAGATCGAGGAGTTGGAGGAGTACTTCTCCAAGGTCGACCACAGCCTGCTCCAGAACATGTACCGGGGCCTGGGCGGCCAGCCGGACCGCGTGGGAGAGCCCGAACGCATCGTGCAGCTTTGTGTGCGGGCGCTAAGCCAAAGCAAGCGCATCGCCAGCATGCTCCGCTCCATGCACGAGCGGGAGCGCACCGCCCTGGCGATCTTGATTCAGTGCGGCGGCCTGGCCCACTCCGAAGAGTTCCTGACCGAGCTGTCACTGTCCCTGGGCGGCCAGTCCCGGGAGTGGCAGAAGGTCATGGTCACCCTGGCGAACAAGGGACTGATTTTCGCCTCGGAGGAGCAGGACAAGCAGTTCTTCTACCTGGTCCCCGACCCCATGGTCGAGTTCCTGGTGGAGGGCCTGAGCGCCGAAATGTCGGTGCCAAACTTCGCCCACCCGGAGATCGAGGTACGCGAGCAGAGCCCCTTCTGCCCCCCCCTGGACTTCTCGGTCACGACCCTGTGCACCTACATGGACCAACGTCCCCCGCGGCTCACCCAGCAGCAGGAGATCTTCAAGGTCCACAAAGAAGAGCTGGACACCTTCTTCGCCCAGGTCTGGGAGGGCGGTTCGGACCTGTTCCACTTCCACGTGGACTTCCTGATGCTCCATGGCCTGGTGGAGCTCCACGGGGACACGGTCAGCGTGAACCGGGAGGTCGTGGAGGAATGGCTGAACCTGGATTCCCAGGACCAGCGCGACCTGATCTTCAGTTCCCTGGACCGCACCTTTCCCTACGCAGAATGGGTCCTGTGGGCCGTGCACAGTGGCAAGGGTGAGTGGGTGCCCGAGCGTCCCCTCTCCGCACTGTACCGGCGCTGGAACCGCGGCGAGGACTGGCGAGCCCGCCTCCACAAGGGCGAATACGCAGCCACCCGCCAGAACGAGCGGGAGAGCTGGTCTTTTGCGCCCCTGGTCAACTGCGGCATGCTGGAGTTGGGCGAGTGGGGCCAGGAGAAGTTCTACCGGCTCACCCCCCGGGCCCTGGCCATGTTGGAGCCCAGCGATGACGAGGGCTTCACCGCCTTCTACCTGACGCCCTCCTTTGAGATCATGGCCCCTGCCGGCCTGGCCCCCGTGCTGTTGTTCCGCATCGGCGAGATCGCGGAGTTGACCGGTTGCGACCGGGCCAACACCTACAAGATCACCGAAATCTCCGTGGAACAGGCTCTGGCCAAGGGCTGGCGACGGGATGACCTGCTGGATTTCTTAAGGGAGAACGCCCAGACCGGCCTTCCGGAGAACGTGGATCAAACCCTGCGCGGCTGGATGGGCCACCACGGAGACGTGGAATTCCACCAGGCCGTGCTGATGACGGTGCACAAGAGCCGCATCCGCAAGCTGGAATCCGCCCGGGCCCTGCGCCCTTTCCTGCTTCACCGGTATGCACCGGGGCTATACGCCGTGGATCCGCGCAAGCTGGACGAGATGAAGCAGACCCTCGAAGAGGTCGGCTTCCACCCAAGCGACGAGCTGACCCACCTGCCGGGACGCCCGGACCAATTGGATGCGCGAGACCGCCTGCTGCAACTGGTCGCTGAAGCCCGGGAGGCCAGCCAGGATCCCCTGGCCCGTGCCCAGGCCGCGGACACCGTTCCCCAGGACCTCCATGCCGTGCCCGGTGCGGGTGGGGCCCGATCCGCCTCGCGCAAGAAGAAGCAGCCCCCCCGCGTGTCGACCAAGGAAGCCCGCCTGCTCGTCAACAGGAGCATCGCCGCCGGAAGCAAGCTGGAGGTGCTCTACCTTTCGAAAGACGGAAAGCGCATCACCAGCTCCGTGGTCCCCGAACGACTGGCGGTCACCCCGGGGGGCGAGGAGGTCATGGTGGGCCTTGACGTCAAGAAGGACGAGCGCCGAACCTATAAACTGACCCAGATCGAGCGCCTTCGGGCGGTGGATGGGTGATCGGGAGTTTGTCCGTTTTCCTGGACACCCTCGGACCTTCTGTGGAGGCGGTCCGAAGGACTCGATCCTTGCCGCAGTTCAGCGGGGGTGCAGGGCCTCCAGTGCGGCCACGTCGGCAATGTCCTGCTCCCGCCCCGTGGCGCGCTTGTTCTGAAGCAGGGCCTCCAGTCCGATAACGGGAATCAAGCGGCCCTCGACCGAAATCACCAGTCCCTCGCTGATGGCGTCATCAAAGGAAATGGAACTGGCCCTGTTCAAGATGTCGATTCGTCGGGGTGGCAGCCCAATCTGAAGGACGCCATCATAGTCGGCAAAGTCCTCGACGGAGACCGAAAAGGAGGCGAGTGGCGCTCCGAAGGCTGCGAGGGCCCGGTAGACGCACAAGGCATTTGATTCCGTCGAGCGAACGAGGATGTCCAAGTCCTTTGTCGCACGTGGGTGTCCGTGGAAAGCAACGGCGTAGCCGCCAAGCACGACAAAGTCCGCGCCTGCGTCGTGAAACTCCACGAGCAAGTCGCGAAAGTCCTCGGGCAGCCGGCTCAGGTCAGCGGGGGACGAATCGGATGGGGATTTCGGCACGGGAATAGGCGGGGAAGTCCAGGCCAGCGAGAGCCCAGCACTCGCGACTCAGGGATGCAGCAAGAGAGACTGCAGCGGCGCCCCGAACGACGTCCGGGTCCAACTCGTTCCACTGGGCCCTGCGAATCGTCATTCGATGACGACGCGCCTCGGCACGTTCTCGGCGGGTGGCCTCGTCCATGTCTCCATTGTACCTGGGAAGCCGCCTGGGAGCGCTGAAGATCGGTGACATGGAAAGGGGTTGGAATGACACGGGGGTCGGGGAGGGGGCCACGATTTTCAGGTGAACCTACCGGAGGATGCGGGCTGGGGGTAACAGGGTACGCCGGCGATCGGGCGGCCACCCCCGTGGAGAACACTACCTCGACAACCGGGCGAGCATGGCGCCGATTCGCCTGATCTTCGGGTGGTAACTGGCGCCGTCTCTCGGCTCCAGAAGGTCCAGCACCGCGCTGAGTTCCGCGGCGCTTCCCAGGGCGATTCGGAAGTGGTTCTTACCCGCACCACCCCCCCGGCCGCGGCCCTCTGCAATGTTGAGCACGATGGAGTCCGCAGCTCGGCAGCCCTGGTCTTTGAGGGAAGCCCTTCCTCGCGGAGCCGGGTTCGCAGGACCCCCGGAGGTCCTCGGGAGGGAGGAGGGGCGAACTCGGGTCTCGGTGTACGGATCTCGGGTCTCGGGTCTCGGATCTCGGTCTCGGTCTCGGTCTCGGTGTACGGATCTCGATGGGTGCGGGTGCAAACCGGGGAGATGGGTGACACTTTGGTTGGACTCTCTGGTTGTGGTTGGGGTGAGGTGAGGTTGTAGGGTTGAAGGCCTGCCCTTGTGGCTACGCCAAGGTCTCGGTCCATGAAAGTGACCAACCACCCGTTCTCTAGTTCCCGGATGCCAACATGTGTACTGCCCCAGTCGGAACCTGACTCTCCCCCCCGCCGCGATAGGAGTGGCGTAGGACGGCAAGCCGTAGGACGGCGAACTCTGATCCAAGCGCAGCGCCGTAAGGGAGGCAAAGGGGGGCTGGCAGGGGGATGCCTCGGAGGGATCGGAAGAACGGGCGGGCACAGGGGCCCGCCCCTACGGTGGGGGGAGCACGCGACGGCCTACCAGGTTGGCGATAGCAGGGTCGGCCCGCCCCTACGGTGGGGGGGGCACACCCCGCCCAGGTGATATATGCGATCACAGGAGCCCATCATGTCAGACAACGAACGCACATTTGAACAAGCCCTCGAGGCTCTCGAAGAACGGGTCCGCAAGCTGGAGGCCGGCGAACTTCCCCTGGAAGACGCTCTGGAGGTTTTCGAGCAGGGGATCGAGCTGACCCGGGAATGCCATGAAAAGCTGGATGCAGCCGAAGGGCGGATCCTGGAGCTGACCCGCGGCGACGACGACGAGATTTCTGCCCAACCGCGCTGAGAATCTCAGGGCAGACTGCCCGCAGGGAGAGACCGCCATGGATCGTCGAGCCTTCCTGAAGACCGCTCTCGGCGGGCCTGCCGTGCTGGCCTTGCCCCGCACCGCTCGCGCCGAGGGCTATGGCAGTCTGGAGACGGATCCTGCGGAGATTCTCGACCTCCCCCCCGGCTTTTCGTATGTGATCCTGGATCGCCGGGACGAGGTCATGGACGACGGGTACAAGGTCCCCGGCAAGCCCGATGGCATGGCCTGCTTCCTGGATGAGGACAGCCACTATGTGCTCATGCGGAACCATGAATTGGACGAAGACGACCTGCTGTTGAGTCCCTACCCCGACGGGGTCTCCGCCCCCGACGAGGCGTATGACCCCCTTGCGCTCGGTGGGGTCAGCCGGATGGTGATCGACCCCTATGACCTCTCGATCGTGTGGAGGAACATGGTGCTCGTGGGCACTATGAGAAACTGCGGTGGCGGACCCAGCCCCTGGGGTTGGCTGTCCTGCGAGGAGAACGTGAGCCATGGCCATGGCTACGTCTTCCTGTGCGATCCCACCGCCGAGTCCGTGCAAGCCCCCCACCGGATCGATGCCTACGGCCGCTTCAACCACGAGGCCGCAGCCGTGGATCCCGCTTCGAGCACCGTCTACCTCACGGAGGATCGCTCGGGCGGCTGCCTTTACCGCCTGGTGCCGGATGACCCCTCTGCCGACCCCTTTGTCGGCACCTTGTCGGCCCTCAAGGTGGCGGGCGAAGCCGAGTTCGACACGGCCCTGCAGATGAGCCTCGGGGACGTGGTCGAGGTCGAATGGGTGGACCTCGACGAGCCGACCCCCGACACCGACACCCTGCGCACCGAGGCCACCAGCAAAGGCGCCGCGACGATCAAGCGGGGGGAAGGCGCCTGGTTTCACGAAGATTCGATCTGGCTCACCTCCACCAGTGGGGGTCCCGTGGACGGAGGGCAGGTCTTTCGCTTGCGGCCCGGGGAAGGCACCCTGGAGTGCGTGCTGGTGTCCACCAACAAGTGGGTGCTGGACATGCCGGACAACATCACGGTGGCCCCCTGGGGGGAGGTCTTCTTCAGTGAGGACGGCACTGCCGATCAATATGTGCGGGGCATCAACGCCTCCGGAACGATGTTCGACTTTGCCTACAATGCAGGTTCCACCAGCGAGATCGCCGGGGTGTGTTTTTCCTCCGACGGCAAGGTCATGTTCCTGAACCTCCAGCACGACCACCTGACCCTGGCCATCACCGGACCCTTTCCCAGCAGGGGCGGTGACACGTGGGACACCGGGATGGGCGGGGGCGCCAAGGACGAGGATGGCTGTGGCTGTGCGGCGTCTCTGAAGCCTCCCGGCCTGGCGGGACTTCTCGCTGCCCTGGGGCTTGCAGCCATTCGTCGACAGGATTCAGACGAGCAACCGTAGGGTTTCAAGCTTTCTCGCGTTATGTTCCGGGGCCGCCGGAGCCGCCAGGGCCCACCCGGATCCAACGTCCCATGTTCGACACCATCGGAAAGCCAAGGAAGGTCAACCGGCGACGCCAGGCAGGCGCCCTGGCGCTGGCCCTCGTGTTGATGCTGTCCCTGGGCTCCGCCATGCTGATCGCCGGTGCCCAGTATGTCGAGGAGGTGGTGGCCGATGATCCCATCGAGGTGACCTTCCTGGACGAGCTGGCACCGCCGCCTCCCCCTCCCCCGCCTCCCCCTCCCGCCTCCTCCCAGTCCCAAGACGACGAAGAGGAAGAAGAGGAGGAGGAAGAAGAGGAGGAGGAAGAAGAGGAAGAACCGGACGAGGTCGAGGATCTTCCGGAGGAGATTCCGGAGGAGATTCCGGAGGAGAAGCCCAAGGGGGTCGAGGGCGGCATGGAAGGTGGCGTCGAGGGCGGCATTGTCGGCGGCGTGATCGGCGGCGTGGAAGGCGGCGTTCTTGGGGGCCAACTGGGAGGCACCGGCGTCAAGGCGGTCCACTGGTCAGAGGTGCGGGTGAAACGACGGGTGAGTCCCCGCTATCCCCCGGCTGCCCAACAGATGAACCTGGGCAACGTGGACTGTCGCGTGCGCTTTTTCATCGATGAAAAGGGCCGCCCCTACGACATTCTCTTTGATGCCTGTCCCAACCTCTTCCGCGATTCGGCCATGAAAGCCGCCCAGAACTGGCGCTTCTACCCAATGAAGGTAGAAGGCAAACCGATTCGCGCCCAATTCGTTCTCAACATCAAGTACCGGCTGCACTGATGCAACCGCACAACCACTCCCCGGAGAATCGCAATGACTTTTGATATGGCCAGCATGTGGCATGAAATGGGATGGATCGCCAAAGGCGTCGTCATCTGTTTGCTGATCATGGCCCTGATGTCGATTTACGTGGGCATCGAGCGCTGGGTCTCCTTGAAGAAGGCCCGGGATGCATCCAGGGAGCTGGCCGGCAAGCTCGGCGAGTGCCTGGGATCAGCCAACCTCGAGGCGGCCCTCACCGCCACTGAAAGCGAGGAATACAAGCTCTCGTACCTGGGACACATCATGGGACCCGGCCTCAAGGAGGTTTCCGAGCGCCTGGACCGGTTCGGCATCGATGCCAGCAGCCGCAGCATGGAGCGCGCCTCCATCCAGGAGTCGCGCGACCTGCGCCGGGGCATGAACATCCTGGCCACCGTCGGCTCCACCGCTCCCTTTGTGGGGCTGGTGGGCACCATCTTCGGCATCATCAATGCCTTCCAGGGCATGGCCGAGACCGGTTCGGGAGAGCTGACCGCCATCGCCGGCGGAATCGCAGAGGCCCTGATCACCACCTGCGTGGGCATCGCCGTCGCCATTCTCGGGGTCTGGCTCTACAACTACTTCAACGCCCGCATCGACCAGATCACCGACGAGATCAGCATCTCCATCCAGGAGTTCCTGGATTGGTGCGAGAAGCAGGCCCAGGCCCGCATCGACGGAAACCTCCCCGCAGCCTGATCCGGAGACGAACCCATGGCCATGCAGGTCGGAAGCAGCAAGGGCGGCGCCATCGCCGACATCAACGTCACCCCCCTGGTGGACGTGGTGCTGGTGTTGCTCGTGATCTTCATGGTGGTCTCCCACATGCTCACCTCCGGGGTGGATGTGCCCCTTCCCGTGGCCAAGACCTCCCGCCAGGCCCAGGACAGCGGGCAGCACCTCGTGGTCTCGATCACGGAGTCCGGCGCCATCTTCGTGGACACCCGCCAGGTCAGCCTGGAGACGCTCATTGACGAGGTGAACGCCGAGTTCCGCAGGGACCCGAACGCAGCCATCCTGATCAAGGGCGACCAGACCCTCCACTACGGTGAAGTCCGGGCGGTCATGGACACCCTGGCTGAAGGCGGCATGACCACCCTCCTCCTCGCAACCGAGAAGGAGGAGAACTGATGTCCTTCAAGATGAAGGGCCAGACACCGCCCCAGTCGGACATCAACGTCACGCCACTCATCGACGTGGTGCTGGTGCTGCTGATCATCTTCATGGTCATCACCCCCCGGGTAGTGCACGAGATGTCCGCGAACATGCCGTCCACGCACCAGCCCATCAAGCGTCCCAAAACCCCCAGCACGCAGCTGGTCGTGGCGGCGTATGACAACGGAGACCTGGCCCTGAACACCCGGGTGATGGGCCGGGACGATCTCCACACCGACCTTCGCGGCCGGCTTCGCGCCCGGCCCAGCAAGGTGGTGTTTCTCGATGCCCACCCGAACCTGCCCTACGGCCACGTGATCGGCGTCATGGACCTGGTCCGGGATGCAGGAGCGGAGCGGGTTGGAATGGCCCGGCTGAAAGACGAGGGCCCCGCCCGTGCAGTCCCGGCTGAAGAGGCTGGCGACGAGGCCATGGAACCAGGCGCCACAGAAGCCGGGCCATCGCCGGAGCCCGGTTGACCCCAACCCTGCAGGACTGGGCATCCCCCCGCCGCGAGTGGGTTGAGCAGGCCCTGCACGCCCTGTTTGTCGACAGCTGGCCCACCCCACTGGGTGAAATGTGCGCTTATCCCCTGCGCACAGGCGGCAAGCGAATGAGGCCACTGTTGGTACTGGCCGCCTACGAAGCGGTCACCCGGGACCCCAGCCACTGGGAGCCGGCGCTGGCTCCATCCATGGCAGTCGAGCTGGTGCACACCTACTCCCTGGTCCACGACGATCTCCCCTGCATGGACGACGATGCCGAGCGACGGGGCCAGCCCACGGTGCACGTGAAATTCGGCGATGGGGCCGCAGTGCTCGTGGGAGACGCGCTCCTCACGGAAGCGTTTGGGGTTGTGACCCGTTCCAATGCCCTCTCTCCCCAGCAACGCATCGACCTTGTGAACTCGCTCTCCCTGGCAGCAGGCCACCACGGCATGATCGGGGGACAGGCCGGCGACCTGGCATTGGGGGGTCCTGTGGAGGACGCCGAGACGCTGCTTGCAATCCACAAGCGCAAGACCGGGGCCCTGATTCGCTCCGCCTGCGAGATGGGCGCCATCGCCGGAAGCAGTTGGCCTGATGAGAAAGCAGCGTTGGTTCAGTACGGGGAAGCGGTGGGGCTGGCCTTCCAGCTGGTGGATGACCTCCTGGATCTGGACCAGGACAAAGGGGACGACGGCCCGCCTTCCTATCCCAAGCTTAGAGGAGTCGACAGCACCCGGAACAAGGCCCGGCAGCTGCTGGAGGAAGCGCTCTCCATTCTTGAGGAGCTGCCCGGTCCCGTGGAACCCCTGGCGGAGTTGGCGCGGTTCACCCTGGAACGCACGACCTGAGACATGGCTCGCATCCGCCTGGACCTTCTTCTCGTGGAGCGCTCCCTGGTCCCCAGCCGACAGCGGGCCCAGGCGTTGATCCTGGCGGGACGGGTCCTTGTGGACGATGTCCCGGTGACCAAGGCCGGCGCTCAGATCAAGCCCGATGCCGAGGTGCGCATCCGGGGGGAGGATCCCCCTTTCGTCTCCAGGGGCGGGTTGAAGCTCGAGGCGGCCCTGGAGGAATTCGACGTGCCCGTGGCGGGTGCCATCTGCGCGGATCTCGGTGCTTCCACCGGTGGGTTCACGGACTGCCTCCTTCAGCGAGGTGCCGCCCATGTCTTTGCAGTCGACGTGGGGTACGGACAGCTGGACTGGAAGCTCCGAAAAGACGAGCGGGTGGAGGTCATGGAGCGCACCAATGCCCGGCACCTCACGTCGCTCCCCCAGACCCCCTCCCTGATTGTGGGGGACCTGTCCTTCATCTCACTGGAAAAGATCCTCCCGGCCATCGCTCGAATCGCCGCCCCGGATGCGCACTGCGTGCTCCTGGTGAAACCTCAATTCGAGGTGGGCAAAGAGCACGTGGGCAAAGGGGGGCGGGTGCGAGACGACAACGCCCGCCTTGCGGCCGTGCAACGCATCCTGGGAGGGGCTGGAGCCCTCGGTTTCGAGGTGTTGGGTGAGCTGGAGAGCCCCGTTCCCGGGGCCAAGGCCGGGAACATCGAACACCTGGTGTGGCTGCGCGTGCCCGGAACCTCGCGTGATATCTTGGCCTGCCGAGAGGAGACCCCATGAGAATCCAGATCGCCCTTTGCCTGGCGCTGGGCACCTGCCTTGTCGCAAGTGCCTGCACGTTCGTGGGGGAAGCCGATTACCGAAAGCGGCTCACCGAGATGGACGACGATGGGGACGGCTTCGCCATCGATGGGGGCGGCGACGACACCCAGATTGACTGTGACGACGCGAATGCCGACATCAACCCGGGCGCCGATGAAATCTGGTACGACGGCATCGACCAGAACTGCGACGGAAAGAACGACTTCGACCAGGATGAAGACGGCTACTACGCCGAGCTTCCAGACGACGACGAACCGGACTGCAACGACGCGGACAACCTGGTCAATCCGAACATGCCGGAGACCTGGTATGACGGCATCGACTCGGACTGCGCCGGAGATGACGACTTCGACCAGGACAAGGACACCCATTGTCCCCTCGGGATGGACGCCGAAGCAGGCCGTCTTTGCCAGGACTGCGACGACGACAACATCCTGATCTACACCGGCGCACCCGACACCTGGTACGACGGCATCGACTCGGACTGTGCCGGGAACGACGACTTTGACGCGGACCTGGACGGCCAATGCAACGTGGACCACGCCGAGGCTGCAGGCCAGGTCTGCGAGGACTGCGATGACGACAACATCCTGATTTACACCGGCGCACCGGACACCTGGTATGACGGCATCGACTCGGACTGTGGCGGAGCCAACCTGGACTTTGACCAGGACCGCGATGGATTCGACTGCGATGACGACCCAAACGTGACTGGAGACTGTGACGGCCACACCGGCACCGACTGTGACGACACGGATGCCACCACCCACGAGGGCGCCCTGGAGCAACTCGGCGACACCGTGGACCATGACTGTGATGGAGACGGCACCCGCTTCATCGTGGAGGATCTCGGGTATGCCTGGACCAACCCCCAGAGCGCGGTCCTGGCGGCCAACGACATCGATGTCTACCTGTCGGTCGTGACCGAGCAGGTCCAGGACAACGATGCGAGCAACACCAACTACTACGACACCGCCGCAGCGCTGCGCTGGTCGGCCTCCAGCCTCGGAGACGGGCCCCAGGAGCTGGTGGTGTGGCAGGAGTCCTCCGCCTCGGATCCCCTCCAGATCGTCACCCCCGGCCAAGGACTCTACCTGACCAATGCCCGTATCTACGGGGTGACCGGCAGCCTCTTTGGAAGCCAGCGCTTCCTGACCTTTTCCGAGTACACCCTGGCCGACCAGACCAAGGTTGTCCTTTCCAAGCCCCACAATGCGGACGAGGCGACCTACTGCCCCGCCCAGAATTGCCCGGATTTGAACGCGTTTTCAGACATCTCCCTGGACCTTGACGTGACCAACAGCGTCATCCATGCCCTTGGCTGTAACCATGATGACTCGGGAAACGTCCAATACCTGCGAATCAACAGCGCCGAGCGCCAACTCGGAACCTTGGGTCCCTCCAACCCCAGCGGCCTCCACGACGTGGGAGCCCGACCGTCCTCCTGCCAATTGACGGTGCAGTCCGGAACCACGGGGGGGGTGATTCTAGCGGATGAGACCCAAGGTGGAAGCCTCACCGAGTGGAGCTTTGAGCTTGGAAGCAGCGTCGGTTTCAATCCCTCGGTCCTGTCGGTGGACGGCACTCTGACCGTGGACGACATCTCCCGGTACGCCGACTTCTCGGGCGGGACCACCCACATCGTGGTCTCCACCACCACCAGCCGGATCTACGTCATGCAGGGCGGCATCCAGCAGATCATCTTCCCGGCCTCCGGGAATGCTCCCATCCAAGCGACTGCAGCCCAGGACAGCACCGGTCAGATCTACGTGGTCTGGACCGAGCAGAACGGCCAGGTGGGACTGGCCTGGGGAGACATGAGCGGCTTCTTCGGCCAGGCTTCTGTGAATGCAACCATCCTTGCGGACGAGGCCCACATCGCCGTGCCCGATGGCACCCATGTGCTGCTGGCCATCCTGGGCGAGGGTGAGGTCCACGCTGGAATCGCGGTGCAGTAGCGCTTCGGTTCAGCCCGCCGGGTGGCCCGACAGCAACTCGCGGTAGAGCGCCTCATGCTCTCCGACAACCGCGTCCAAACCAAACCCACTCAAGTCGGTCTGCAGCGCATTTGCGGCCATTCGGGTCCGCAGATCTGGGTCCTTCAGCAGGGACAGAACATGATCGGCCAACCCATTGACATCGCCGGATGCAGCGAGCCAACCCTGGTTCCCATGCTGTAGTACCTCCTCGTGTCCCCCAACCCGAGTGGCAACAACCGGGACCCCCGAACACAGTGCCTCCACGACTGTGCGGGAGAGCCCCTCAAAGTGGGAAGGCAGGAGATACACGTCGAGGGCGTTGTAGAGGGGGGCCACATCATCGCGTTGCCCCAGCCAGGTCAACACGCCATCCAGTCCGGCCCTCGTTGCTTCCGCCTGAGCCTCGTCCTTCATGGGCCCCGTACCCGCCCAGACAAACCGGGCCTCGGGAAGAGCCTCATGGACTCGCTGCGCGATAGCGAGAAAGTCATGGGGAGCCTTTGCAGCGCTGATCTCCGCAACAATTCCCACCAGCGGGGTGTCCGGTTGCACTCCAAGTTCCGCACGCACTTCGGAGCGGCGGCCCGAACTCTCGTGGAAGGGGGCCAGGTCGATTCCAGATCGCACCACGCGGTAGTGGTCTGAAGAACCGATGCCACGGGAGAGACCCTCCTCCACAGTGGCCGCAGACACACCGAGCGTACAATCGGTAAACCGGACCAGGAATCGCTCGATCCCGACATAGGTCGACTCGGCCAGGCCGTTGGTTGCATGGTGAAAGGACCATCCCCGGGCAGAGTGGACGACCCGTGGAACACCGACCCTTCGCGCAGCAAGTCGTCCCAGAATTCCTGCCTTGGACATGTGGGTGTGGACAAGTGCGGGTTGAATGCGGCGAAAGAGCTTGGTTGTCTCTGCCAGAGCCACCAGGTCTCGAGCAGCGTTCACGGAGCGCACCATGGACGGAACTTCGTGTACCGGTATTGAACGCTCTTCCAAGAACTGCAGCAGGTGGTCTTCCCGGCCAGGAACCCTCCCCCCACGGCGAGAGTAGACCAGCTGAACGTTCCATCCTCTTGCTCGCAACTCCGCACAGATGTGTGCCACCGCTCGCTGCGCCCCGGACAACTCCAGGTTGGTCAGCATGTGCACAATGGGATCGTCAGTGGGTGTTCGCATCGCCTGTTTCATTTCCGCCGTCCACGGACTCTCGGAAGCCCGGAGTGTTTCCGGACCCACATCTAATCCTCGTCGGGGCCCCCGATCAACGTCCCGGCTTGCCAGAGCGCACGGGCAATCGCCTGGTCCATATCCATGTACCGGTACTCACCGAGTCTGCCGCAGATCAATACGTCCTCCAATTGTTCCGCCCGTTCCCGGTACTGCTGGTACAGCCCCCGGTTTGTTCTATCGGGAAAAGGGTATTCAAAATCATTTGGTTCGCTGGGGGAATAAGGCGTTTCCCGGGTGAGCACCGTCCCCGTGACAGGCTCTTCATTGCTCCCGCTGGGCAGGTGCTTCCACTCGATGGTTCGAATGTGCCGCCCACCCGCGTGAAGCGGTTCGTTGACCTGTACGCAGGGTTGATGCAAGTCGGTGTCGGGCAAGTACGAGACCTCGCGCTTCTGCCCCCGGTAGTCAAGCGAGCCAAGATCAAAGTCAAAAAACTCGTCGATTGGCCCTGTGAACACCGTCTTGCACTCGGGCAGGTAGACCTCGCGATTTTGAAGAAAGTCGAAATCAACGACGGTTGGAATGTCCTTCAGCAGTTGCGCTACGAGATCCGTGTAGCCATTCCTCGGGATCCCTTGGTAAGTCGCCTTTGGCTTCAATCGAGGATCATCATCGTGGTGAATTTCGATTCGCGAAAACAACGCCGCTGAGAGTTCGTTGGCTGGCTTTCCCCACTGCTTTTCAGTGTATTCCTTGATGAATCTGTCAAATACTGAACGAGGCATTACAGAAAGTGCTGCCTGTTCAAAGTTCGCGACCGGTCCCTCGTAGGCGGGCTTCCAATCGGTCCCAATCTCACGGCGAATGTAGCTCCCCGCAATAGGCCAGTTCTCCAGGTCGCTGCCAAAGCGCACCCTGATCTCGGCCGTGAAGGGCTCGAAGGTCGCGAATCGGCCCACAAATTCCCAGACCCTCTTGTTCGATGTGCGGAAGTAGTGGGGCCCATAGTTGTGCACCCGAATGCCCGAGGAGTGAAGGGAATCATGGACATTTCCCGCCAGGTGTGGGCGCCGGTCCACAACCTGCACGTGGAATCCCGCATCGTGCAGTTGGCGGGCAATCACGGCACCGGTCAAACCACTGCCTACAACCAGGTAGTCCAGCGCCATGGAATCTTAGAAGGCGCCTCGACAAGACAGCACAACTGGCACTGTCGATACCAGGATCTTGATGTCGAGCCAATTCGTCCGGGTGATCACGTATTCAATGTCGTGCTTGGCCATGTACACGACGTGATCGTTGCTTGATCGATCCCGCACTTGCCATAGCCCAGTGATGCCTGGTTGGACCTTGCCTCTAAGCAGTCGAAACTCCGGCTTGGCAGCCAGCATCTGGAGCACCAGTGGGCGAGGCCCAACCATGCTCATTTCTCCACGCACAACGTTCCACAACTGCGGCAGCTCATCAAGGCTGGTCCTCCGAAGAATCCAACCAATCCGGGTGACACGAGGGTCGTCTCGCAGCTTGAGGAGCGAGCCGTCAAGAGTCTCTGTTTGCGCAGGAGCAGCATCGAGATCGCCGCACATGGTGCGAAACTTGAAGAACCGAAAGCGGCTGTCGTCTTTTCCCCATCGTTCTTGTGAAAAGAGAACGGGTCCCTTGGAGGTGGCGGCCACCAACGCCGAAATCAGGAGGAGCAGAGGTGAAAGCAACAACAGCAGAGTTGACCCCAGGAAAACATCCAACACGCGCTTGATCGCGCGATCGCGGGAAGTCGCAAATGGCTCCATGGCCGCCAGTTCAAGGATTTCGCTGGAGAGGCCCATTTCCGCCAAGGACTCACTCATTTGGCCCAGGCCGTTGCCACCGTCAGACAACTGCTGTTCCGGTGATTTGGATTGGGACAATTGCACCTGGTCCTCAAGAGCGAAAGCCCGCCAGGACAAGCCCCACCAATGGAACGCGCCAAGACGTCGTGCCGGGCTATCCGATCGGGACCCTTGCTGCATTGAAATTCCGCACCCCTGTCTTGCTCCAACCCAAGTACCAACAGGTCCCACCCCGAAGTGGCGGCTGCCGGTTGCGCTTCAACCTCAAACATACTTCAAACGCCCTCAGGGGAGTTCCTCTCCCACATCCGTGGTGAGGTCCTCCAGAGATTCCAACCCCCGAATCACCCAGCTTGCCCTCCCCACCAACCCCTCGTCATCTCCTGCACGCACTACAAAGCGGTTCTGGCCTGCCTCCAGCTGAATCGGGACATCCAGATCCAATCCCCCGGGACCAGCCGCCTGCACACTTGCGATCTTCTTGCCGGATGACCAGACCTCCACGTACGCAACCCGGACATCATCTTCCACGTGCAACCGAAGGACATCGGATCCCACAGGACGCTCCGGGCGGGGTTCCAAGAGGGAAATCCTGGGGGCAGACAGCACCCTTGGGGGGCCGTCCTTGGCCAGGTCCACATCCCACGTGGCCAGGCGACCATACCCGGCAGCCTGGACTCGAATCTGCAGCGGCACGGGATTGGTCTCAGCGGACACAAGCAGCCCCAGATCCACGCGCTCCGTTGCCCCGGGAATCAACCGGGCCAGGCCTGCGTCGTACTCGGTCAGGGTCACCCCCGCAGACTCGGGAAATAGAAACCGAACCCGCAGGTCTTCCAGGTCCGAGTGGCTCTCGTTCGTCAGCTGAATCACCGCACGGGTCGGCATCGGATCGGTTTCCTGGGCACCCAGCGCAACCAACTGCAGGGAAATGCGCACCGGGGCTCTTCCATCGCCCGAGTACTCCAACACCGATGCCGACAGGAGTCCTTCAGGGCAACCTCGGCAGGAGAGCCCCGACTGCACCTCTGCCACCCGGGAGGTGGTCCACCTGGGAATCGGTACGGTGGCCGTGCCTGTAGCCTGTGCCCCTGCATCGACTCTGCCCAGGGGAATCCATCGCCGGTGCCAGGCGGTTCCCGGTGCCTCAAGCCGCAACATCACCTGCTCCAGGGGTTCGCCGGACAGGTTTTCCACCCGGGCCCGCACCACCGCCTCCTCTCCTGCTCTGGCCTCTCCTTCCAACCGCAGATCCGCTGTCACCTGGGGGGAGGCCACGGGCCCATGCTCCTCCTGGATGGACCAATCGACTCCACCAAGGCGCATGGAGGTCATCATCCGCGCCTCTTGTTCTTCGCGGACCTGCTGCGCCACGATCTGCGCAACGGAAAGCAGATCCCGCCGGGTTCGTGCGTCCTGAGCGGAGGCAGCCTCGAGAATGCGAAGAGCAAGGGCCAACTCCATGTCCTCCTCTTCGGCCACCTCCCGCTGAGCCCACCCCGGAAGCTCATGGACAAACACAATGGGCTCTTCCGCCTGCACCTGGCCCTCGTACCAGACCCCCCGCTCCCCAAGCGTCACATGGACCACGGGCACGTCTGGGGCCAGCCCCTCCTCGTCGATCCCGAGATCGCCCTCCACCAGGTACCGGGCCACCGTGAGCTTGAGGCGCAGGTCGGATCGCAGCGTATAGACCTTTTGTACCGTTCCCTTTCCATAGGAGGACTGCCCCACCAGGATCGTCCGGTCCAACTCCCGCAGAGCCCCCGCCACGATCTCCGAACCTGAGGCCGTCCGGTCGTCTTGCAGGATCACCAGTGGAACGTCCTGGTCCCGCCCATCGTCAAGTGCGTTGATGCTGGGTACCAGCCCCCGGACGGACGCCCCTCCAGGTCCCACGGTGGAAACCAGCTCACCTTCGGAAACAAACAGGTCCGCCACCCGCGCTGCCTGGATCATGGACCCGCCGGTGTTTCCCCTCAGGTCCAGGACCAGACCTTGATCCAAGGCCCCCATCCGCCCCAACTCCTGGAGTGCCCGGCGAAGGTTCCCCACCGTCTGCTCCGAGAAGTGATCAATTTCAATGTGGCCAAACCCGGCCTGGAGTTCGTCCCAGGTCACATTTGGAATCTTCACCCGGGCACGCACCAGGGGGAGGTCCAGCTCCTGCTGCCCCTCCGGACGGCTTCGGGCCACCCGAAGCACGACGGTGGTTCCACGCTCTCCTGTGATGCGGCCCACTGCATCCGTGACGTCCATCCCCACAGTGGAGATCCCGTCGATAGCAAGAATGCGGTCCCGGTCCTTGAGCCCCCCCCGGGCTGCCGGGGTGTTCGGGTAGACCTCCCGAACGGTCAGTTGGTTGTCCACCACGCTGATGCGCGTGCCGATACCGGAGAGCGTGCCACTCAGGCGCTTGTCAAAGGAAACAAGGCTCTCCCCGTACAGGACTCGGCTGTGGCGATCCAACCCGTCCACCAGGCCGCTCAAGAGGGCAACCTCCAGGTCGATGTCGGGCAGATTCCCCGCCCCTTCCAGCAAGGCCTGGATCCGGGCCATGGCGGGGACCAGGTCTTCCCATTCCGCCGCCTCCACCGCCCCCAGAAAGCGGCCGTCCCCGTGGGAGAGGCGAACGCCTGCCTCCGTTTCCTCCACCAGGAGCCACGTCACCCGCTTCTCCAGGGTGTGGGCCGAACTCTGCACCAGGTCACGAGGTTCGACGTCATCCCGCCACAGGTACAAACCCTCGATGCGCTCCAGGGCCGCCTCCCACAAGACATGGGACGACTCGGCCTGCACCGTGCCCCCCACTCCCAGGAGCAGGAATATTCCAACCAGTCTCGTCAGCACTGCGGCCTCATCGTTGCCTCATCAGAAGCGACTCCCCATGAACAGCTTACACACCACGCCCGCGCCGCACCATGCCCCCAGCGACTCCAAGTGCTACTTGGTTGGCGCAGGAGGCACTCTTGGCGCAAAAAAACCTCGAGCAGACGCTCCGTGCCCTGGCCAAGGGCCAGATGGATGTGTCCGAAGCATTGGAGCTGCTCCAGGGCACCGCCCTGGCCGAAGAGGGGGAACCCTACGCTCACCTGGATCTTCCGCGACAGAACAGAACCGGCCTTCCGGAAGTGATCTTTGGCCAGGGAAAATCCGCAGGGCAGATCTCATCCATCCTGGAGCGGCTGGTGGCAGCCGGGCAACAGGGCATCGCCACCCGGGTCAGCGCCGACAAGGCAGCCGAGGTCTGCCAGACACATCCGGAGGTGCGATACCACGAAACAGCGCGCGTCCTTCACTGGCCCGCCGGCGAGTGGGAGGACCTGGGTCAGGGCGAGATCACCGTGATCTGCGCGGGCACGTCGGACCGACCCGTGTCGGAAGAGGCAGCTGTGGTGGCCGAGCTCTTCGGCAACCGTGTGGAACGACTGACGGATGTGGGGGTTGCAGGAATCCACCGAATCCTGTCCCGACAGGAGATCCTCCACAGCGCCCGGGTTCACATTGTGGTGGCTGGGATGGAGGGAGCGCTTGCCAGTGTAGTGGCAGGGCTCTCCAGTCGTCCCATCATCGCGGTCCCCACATCTGTGGGATATGGTGCTTCCTTCCAGGGCATTGCTGCCTTGCTGGGCATGTTGAACAGCTGTGCGAGTGGTGTTTCGGTGGTCAACATCGACAACGGATTCGGCGCTGCCGCCCAGGCCACCCTCATCAATCGCCTCCAATGACACGTACCCTCTGGCTCGACACCACCGCTGGCGCTGCAGGTGACATGATCTGCGGGGCCCTGCTGGACTGTGGTGCTCGTTGGGAAGCCCTGGAAAAAGGCCTTGCCCTGCTCGGGCTTCCCGGTGTCGCGGTGCAGCGAGAAGAAGTGCAACGGGGCGCACTGCGGGCCTGCTGGTTTCAGGTGTCCCCCGAGGAAAACCCGCCCCACCGAACCTGGCGTGACATCCGGACCCTGTTGGAGGAGTCCACCTTGCCCGGCACTGTGAAAGAGAACGCCCAGGCGGTCTTTGCCCGACTTGCCCAGGCGGAGGGCCGGGTCCACGGAATCGACCCGGAGACGGTGCACTTCCACGAGGTGGGGGCCTTGGATGCCGTGGTGGACGTGGTGGGAGCTTGTCTGCTCCTGGCAGATCTCGATGTCACCGACCTCGTGGCCTCTCCGCTTCCCATGGGGGCGGGGACGGTTGAAACCGCCCATGGCACCTTGCCTGTACCTGTTCCAGCGGTCCTGGAGTTGATGAATGGTTGGCCCACCGTGCAGGACGACCGGGAAGGAGAATGGGTCACCCCGACGGGCGCCGCCCTGGTGACCACCCTGGCCCGCCCCGGCGCCATGCCGGCCATGTGCCCCACTGCCACCGGCCTGGGCGCAGGCACCCGAAACCCCCCCGAACGCCCCAACGTGGTGCGCGCTGTTCTTGGGGAGGCGGCGAAAAGCCTTCAACAGGAGACCATCTGCGTGCTGGAGGCCTGCGTCGACGACATGACCGGAGAGCAGGTCCCGCCGCTTCTCGATGCTCTCTTGTCCGCGGGTGCCAAGGATGCCTGGGCCCAGGCCGTCTGGATGAAAAAGGGACGCCCCGGCCTGGCGGTGACCGCCCTGGCAGCCCCTGACCAGGAAGACAGGGTCGCCGATGCCCTGTTGAGGCACAGCTCCTCTTTTGGTCTTCGGAGAACCCTCACCCGCCGGGACATCCTTGAGCGGGGCTGGGTGGACGTCGAGACCGACTATGGCAGGATCAAGGTCAAGGAGGGCCGCCGATTGGATGAGGTGCTGCACGCGGCCCCGGAGTTCGAGGACTGCCTCAAAGCTGCCAAGGAAGCCGGTGTCCCCGTAGCAGAAGTGCATGCCGCCGCCATCACGGCCTACCGGAGTAGCCGCTGATGGCCCAGATCGCTCTCCATGGGATCGATGCAAACATCGCCCGGGAATTGAAGCGGGCCGGACACAAGCTCGTGGTGCCAGATTCCCTTCCCCTGGATCCGGACCTGGACCTCGTGCTGGTGAACTGGGAAGAGGAGAGCGGTCCTCGCTGGACCCACGACGTGCGAGCCCTGGACCGGCACATTCCCCTCTTGGCCATCACAGCCAACGGCGATCAGGCAGAGGCCGCCCTTCGGGCGGATGCAACGGATGTCATCGTCGCCCCGATCCGGAATTCCATTCTTCTGTCCAGAGTTGCGGTCCACGTGGCAGACCGGGCCCGGTTTGTGGAGATTCGGGATCTCCGCACCCGAGAGCTGCTCAACACCAGCCAGGGCCTGCGCATGGCCAGCGAAATCTCCCGTGCCCATGACTTCCTGGAGCGACTGATCGATGCTTCCCCGGATCCGATCATCGCCTCCGAAGCCAAGGGGCAGGTCCTGTTGTTCAACCGGGCTGCCGAGAAGCTCCTGGGCTACAGCTCCCAGGAGGCCCGCGCCCGACTTCACGTGGGCGACCTGTACGCCGATGCACGGGACGCCACGCAGGTGCTTATGGCCATTCGGTCCAGCCCAGAAGGCCGGTGCGAGAATTTCCGAACCCGGCTGCGCTCGCGCACCGGTGAGCCCATTCCCATCCTGCTCTCCGCTGCAGAGGTCCATGATCGGGACGGGGAGACCGTTGCAACGGTCGGCGTCTTTCGGGACACACGGGAGAGCGACTCCCTGACCAGCCGCCTCCGGGATGCCACGAACCAGGTGATCGCATCAGAAAAGCGTTCCGCTGCCACGGAGCTGGCAGGCGCTACCGCCCATGAACTCAACCAGCCCCTGACCTCCGTCATGGGCATCCTGGAGTTGGCCATCCTCAAAGCCGGGGAGGATGAAGACCTCAAGGCGCGGCTGGAGCGGGCCTACAACCAGTTGGAGCGAATGGCGGAGATTGTGCGCAGCCTCTCACGCATCACCCGGTACCGGACCAAGCAGTACGTGGAGGGCGTGGACATCCTGGATCTGGATCCGCCGACGAACTTCTAGGGCGCTTCGTTGGGAAGGATCAGTGCGGGAAGTGGTTGCGCAAGCTTGCGCCCGATGCACTGCCACTGACGCCGGGCGTGGCTCCCGCGTTGTTCAGCAGCTGGCTGTTGCTGTTCGCGCCTGGATTCGTGCGATCGCCCAGCCGGGTGTTGTTCCCCTGGGGACACGGGTTTGCAAACGCGACAGACGCGACGGAGAAAGCTGCAACGACAAACAGGATCTTTTTCATTTGAATCTCCAGGCCCATGGGGCTTTCCCTGTCCGAGCAGGATGTGCCTTCATTAGTTTAGCAAGCCTCATGCCAAAAGAAATCACCCAATTCGCCTGAAATCACGGGTGTGTGGGACTTTTTTGTCCCAAAACGGGCTCCCCAACCGGGAACGCTAGACCTCAATTGTCACAACGCGCTTGATAATGACCGCACCCACGATCTGAAGGGTCAGCATCATCATCATCATGAACAAGCCAATGGGGGTGGTCCAAAGCCGGCGGATGAGCTCTGGATCCAACACAAACAGGATCCCAGCCAGGACAAAGGGCATGAACGTGATGATCACGCCCTGGGATTTGCCCTGGGCCGTCAGGGTCTTGATCCGACCCTCCACCTTCTTGCGCTCGCGAACCGTCTCCGCGATGGTGTCGAAGGTCTCGGTCAGGTTTCCGCCGGACTGGCGCAGAATGTTGATCGACGTGACCATGATCTGCACATCTTCCGTGCCGATTCGCTCCTCCAACCCGAGAAGCGCATCTTCAAGGGGAACACCCAGTCGCTGCTGTGAGAGCACCAGGGCAAACTCCTCGGCGATGGGGTTGTCCATTTCATCCTTCACCATGTCCATGGACTGGATCAGGGAAAGACCGGATTTGAGGCCATTGGACATGAATGTCAATCCGTCGAGCATCTGGACTTCGAACCGATCGATTCGCCTGGCCCACATGCTCTCCACCACGACCCGGGGGAGGTTGTAGCCCGTGGGAATGCCAAACGGCCCCACGGCAAGAACTGTGGCAAACACCAGCCGAAACGTGTTGTACCCGGTCCCGATGGGCAACCCTGCCAACACCGCCAAGCCCAGGAAGAAGAACAGGCCCATTGAACTCAGAATCATCAACGTGCACTGGCGGGCCGACACCGCCAGGAACATGCGATCAAAGGTCTTCACCATCCAGGCGATGTAGCCGGAGCTTCTCTTCTCAAATGACTTGAAGATCCAGGGTGCCAGGAACCAACCCAACACACACCAGGCGACAAACACAAAGGTCAGCACAAACCAGGCCCCGCCGGGCAGGTAGCGCCAGGTATCCAGCAACCAGTCGGTCATCGACGGCCCCTGGGAATGGACTCACTGGGCTGGCCCTGGCTGAAGAGACCCTTGGGCAAGGCGATTCCGCGGGCTTCCAGGTCATGGACGAACTTTGGAATGAACCCGGTGGACACAAAGTGCCCCTTCACGTTGCCATCGCCATCCACACCGGTCTGCTTCCAGATAAAGATGTCCTGCATGGTGATGACCTGGCCTTCCATGCCAGTCACCTCGGAGATCTGGATAATCTTGCGGCTCCCATCCGAGAGCCTTGTCTGCTGGATGATGATGTCCACCGCTGCGCTGATCTGCTCCCGAATGGCCCGGGAGGGAAGCTCCAGCCCGGCAAACATCACCAGGGTCTCCAGGCGGGCAATGCAATCCCGGGGAGAGTTGGAGTGAACCGTGGTCAAGGACCCATCATGGCCGGTGTTCATGGCCTGCAGCATGTCCACCGCTTCCGCTCCACGACACTCCCCCACCACAATCCGGTCGGGGCGCATGCGCAGACAGTTCTTCACGAGGTCCCGGATGCTGACCTCTCCGACGCCCTCGATGTTGGCAGGACGACTCTCCAAGCGCACCAGGTGGGGTTGGTTCAGCTGCAACTCGGCCGAGTCCTCAATGGTGACGATGCGCTCCCCGCTGGGGATGAACCCTGAGAGAACGTTGAGCAGGGTGGTCTTTCCGGAGCCTGTCCCCCCGCTGATCAGCACGTTGAGACGCGCCTCGACGCACGCTCGAAGGAAGTCGGCAATTTCTGCAGTGAATGTGCCGAAATTCACCAGTTCCTTCGGCCCAAAAGGCTCCCGCGCGAACTTTCGAATGGTGATGCACGGCCCATCCAACGCCAGGGGCGGGATGATGGCATTGACCCGAGAGCCATCCTTCAGGCGGGCATCCACCATGGGGGACTTTTCATCGATCCGGCGTCCCAGGGGGGCCACGATTCGCTCGATCACGGCCATCAACTGCGCATCGTCCGTGAACGAGGCGTCCGTTGGGACCATCTTTCCGTTCATTTCCACGAAGATGTCCTCCCGGCTGTTGACCATCACCTCGGTGATACGGTCGTCTGCCAGGAAGTCCTCCAGCGGTCCAAGACCCAGCGCCTCGTCCACCACCTCCTTCACGATGCGTTGGCGCTCATTCCGATCCTTGATGCCGGTCCCCACCTCGTCCAGGATGCGAGCAGCCGTCTGCTTTACCCTCTCCCGCAACGCGGCTTCTCTTTCCTCATCGTCCAGATCCTTGCCGATGTTCTTGAGATCAATGGACTCCACCATGCGCTTGTGGATGAGCATTTTCACGGCGATCCGAGGGTCGATCTCCGACCGCTTCCGGCTCTTCTTGCCCCGGGCCTTCTGGTAGGCCTTCAGCTCGGCACCCAGGTCCTGGCCCCCGCCCCCTCGTCCACCCAGGACCTCTCCCAGCTCCCGGCGGGCCACCTTGTCCATCTCCTCGAGCATCTTGCGTTCCACAATCTGCCGCACGAATTCGTCGTAGTGGCGGGAGAGTTGGGCCCGGGGATTGCCCAGGACAAAGGGCTTGGCTTGCATGGTGGCTTGCCGACAGAGGGGGACGTCCTCCGGAAAGGCCACAAGAATGGGGCGCTGCAGCTTCTGGGTCACCACCTCCTGGCTCATGCCCCCGCTGTCCGAAAACTGATTCAAAATGACCTTCATCAGCTCCTTTGGAAAGTGGAGGGCCTGCAAGTTGTCCACAAACCGCCGGGTGTGGTTGAGGACCATGGGATCCGGCGTGGCCAGAATCAGGAAGGCCGAAGCCTGTTCCAAGACCTTGACGGTCATGGGGTGGATGCCGACTCCGCAGTCCACGATGATGTAGTCGCAAATGGGCTTCAACAACTCCAACAGGCGGCCCATCGCCTCAGGGGAAACCCCCTCGGCCTGCTGGGGGTTTGTCGCAAGGGGGAGCACGCCCATTCCCGCTGGATGGGCCGAGATGTACTGCCGAACCTGGGAGGACTCCAACTTGGCCGCATAGGGTGCAAAGTCTGCCAGGCACTTCACCTTGCTCATGCCAAGCAAAGCCTGCACGTCGCCACAACTCTCGATGTCCAGGTCCAGGACCAGCACCCGGGCGCGGGTCTCCTTCAGGAAGGAGAATCCAGCATTCACCGCGAAGACGGACTTGCCGACGCCATCACGGGCGCCGCCAATCGCGATAATCCGGCACGGGCCGGCCACGCTTACTGTCTCACTTCCTGAAGGTTGAAGGCGTCCTTGAGCTCCTGGTTTGCACTGGAGCTGGACTCATGCACCTTCGGCGTCAAGAAGACGAGGAATTGGCTCTTGGATTTCTTGTAGTCCTTGTTCGCATACAAGTTGAAAACGGCACCGGTTGTGTCGTAGCCTGGCACCCGGTTGTAGCTGACCTTGGAAAGCACCCGCTGGAGCCCTCCCACCACGATGCTCTCTCCGGCCCGGCAGAACTCACTGGTAGCAAGCGTTGTGCGGTCCACTGCCTGGTACCCGTTGGGAGCCACCTCTCCCAGGTCTGTGACGGAGATGTTGAGGTCCATGTCCACATCATTGCCCTGGGCGTATGGCGTCACATCAAGGGAGACGCCGATGTCCTTCCACTCCACACTCGTGACCAGGCCGGTGGTCACAAGGTACGGATACTCGAACCCGCTGAAGAGCGAGGCCGTGTCACCGCTCTTCACCGCCACGGTCGGGTTCTCCAGGACCCGCGCATAGCCCGAGGACTTGGCCCGCTCGAGGCGAGGAAGCAGGGTCGAAACCGTGGCAGTGGCAGATCCCTGCCACCCTCCCCAGGCACCGCCCTGGAAGTCTCGCTCAAAGAAGACGTCGACACCGTTGGCCACCAGGGGTCGCCACTCGAAGCCCCAGATGGAGGACAAGCTCTTTGCCAGTTGCACGTAGTGCATCAGGATCGTGACGGTCTTTGCATGGCCGGGAATCCGCTGCACAAGGCGAATCTCCAGCACATTGATCACCGCCCCGTAGTAGGCGCGTGCAATGGCTTCGGCCCGGCGGGAGGCAGCATCGGAATGCACGATGCCCTCCAGGATGATCTGGCCGTTGATCAAGCGTGCATTGACGCCCGGCACGCCGATGTCATCCTGAATGACCGAGGCGATGAGCCGCTGAGACACGGGGGAGAGCTCCACCTGCGCTTCCACCAGGGGTTCCCGTATTGCCAGATCCCGAACACGCTGCATCTCGTCATCCAGGGCAACGCTGCCCAGGATGTACACGCGCTCGTTGACGATCTTGAAGTTGAGACCCTCAATGTCGTTGAGCAGCTCCTGCACGTTCTGCATCACCCGGCGCAGGTTCTTGGGAACCACGGTGACCAGCACCTTGTCTCGCAGGTCGCCCCGGTTGTCGTAGATCAACAACTCCGAGTAGCTGGTCGCCAGTCCCTTCACGATGAACTCTCGTTGGCGCCCGGTCTCCGAGATCCGCAGGTCCCCCGGAGACGAGCGCACGATGCGCGAAATGTCGTAGGGGGTCTTCACGATGTCCGTGGTCTTCACTACCAACATGATGTCCGGAACGTTGTCCTCGTCCGCCAACCCACGCTCGGGCCACAGCGAACCAACGATCGCAGCTGCGGCCAGGCTGATCACAAGTGCTTTCTTCAGACGTTGCATTTCTTGCTCACTGGATGTCGAACATCTTTCGACGTCGAGAGCGCACACGCTCCGAGATGCCGAGAGTCGATGGAATGGTGGCAGGACTGAGCTTTACCTCCTTCTCCGTCTCCCAGAGGGAGCGCAGGGAAAGAGAAAGATCGCCCACAGACTGGGCCATGATGAGTTTCTGGGCCTCCGACGCCGACACCGCCAATGTGATGGTGGGATTGCCTTCCAGGCCGTCGCTGTTGCCTCCTCCTTCTTCGCCAGGGGCAAAGCTCCTCACAGCCGCCTGCCCGATGTCGTTGCCCACGGACAGGACCCACACATTCTGGAACAGGGTGACCGTTCGGAAGTCAGAAGACTCCCCCCGGCCGAAATCAAACGTTCCGAGGACATCCACGAAATTGCCCGGACGAATGTGCCCGCCCACGGCATTCATGACGTTGACATAGACAGCCACGGCACGGCTTTGGCTGGGAACGAAATAGGCCAGGCCCGCATCGCTGGGCCGCAGGAGCTTGGTGGCCAGCACCTGCTCCCCCTGAAGAATGGGAGAACTGGAAATCTGCCCCACCACCAGGTCCACTTCCTCCAGCGCCTGCGGCTGCTGCCACTTGGCGGGAATCTCCTGGATCTCAAACATGGTCTCATCGAGCTTCTCGGACTCCCGCACGTTTCGGGTTGCCACCACCGTTCTTTTCAGCTCGCTGAGTTGCAGAAGCTCTCGCTCTCGCTCCGCGACATACCGACATTGAGCGAAAGTCGACAGCCCGGCCACGATGAGCGCCACAAGAAATGCTGTTGGATTCTTCACCTACACCTCGAATCTTGCACGCGGAAACCCACCCGGCGGACAATACCAGTAGCAGACCCGGGAAGAAAGATCGCCCCCTTTCACCTTCGATTGTTCGTGGCGGCGGGCTGGTTGCTCAACACGGTCTCCGAGTTTTCCACCAACTCATCGAATCCTTCTTGAAATCCAGGCCCAAAGGCGATCCACCCGATCGCGACAATTCCGATCACCACCACGGAGATGTAGAGCATGTACTCCACGGTGCTTTGTCCCGAACGGGTTCCCCTCCCGCGCACTCTGGCTCGTCGGGGTCCGGTCATGAGGCCACCGACAGGCGCGCAAGCAAGACCGCCCCTGCCACCACGGGCACCCATGGCACGCGGGTCACCGGTCCTTCCTGGTGGCGAATCCGGCGCCAGATATGGGATGGGTTGAATCGACCCTTCCAGACAAGCACGGCCACCGCCACGGGAAGAGACAGCACGTAGGTGAGCACACAGGCCCGAAAGGACAGAGAGATTCCCCAAAAACCCCCCACCGCCATGAGCAGCTTGGCGTCTCCAGCGCGAATGGCTCCTCCAAGGAGCCACCCCGGCAGCATAAGCGCCAGCGCAAGACCGATTCCCGACAACGCCTCCACGATCGTCCCGCCGACCAGCCCCACGCAAAGGCCCAAGGCCATGCCCCCAAACGTGAGCAGGTTCGGTACACGACTGCGGGTCAGGTCCGTCACCAGCGCGACCCCCACCAGGGCCGCCACCGCCACATCTGCTGCGTTTGGATCCAAGGGAACCAGCCATCAAGGGTAGGGAGACTGCACGACTTCCCGTGCATTCTGGAAAGAAGCGGAGGTGGAGTCGCCCAGGAGCTTGAAGCCCCCCGCCAACACAATGCCCAGCACCGAGATCACCAACATGTACTCAATGATGGTCTGGCCCCGGCGAAGCGAGCGAATCAACGCCCTCCTCCGTACCCTGCTCCACCGCCACCGCCACCGGGCGAGCCCCCTTGGGTCCGGATATTCCCGGTGGAAAGAGTCGAGGACACATCATCTGCGAGAGTCTGCACCCCGCCCTGAAAGGTGGGAATGAAGACATAGGCCGCTGCCACAATGGCGATGACAATGACCGAGATCAGCATCATGTACTCCACCGTAGATTGTCCGGAACGACTTCTGAAATTCATTTATTGCCTCCTGCTCAACGATAGTTGCAAACATCGAGCCAGCCGATGATAGCGCGACAACGCGAATTCGGGGGGGGGCGGCGGCGATCATGTCGCAAACGACCCCCAGATGCGACGTTTAAGCCCCAATCGTCTAAAACCGCGCTGGCGACAGGATGTGGGATACTCCTGCGTGGGTTTGTTCGTCTTCAGACCCGGAGCACCCCCCTTTGGAACCAGCGCCCCAGCAGACCTTCGGCAAGTACCTGATTCTCGAGCGCATCGCGACGGGGACCATGGCCGAAATCTTCAAGGCCCGCCTGGACGGCATCGGGGGGTTCCACCGCTTCTTCGCCATCAAGCGCGTCCCCCCCGCTTTGTCCCAGGACAAGGAGCTCGTGGAGATGTTGGTGGAGGAGGCAAAGATCGCGGGCCTTCTGTCCCACGCCAACATTGTCCAAATCCTGGACCTGGGGAAGATCGACGACCTCTACTACGTGGCCATGGAGTACGTGGACGGCCGCGATTTGGGCAGCGTGCTGGAACGGTGCCGGGAGAAGGGAATCACCCTCCCGGTCCCCCACTCCGTCTTCATCGCCATCGAGATGCTCAAGGGCCTTGAGTACGCGCACCAGCGCCAGATTCTCCGGGGTGGGCGGCCCGTGCCCCTGAACATCATCCACCGGGACATCTCCCCGCCAAACATGCTGGTGAGTTTCCAGGGAGAGGTCAAACTCACAGACTTTGGAATGGCGCGGGCGAAGATTCGGGCGGCGCGAACCCTTTCCGGAGTGCAGAAAGGGCGGTTCGACTATTGCAGCCCCGAACAGACCGACAGCCAGGATCTCGACCAGCGATCGGATCTCTTCAGCGCGGGTGTCGTGCTGTACGAAATGCTGTGCGGTGCCCATCCATTTCGACAAAAGGGGGATGTGCAGACCATTGACGCCATCCGTGCCACGGACCCTCCCCCTCCGAGCCACGTCAACCCGGATGTTCCCTACGGTCTTGAGCAGGTGCTCATGCGGGCCATGTCCCGCGATCCAGGCGAGCGCTATGCAACCGCCTCTGAACTCAAGGGCGCCCTGGACGAGTTCTTCCACGAGTCAGGGTTTATTTTCTCCCACTCCACCCTGGCTGCCTTTCTCAAGGGCCTGTTTCCGGAGTCCAAGATACGCCGCGCATCCGCGACGCAACCCACCAATGAACAGGAAACGGTGGCCTACGACTCTTCCCGGTTTCCCACATTGGGCGAAGACACGGAAGCACCCACCAGCCTGACAAGCGAAGTGGGGGTGGGGTTGCCCGGAGCCCTACTGGATACGTCGGCCAGCGTGGGCACCGAGGAGTTGGAAACGCTTCTTCGCCGTATGCCGGACACAGGCAACACCGGCAGTTTCGGCCCCACGCCAGGGCCCACCGATGATGCAACCCTGATCCGCAAACGACCCGATCCCACGGAGGAGGGCTGGGGAGACGGCCAGACCCAGGTCAACCCTCTCCTGTTGGACCGTGCCGACGAACGACGGGAGCCTTCCCCAAGGGAGCCAGTCCCCGAGACGCGGCCCCTTCACCGGGAGGACAAGGATCTGCTGACCAACCCCCCCCCTCCCGCGGCCGCCCCTCCCGCGGCCGCCCCTCCCGCGCAGACATTGCAACGGGCCACCCCAGAGGACTTTCCCAGCCCCTCCGTGGAGCCCGGCCTCGAATCCCGTACCCAGACAACGGCAGCGGACTTGCGGACGGCTCGGCGAGAGCAGCCACTCCCCCGAGCCTCTGCACGAACCCAGACCTTCCTGGTCATCGTGGCCTCGATCTGCCTGTTGCTTGGCGCGGTCGGAGGGTTTCTGCTGGGAATCCAGGGTTCGAACACCCGAGAACCGGAGGTGGTGACTACCCACCGACCCCCAGTCCTGCGAGTCATGGGTCCAGAGGGGACAAAACTGACGGTGGGTGACCGGGAGTTCACCCTGGGCCCTTCCGGGGAGACCCGCATCACCCTGTCCGCCGGAGAGCCCACCACGGTACGCGCCGAACTGGAAGGACACGCGCCTCTCGAAGCGCAATACACCCTCGATGAGAATTCCGAAAAGGCCCTGCAGCTGGAATGGGCAACCTTGAGATCGCGAGATTAGAGCATGCCGGAAACCGCTGACGCCCCCGGGGGGACCACCGCCGCCGCTGCCTTTCGCGCCCTGCGAGCCCGGCAATGGACCAAGAACGCCCTGCTCTTTGCTGCCTTGGTGTTCTCCTTTGAGTTTCGGGACCCGAACGCCCTCCTTCGTTGCCTGGCGGGGTTTTTCTGTTTCAGCCTCGTCTCCAGTTGCGGCTACATCTTCAATGACATTCGCGATCGGGAGGCGGATGCCCTCCATCCACGAAAGCGACTGCGGCCCATTGCGTCAGGAGCGCTCTCCGTGGGTTCGGCGCGGCTCCTGCTCGTGTTTCTTGGGCTGGCGGGCATGGGTGGCGCATGGGCCCTGTCGCCGGCCTTTGCCGTCATCACCGCCCTGTACCTGGCCAACACGCTTTTCTACTCCCTCTTCTTGAAACACCTCGTCATCCTCGATGTCATGGGAATCGCAGCCGGGTTCCTGTGGCGGGCTGTGGCTGGAGCGGTGGTCATTGATGTGCACATCTCTGAATGGCTCCTCCTGTGCACAGCCTTCCTGGCTCTGTTCCTGGGTTTCAACAAGCGCCGCGGGGAATTGGCGAGTCTCCAGGAAGACGCTGCCTCTCACCGCAAGAACCTGGGGGAATACACCCTGGAAATGCTGGACCAGTGCCAGGCCGTGACCACCTCCGGCACCGTGATCAGCTACGCCCTGTACACGGTCCTGGCCTCCCCACTTGTGGAACCATGGCTGCTCCTGACGCTCCCCCATGTGCTGTACGGGATTTTTCGCTACACCTACCTGGTGCAGGTACGAGGCGGAGGAGAGTCTCCCGAGGAGATTCTCCTGAAGGACACCAGCATCCGCATGACCTGCGTTCTCTATGTCGCCACGGTGGTGGCGGTGCTGGTGATCTGTCCGCCTGCGGGCTGATCCAGGACCCTCAACGGCTGCACCCGGCCATGAGTTCTTCTGCCCGGTCACCGTGCGTGTGGCTGACCACGAGGTTGGCTTCCTCCAGGATGAGGATACAACCCAAGAGATCCTCGGCCCGGTACCGGGCAAGCGCAGCGAAATAGCTGACCCCGTCCGCGACGGGTCCCTGCCGATTCCACGCTTCGTACTGGTCCTTCACAGCGCCGGGACCCTCTGCTCTTTCAATGGCCATCAACGCCTGGACACGCAGGACCTCCCGAAATTCGGCAGCCTTCAACATGGCATCCCGCGCCTCCCCCCAGCGCTCCTGGCTTTTCCGAAGCCAGGACAGAGACTGCCACAAGGATGAATCCTCAGGCTGGAGAGCAAGAGACTCTTGGAGGTGAGCCGCCGCACCCTCCGGGTCTCCCGTTCTTCGCATCAGGTCCGCGTGAAACGCACGATGTCCGTAGAACTCGGGCGCAAGCATTGCAGCCTGATCCACGGCAAGCCTCGCAGTCTCGGGATCCTCCTCGGAGAGCAGTTTTGCCAGAATGTAGGAGTACACAGGCGAGTGATCCGCCAAAGCGGAGACCCACCACAACCCCAACGGCTGTGCCCTCATTGCCTCGGACAGGTGCGAGGTCGGAGCCTGGCGAGAAAAGGCCTCGGACCATGCTTCTGCAGAGGCTGCCGCGTTCCCTCCCGCAAGGAAGAGTCGCGCAGCAAGAATTTGAGGGCGATAGTCCCAGGGGTTTCTTTCTGCAGCCCGGCGGATGGTTGCATCCGCGGCGGGGAGATTGCCGCACTCCGCCTGGAGGATGGCCACCCGCATCAGCAATCCAGCATCGTCCGGGTGCTCCTGTCGAATCTGTGCTGCGAGCCCGAGAGCCTCCTCGGTGTCGTTCTTCTGGAGGGACTTCCAGGCACGGTGGAGTTCTTCCTCCCCCCGCCAAGGCGCAGTCCACCCCAACACGTGCTCCTCAGCAAGAACCGTCGACCGATCTTCCGAGCGCACTTCAGACACCGTCTTCTCCACATGGTGGGTCCGGAGGAGCCATGCGGAACCCAGAAGAAGCAAGGGAGCCGCAGCCAGAAGGAGGCGCCGAATCGAG
>CAZSZE010000029.1:0-333 GCA_964610645.1 uncultured Enterobacterales bacterium | reverse complement strand
CTGAACGCGGCGAGGGACTCTGCTCAAGTCCCAGAAGAACGCCCCAGGCCACGACTCCAGAGAGGGCAATCG
Organism: uncultured Enterobacterales bacterium; assembly: GCA_964610645.1. Taxonomy (GTDB): domain Bacteria; phylum Myxococcota_A; class UBA796; order UBA796; family CAJQPC01; genus JAYZDK01. The sequence continues at coordinate 261 of CAZSZE010000029.1, read as the reverse complement.
ACGTGAGACGCAGTGGAAACTCCACAAGAGAGTGGATTGCCAGGCCCAGGAGTCCGAGAAGCAACCGCATTCGAATCGGATGCTCTCGGGGATCCTGGCGCAACCTCAAAAGCGAGATCACTAGCAGCAGACCCGCAAGACCCAGCACCCCGAACTCCGCAAGAAACTGAAGCGGTTCGTTGTGCGCATGTTGCCAGGTCAGGAAGAACTGGTCTGAACGATAGGATTCAATCGCATGCCCATACGATCCTGCGCCGACAC
>CAZSZE010000028.1:52926-54046 GCA_964610645.1 uncultured Enterobacterales bacterium | reverse complement strand
TTTGTCGGCGCCACCGGTGCGGACGACGGGGTCACAGCCTCGTACGGGTTCACGGGGCTTCTCGCCGATGTCCTGGTGCACAGCGTCACCAAGTCCCCTGACTATGTCTACCGCCGCGCCCGCCCCCGGTTTCCGGTGGTGCGCTTCCTGGCGGACACCGAGGAGAACGCCAACGCGGAAGGCCATTACCCCTTCCAGGCGACCACCCTGGACTGGGGCGACGAGAGCGCCACGTGGCCAGCCCCCCTGGTCTTAGACCCGGACAGCGGGGAGACCTGCTACGGCCTGCTGAGCCCCTGCAACGGGTACGCGGGATGGTGGCGGTTTGAGGAGGGAGACGGCGACATGGCCCACGACGACAGCACGCTGCACAACCACGCGACGCTGTCAGGGACCACCTGGTCCACCGGGCCGTCAGGGGGGACGCTCTGCCAGTCTCCGGGAGCCACCGCCGTGGTGCCTGCCCACCCTTCCCTGGATTTGCCCAACTTCACGCTGGATGCACTCTTTCGGGCGGACAATGGGCTCGCTGACAGCCTCTACATCCTGTCGAAAGTCCAGGCTGGGCCCGGCGACAACTACGCGATTACTGTGCTGGCGAGCGGGGAGCTATGGGTCGGCTTTGAATATCCGCAGGACGGCGGCGGAACAGGAGACGCGCGCCCCACAGCCGGCCAAACAGTCACCGAAGGAGTGTGGACACAGGCCGGCGGATCCTTCAATGGTGCCCAGGTTCAGTCCCACGTGAACCACCACTGGGGCCAGGCCCTCCCCCAGACCATCGAGCCCTACCAGACGCCCCTGCCGGTCTACCTGGCGGGGTCCTCGTCCCACGGCTCCCTGTGCGTCGACTCAATGCGCATCCTCAACCGGGGCGTGCCACAAGACGCCCAACTCCACCACCCCCTGTCCCAGTTCGAACTGGGACCGGTCCGCTCGACACCGTAGCGACGGGGGCCCTGTGCCCGTCCGGCCCGTGCGTTGTCGGGCAGCCCCTGTGCCCGTCCGGCCTGGGCGTTGTCAGGCAGACCGGGCTGTGGCCACACAGCAACCGCGGAGAATTGCACGGTTCCTGCTCAGGCGCGCCACCTGGCAGGGGGGATGCGGTATCTCCCCCCGT
>CAZSZE010000028.1:10040-52826 GCA_964610645.1 uncultured Enterobacterales bacterium | reverse complement strand
GTTGTCGCAGGGACGGGCGTTGAGAACGCCCCGTCTCGAAACCCTCTGCTCTCCACGGAGTGATCGCGTAGCTCAAGTGGCCACATCATGGTTTCCGGATTGCCCGACAAATGATCGGTGCAGATCATGCTGCGACTACGCTGACACAGGGGGGAGTCTCGAGTCCCAAAACCAGGGATCCACCCGCCCTCCTTCCCCTCCCGTCCTACCCTGCCGCGTCGTGTGGTTGGGGGCGCGGAAGACGTAGGGGCGGGCCCCTGTGCCCGCCCGTGTTCGCGGATTGCTTGCAAACTGTGCCCAAGCATGTCATTCGCCCCCGCAACGATGCTGCTTCTTCTGACATCCTTCTTTCTTGCCCTCTCTTCCCCGGCATTCGCCCAGGAGACCGGCGACATCTTCGTCACCGTCTCAGGAGGATCCAGCGGCCGCATTCACCTGGACGGCCTGGACATGGGCAGCGAAGCCCCCGCCACCCTTCGAAACGTGGCGGTCGGCAGCCACAAAATCCAGGTAAAGGGCAACTGCCTGGTCGGCACCCAGAGCGTGGACGTCGTGGCAGACCGCGTGACCCGCACCGAATTGGTGATGCAACCCCGGGGCGGCTTTGTGGAGGTGCAGGTGGATCCGGAGTTTGCCGAGATTCTCCTGGACGGTTGGCCCTTTGGGACCGGACCGCGCGTGGCGACCGAGGTGCCCTGCGGCCCCCACATCCTCCAAATCGAGGCCATTGGCTTCCTCACGGAAACCCGCCCCCTTCAGGTCAGCATGGGCAGCGTTCACCGCTTGGAGGTGACTCTGAAGTCCAAGGAGGGCAAGGGAGCCCTAAGCCTGGTGGTGGACCCGGTGCACACGGAGACCTACATGGACCAGGTTCACGTCGCGACCGGCCCGATCACCCTGGATGACATTCAGGCCGGGCACCATGACATGGTGTTTCTCGCAGAGGGATACAAGCGGCACGAGGAGAGGGTCGCCGTACTGCCCGACCAGGTGACCCGCGTCGAGATCAGCTTGGACTCCACGGCTCCTGCCGTTTCAGAGCCCGAGCCGCCGCCACCTCCGCCCCCACCACCACCGGAAGCGCCCGGTGCCCTGCCAGCCGTGGCTGCCCCAGCGCCGTCCTCCACGCCCCTTCCTCCGCCCGTACCGCCAGCTGCACCGGATGCAAGCCGTTCCGTGGGTCGGCTCATCGCCGCTGGCGTTCTCGTGGCAGCAGCCCCGGTGGCCGGATTCTACAGCTGGCAGTTCAAGCAGGTTGCCTGGGCCAACTACGCCACCTACGAACAACTGACCGAGGACGGGGATGACGGGGCCAACGACTACTACGATGCCCACGTCCAGAGTGCCTACCGCGGCGCCGTGGGGTGCGCGATTGGCGCCGGCCTCCTGGTGACCGGGGGTCTCGTGACCGCATTTGCAGCCACCGATGGCACCCCGATGATCGGCGTCTCGGGACGCTTTTAGGCGCGTGGCCTTCGAGCAAATCACCGATCCGGAAGTCATCGCCGGATACCTTACCGATGCATCGAACACCCGCGGCACGGCAGAGGTCCTGGTGCGACCGCGAAGCACCGACGAGGTCAGCGCGGTGCTGGCCCACTGCCAGTCCCACCGAATCCCCCTGACCGTCACGGCACAACGCACCAGCACCACCGGGGGCCCGGTGCCCCAGGAGGGATGGCTCCTCTCCACGGAACACCTGGGGGAGATCACGGAGTTGGGCCACGACAGGGCCACCGCCCAGGCCGGCGTGTTCCTGGGGGCCTTCCAGAGGACAATCGAAAACAGCGGTCGGTTCTTTCCCCCGGATCCCACTTCCCGGCACGAGAGCACCCTCGGCGCTGCAATCGCCTGCAACGCCTCCGGTGCCTGCAGCTTCCTCTACGGTCCGACCCGCCCCTGGGTGGAAGCCCTGGTGGTGGTCCTTCCAAGCGGAGAGGTCCGTTCCATCACCCGCGACTCCCCGCTGCCGGCAGACTGGCCGCGGGTGGACTGGCAGCCCCCCCAGGTAAAGTCCGCCGCCGGCTACGCACCGGAGGACAACCTGCTGGATCTCTTCATCGGCCAGGAAGGAACCCTGGGCATCATCACCGAGGCCACCGTCCGGCTCACGGACCTGCCCGAACAGGTGATGTCACTGCTGGCCTTCTTTCCCACTGCGGAAGAGGGAATCCAATTTGTGCACCGGGCACGAGACTCTGCCCGAAACCGCGGGCCTGTCTCACCGCGCTGCCTGGAGTGGTACGACCACCACGCCCTGGCAATGGTGCGCGAGAGAGAGCCGGGAGTCCCCGAGGGGGCCCAGGCGGGCGTCTGGTGTGAACAAGAATACGCAGACGATTCCGTCCTTGCTGCGTGGCTCGATCTCCTGGAGTCCACCGGAGCACTGGTGGACCACGCCTTGATTGCGCAGGACGACCCCGGGCGGGCGCGGTTGGCCCGTATGCGCCATGCGGTCCCCGCCGGTGTGAACGAGCGCGTTGTGGCAAATGGCATGCCCAAGGTGGGAACGGACTGCGCTGTGCCCGATGCAGCCCTGGACGAGATCATGGCGTTTTACGCCCAGGCACCCCTGGACCACGTGTTGTTTGGACACATCGGCGACAACCACCTGCACCTGAACCTCCTCCCCACCAGCCAGGAGGAGTTGGACACGGCCCACCGGTACTACCGGGACGTCTGCCGTCGGGCGGTGTCCCTGGGAGGAACCGTCAGCGCAGAGCACGGAATCGGCAAGCTCAAGCGGGCCCACCTCGCGGACATGGTGGGCCCCGAGGTTCTCGCCCGATTCTCGGCGTTGAAGCAGCACCTGGACCCGGCGTGGATTCTCGGCCGGGGCAACCTGCTGGCGCCGCCTCCGGGGCTTGGAAACAGGGTGGCCCAAGGTGTAAGGTAGGTCTATTCCCTCCGTTGCGTGATGAGGGTTCGGAGAATCCACTGAGCCGTCCCTCCCAGGCCTCCGGCGATGATCTCGTCCCCCTCGAGCGCGAACAGGTCATCGTCGATGCCCTCAAGAACGGCAACCGGGAAGCACTTGCCGAGCTCTATTCCTGGTATGGAGAGCGCCTCTACCGCCGGGTCATTCTTCCCCGCCTGCCCCATGTGGAAAAGGCTGAGGATGTCCTGGCCACCACTTTCGCCCGTGCCGCCGAGCGAATCGAGCAGTTCACCCACGTGGATCGCAGCATCTTCTTCTGGCTGCGCCGCATCGCCATCAACCTGTGCCTCGACACCCACCGGGGCCACCAGCGGGACCGCAAGCTCTCGTCGGCCCTCTACAAAGACCCGGGCGCATCGTTCGGGTCCGCCCTGCCTGCCCCCGGCGCCGGCCTGGAACAACAGGAAATGCGAGAGTTGATCAACGACACCCTCAGCCAGATCAACCCACGGTATGCCGAGGCCCTTACGCTTCGGCTCCTGGAGGACCGCGACCGCCAGGAATGCGCGGATCTACTCGAGGTCACCGTGGGCAATTTTGATGTCATCCTTCACCGGGCCGCCAAGGCCTTTCGAACCAAGTACTCCCAAAGATGAGCGAACAAAACGACATCCAACGCCTCGTCACCTGGTTGGAAGGCCATCCGGGCGACCCCCCTCCTGCAGACCTTGATCCCGAGGTCGTGGAGGCGGTCTACATGCTGCGGCCGGACCTCGCCCCGGCGCCAAGGGTGAAAATAGAGGACATCTTCGCGCGAATCGAGACCGGTCCCCTGGCGGAGAGGAGCCCCGCGGAAGAAGAAGATCCCCAGGGCCCCCTGGCCTCCCCCAGTGAGATGTCCCGCCCGGATCCAATAGGGCTCGCGCTGCAGACCGATGACATTCCCACCGAGCTGGCGCTTGACCGCCCGGATCCCGTGACGGGAATGGCGGACTCAGGGGAGGTGGTGCAGCTCTCCTTCTACCAGCGACACCGTCGCAACCTCTGGACAGGCACCGGCACCCTTGCAGCGGCGGCCGTCGCGCTGTTCATGGTCCTGCCTGTTCGCCAGCAGGCCGCACTGCTGGGGCAGGCCCTGCACGAACCAGCAGGCATGTCCGCACCGGCCCCTGAACCGGAGTTGATGCGCCAGCTCCTTGATCTGCCCACGGACGACGGGCTTGAAGCGGCAGACACGGCCGACGCAGCCAACGAAATTGGGGAGCTCAAGAAGGCCATTGAGGATGTGGAGGCCAAGGAGAAGATGGTGGACAAGGATCGGACAGTTCGCGCCAAGGAAGTCGCAAGCAAGGTGGCGATGGAGCCTCACGAAGGAATGCTGGAAGAAATGCAGGAGCAAGGCTCCGCAGACTTCAGCGGATCTGGAGCCATCGGTGGAATGGACGGGCTGGGGACCCGCGGATCCTCTGGCCGGGGTGGAGGGAGTGCAGGGGGTGCGGTCTATGGAACGGGCAGCTCCTCTTTCGGTCGAGCGCCTGCCCCCGCGCCCCCTCAGAGTGCCTTCCAAGCCGCCGACCAGGACGAAGCAGAGACCACCCTGGACTTTGAAAGTGCAGAGGACGATCTGGTGGTCAGCGAGGCGATGCCCAGGGCAAGCACGGTGGCGGCTCGTGGTCGCAGGCAGAGCAGCCGAGAGCAGCGTGCCCCGGCAAGAAAGTCCAGGGCGCGGGACAGAGCCGATGCCGATGCCGATGCCGCAGCCCCGGCCCTGGCCGATGCAGCCCCCGCTGTGGAGGCGCCCGCCTCCGCGCCTGCAGAACCAGAACCGGACGCCACATCTGAACTGGATGCATGGGCCACCCGCGCCCAGGTCAAGGACTACCGATCGGACTGGTACACGTCCGTCCTGGCCGCTTCTCTGGTGGCCGAGATTCACGAGGCCATCACCCTCGCCTCAGATGCAGGCCGGTACATGGGCGCCTATGTGCCCCCGGGAGTTGCAAGCCCCAACACCGGTGCGGGCAGCGACCCGGCTGCCATCTATGAGCCCTGGATCCAACACGCGGACCTTCGCGTGGCCCAGGACATGGCCTGGCGGGCTGCCGACTCCGCCCTTCGCCAGGGCCAGCTGGACCGGGCCCTGGCGCTTGTCGCGAGAGGGCGAGCCCGCTCCAGCGCAAACACGCCCTACTATGCCCACCTGCTTGAGTTGGAAGGCACCATCCGCAGGCGCAAGGGCGACCTCGCCGGCGCCCTGGAAGCCTGGAAGGCAGCAGCTCAGCTGAACGACGCCCGAAGCGGTTAGCTCCCGCACCCATGCCCTTCCCACCGCCCCCTCTGGCCCGCGCTATCAGCCGGGCGCTGCTGACCCCCGAGGAGATCGAGTGGGTCAGGGGCATCGAGTACCACAACGCCGGCCACGGCTTTGATCCCTTCGGCATGCACCCCACCTACGTGGCGTTGGGCCTGGCCGCCCTGATGCCCATGTACCGGCACTACTTTCGGGTGAAGTCCTACGGAGATGAGAAGATTCCCCGCACCGGGCCCGCCATTCTGGCTGCAAACCACTCCGGGGCGGTTCCCACAGACGGCGCCATGCTCTGGGCCGATGTCCTGCTGAACACCCGCCGCGCCCCGCGGCCCATCGCAGATCACTTTGTGACCATGCTGCCTTTCGTCGGGGCCCTCTTTTCCCGGGGCGGCGTGGTGGGTGGCGCCCGGGGCAATGTGCGGGCCCTCCTGGGAAATGGAGAGATGCTGATGATCTTCCCGGAAGGGGTTCCAGGCATCGGAAAAGTCTTTGCTGATCGCTACCAGCTGCAGACCTGGCGCCGGGGACATGCGGAGCTGGCCATTCGCCACGGTGCTCCCGTGGTGCCCGTGGGCCTGGTGGGCCCCGAGGAGCAGATGCCCCAGGTGGCACGGTTCGAGTCCCTGGGACGGGCGGTGGGACTCCCCTACCTCCCGGTGACCTTGACGCCCCTGCCGCTGCCTGTGCGGTACCACATCCACTACGGCGACCCAATTCCCCTCCACAAGGACTACAAACCCGCCGACGCCGATGATCCCGGCATCGTTGAGGAAGCCGCACAGCGCGTGAAAGACGCGGTCCAGAACCTCCTGAACCGGGGCCTGGAAACCCGCGAGGGGATCTTCCGGTGAGCGGCATCCTGGTCACCGGCGCGACGACCCCCATCGGCGAACGGCTCGTTCGATCGCTCCTGGCGGACACCGACATCGACCACGTGCTCGCCGTGAGCAACCGCCCCCCGGAGTCCGCCCTTCCCTTTTCCCACGGGGACCGCCTGATCTACCGCAACGTGGACCTCTCCCGCACCCGCGCCGTGCGCGAGCTCCTCTTCGGCATTGCCCGGGATCTAAAGGTCACCTGCGTGATCCACCTCTCCATGCACCGCTCACCGTCGTCCCGCGGCGCCCGGGTGCATGCCCTCAACGTGGACTCCCTGCGCTCCCTGCTGAAACTCTCGGAGCGCCACCCCACCATCGAGCGGCTGGTCTACCGTTCCTGGTCCCAGGTCTACCAGGTCCAACACGACCTCCCGACCCTGGTCACGGAGGACCACCCCCTCAACATGGGCTCCGGTGCCCCCCAGTGGATCCGCGACCGGGTGGAGGCCGACTGCACCGCCTGCACCCACATGGGCATGTCCGATCTCGAGATCATGGTGCTGCGCTGCGCCGAGGTGCTGGCCCCGGGCACCGGCTCCCAGTTGTTCGACTTTCTCCAGAGCCCGATCTGCCTGCGCCCCGCCGGATTCGACCCGATGATGAACCTGCTGAGCGTGCACGACACCATCATCGCCCTGGAGTTGGCAGCCCAAAGCCGCGGCACCCAGGGAATCCTGAACATCCCCGGTGCCGACACCCTCCCCCTTTCGGAGTGCATCATCCGGTACGGCAAGCCGGGATTGCCCCTTCCTAGTTCCATCATCACGCCCCTGTACCGATTCAGGCGGCGCTTGCGCGGAGCCGACTTCTCCTACGGCATGAACCGCCGTCGATTTCACTATGCATCCGTGCTGGACGGAACCCGCGCCCGAGAGCTCCTGGAGTACACCCCAAGCCACCCAATCGAGTGGTCCTTTGAAGGCACCTCGACCTGATCCGGTATTCTAGGGAGAGGGAGGCTGCTTGTACGTTGTCGTCCTGGGGCTGGGGGAAGTCGGCCGCAGCGTGGTCAAGACGCTGGAGGCCGAGGACCACGACGTGGTGGCTGTCGACGTGTCCGAGCGGGCGATCTCGCAGTTGGAGGAGGATCACGATGTGGCCACCCTGTTGGGGTACGCCTCCTCTCCCCAGGTCTTGAAGGAAGCCGGCTGCGCCAAGGCCGACCTCTTGGTGGCGGTCACAGACAACGACGAGGTCAACCTGGTGGCGGCGGTGGGGGCCCGGAACATGGGCTGTCGCAAGTGCATTGCCCGGGTGAAGGGCATCGAGTACACCGGGCGCCGAGAAGCCGTACGCCACGGCTTTCTGGGCATTGACGTGGTCATCAATCCGCGCATTCTCCTGGCCCAGGAGATCGCAAAAATCGCCCACTCCCACGGGGCTCTGGACGTGATTGGACTGGTGCGGGACCAGGTGGAGCTCGTGGAGTTGGAGTTGAGTGAGAAGAGCCAAAGGTGCCACCACGCAATCTCGACCCTGGGCTTGCCCGGGGACATCCTGATCGCCGCCATCGTCCGAGACGATGAGCTCTTTGTCCCGGGGGGCTCGGACATCCTGATGCCGAAAGACCACATCTACCTGGTGGGGCGGGCCGGCCGAATGGAGCGCACCGAGGAGTTCTTCACCGGCGGCCACGAGGCCAACCGGGTCTGCATTGTCGGGGGCACCGTCATGGCGCAGTCTCTCGCGGACAGCCTCTCCGACACCGGCATCGAGACTCTGCTGATCGAGCAGGACAGGGCCCGCGCCAACCACTTGAGCGAGGAGCTGCCGTTGGTGACCGTGGTCCACGGTGACGGCACGGATCTTTCCCTGCTCCAGGAGGAACAGGTCTCCGGCTTTGACCTGTTCTGCTCCCTCACGGAGCACGATGAAACCAACCTCATGGCGGGACTGATGGCAAAGCGGGCTGGGGCCCCCCGGGTCATTTCCGCGGTGCACCGCCCGGAGACCATCGAGATCTACCGCCAGCTGGGCATCGACCTCGCCCTGTCTCCCCGGGTCGTCGCCACGGAGCACATCCTCCGCTATGTCCGCCGCTCTTCACTCCAGTCCCTCACGATCCTCAAGGACGGCCAGGCCGAGGTGCTGGAGCTGGTGGCCCAGGAGGAAAGTCGGATCGTCGAGAAGCCCCTGGCGGAGTTGAACCTCCCGCGGGGGATTCTCCTGGCCTGCATCGTGTCCAAGGGAGAGGTCAAGATTCCCAGCGGCGCCGACCAGGTCCAGCCCGGGGACACGGTCGTGGTCATGGCCATGCGAGATGCGCGGCGGTCGGTAGAGAAGATCTTCCAGAAGCCCACCCTATGAGTCCGGGGGCCAAACCCAACGGAAACGGACCGCCCACCCGGAACTTCCGGGCTGTTTGCCGTCCCATCGGTCTGCTCCTGGGGGGACTCGGCGTGGCCATGTTGGCTTGCGCCCCCGTGGGTTTTCTCATGGATTCCCCGGAAGGTGCGTCCCACATGGGAACAAGCGCCATGTGCACCGCGTGCATCGCAGCGCTCTTTCTGCTTGTGGGTCGAAAGTCCCAACCCGGGGAGATCGGACGGCGGGAGGCCCTGTTGGTGGTGGTGGCGTCCTGGATTCTCGCGAGCGTGATCGGCGGGCTGCCCTTCCTCCTGGGGGCCGACTTCACCCTGGTGGAAGCGATCTTCGAGTCCACCTCAGGCTTTACCACCACCGGCGCCACCATCCTTCCGGAGATCACCGAGCGCCTCAATCCTCCCCTGCACCTGTGGCGGGTCCTCTCCCACTGGCTCGGCGGCATGGGCATCGTGGTGTTGTTCGTGGCGGTGTTCCCGGCCTTGGGCGTCGGCGGACGCCACCTGTTTCACACGGAGGCAGCCGGCCCCCGCGCCAAGGGCATTTCCCCCCGCATTCGCGAGCGATCCGCCATGCTGTGGCGGGTGTACGTGGTGCTCACCCTGGTGGAGGTGGGCTTGTTGATGGCGGTAGGCATCGGGCCCTTCTCCGCCGTGGTCCACTCCCTGTCCACCCTGGGAACCGGCGGCTTTTCCAGCCTCAATGGCTCCATCGGCGCCATGCACAACGGGGCCGCCGAGTGGATCATCCTCGGGTTCATGCTGGTGGCCGGCATGAACTTCGCCGTGATCCAGCAGGCGGTGCGCCAGGGACCCAGGGTGCTCCTTCAGCACACGGAGTCAAAAGCCTACGGACTGATCTTCCTCCTGGCGGCCCTCGGGGTGGCCTGCACCACCTGGCAGTCCGCGCTGGGGCTGGAGACCGTGGTGCGGAACGCTGGCTTCCAGGTGGCCGCCATCATGACTACCACGGGATTTGGCACCGCCGACTACGAGGTCTGGCCGACGTTTGCCAAGCTCACTCTCCTGGTCCTGTACTTCGTCGGGGGCAGCTCCGGCTCCACCGCCGGAGGGCTGAAGGTGATTCGGGTCTTGATCCTGTTTCGGGCAGCCGGGGCCGAGATCTCGCGCATGTTCCGGCCCCACGTGGTGCGCACCGTCCGGGTGGGACAGCAGGTGGTGTCCGATGAGACCTTGCGCGAGGTGATGGCCTTTGTGGCGATGTTTGCCATGACGGTGGGGGTGGGGGCGGCCCTCGTGGCCCTGCTGGACCCGGTGGATGGAACCACCGCATTGATGGCTTCCCTGGCCTGTGTCGCGAACGTGGGCCCGGGCCTGGGCCTGGTGGGTCCCACGGACCACTACGGCTTCTTCAGTCCGGCTGCGAAGATGGTGCTGTCCACGTGCATGCTCCTGGGGCGATTGGAGGTGCTCACGGTGCTCTCCTTGCTGGTTCCCAGCTTCTGGCGGCGATGACGGGAGGCGGCCCCAGGAGTCGCTGGCTATATTCCGTGCCATGCATACACACCGATGGACGATTCCCCTGGTTCTTCTCTCCCTGATTGCCTGTCCGGACACCAAGGACTTCCCGGAGATCAATGACTCCGGCGAGGCCGACGCCGACGCAGATGCAGACGCCGACGCAGACGCAGACGCCGATGCCGACGCCGACGCAGACGCCGACGCAGATGCCGACGCCGACGCCGACGCAGATGCCGACGCAGATGCCGACGTTCAGCTGGTCCGCTTCATCGCCATGGGGGACGGCGGAGAGGGAAACCCCGATCAGTATGCTGTGGCTGCCGCAGTCAAGACCCTCTGCGATTCCAAGACCGACACGGCTGCCGGCTGTGAGTTCGCCCTGTACCTGGGGGACAACTTCTACGACGGGGGCGTGGAGTCCGTGGACGACGAACAGTTCCAGACCAAGTTCGAGCTGCCCTACGCCGAGCTGGACTTTCCGTTCTACGTGGTGCTGGGCAACCACGACTACGGGGAGACCTCTCTGGATGCATCCAAGGTCCCCTACCAGGTGGAGTACACAAGCCGCTCCAGCATTTGGACCATGCCCGACAGGCACTACAGCTTTGCCATGGAGCACGTGGACTTCTACGGCCTGGACACCAACGCCATCATGATCGAGTCGCTCCTGGGAGACACCGGCCAGTCCAGCTGGCTGGCGGGCCTCACCGCGGCCTCCACCGCCACCTGGAAGATAGCCTTCGGCCACCACCCCTACATCTCCAACGGAAAGCACGGCAACGCGGGCAACTACGAGGGCACCGGATGGCTCCCGATCGTCAACGGAGAAACCGTCCTGGACTTCATGAACGACCGGATCTGCGGCACCATGGACCTCTACTTCAGCGGCCACGATCACAACCGCCAGTGGCTTGCACCCTCCTGCGGCACTGATTTCATTGTGTCCGGAGCCGCCGCCAAGACCACGGATTTTGAGAGCCGTGACGGAAACAGCACCCTCTTCGAGAACGACCAGGTCGAGGGATTTATCTGGATTGAAGTCACAGATCGCACCCTGGTGGGCGAGTTCTACGACATGAACGGCACCCTGGAATTCAGCCACACGCTGACGAAGTAGGGCCCATGGTCTCCGAGATCTTTGATGACAGCGCCTGGAGAGAGGTCGAGGGATTCCAATTCCAGGACATCACCTACCACCGGGCGCTGGACCAGGGCTGTGTGCGCATTGCCTTTGACCGCCCGGAATGCCGCAACGCCTTTCGGCCCCAGACCGTGGACGAGCTGTACACCGCCCTGGACCATGCCCGCATGTGGAGCGATGTCGGGGTCGTGCTGCTCACCGGAAACGGCCCGTCCCCCAAGGACGGCGGCTGGGCCTTCTGCAGTGGGGGCGACCAGCGCATTCGCGGCAAGGACGGCTACAAGTACGCCGGCGCCGAGGGCGTGGACCCGACCCGTCTGGGCCGCCTGCACATCCTGGAGGTGCAGCGCCTGATCCGCTTCATGCCCAAGGTCGTCATCGCCGTGGTGCCCGGCTGGTCCGTGGGTGGCGGCCACAGCCTGCACGTGGTCTGCGACCTGACCCTGGCCAGCGCCGAGCACGCCGTCTTCAAGCAGACCGATGCCGATGTGGCCAGCTTCGACGGTGGATACGGTTCCGCCTACCTCGCCCGCCAGGTGGGACAGAAGAGAGCCCGGGAGATCTTCTTCCTCGGCCGAAGCTACTCCGCCCAGGAGGCCCATGACATGGGCATGGTCAACGCCGCCGTGCCCCATGCGGACCTCGAGGCCACCGCCCTCCAATGGGCAGCCGAGGTGAACGCCAAGAGCCCCACCGCCCAGCGCATGCTCAAGTTCGCATTCAACCTCGTGGACGACGGCCTGGTGGGCCAGCAGATCTTCGCCGGCGAGGCCACGCGCCTTGCCTATGGAACCGACGAGGCCCAGGAAGGCCGCGACGGCTTCCTGGAGAAACGCCCCCAGGACTTTTCGCGGTTTCCGTGGCGGTTCTAAGCTACTCCCCCAAAATCCCCACCGACCGCAAGAGCCCACTCGCCTTTTCGCTTGCCTTCCACGTCGGCGTCGCATGGACCGCAGCCAGCTCGCTGCGCACCCGGGCCAACTCCTCGGCCAAAGCAGCCGATCGGTCTTCGACCTGAGGGATTCGCACGGGTGACTCCACCCAGTCCAACAGCGGCGCCATCACCTGCTCCAGGTTGCACTCATCCTCCAGCCAGGCGCGACCGGCTGCAGCCTGGCCACCGTCCTGACCCCGCCCATGAATCTCCACCAGCTTGTCGGCAAGCGCCTGCGCATCCCCCACGGGCACCCCGTGAAGAAGCGGCGCCATGTCCCGGCACAGGTCGCACCCCAGGGTGGTGAGCACCTCCATGCCCTGGTGGAAGAAGAACAGGACCCTCGTGCGGGTGCCCAGCTCCGGCTCAAAGCCCGGGCGATCCAGGCTCACCCCCAGGTGGGCCTCGCCAAGGCAGGCCGGCACCCGGTCGTGGGGGACCCAGCCGTGGAAGGTGAACCGGTCTGCATGCGGTCCGGAGAGGGCTGCATTCCGAAACACCTCGTAGGTGCCTGCGTGGTGGCCGGCGATGGCTCCTCCCGTCGTGACCACCTGCAGATCCACCCGGTCCATGGCCCGGTGCAATCCCTCCGCCAGGGTCTCGCCATCAAACCAGGTGTTGAATCCTCCGGACAGCGCCACCACCAACGGACTTCCTGGCGCCCGCACCCGGGGCTCGGCGGGAGCAAGGTCGCCAAACCCAAACACCGCCGGCAAGGAGAACACCCATTTTGCATCGATGGGAGCTTTCTCAAGCCGGCCCATCACCCCCAGCTGGCCCACCAGTGCGTGGCGCTGAGCCCGCGAAATGGTGGAAAAAGCATCCGCCCGGGCGAGGGCCATGCCATAGGCCGCCAGCATCTCCCGCTGGGCTCCCTCCCCCCCTTGGGAGGCCTTGGCCTGGGCCTCGGCGAAAGGATCCCCCGGCACATCGATCCAGAGAGGCCGATCTCCCGCAGACAACGCTGCAGCCCGCGCGGCATCGTAGGGGCCAGCGCTCACTACCAGGTCCGGGTCAACCGCCTCCACGTGGGCGGCCACTGCCTCCAGCCAGCCAGCCTCCGCGGGATTCACCGCCGGATGATCCGTCTCCCCCCCAGCTTGAATCAGGATCGGATGGACGTCGTGCCGCGTCCCCAGGGCCTCCAGGAACCACGCACAACGAAGCTGCGAAAACCCAAGGGCCTCCGGGTCCCCCTGGGGCAGCGGACCGAGACCCACCAGGACGATGCGAGCCATTCCTTGTGGTGACTGGACGGCTTTGCAGCCGTCGTCACTCCTCCCCAATCAGGTCGACTGTGCGATCCATCACCTTCAGGCCCACCTCGGACACGTTGGCATCCTTCCCCTCCACGTGCGCCACCAACCCCCAGGCGTGATCCATGCGCACCATGCCGTGGTCCTCGATCTCCTGGGCCACCTCAAAGTCATACAGCTGGTTGTGCCAGACATGGGGCTTGAGGTGGTTCTTGTCGAACACCGCGATGGACACCTGGTAGCTCCCCGCCAGCAGCGCCAGCTCCGGGTAGTGGATGAAAAAGGTGTAGATGCCGTCGTAGGTGCCATCCAACACCCCGTCGAACCGGGTGTTGGGACCAAAGACATACACGTCGTCATTGCGGTGGATGCTGACCCCGAGAATCGGCCGCTCCACGGGCTCCGTGGTCCGGAAGGTCACCGCCACCACCATGGGCTCGCCGGTGCGAAACCGCCGCCGGGGTCCGCCCTGCCCGTCCAGGAGCTTGACGTCCATTACCCGGATCTCCCCCGAGCCAATCAGCACCGCCCGATCCCCGTCGTAGTCCTCGAAAGGCGTGGTCTCGATCGGCTCCCGCCAGGTGGCTTCCAGGTTGGGCACCCGACACGCCTCCACCACCGCCCGCCGCAACAGCGGGTCGTCCACGGTCGCCCGGTACAGGGGGGTCGGCACCGCCCCATCCGGCGCCGGCATGGGCAGGGTGGACTCCTGTGGCTTGCTCCAGCCGGACCGAGACCGATCCGTGTCCAGGTAGCGCTCGACCACCTCCCGGGCGGGGCCCACTGCCCGCACCTCACCGTGGTCCAGCCAAAGCACCGTGTCGCAGAGAGATCGGATGGCATGCAGGTCATGGGAAACCAGCACGATGGTCTTGCCGTTCGCCAGCACCTCCTCGATCTTCCGCACGCACTTGCGCTGGAAATACTGGTCCCCCACCGTGAGCACCTCGTCCACCAGGAACAGCTCCGTGTCCATGTGGGCTGCGATGCTGAACCCCAGGCGGAGCATCATCCCCGCCGAGTAGGTCCGCACCGGGTAGTCGATGAACTCCGCCAGCTCGGCGAAGGAGATGATGTCCGGAATGCAGGCCTCCACCTCCTCCCGGGTCATGCCCAACAGCGAGCAGTTCAGGTGGATGTTCTCCCGGCCGCTGAATGCCGCGTGAAAGCCCAGCCCAAGGTCCAACAGGGTCGAGTAGCGCCCTCGCACCTCGAGCTTGCCCATGGTGGGTTCGGAGATGCCGCCAATCAGCTTGAGCAGGGTCGACTTGCCCGCCCCATTGGAGCCGATGATGCCAAAGGCGCTGCCCCGGGGAATGGTGAAGGTGACGTCTTTGAGGGCCCAGTGATCCTCATGGTGCCGGCGGCGTCCGAAGAACTCAAAGAACCGGCTGCGATCATTCAGGTAGATCTGAAAACACTTGCCGAGGTTCTCCGCCACGACAATCGGCGTGGACGCAGCGCTGCCCTCCGGCAAGACACCGCTCTGGTTCTCGTCCTGTTCGCTCTTTTCCACGGGCTCCAAAGGCCAGTTCTCCAGCTTGAGAAGAGTAGCACCCGCCCCGCCCGCCATCGAGGCAGATCCAGGGTTAGTGTACACAGGATGTCCCTTCTGCTCTTCCTGTTGTCCGCCTGCAACCGCGAGATTCCCATTCTCGTGAACGACTGGTGCGCCGAGGAACGAGAAGCCACAATTCTCGAAGTCGTGGACGGCGACACGATCAAGGTGGACAACGGAGAGACCCTGCGGCTCTTGGGAATCGATGCTCCGGAAATCTACTACGAGGGCTCCAGTGACTGCACGACCCAGGAATCCCCGGCCTGCTGCAACGGGGTGGAGGCCGAGGACTGGTTGAAGGACCTGTTGCCGGTGGGGACAAGTGTGCGCCTGTCCTTTGACCTGGAGTGCGAGGACATCTATTCCCGCACTCTGGCCTATGTCTGGCTCCCCTCCTCAGGGGATACCGGAGCCGGCGAGATCTTCATCAACGAGCTGGCGATCGATGAGGGCATGTCCCGTCTTTTTGACGACGACATCGGCAGCGCCCTGGACATCCGGTACTACGAGCGCTTCCAGACAGCCCAGACAGATGCCCAGGGACGGGCAGCAGGGCTGTGGGGTGCTTGCCTCTAGCCCTGTTTCCAGGGCACAATTCCCTTCTTCCGGCACAGTTTTCCCTCCATACGGCACGACGAGGATTCCCATGCAACACCGCTCCCTGTATTGGCTTTTCCTCTTTCTTGGCGCCTGCGAAAACCAGTCGCCCACCGCCCCGGAAATCGCCATTGAGCCCGCGGCGCCCAACACAACCGACGACCTGGAAGTGGTCTTTGGGAAGGACATCACCGACCCTGAGGGCGACCGCGTCGACCGAAAGGTCTCGTGGCTCAAGGAAGGAATCGTCCAGTGGGAAAAGGAAGGGCTGACCACCGTGGCTGCCAGCGAGACCGCCAAGGGCGAGAACTGGGAGGTCGTGGTCGTGGCCAGTGATGGCCTCTCCGATCCTTCCAGCGCCCGCACGGGCGTTACCATCCAGAACATTGCGCCGCGCCTGGACAGCGTGGCCATTTCTCCGGAGGAACCGACCGGAGACAGCACGCTGCAAGCCGAGGCGGTGTTCGTAGATGAAGACGGGGACAATGTCTCCTTGACCTATGTGTGGAATCGCACGCCAGAGGGCGGCGCGGAGGAAACCACCGAGTTCACAGACAGCTACGTTCCTGGCGACGCCACGGCCAAGAACGAGACCTGGACCGTCGAGGTGACCCCGTCTGATGACGAGGAACCGGGCGCGATGGTGTCCGCCACCGCGGTGATCGCCAACACCCCACCGGAGATCACCGAGGTGAAGCTTGCCCTGGAGGTGGTCTACACCCTGGATGACCTTGAAGCCTCTGTCGCGGTGCAAGATGCAGATGGGGACACGATCACCCTGACCTACGAGTGGACCGTCAACGGCACCCGGAAGAACGACACGGACGAGACCCTGGACTTTGACCAGTTCGTGAAGGGGGACGAGGTCGTGCTCACCGTGACCCCCAACGATGGATTCCAGGATGGCGACACGGTCACCAGCGACACCGTGACCATCCAGAACTCCCTGCCCACTTTGACCGGGGTGATCATCTCCTCCAACGAGCCGGATCCCTCGGATGCCTTTGAAGCCTCGACCCTGGAGTGCATCCCGGTAGGCTGGACCGACGACGATGGCGACCCGGATTCATACGGCTACACCTGGACCGTCAACGGCAGCGCGTTGAACGCCCCGTGGGAGACCATCAACGGCGACCACTTCAACAAGCACGACATCGTGTCCTGCACGGTCTGGCCCATGAACGGGGCCGAACAGGGCATCGAGTGGACCAGCGACGATCTGGAAATCCAGAACACGCCGCCGGACCTCACAGACGTCTCCCTGGACAACACGTCCCCCTCCGAGAACGACATCGTCACGCCGGTGATCACCGTCACCGATGCAGATGGGGACAACCTCACCCATACCGTGACCTGGCACTACACCAACGGCGGAGGGATCCTCCTCACGGCGAGCACCATCGACGGCACCTGGTTTGATCGCGGAGACGAGTTCTACGCCATCGTTTCGTCGAATGACGGCGAGGACGACTCCCCGGTTTCACGGTCTTCAGACTCCGCAACCGTCGGCAACTCCCCGCCGAACATCGGCTCCGTCGTCCTGGACGCCACAGAATACGCCCTGAACGATGTCATGACAGCCACCATCAGCGGTACGGATCTAGACGGAGACACCCCTCTCACAGCCAGCTACCAGTGGATCGTTGACGGCTCCCCAGTCACTGGCATCACCTCCAACGCGGTCTCCCCCTACATGCTCGGCGCTGTGAAGGGCGACCTCATCTTCGTGAACGCAACGCTGGACGATGGCTACGGGGGAGTCAGTGCGCCCGGAATCTCGGCCCACGTCACCGTCATCGACACCCCCCCCTCGATCAACAACCTCTACACCGACTCCACAGCCAACGATGCCCACGGAGCCCCCCGCTCCACTGCCGATGTCACCGTGTATTTCGACATGGTAGACATCGACACCGCGGACACACCCTCCGCAGACGTACAGTGGATTTCGAACAATGGATCCGTGTTGTTCAGGGGGGACTTTGCGGGCGCCTCTGGCGGTGCCGCCACCACGCTCTCCCACACACTCCCCGCCAGCTGGCACACGCTTATCCGGGGGGACACCCTCTCGGTCCTGGTCACCCCCAGTGCGGACGGGGCGACAGGCACCGCGGAGTCCGCCAACATCACCCTGGGCAATGGGTTGCCCGAGATCTCCGGCCTCACCCTGACCCCAGATCCGGCGTTCACCGACGATACGCTGAACCTCAACGTGACCAACTCGACCGACCGGGATGGGGACTCGGTCAGCCTTGGCTACGTCTGGACCGTAAACAGCAACAACGTGGGTGGGAATACCAACTCGCTTGCTGGCACCGTCTACTTCAACAGGGGGGACACGGTGATGGTGGTCACCACCCCCACCGACAGCCAGAATGAGAGCGGTGCCCCACAGACCATGAGCCTGGTCGTGGAAAACTCCCCACCTCAGGACCTTGCCATTGCCATCGACAACCGGTCCCCCATGGAACAAGAGGATGACATCGTCTGCCAGATCACCACAGGGGCCACGGACCCGGATGAAGACGCCATCGACTACGAATTTACGTGGCGGATCAACGAGACCGTCAACGGATCGGGCTGGCGCTCCTTCAGCGAAGCCGATGGCGACAACACCTACCAGACCTTCTTCCCGGAGGACTCCGTCCAGGGTGGGGATCTGTACGTAGGCGAAACGTTGGAGTGCACCGTCACGGTCACGGACAGCCAAGGGGCCAGCCTCGCGGTCACCGACCAGGTGACACCGATTCCCGACCCCTGTGGGTCCGGCGCGGCCTCGCTGAACAGCGCCACCGCCAGCAATATTGTGCTGGACGGCGGTACCCAGGATGGCAGTCTGGACTTTGGTGACTTCACCATCGAGGGTTGGGTGAATCCCGCGTCTACGCCAGGTGGCTTGTGGAGTATGCCGTTTATTGGCGCACTCGACTCCAACACCGCCTATTGGAGTATCGGCTGGGCCAAGATCTCCTCCTCCCATTTCTTTCGGGCCTACATCACGATAGACGACCCCGGCACCGGGTCCAACGTCGCCTGGGTCCTCCACTCATCCGAGGAATACCAGCCACAGCCCAACAGCTGGCACCACGTGGCCCTCACACGTGAGTCCAGCGGTGGCTCACAGACCTACCGATTCTTCGTGAATGGGCGCTTGGTGGACACCGAAGTGCCGACCGGGATCGCCTCGACCATTACTTCCCCGATCAGTATCGGGAAGGTAGCCAACATGTCGGGCGCGTGGAACGGCAAGATCGACGAGGTGCGTATCTCCAGTACAGCCCTCTACACCGCCGACTTCCAGCCAGAATCGCGGTTCGCCGTGGAATCCGACACAATGGCCCTCTACCACCTGGACGATGGCGCGGGCACCACGGCCATCGACTCGGCCGGGACAGGGTCCTTTGGAGATGGCACCGTCACCCAGGTGGGATCCGTGGCTTGGAGTACAGATAGCGTGTGCGATGTCTCCGGCGACATCGCAAAGGTTGCGATGGGTCAGGACTCGGGTTGCTGGCTCACCCAAGATGGGGAGATCGACTGCTGGGGGATCAATCGATACCCCAACGAGCTTTATGGGAGTACCAACCCGGCCGACATTGCTCAGGGCACGATCGAGGGTCACCCTACTGACAGTGGCTACCTGGACGTGGACATCGAGTACTACCACGCCTGTGCCATCGACTCGTCCAACTGCGTCACCTGCTGGGGTGACTACGACAACAACCTACGATCCGGAGACAGCAATGGCGGGGGAGGAACAAACCCGCATCCAGCCAGCTGCGACTTTGAAGCGATAGCCGTTGGAAACGACCACAATTGCGCTCTCCACACAGACGGTACGGTGTATTGCTGGGGCTGGAACAACTGGCTACAGGTCACCGACGCACCCAGCAACATAGAATTCTCAAAGATTTCCGCTGCCTGGAGCTCCACCTGCGGGCTTAGAAGTGACACCGGAATGCACTATTGCTGGGGCGACGACGACGACTTGATGGACAGCAGCCAGGGTTCGCCCAACTACGCACTTTCCGACATAGAGGTCAACCTCAAGGGCGCCGCTGGCATCAAGGAGAGTGACGGACAGGTCGTTGCATGGGGCGACGACATGGTTGGCTGGAACCGCACGGGTGCCTATCCCAGCTCGACGACCGCCCCATTCCCCACAATCTACGGTGCCAGATCGGTAGGAATGTCCCGATTCACGGGGTGCGCAGCAAACGCCACCGGCCAAGTCGACTGCTGGGGTCACAAGGGGGATTACACTGGTGACCCCACCAAAGTCACCCCCGGTGTCTACCAGGACGTCATCGGTGCATACGACACTTTCTGCGGACTGACGGTCTATGGCCGCGTGAACTGCTGGGGCCCCGATGACTGGGGAGAGACCTACCCTCCCAGTCACTAGCCCGCCCGCGGCCCGAAAATCGCGGTTCCTACGCGCACCAGCGTAGCCCCGTGGGCGATGGCCACCTCAAAATCGTGGCTCATGCCCATGGACAACTCCGCAAGCGGCAGGCCCCGGCGGCGGCCCTCGGCAGCCAGCTCGGCAAGTGTCGCAAAAAATGCTGCTGCATCGGCAGGGTCGTCCACCGGTGGAGGTATCGTCATGAGCCCGCGCAGCTCCACTCCTGGATGGAGGTCCAACGCCTGGCAAAGCGCAAGGGCCTCGTCGACCTCCACACCGGACTTGGTGGCCTCCCCCCCGGTGTTCACCGCCAACAGCACCGGCTGGGGTTGCTCGCAGCGTTTCTCAAATTCGTTGGCCAGCTCGATTCGGTCCAGGGCGTGAAACAGGTGCGCCCGGCCCGCCACGTATTTGACCTTGTTGCGCTGCAGGGCCCCGATGAAGTGCCAGGTGGGGCCCTCGCCGATGGCATCCACCTTGTCCCGCAGGTGCTGGGCGTAGTTTTCGCCAAAGTCCACTTGTCCGAGGGCCAGGGCCGCCTGGATCTCCGCAGCCGTGCGCATCTTGGACACGGCCACCAGGCGCACCTCAGAGCGCTCCCGGCCCGCAGCAGCACAGGCTGCTTCCACCCGGCCCTCCACCACCGCAACACGTTGCTCCAGGCTCACGATCTCCCCCGAAACCCAGGAAAACCCAGGGCCTGCAGTTGCTCCACCACCTGGGCCAGGGGAAGTCCCACCACGTTGGTGTAGCTGCCGTCGATCTGTCGCACAAATCCCGCGGCCCCTCCCTGAATGCCATAGGCCCCTGCCTTGTCCAGCGGCTCGCCACTGTCCACGTAGGCCTGGATCTCCACGAGGGACAGGTCTCGAAACTCCACCTCGGTGCTCTCCGCAAAGACCACCCTTCGATCCGGTGGGCCCAGCGCCACCCCCGTGGTGACGGTGTGGGCACCGCCGGACAACGCCTCCAACATGCGCACCGCATCGTCTGGCCCCTCGGGCTTTCCCCAGATCCTCCCCTCCCGGTGCACCACCGTGTCCGCAGCCAGGGCCCATCCGGCCACCCCCAGCACCTTGGACGCTGCCAGGCGCCGGGCGTAGGCCACCGGGTCCTCCCCATTACGAGGCGTCTCGTCCACATCGCTTGGGCGCACCTCCAGCACAAGCCCGATGGACGCGAGTAACGCTCGCCGACGCGGCGATGCCGAGGCCAACGTGAGCTTCACCCCCTTCTCCGCCCGGCCAGGCGTTGGGCTCGCCTTGCATCGGCATCCGTCGCCCGACGCGCCTCCCCCTCCATCACCACCAGGGTCGGCACCTGCCGCGGCTTTCCCTGGGCATCCAGGGCCACAAAGGTCAGAAAGCCGGAGCAGCAATGTACCCGCTCTCCGGTCATTGGATCCTCGGCCTCCACCCGCACTCCCGCCTCCATTGAGCTTCCCCAGCCTTGGTTGATCTGGCCCCGAAGAACCACGATCATGCCTTGGCGAGCCGGGGCCACAAAGTGCAGTTGGTCGATAGCAACCGTGACCACGGCCCCACGCGCAAACCGCTGAGCCGCCACCGCCCCGCAAATGTCCATCCAGGCCACCAGCTGGCCCCCGAAGATGGTCCCGTGATGATTCGTGTTCTCGGGCAGGACAATCTGGGTCATCTCGACCCGGGTCGCCTCGGTTCCAACCTGTTCAGGCATGGGAGTCTCCTGGGGGAAAGAGCCGGGGGCCTTGTTCAGCCACCAGCCTGCCAAACCTATCCGGTGCGAGGTCCCGGATCATGGGCTCACAGTTTCGCACCTTCCACCTGGCGCGATCCGAGAGATCCAACCTATCCAGGGCCCCCACCACGATGCGCAGCACCCCGCCATGGGCCACCACCAGCACCGGCCCATCCACCGGCTCCAATCTCGCCAGAAACGGCAGGACCCGCAGCGCCACACAAGCCATGCTCTCTCCATCCGGCGGCCGGGTGTGCCACCCAAGCAAGAGCTGGTTCTCTCCTGTGTCCCGCAGCTCATCCAGGTTTCTTCCGGAGAAGGTACCCACATCCCGCTCCGCCAACAGCGGCGTCTCCTCCAGGGCCACCTCCCTCCCGGCCAGGACGATCCGCGCCGTGTCCCGGGCGCGGGAGAGGTCCGAGCAAAGCGCCCGCTGAAAAGGCTGGTCGGCCAACTCCGCCCCTGCAGCTGCAGCTTGCTCGCGGCCCAGGTCCGTCAGGGGCGAGTCCGACTGGCCGGTGACACAACGAACCCGGTTTGCCTCCGACTCACCGTGTCGCAAGAATACCCAGCGAGGCACTGCTCAACCCCCGCGAAGAATGGCTGCCCGCAGCCGCTCCTCGGCCACCAGCAGCGCCCCCACGTCCGGGGCGTCCCCCAGGACATGATCCACCATGTTGCCCACATCCTTCAAGGCACCGCGCCCCAGGCGGAAAGAGGCTCGATCCACGCCCAGCTTGAGCTCACGCTCCAGGGGGGTACGCGTGACCAGCTCCCTCAAGAGCAGAAAATACCGGGTGCGAAGGATTCCCCGAGCCACCTCGTCCCAGGAACCGCTGCCCCGGCGGGTTTCCAGCAGGCGAATCGCCGGCAGAAGTCGACTGGCCTTCCCAATGGCGAGGTACCGCACGATGGCGTCTCGCAGGGAGTCGTTGGAGGCGCGTCGCAATCCAGCGATCTCACTGGCAACGGTGAGATCCGACAGGGCAGCCACCTTGTCCGACAAGCCTTCCCCAAAACCCGCCACCTTGAGTCCGCCGGAGATCTCATGGAGCCGTGCCCGGCCGGTTCGGCCCCGGTGGCGTCCCATGCGGCCCAGGACCGCCGTGGTCTCCTTCAGGTGCTCGGGTGTGAGCCCCGGCTCCCCGGGGGCCATCGCCGATGCCATCAATGCAGACACCGCCTCCACCACGCGAACCCAGGCCAGGTACCGGGCATCCAGGGGGGCATTGGCCCCGGCAACCTGTCCCCGAATCGCATCGAGACCCAGACCCTCCACCACCCGGAACCAGCCCCCGAAGATCTCGGAGACCGACCGGTCGGTGAGGTCAAGAAGCGCCGGCACAAATCCAGCACCCGTGTCCGCCACCAGTCGGGTCAACGCCACTGTCTGCCCAATGGGGCGGGCCAGCATGTGCTTTTCGATGCCCTTCGGGTAGCTCTTCCGAATGCCCTTCGGGAAGTACTCCTGGAGCATCCGGTGCAAGCCGGGAATGTCCGACTCGTCGGCACCCTCCAGGTGTCTCTGCAGGTGCATCTTGACCCAGGCCGACACAACCGCAAGCTCGGGCCGCGTCAGTCCCTGGCGCAGCTCAGCACGGCGAATCAGGTCATCGGCCGTGGGCAGCGCCAGGTCGGTTGCAGTGGGTCCACCCTCCTCTGCAATCCACTCAATGGCCCGCCCCAGGGGAAAGGGGTCCCGGGTAGACCGCACCCGGTCCAGGGAGAGCTGGCGGGCATGCAGATCATTGTTGGCCAGCACCTGGTCGGCGATTTCGTCTGTGAATTTACGTATCAACGCATCCCGCGCATCCCCCTTGAGACGCCGGCCCCCCACCTCCTGGGCCAGGAGGATTTTCAGGTTCACCTCGTGGTCGGACATGTCCACGCCACCGGAGTTGTCGATGGCATCCGTGTTGATGGCACCGCCCTTCATGGCGAACTCCACCCGGGCAGACTGGGTGAAGCCCAGGTTGCCCCCCTCCCCGACAGCCCGTGCCCGCAGCTCGTCGGCGTTCACCCGCAGGTTGTCGTTGGCGGCATCATCCGCATCCCGGTGGGTCTCCCAGGAGGCCTTCACGTAGGTCCCGATGCCACCGTTCCAGAACAGGTCCACCGGCAACCGCAACATCAGCCGAATCACCGTGTCCGGGGGCAACTCCTCCTTGAGGGTCCCCAGCATCTGCTGCACCTCTGGAGACAGGGGAATGCTCTTGCTGCGGCGGTCAAAGACTCCCCCACCCTTTGAGAGCACCTTCTTGTTGAACTTGTCCCAACCCACACCCTCCTCGAACATCCGGACCAGCTCCGCGTGTTGCTTGTTCTGGCGGGGGTCGGGATCCAGGAACACGTGCAGGTGGTTGAAGGCCCCCAAGAGGCGCAGGTTTGCGTGTTCCACCACCCCGTTGCCAAACACATCCCCCGCCGGGTCTCCCACCCCCATGCAGGTGAAGCTCTCCTCGCGCGGGTCCAGCCCTGACTCGAGCAGGTGGCGGCGCACACACTCCCATGTCCCCCGGGCCGTGATGCCCTCCTTCTTGTGGTCGTACCCAACGGATCCACCCGAGGCAAAGGCATCATCCAACCAGAACCCGTACTCTCGGGACAATCGATTTGCTGTATCAGAAAGGTGAGCCGTTCCCTTGTCCGCCGCCACCACGAGGTAGGCGTCCTGGCCATCGTGGGGCACCACCCGCTCCGGCGAAACCACGGCGCCCTTCACGATGTTGTCCGTGACCTCCAGCAGCCCCCGAATCAGCACCTCGTACAGATCATCTGCCCGCCGCCTGCGCTCAGCGCGGTCCTCCGGGGGCCGCTTGAGGAAGAACCCGCCCTTGGAGCCCACGGGCACGATGAGCACGTTCTTCACCATCTGCGTGTTCACCAGCCCGAGGACCTCCGTGCGGTAGTCCTCCCGATCCGACCAACGGATTCCGCCGCGGGCCACCAATCCGCCCCTCAGGTGCACGCCTTCCATCTGGGCGTGGTGCACGTAGACCTCGTACTTGAGCTTCGGCGCCGGCAGGGAGGCGATCAGATCGTGGTCGAGCTTCAGACTGATGTAGTGGGCTGCCCGATCCCGTCGGAAGAAGTTGGTGCGCACTGTCGCACAAATCAGCTCAAACAACGTGCGCAAGACCACGTCTTCGTCATGGACCATGACCCTCCGAAGTCCATCACGCACGACCTCAGCAGCTGCCTCCACCCGCTTTCGGCGCTTGCTGTTCCCATCCGGGTCGAACTTGGCGTGAAAGAGCAGCACCAGGCGGCAGGACATCTTGGGATTGGCCAGGAGAATGTCCTGCACGAGGCTGGTCTTGTAGCGCAGACCGATCTGGCGGCAGTACCCGCAGAAGGCGCGGAGCAGATCCACATCCTCCCAGGGAAGATCGGCGGCCAGCAGCAGGCGGTTGAAGCCGTCGTCCTCCATGTCCCCGGAAAAGACCGCCTCAATCCCCTCCACGAGGTGCTCGCATCGCTCCAGGATCTGCCCTGGCTCGACCCCCTGGGCCCCCTGCAGCCGAAAGGTATCGATGGTGAGGTCGGGTCCTCCCCGGGGCTGCACCGCATCGGAGAACTGATCGATGACCACCAGGCCGAAGTTGTCCAACAGCGGGAAGATGTCCGAAAGAAGGACCCGACCCAACTGGTAGATGCGCAGGTTGAGGCGCTCCTTTTCATCCTGAAACAGGTCCGCCAGAACCGCCTGGCCCTCGGACAGGGCTTCGAGCATGTTCAGGTCCCGCACCACCTGCGGAACCCGCGCCCGGCGGGTGTACTCCCCATCAAAGGCGCCGGAGAACCGCTCCAACAGCTCGTCCACCTCGGATTCCCCCCGCTCCGCAGTCAGCGCAGCGCGAACCGAATCCACCCAGGGTGTGGCCATGTCCGCCAGGGCCTCCCGTAGAGCGACCTGCCCCGGTTCCTCCAGCACCTGGGCACCCGTGAGAAAGAAGTGCACCAGCACCGTCTCGTACCGTCCCACGAACACACCCAGGTCGCAGTACGTCGCCCCCGTGACCTCCATCAAGTGCCCCTGCATGCCTTGGGAAAGCTCGTCGGTGTACTGGCCCCGTGGCATGGCTGCCAGGACAAAGGCCGGCGCTCCATCGGAGCCCTGGACCAGGTGCACCCGCACCTCTTGCTCCGCCTCCGCATCCAGAATGCGATCCATCAGGGCCGCGGTCTCGGCCTCGCTGGCCGTGAAGAGAAACTCGGTGGGCAGGGAGTCGAATGCGTTGGCAAGCCCCTTGTAGCGCCAGGAACCGGGCAGCGCTTCATCCCGATCCAGGATGTGCAACAGCCGTCGGCGAAGACCCGGCACGTGGCGGGAGGCCTGGGTGACAGCGCGGTAGGTAAACATGCCCCGAAGGAGCGCTGTCTCCTGGACCGATCCCCCCTTGCCCGGCACCTGAATCCGAATCTCGTCAATCCGTCCCGAGCGATGAACCGGTGATTCGCTGGCGCTCTTCCGTACCTGCACGGGCATGTCCCCCCACCCGCACTCGTCCCACTTCTTCTTGCCCTTCTTCGAGGCTCCACTCTTCTTCGAGGTGCCCCCCACCCGCTCAAAGCCCAGCCGGGAGTCTCCAATGGACACCCCCATGAAAACGAAATTGTCTCCCAGCAGCCAGCCCAGGAACTCCGCCGCCTCCCGGCAGGAATCCGCACGATCCGGCAAGCGCACCGCCACCTGCTCCAGGCGATCCGAGATGCCCTCCACCGCGCCCGTCATTTCCTCGAAGTCGGCCACCATGGCCTGGGACAGGTGGAGGTGCTCCAGGAGGCGGGCTTCTGCCGCCTGGAATGCGGTGGCGTCGAGCCCAAAGGTCTCCACCTGCACCATGGACTCCAGCTGTCCATCCCAGTCACCCACAGCGGTCATTCGGCCCCGGCCATCCCGCTTCACGGGCAACACGACGTTGAATCCCGTCACGTAGCTGGCATCCACGTCCTGCAGCAGCAGCCGCACAGTGTCCACGATGAAGGGCTGGTCCGCCATGCAGCTGTGAAGCACGGCACGCTCCTCCCCGGAGGCGTCGAACTGCACCTGGATCTTGTTGCCACTCCGCACCCGCACCATCTGGAACAACTTCACAAGCTGCGCCGCGACTTCCTCGGCGGCATGGCGCTCCAGGTAGGAACTGCGCAGCTGAGGCACGACAGCGCGAACGAAGGCAGCAAACAGGGGGCGATGGGGCTCCCGAACGCGAGACGAAGCAGGTTTGAGGCCGGACAACACCCTGTCCAGAGCGGTGGTGCGCTCTGCCGCCCCTTTGGTGCGTGGCCTGGTTCGTGCCATCAGCCTTTGCAGTGTACCTCGACTTTCCCGGTGAGTCGGCGCAGGGGCCAGTGCTATCGTGGCAAGCCGATGGAGGAAAGCCCATGGCCGAAGATTCGGCACGTGTTCTACCGAGGCTCCTGGAGATCCTCGAGGAGTCCCGGAAGCTGGGCGCCCGGGGCGCAGAGTTGTTGCGATCTCAATCCCAGACCGCCCAGGCCACCTGCAAGGGGGCCGGCGAAATCTCCACCTCCCATTCGGATTCCCTTCAGACGCGCCTGATCGTCTACCTGGACAAGGGACGCTCCCATTCCCTTTCCCTTCCCGACCTGGAGCCGGCCAAGGTCACCAGCCGCTTGAGGCAGGGCCTGGCCCGCGCAGTCAAGGCCCGCCCGAATCCATTGGCCGGGCCGGCCGAGCGCTACGACATCCCGGATCGGGGCCTTGGAATCGATGATCCCCGGTACCCCAACGTGGATGACGAAGCCCGGAGAGAGGTGCTGGAAAGAAACCGGGACAGCCTGGCCAACAGCCCCTGTACGCTGCTGGAGGCCCAGTACACCGACTCGCTGCACCAGAGGATCTTTGCGTCCACCCGGGGCATTCATGCCACGGAGCGCAGCACGAACTACCAGCTGGTCCTGACCGCAAGGCACCGGGAGAGCGGGCAGTCGCTCACGAACACCTCCTCGGCCCACAACTTTGCCCACGTGGCCTCCATTCCCCACGGCAAGGGGCTGGTTCGGGCGCTGGAGCAAATGTCTGGAAAGAAGGGAGTGTTGCCCGGCCCGCTCCCACTGGTCCTGGCCCCCCGGGTCATCGCCTGGATTCTGGAACAGATCATGCCCGCGTTTGCAGCAGACGTAGTGGCCAAGGGGGCTTCCTTTCTGAACGCCCTGGGGGAAGAGCCCATCGGCAGCCGGCGGTTCCATGTCATCGACGATTCCAGCCTGCCCGGCGGAGACCGCACGGTGGCCTTTGATGACCGCGGGGTGCCACCGGTGCCCGTGTCGGTGATCCGGGAGGGACAACTCGGCGGCCTGTACCACAGCCCCGAAACCGCCCGCGAGGCTGAATCGCGTCCCACGGGACATGTGCGAGGCACGCGGATTCGACCGGGGAACCTCGTGGTGCGCCACGGAAACCGCTCCCGCACCCAGATGCTCTCAGAGGTGCCGGCCTCCATCCACGTGCTCCACCTGGACGGCTCCATCGACCCCACCACGGGCCTGATGAAGGCCAAGGGTCCCGGGCTGCTCCTGGAAAAGGGCCAGGCGGTCGGGTGTCTCCCCAACCTGAAGCTTCACCTTCCGGTGGTGGACCTGCTGCGGGCCGTGAAGGAGATCAGCTCCAACCAGCAGCGCTTTGGTGCTGTGGACTGCGCCACAACCCTGACCCACCCAATCGACTTGACCTAATGGTCCTCGAGCTGGGCTTCCATGTCCCGGTACAGCTGCAGGGCGGCGCCCATGCGGGTGCGCTGGATGCAGCGCTTGTAGGCCTTCCACAGCTCCCCGAGAAAGGGATCATCCGCCTCCAGGTGCTGGCGGGGGGCCGGGTCTTCCACGGGAATCACAATTCCCCCGTTCGACCGGCGGCGATGCAGGGTCTTCACCCCCGTGAGAAAGCGGCGATCCGCATCCTCCATCCCGCGTTTTTTCATCTCGCAATAGATGGACCACAGTGCTGACTCAGGCATCCGGGACTGGTCCCCGGGATATGCGACCAGGGTGCGCATCTCCCGCATGAGCTCTCGCCTGTCGACCGTGGTTGCATGCTGCGCCTGCGCCATGGCTTGCCTCCCACTTGGTTTCCTTCCCAGCGTGCCAGCCATGAAGGGCCTGTGAAGGATACCATCAGGTGGCCGTACCCCCAAGTACAGCACCCTTTGCAGCCTGGGAGTTCTCCATGAAACATCCACTTCTTCTACCGCTGGCCCTCTTCTCCACGCTGCTCGGTTGCGAGCAGGCGGAGCCCTTTCTGCCCACCGTGACCTTCAACCGCATGGATGTGCAGTCATTGGACTGGGAAGGGGTCGCTGCGGACTTTGTGTTCAACATCCACAACCCGAATCCGGTGGCGGTCCAGGCCGCCCGGTTTGACTACGCCCTTGCCTTCGAGGGGGTTGGATTCCTGGATGGGGATGCCCCCGATGGCTGGCTTCTGGAAGCAAGCGGAAGCTCAGAATTGGCCTTGCCCGCCCACTTTGGGTTCCAGACCCTCTACGACATGGTGCAGGCGGTGCGGGGAGAGGACGACATCGACTTCAACCTGGACGGTTCGTTTGGTTTCGACACCCCCCTGGGTCCCCTGGACCTGCCCTTTGCGGAGGCCGGCGACTTTCCAGCCCCCCGTCGACCCACCCTGGAGCTGGACCGCCTGGTCCTGGACAGCCTGACCTTCAGCGGGGCGGACCTGACCCTGGACATCCTCGTGGACAATGACCACGGAGCAAATCTTCGCTTTCTCGACCTGGAATGGGACCTGGACCTGGCGGGGCTTTCGGTGGCCGGCGCCAGCATCGCTGACCTTGGGCAGGTGGAAGGTGCGTCGCAACAGGTGTTTTCGGTGCCCATGTCCCTGGACTTCCTGGAGACTGGCCTGGCCCTCTACCAGGCGCTGACCAAGAGAAGTATCGATGCTTCCTTTTCGGCGAGCGTCCAGGTCGATACCCCCTTTGGCATGCTGCCGCTGGATTGGTCCCGGTCCCGGTCGCTGAATCTTGTGAGGTGACGTCTTGGCTGGTGTGGGGGGTCCAATTGTCGAGGTTGACCCCCGCCGCCGGATGGCGATCACGGCCGGGCTCCTGGTGGGCACGCTCCTGGCCAGCATGGAAGCCACCGTGGTGGGAGCAGCCATGCCCAGCGTGGTCGAGGCTCTCGGGGGCCTGACCCTCTTTCCGTGGGTCTTCACGATCTACCTCCTGTGCCAGACCATCACGATCCCCCTCTGGGGCCGGCTGGCGGATCTCATTGGCCGGAGAAGCACCTATGTGGCCGGGGTGCTCTTGTTCCTGGTGGGCTCCGCCGCTTGTGGGGTGGCTCCCTCCATGAAGCTGCTCATCGCAGCCCGGGCGCTCCAGGGGCTGGGCGCCGGCTGCCTGTTGCCCCTCACCATGACCATCTTCGGGGATCTCTACCCGGTGGATCAGCGCACGCGAATGCAGGGAGCGTTCTCCCTGGTGTGGGGCATGAGCAGCGTCATCGGCCCCGCGGTGGGAGGCGGCATCGTGACCCACGCTTCCTGGCGCTGGATCTTCCTGCTGAACCTTCCCATCGGGCTCGTGGCAGCAGGCATGGTGTTGGCGCTCCTGCCGCCGTTTGTCAGCCCGCGCAAGCCCTCCCTGGACATGGTGGGTGCTGTCCTGCTTTCCAGCGGGGTCTTCTCGCTCCTGGTGGGGCTCCTGTCACCGGATCAGCGACCGGGCCCCGCCTGGGCCTGGCTGGTGGGGGCTTGTGGGTTGGCCGTCCTTTTTGTCCGGTGGGAGCAGCACCACCCGGAGCCGCTGATTCCCCTGTCCCTGTTCGCCATCGACGTGCAGCGGGTGATCAACGCAGCGGGATTCCTGATGGGGGTGTCCCTGCTGGGCTTGATCGGCTTCATGCCCCTGGCCATGCGCACCCTCTTCGGCGCCACCCCCATGTGGGCGGGCCTGTCCCTGGTGCCCATCAGCCTGACCTGGACCAGTGCTTCCTTGGCTGCGGGCTACACCCTGGCCCGCTTTGGATTCCGGACCCTGGTGCGCTTTGGCGGCATCTGCGTGGGGCTCGGCCTCATGGGGCTTTGGTGGGGGCTGGTGCAGGACTCCCTGGTCCTGATGTTCACGGGCATGTTTGCCTACGGCGCCGGCATGGGCTGCTGCATCTCGGTCTTCACGGTGGTGGCCCAGGAGACCTGTCCCAGGGACCAGCGGGGCATCGCCACCGCCCTGACCCAGTTCTTCCGCAACACCGGCGGCACCGTGGGCATGGCGGTGCTGGGTGCGCTCATGGCTGCAGGCCTGACCCCCGAGGTTGCTGCACAGCTCGACTCGGTGGGACTGTCGGATCCAGAGAGCAACCTGGTCCTGGGCCGTGCCCTGTACAACGTCTTTGGCGCCATGGCTGCCACGGGCCTGGTGGCGGGTTTCGTAGCCCTCGTGTTCTTCCCGGATGTCTCGGACCGGGTGGAGCAGCCCGCGCGGCGGTAGGGGCCTAAGGCTTCAAGACCAGGGACCCGGTGGATGAATCGGTTGTGAGCAGTCCCTTTGCTCCCAAGCGCACTCCCTCCCCCTCTGGCTGCACCTCGCTCCAATCCACACCGGCCAGCCAGCCGGCGAGCTTCTTGGCGGATGCTGCCAGTGGCTTTTCTTCCAGGGAACCGTCCTCCTGGCGCCGGTAGAAGGAGTGGGAGGCCATGGCTCCTCGGGGCAAGGCCACCCCCGCCGGCGGGTCAAAGAGCGTGTGCCAGAAGACCTTTTCCACTCCTTCCCGCAGCGCCAACAAGATCGTCTGCTCGTAGACCCGGGCCTGGCCGGCCTCCCCCAGGGAGGAGCGGCGCGAGGTGGAGGGCACACTGGTTTCCGTGAGCCAGACCGGCTTGTCCGCCGCCAGCTCCCGCGCCAAGGCCAAGGTCTTGCGCACCCGATCCACCCCGGGACCCTCGTGGTAGGCATGCACCGAGACGATGTCCACCGCGTCCACCACACCCGGTTGGGCAAAGACCGCCCGGGCATAGTCTGCCCCCACGTCTGTGGCAGGCCGGTAGAAGCCGCCGTTCAGGATGCGGGCTTCAGGGGAGGCAGCACGAATCGCGCTGGCGGTGGCCACCAGCAAGGTGGCGTACTCGGCCGGGGTGCAGAACTGGGTGGGGGTCGCGTTCTTGGGATTGCCGGTGTTCTTCAGGTCCGGCTCGTTGTCCACCTCCCAGTGGCGGATGGGCGTTTTGAGGCGGGGCATGTCGTCCACACCGTCCAGATCGTAGCGCTCCACCAGGGCCGTGACGTAGGCGAGGTAGCCAGCCATGTCTTCCGGGACGAAGCGATCCGTGAACTGCTGGGTCCGGTTGCCCGGCCAGGGGCCCAGCATGCCCACCGCCTCGAGTCCCGCCCCCTGGACCGCCTGCACCCAGGCATCGAACCGGGAGAAGTCCCCATTGAACCGGTTCCAGGGCAGGGCGGGAAAGGCCACCGTGTGCCCCCGGGTCCAGGTCGCCCCCAGGGCTGCTGCCGCCAACGCATCGGCATCGAGGCGGGCCTGCAGGATCTCCCGTGACGGTCTCTCTGTCGCAAGTCGACGGGCGGGAAAGGAGACCGCCTCGTTGATGCCGAGCATCCACACCACGGGGCCCGACGGCCAGGGGGTCGACGGCGCGGAAGGCGCAGAAGCGACTCCACGGGCCACCACAACGACGAGACCGACTGCTGCCAGACCTGGCAAGAAACGCTTCATTCCCTGGCCGCATTCTCCTTGCATCGAACTTATAGGGCAAGAAGGAGGACCACCATGCTGACCTTGATCTGCAAACAAACCTGAAGCACCTGTCGCAAGGCGGTCGCCTTGCTGAACGAGCGCGACATTCCCTTCCAATACCGGGAATACACCGCCGAGCCGCTGTCTGCGGACGAGGTGCGGGCCATCCTGGGCCGCCTCGATGTGGAGCCGGCGGCAGTGCTCCGGCGCAACGACAAGGCCTACAAGGAATTGGGCCTCACGGGCCACGAGCCCCCCGAGGTGCTGATCGGGCACATGGCGGAGCACCCGACGCTTTTGCAGCGCCCGATTGGACTCCTGGGAGACCGGGCCATTGTCGGGCGTCCCGCGGAGAACCTGCTGGCCCTGCTCGAGGGGGGATAGACTCTCGTCCATGGAACGAGAAAAGGCCCATACGGTTGCCAGGACCGCCCACGCGGTGCTGGAGCGCTGTGCCAGGTGGCTGCCCGCCGTGGTGCGCACGCGACTGGACAACCGCCTCTTCTACGCGATCTTCCAGGTGAGCCGGGTCACCAACGACCACTACCCGTCCCGGAACTGAACCCTCCCATGGCTGGTTTTTCCGAACGACTCGCGAGAGCGGTGCAAGCCCACGGCCCCCTGCTGGTGGGCATCGACCCGCACCTGGACCGCCTGCCGGAAGCTGCCCGCGCGACGTTTGCCCACCTGTCGGGTGCGGAGCGCCGTGTCGCTGCTGCGGCAGCTGTGGAGGCCTGGAGCCTCCAGGTCATCGAGGGGGTGGCCGGCCGGGTGGCTGCAGTGAAACCCCAGGTGGCGTTCTTCGAGCAGCTGGGGGCTCCCGGATGGGCGGCCCTGGAGAACACCTGTCGCGCAGCCCGCAACGCCGGATTGCTGGTCATCCTCGATGCCAAGCGGGGGGATATCGGTTCCACCGCGGCAGCCTATTGCCAGGGGCTGCTCGCAGATGACGGCCCCATCGGCGCTGATGCGGTGACCTTGTCTCCCTACCTGGGCCCGGAGTCACTCACTCCCTTTGTGGAGACCTGTGCCAACGCTGGAAAGGGCGCCTTCATTCTCCTACGCACCTCCAACCCCGGGGCGGAAGCCCTGCAGGGAACCGGCGCGGGAGGTGCTGCCGACGAGGTGGCCCGCTGGCTGGAGCGTTGGAACCACGACCTTGCGGACGACACGGGCCTCGGCCCACTCGGGGCTGTGGTCGGGGCGACCCTGTCGCCGGAGGAGCTGGCCTACTGGCGGGCAGCCATGCCCACCACCTGGATGCTGGTGCCGGGCGTGGGTGCCCAGGGCGCCGGCCCCGAAGACACCCGGGCCTGCTTTCGAGCAGATGGCCTCGGCGCCCTCGTCAACGCCTCCCGGGCGATCACGTTCCCTTCACAGGGAGAAGACCGAGACCCGGTGGCCGCGATTCGGCAGCGGGCAAGTGAGATGTTGGCGGGGTTTTAGCGCGGACCTTCTCCTATGACTCGCCAAATTCACGGGGGGATACCGCATCCCCCCTCGATTCTGGCGAACCCGTACCCGAAGGCGGACCGAAGTCCCCCATCGCAAGTTGCGACTACCCACTTCAGTCCGCCCAGCGGACCGAAGTCCCCATTCGCACGGCCCGAACCCCTAGTTCAGTCCGCCTGGCGGACCGAAGTCCCCTATCGCAAGTTGCGACTACCCACTTCAGTCCGCCGAGCGAACCGAATCCGCCGGCTCCTCCCTCCGCATCCGCCCCACCTCTTCTCCAACCTGTCCCCACACCGCCTGGGCGAACGCGTCCTCGTCCGGGAAGTCCTCCGGCCGCACCGGCGCCTGGAAGTGGATGTCCAGGGTCTGGAAGGGGCGCAGGAAGAAGCCCTTCACGGGCAGCACCTTGTCGGTGCCCAGGATGGCCGCCGGGATGCAGGAAATGCCCTCGGCATGGCAGGCCCGCACGAGGCCAAGCTGTACCTTCTCCCGCAGCTCCCCATCCCGGGTGCGAGTGCCCTCCGGGTAGACATGCAGGCCGTTGCCGGCTCGCAGGAGCAGCAGGCAGTCGTTCAGCGCCCGGCGGCGGGCCTGGTCCCGGTACCGGTTGAAGTACACCGCCCCCGCCAGGTACCCAATCTGGCCGAGGAAGGGCAGGAAGAACACCAGCAGCTTGGAAATCCCCTGGGTGTGGGAGGTGGTGATCACCAGGGGGATGTCCAGCCACGAGCGGTGGTTTGCCACCACGAGGTACGCCTCTCCAAAGGGAATGTGCTCCTGGCCCCGGACCCGGATGCGGGCTGCACACAGAAGCAAGAGCACCATGCGCGATGCAAATACATTGGTCCACATGGCGTGCCGTTCCCGCTGCCCCCGCCGCCGCAGGACCAGGAGCGGTATGCCAGGGACAACGCAAAGGATGGCGCAGACCACCGTGGTGATGGCATAGCCTGTCACCGCGAGCACGAGCCCCAGGGCCCGCCACAGCACTGCATGCACCCACTGCATGGCACCGACTATCGCGGCAGGCCCCGGGCGCCTCCCTCCGGCCCCGGTTAGAAAGAAGGTCCGGCCCCAGGGAGGCACCCTTGTTTGAAGCCACGCGAATCCAGGAAATCCTCGAGAGCGCTCTGCCCGAGTGCACCGCTGTTGTGGTGGACGACCGGAATGACGGCGAGCACTTCAGCGCCGAGGTGGTCAGCGCCGCCTTTGAGGGATTGGGCCTCGTCAAGCAGCACCAGCTGGTCTACGGTGCCCTGGGGGACCTGATGAAGGCGGAAATCCACGCCCTGGCCCTGCGCACCTTCACCCCGAATCAATGGGCCGCACGCAGCCAATAGGCAAGGAGAAAACCATGTCCGACACCCAGACACGCATCGCAGAAATGGTGAAAAGCAACACGGTGTTCCTGTTCATGAAGGGGAGCCGCAGCATGCCCCAATGCGGGTTCTCCGCCCGTTCGGTCTCCATCCTGGAGCACCTGGGGGTCCCCTACGAGACCTTCGACGTGCTCTCCGACGGGGAAGTCCGCCAGGGCATCAAGGAGTACTCCAACTGGCCCACCATCCCCCAACTCTACGTGGGGGGCGAGTTCCTGGGAGGCTCCGACATCATGATGCAGATGTACGAGTCCGGCGAGCTGGCCACGATGGTCAATCCCGAGAATTGAGCGTCCGTGTCCTCCGGTGACGCACCTGCGGAGCGCATTCCCGCGCTCGTGGTCTCGGGGTTCCTGGGATCCGGCAAGACCTCCCTGGTGCGGGCTCTGCTCGAAGATGCGCAGCGCCAGGGGTTGAAGGTCGCCATTGTGTCCAACGAGTTTGGCGCGCTTGGCATTGACCAGGCCCTCTTGGGCGACGGGGAGGAGGCCTACGTGGAGTTGGAGGGGGGCTGCGTGTGCTGCAAGCTCTCCGACGACCTGCGAGACACCCTGCAGATGCTGTGGGAGCAGGTGCACCCGGATCGGGTGATCGTGGAAACCAGCGGGGTGGCGCTGCCCTATGAAACGCAGATCAACTTCTGGCGGGAGCCCATCTGCTCCTGGGTCGGGAGCGACATGGCCCTGGTGGTGGTCAACGCGGAGCAGCTCCAGGAGGGGCGAGACCTGGACGGCACGTTTGAGTACCAGGTCAGCTCGGCGGACCTGCTTCTCTTGAACAAGGTGGATCTCGTGGAGCCCAGCGTCCTGGCGGCCCTGGAGCAGAAACTCGATGCCATGGCACCGGGCACCCCGATTGTGCACACGGTGCACGGGGATCTGGATCCCGCGGTGGCTTTCCCTCCGGAGCCCGCGGAACGCCCTCGGGACCCGAATGCACCCGTTCCACCTCACCACCACGAGTCGTTCGTGGCCGAGGAGATCCAGTTCGACACCGGGGTGTCCGAGGCCGAGGTGGTGGCCCGTTTGAAGGGACTCGGCGCTCTGCGGGCCAAGGGGTTCCTTGTGACCGCTGAAGGACTGCGGCTGGTTCAGGGAGTCGGTCGCCGCATCGAGTTGGAGCCTCCGAGGACCCCGCCACCGGAAGACCTGGTGGGTCGCGTGGTGGTCATTCACCGCCGCGACGATCCTGCACATGGCTGACGACAAGCGCCAACTTCCGGCTCTGCGGCAGCTGCCCCTGTTGTTGCCCCGGGGCCGGGCCCTGCTGCGCGTGCCCATGTCGGGGCTGCAGTTCGACATGGATTTCTGGGAGAACGTGCCCTACGGAGAGTCTCCCGCGCAGGCTCTGGATGTCTGGGAGATCAATGACATGGCTCCCCGGGACGGGTGGCCGGCGGTGCTGCTCCTGCACGGCGGTGGCTGGGTCAGTGGCGCCCGAAACAGCTTTCCCATTCATGCGCCTCTCCTGGCGCGGCAGGGGTTGCTTGTGGCCTCGGCGTCCTATCGGCTGGGACGTGCTGGGCGGTGGCCTGCCCAGTTGGAGGATGTGATCTCCGCGGTGGAGACCCTGTGCTCGTTGCAGGTGGATCCCACGCGGGTGGCGATCTGGGGGGCGAGCGCCGGGGGGCACCTGGCCCTGCTGGCGGCCCAGCACCTGGGGCCGGAGCGGATTCGGGCGGTTGTGACGGTGGGGGCGCCTACTGACCTGACGCGGCTTGATCCCGACCAGTGGCCGGAGCTGGCGGAGGTCTTCGATGATCTTGCCGAGGCCTCGCCGGCTTTGCGGATGCAGGCGCTGCCGCCGACGCTGGCGCTGCATGGGGGGTTGGATGACAAGGTGCCCCCGGACCAGGCCAGGCGGCTGGCGGCGGCGCATGCGGAGGTGGAGGCAAGGGTGGTGCCCGGAGGCGACCACATGTTGCGGCTTCCTCCAGGGTGGTGGGCGACGCGGGCTGCGAGGCGTTGGCTTTCAGCCCAGCTGACGGACAAGGAACGGGGGAGCAAGTGGCGGCGGCGGCGGTAGTGTGACGGGTGAAAGCTGGACACATGGGTGACGGATCAAGCCTCGCTCTCCCACCAATTCCGACGACTGGGAACTCTACCCCTCTGAGTTGGCGCGGAAGGCGCCACAGCCCTAGAGCATCCCAAGCGCCTGTTCGAGGTCCTCCAAGTCAAAAATCGCGTCAACAATGCGCTGTAGCGCTTCTGGATCCGCGCCGGCGATTTGGTCACGCTGGACCCTTGTGAGCGAGTTGAATCGCCGCTCGAGCAATCGAACAACCGTGTCTGCTCGTTCGGTGTGACGGCCATGGGTCTGGCCCTCTTGCTGGCCCTCTTGCCGGCCCTTTTGGAATCCTTCTTCGAGAATGAGTTCTCTGATGCCCATTTGCTGTTCTCCGATTCGCTCTCGTAGTCGCGTGATTACTGTGGCATGGTCCTCGACCCTGCGCAACGCTGGATCCACCGCCCAGATGTACTCGATAAAAGACACTGGCAGGCCAGGGGGTGGGAAGGCCCCGAAGTCCCTCAGGGCTTGCTCAAGCAGGGCGACCAGGTCCTCGGCTCTGTAGCCCTGGAGCAAGACCTGGCAGAAGATGCCTTGGAGTGTGCCCTGTAGATCGCGCTGGGGAACGTGAGAAAGGTCATGCAATTGGTAGCTGAATCCAGGCCGCAACCCTTTCAAAGATCCGTCTAGGCCAGCCGGGCCCACCATGTCTCGCACGTTCAGCGGTGCTGTCCAGCGTGCGTGGCCGTGGTACATCACGAGCGGCACCACCAGTGGCACCCGCTGGGCTCCGGGGTTTTCACGAAGCCATCGATCCCAGAAGCGCAGGGTGTACCGGAGAACACGCAGCGCCATGCGCGGGTCCACCGTGCTCTGGTGCTCGAAGATGATGGCCAGGCGAGCCGGGGCGGCCTGGCCTGAGGGTCCATCCTGTGCCCACGGCACCTGGAAGAGCAGGTCCGTCTCCCGGTGGCTCAATTCCTCGTCGGGCAGAGCACTTGTCTCCAGCACCAGCCCCGACCAGTCAACCCCGGCCACCAGTGCCGCTGGCAACACGGCCTACAGGTGGGCCGAGGCGGTCGGCAGGTCGGAGAAGGTGTGCTTGAACAGCGCGTCATGGGGGTTGGTGAGATCGCCGGACATGGGAGTACTGGTAATTTGTTCAGTACTCCCTCCCCGGCCAGAATCTGTCCGGGATGAAAGAACTCGCACTCGGCAGGTCGAACTCCAGCCCCCCGGCGCTGCCCCGCATCCGCAGCACCCGCACCCGCCCGCCCCGTACCTCCAGGCGCACGGAAGCCGGCAGGGTGCCCTCCCCGGACTCCGCCACCACCACCACGGTGGCGTCGCCGCGATCTGCGGCCTTGGCGATCCGCGGCCCCGCCCGTCCCAGGCGAGGCGGATCCAGCAGCAGCACCAGCCCCACCGCCCCAGAGGCTGCCAACTGTTCGACTACCCAGGCCGCCCGCTCCGGAGGCGGCCGCACCACGAGCAACCGGGAGAGATCCACCCCTCCCCACCCGGGGGGATGCACCATGGACAAAGGATCCACCACCCCCACCACCTCGCCGCGCCGGGTGCGCTCCCCCACGCCGGGCAGGAGCAGGGACAGCCGCCCGGAACCCACTGCCCCCTGGATTTCCACCACCCCGGGGGCCGGCCACCCCACCCGGTGCGCATCCAGGGACGGGTGTCCCGTGGGCACGCAGCGAGACGTGACCACCACGAGCGGCGGACCCACCCGGGCCACGAGGGCCCGCAGCTGGGCGAGGGTTTCCGGGCTTGCCATGAGGCCCCAGGTGTGCTGAACAGGTGTTCAGTATAGCACCGGTGCTCGAGGCTCGGCTACTCGAGGCTCAACCACACAGCGCTTCTGTCGCGACGCAAGGAGGGTAGTCACCCTCATCAAACATACTGCGACAATTCGATTCCAGGACATCGACTGCCCGCTGGCAGGCATCCAAATCCAGTTCCGCCGCGTTTTTCAGGAGCCATCGGTATCTCCACCATGTCTCGATTCCGTATGCAGATTCTTGGTCCATGTCACAACTAATGACTCCCGTCGCACAGGCGATGTGGGCATCTACAAATCCATGGGACGCTTCGTGCACCAGGTAGCCGGCGGCCTCAAATGCCGTGACGTCTTCCTGTAGATCCTCATTGGAATCCGTCAGATTCGTCACCTGCACATTCTTGGTGTTCCGGGTGTACTTCATCCGGGCGGGCAACTCGGCAACCATCTCGATTGTGTCTATCCACTCGGTTGCGTAGGCGAACCAGAACTCTTCCGCTGCCGTGGTCAATTCCAACTCTTTCAACTCAAAGAGCCGATCTGTTTCGCTGTTCAACACAAACGGGACGTTCGTAGATAGCAATGCATCGACGTCGCCCTGCTGTGTTCCAAACAAGAGGACCAGTCCTGCAATGACAATCTCGACAGTGTTTGTCGGCCCGTTGAAGTCGTGCGGCTGATCGTCAAAGGAAGCCCAGCCAACGCCAAACGCCTTCCCAAGGAGCAACATACACTCTGATGTCACAAGCCCTTCCGAAGCGAAATTGTCGATGGGACATGTCTCTCGAAAGTCTTCGTATGAAACCTGGTATTCCGGCTACGATTCAACCTCGAGGCACGCGTGGCAGAGGAGTGTGAATCCAAGGGCTACTACTCTCAGAGTTCCCACGGGAAGTTGACCCGGTTTCGTGGACACCTTCAGACTCTCCACAAGATGAGATTCACGGCAACAGGGTAGCTTCGGAGTCCGGTCGGCAAGCAATTCGGCGCCGAAATCGGAAAGTAAGGGCGATGCCCGGAAAGCAAACGGGCAGCAGCAAGTCGCGGGTTAGACAGGGCCCATGCACCACTTCGCACTCTGGATCTGCCTCGGCCTCCTGGGCCTCTCCACCCCCGCCCTGGCAGTCGAATCGACCGACGCCGCTGACGACGCCGACGGGGAAGACGAAGAAGACATTCCGGAATGGGACATCGAAGCCGCCCATGGGCCCCGCTTCACCTGGGAAACCACCCTCACCGAGGGCACCTGGATCTCCGTGGATGTGCACCCGAGGGGCAACCGGGTTGTCTTTGACCTGCTTGGCGATCTGTGGGAGCTGCCCCTGTCCGGCGGCACCGCCACCGCCCTGACCACCGGCCCGGCGTGGGACCAGGATCCGCGCTTCAGCCCGGATGGAAAGAAGCTGCTCTACGCCTCCGACAAGGGGGGGAACCAGGAGATCTGGGTGCGGGACATGGAAACCGGCGAGGCCGAGGTCTTCACCTCCGGTGCCCCCGAGCGGTTCAGCGAGGCCACCTTCAGCCCCGATGGCCAGTGGATCGTCGCCCGCAAGCGAATCACCGACACCCGCTCCATCGGCATGTGCGAGCTGTGGCTCTTCCACGTGGACGGCGGCGACGGCATCCAGCTCACCAAAACCGACAGCATGCCCTTTCCCGCCGAGGCCACGTTCTCCCTGGACGGAAAATCCCTCTACTTCTCCTCCACCCCCTGGCGCTTCCAATACGACCGGAACCCCCACCAGGGCATCTTCGATCTGCACGTCATGGACCTGGACTCCGGAGAGGTGCAGCGCCTGACCGCAGAGTCCGGCAGCGCCATGCGCCCGGCGGTTCGCCCCGGCACCGGAGAGATCGCCCTCTTGCGCCGCCACGGCACCGACACGGTGCTGGAGATCTACGACCCCCGGGACGGCTCCCGACGCACCCTGGCCACAGGATTCGAACACGACAACCAGGAAGGCTTTGCCCTCAACGGCCTCTACCCCCACACGGCCTGGACCCCGAGCGGCAAGGAGCTGGTGATCTGGGACGACGGCGCCCTCTGGCGGGTGGATGCCCGCACCGGTAAGCGCCGGGCGATTCCCTTCAGCGCCGCGGTCTCACACGAAATCTCCGGCCTTGTGCGCCACGCCCAACCGGTGTCCCGAGCAGACGAGATCACCGCCAGGCTTGTCCGCTGGCCCTCCCTCTCCCCCGATGGAAAGAAGGTGCTGTTCGAGGCTTTTGGGCGCCTGTGGGTGCAGGGAGTCAAAGAAGCCGAGGCCAAAGCCATCACCTCCGGCGACACCCGGGTGATCTCCCCGCGCTGGAGCCCGGACAGTACCCGTATCGCCTACGCCGCCTGGCACGATGACCGCCAGGGCGATGTGCGCATCCACGAACTGCGCACTGGAAAGGAGTCCCGAGTGAGCCGGCGATCCGCACAGTACCTGGGGGTCTCCTGGAGTCCCGATGGGACCGAGTTGGCCTGGCTGCGAGGCTCCGGCGCCCCTCTTCGGGGCCACGATCCGTCCAATGAGCTGTGGATGCGCCTGGAAATCGCCTCCGCCGATGGCGAGGGAGAGATCCATGACGTGATGTCCTGGGGACATGCCTGGGGCCGCACCCAACGCATCGGCTTCTCTCCCGACGGAGACCGGCTCCTCCTGGTGGAGGCCGAGGGGGCCAGCGAACCCAACACGGCCTCGAAGACCGTGCTGAAGTCCTACGACCGAAATGGGAAAGACCCGCGTGTCCTGCTGCGCTGGACCCGGGCCCTGGAAGTGGCCCTCTCTCCCGATGGAACACAGGTGGCCTGGACCGAGGAACACCGGGTCCACTCCGCCCTCATTCCCCATGCGGGCAGCGTCACCGTGGAGTTGGGTCCCGAAGACGGCCCCCTCCCACTGAAGAGCCATGGGGAGGGTGCCGAGTGGCTGTCCTGGAGTGGGGGTGACGTCACCAGCGCCCAGGGCCCCACACTGAAAAAGGGTGATACAGAAATTCAACTATCGGCAAGCTTGCCTCGGGGCGGGGGAACAGGGATCGTGGCCTACACCCACGCCCGGGTGGTCACCATGGGCGGCGCCGGCGTACTGGAAGACGTGACCGTGGTGGTGGACGGAGACCGCATTCGGTCCGTTGGGGCTGCAGCTCCGCCACTGCTGGCCAGGAAGATTGACGCTACAGGAAAGACCCTCATCCCCGGGCTGATCGATGTGC
This sequence comes from uncultured Enterobacterales bacterium, assembly GCA_964610645.1. GTDB lineage: Bacteria > Myxococcota_A > UBA796 > UBA796 > CAJQPC01 > JAYZDK01. The sequence goes on along the minus strand of CAZSZE010000028.1, from coordinate 10,781 downwards.
ATGCCCACCTGCACTTCGGGGGCGACACACAGCCCCAGCGATCCTGGCGCCACGAAGCCAACCTGGCCTATGGCGTCACAAGCGTCCACGACCCCTCAGCGTTTGACGACACGGTTTTTGCGACAGCCGAGCGCATCGAGGCCGGCCTGCAGAAGGGGCCCCGGGTCACCTCGACAGGGGGCGTGATCTACGGTGCGAAGTCCAAGGACCGCTCCCGGGTGGACTCCCTGGAGGATGCCCAGCTTCATGTCGCAAGAAAGAAAGCCAAGGGCGCCACCAGCATCAAGAGCTACCAGCAGCCGGCCCGGCGCCAGCGCCAGTGGCTGCTCCAGGCAGCACGGGACCAGGGACTGAACGTCTACCCGGAGGGAGGGGGGGACCTGGTGGGCAACCTGACCATGCTCCTCGATGGCCACACGGGCATTGAGCACGCCTTGCCCCAGGCGCCCCTCTATGCAGACGTGCGCGGCCTCTACCGGGCCTCCGGCGCCGGCTACACCCCCACGCTGCTCGTGGCCTATGGGGGCCTCTCCGGGGAACACTTCTATTTTCAGACCGAAAACCTGCTGGAGAACGAAAAGTTCCTGCGTTTCACCCCCGAAGAGTGGGTGAACCGAAACGTGCGGCGGCGTGGGGTGCTCGTAAACGACGGCGACTGGTATTTCTCCCAGGTGGCCCAAAGCGCCGCAGACCTGCAGTCCGATGGGGTTCCGGTGCTGGTGGGGGGCCATGGCCAGGTGC
>CAZSZE010000028.1:0-9940 GCA_964610645.1 uncultured Enterobacterales bacterium | reverse complement strand
GCAGACCTGCAGTCCGATGGGGTTCCGGTGCTGGTGGGGGGCCATGGCCAGGTGCAGGGCATGGGGGTGCACTGGGAGATCTGGGCCCTGGGGGAGCACATGGAGCCGTTGGAGGCCCTGCGGGCGGCCACCCTGGATGCCGCCTGGTACATCGGGCGGGATCGGGACCTGGGAAGCATCGAGGCTGGAAAGCTGGCGGACATGGTGCTCATCGACGGCAATCCCCTGGAGGATTTGCGGGCCACCACGGCCATTGCCGAGGTCATGCAGGGGGGGATTCGCTACGACGGGGACACCCTGGATGTTCTGAAGTGATCGATGCGCTCCAGGCCACCGGGGCCACGGTGCAGGCGGGTGCCCCCCTGGATCGGCAGGTCTACTGGCGGGTGGGCGGCCCAGCCGAGTGGCTGGTGCAGGTGACCACCCTGGAACAGCTGCAGGCGGTGATGAACAGCGGTGCGGTCATGGACAGCGGAGCGGTCACGGTGCTGGGCAATGGCTCCAACATCCTGGTCCACGATGCCGGCCTTCCCGGGGTGGTGGTGCGCCTGGGGGGGGAGTTGGCGGATCTGCAGATCGACGGGACCCGGGCGGTTGCCGGGGCGGGCCTGCTCCTCACGGTGCTCCTGGCCCGCCTGGACAAGGCCGGGCTTGCCGGCGCGGAGCCATTTTCCGGCGTGCCGGGCACCATTGGCGGGGCTGTGGTCATGAACGCCGGCTCTCTTCTGGGAGAGGCTTCGGACCTGGTTGAGTCGGTGGAGGTGGTGCTTCCCGGCGGCGAACTGCGCCAGTGTTCCGCCGCCGATCTCGCATTCGGCTACCGCAGCAGCACCCTGCCCAAAGGAGCGGTCATCACCCGGGCCACCCTGGCGTTGACCGACGAGGACGTGGCGGGTCGCCTTGAAAAGCGGCAGGCCTTCCTCGCCCGGCGCAAGGCCACCCAGCCCCTGGACAAGCCCTCCTGCGGCTCCACCTTTACCAATCCCCCTGGGGACCACGCTGCACGGCTCATCGAGGCTGCGGGCCTCAAGGGACACCGCCAGGGCAACGCAGAAATCTCGGGCAAGCATGCCAACTTCATCGTGAACCTCGGGGGTGCCACCGCGGAGGAAATCCGCCACCTCATCGCCCTTGCGAGATGCACGGTCCGGGATCGCTTCGGCGTGTGGATGGACCCGGAAGTCCACCTCCTGGGCCCCTGGGCGCCGGATGCCCTGGAGAAGCCGTAGATAAACGCCTCCCGGGAGGATACGAGGCGCCCATGCAGGACAAGCTGATATTCCTGGTGGGATCTCCCCGATCCGGCTCCACGCTGCTCATGCGAATGCTCTCGTCCCACTCGCAGATCCTGGGACGCCCCGAGCCACACCTGCTGACCCCTTTGGCCCACCTCGGGTACTTCGACCGGGTCGACAAGGCCCCCTACGACCAGCTCCAGGCGGCCCGCTCCACCCAAGAGTTCGTGGCGGATCTCCCGGGCGGGGAAGCCGACTACCTGGATGCGCTGCGGGCCTATTGCGACGTGCTCTACGGGCGCATGCTGGGCACGAGCGACAAGCCCTACTTCCTGGACAAGACCCCCGCGAATGCCCTGGTGCTGCCGTTTCTGGCCAAGGTGTTTCCCAGCGCCCACTTTGTGATCCTCACGCGAAACCCCTGCTCCATCTGGGATTCCTACGCGGAGTCGTTCTTCGACGGGGACTACGAGGCAGCCCGGAACTTCAACCCGATCCTCCTGCGGTACGTGCCGGCCATCGCCCGGTTCCTGCGCGAGGCCCCGGTGCCCCACATCCACGTGCGGTACGAGGACCTGGTCACCGATCCCGATGCCGCCCTGCAGCGAATCTATGGACACATCGGCGTGGACCATGAGCCAGACACGGTGCACTACGGCAAGAAGTCGCCAGAGGGCGCCGGACTGGGGGATCCCATCGGGGTCGGCCAGCACAACCAGCCGGTGACCACCTCCGTCGAGAAGTGGGCAACCCATGTGGCCGCGGACCTCGGCAAGGAGCGCATCCTGCGGGACATGGTGGATGCCCTGGACCCGGAAGATGTGGCCACCTGGGGCTACGACAAGAGCACCCTCTTTGATGCCCTGGGCCAGGTGAATGTCCACGAAGCCCGGGCAAGCGCGGTGGCACGGCGAAAGAAGGACCGCTTCAGCCGGTACAAGATGCAGCGCCGGCTGCTGGTGCAACTGCGGCGCAACATTCACAAGAACGCCCTGGGGAGAATCGTCACCAAGGTTCGCTTTGCCTGCGACGTGCTCCTGCGCGGTGTGGGACAGACCGGTTGGACCGAGGCCGCGTCCAAGGAAGTGGACGATGCTGTGCGGGACGCCGGCGGAGAGTAGGATTGGCGGGTGCCTCGCTCGGTTCTCCTCGCCTGCCTCCTCGCTTGTGCCCTGGCCGCAGGCACCGCCCTCGGTCCCCTGGAGGGAATCCCCCACGTCACGGATGAGATTGCCTACACGCTCCAGTCCCGGCTCTTTGCTGCGGGCATGCGCACCGGCGCCCTGGCGGACAACGCGAGCATGGTCCTGTTTCCGTTCTGGCAGTCGGCAGGCCCAGGGCACGCGGTCTTTCCCCCTGGATGGCCGGCCCTGCTTTCACTGGGCGAGATCCTGGGGGCAGCCCTCTGGGTAAATCCCCTCTTGTGTGGGCTTCTTCCTGCGCTCACATGGGGGCTGGCCCGGGAGGTCGGATCCCCCGCCCAAGCCCGCCTCGCGGCCATGGTCATGGCCCTCTCCCCGGGCGTGTGGATGCTCGGGGCCTCTCGCATGGCCCACACGTCAGTCCTGGTGGCGCTCCTTGGATTGGCGGTGGTGGTGTGGAGAAAACGAGATGGAACCGCGGCCTGGTGGGCAGCGGGCGGGGCGCTGGCCTTCGTGGTGCTCGCTCGGCCCTTTGATGCCGCTGTGATCGGAGCCCCCCTCGCCGTGGCTGGCTGCCTTCGCTGCCCGCGCCCCCTGCACCGGATGGCCCTCTTGGTCCCCGCCGCCCTGGCCGTCCTGGTCACCGGCCTGGACAACCTGCACCTCACCGGCTCCGCCACCACCTTTCCCGTGGGGCCCTGGTTCGATGCCTGGGTGCCGGAGCGCCCTCCCGGCTGCAACCAGCTTGGGTTTGGCCCCTCCATCGGATGCCATGAAACCCTTGGCACCTGGGGCCACGGTCCCGCCAAGGCCGGCGCGATTGCCGGCGCCTCTTTTCTGCGCCTGGATCGGCTACTCCTGGGGATTCCCGGCGGCCTGCTCCTCGTTGCTTTGGGAGCCTTCACCCTCAAGCGCCGCAGCCTGCCCCTTCTCGGGCTGGGAGCGCTCACAGTCGGTGCCTATGCCCTCTACTGGAGTCCGGGCATCGCCTTTGGCGCCCGGTTCTACCACCCGCTCTACCTCTTCCTGCCCCTGTTCCTCGCGGTGGGCGCCGAGCGAATCCTGAAGGGCGCGGCCTGGGCGATCCTCGCGATCCCTCTTTTCACCGGCGGTCCCATCGCCAACGGACTGCGAGGCTACTGGTGTGTCGATGGGGCCCTCGCAACCCAGCTTGAAGAACGCGACTTCCAGGAGGGCGTGCTCTTCCTGCAGGGCGACGGGGAGCGGGAGGCCGCCTGGCCCGATGCCAACATCGAGGCCTTCACCTGCACGCCTCTGTTGGAAGCAGGCGATGGGTTCCACCTGTGGAATCCCGCCACCACCACGGACGGCCTCCAGGTGCGCCATGCCCTGCGGGATCCCAGCCAGGCTCGGCGTTACCTGCGACAGATCCACCCCGGGGCCAAGGCCCTCATTCGCACCCAGGACGTCACGCGAAACTCCGAACGCCTGGAACCCCTCGAGTCCCGGGGTTCTTCAGACCAGTGAGTCGCAGTCCAGGGCCAGGCGGGTCACGGGTCCCTGGGCGCTGTGGTGATCATGCTGGGGACCCTCGTAGATCGCGAGGTTTGCCACCTTGAAACTCACCCGTGCCACCTCCTGGTTCGAGGTGCTCATGGCCACCACCGATCCGGAACGATTGGCTGCCCCCGGGTTGGACACGGTGTCGTCGTACCAGTGGTCCAGGGTCAGGTCCGCCGACAGCCCATTGAGCAGCACCAGGCGGGAGCGATCCACCTCAATTTCCAATTCCAGGAACTGGGCCACAGGAATTCCATCCAATTCCAACAGGTACAGCCCAACTTCCTTGCGAATTTCCTCTGGAACGAACATGTAGTGCCCTGGGGTTTCGCCATGGTAGGCAGGCCCTGAATTTCCGTCAAGGTCGGAGGAAGCGTGACGTCACTCGTCGTAGACTCCCTGGCACAGCTGGTGGGCTTCCCCACGGTCTCCAACCGGCCGGTCACGGAGATTGCTGCCTGGCTGGCCCACCGCGCAGAAGATGCGGGCTTCAACGTGGAGCAATTCCAGACATCGCCTGGCAAGGCGAACGTCGTCTGCACGGCCGGCCCGCTGGATCGCATGGACCAGGGACTTGTGATTTCCGGGCACATGGATGTCGTGCCCGTGGAAGGCCAGCCGTGGAGCAGCGACCCCTTTTCCCTCACCCAGAGGGGTGGACGGCTCTATGGACGGGGCACTGCGGACATGAAGGGGTTCATCGCCTCGACCGTGGAAGCACTGGACGAGGTGGACATCGCGTCGCTCACCGCCCCCCTGGTCTTGATGTGGACCCACGACGAGGAGGTCGGCTGCCTCGGGAGCGCCCACCTGGCGGATCAACTGGGTGCCACGGACCGCCCTCTCCCCGGGGAGGCCCTGATCGGGGAGCCCACCAACTTCAAGATGGTGCGCATGCATCCGGGCCACGTGGCCGTGCAGATTGTGGCGACCGGCGAGTCGGCGCACAGCTCCAAGCCGGATCTCGGGGCGAGCGCCATCAAGGCGATCGGCCAGGCCTTGGCCGCCATTGATCGCCTGGAGCGCGAGCTGCAGCTGGAACGCCGCCTGGAGGCGTACCTGGATCGCCCATGGGTCACGCTGAACACGGGGCTCATCCACGGGGGCAGCGCCGTGAACCTGGTCCCCGCCCGGTGCGAGGTCACCCTGGGATACCGCCCGCTTCCGGGAGATGACCCCCTGGGCGTGGCCCGGCGCCTGGAAATGCGGTTCTCGGAGTTGGACCTTCCCGCCGGCACGGAACTGCATCTACAGGTGCAGCGCATCACGCCGTCCCTGCTCACAGAGGAAGGTTCGGACCTGCAGGCCCTGCTGGCCCCCCACGCCCATGGCGAGGCCACCACGGCTGCGGCCTTCGCCACAGACGCCGGCAACCTCGCCCGCCTGGGCATTCAGTCCCTCATCTTTGGCCCCGGCTCCATTGACGTGGCCCACAAGGCCGATGAGTACGTGGAGCTCGCGGAGTTGGAGAAGGCCAAGAACATCATCGGCCAGATCGTGCGCCAGCGCTGCGGCTAAGTCAGTCGTCCCCGAGGCCCCACTTCTCCTCGCTGAAGTCCAGGCTGGTCCAGGCCTCTACCTGGCCGACCATCGCCTTGAAGGCCTTGTCCTTGTGTTCTCCGACGGTGGCAAAGACCACCATGGCCACCAGGAGGATGATGGCGATCAGCCGGCCCTCCGAGTCGGGGCCAAGCTGCACCGCCATGGTGTCCTCGGTGGGATCGTCCTGGTCATCTGCGGGCACCCAGTCCTCGGCGTCCTGGATGTGGACCTCGTCGGGCTCGATGTCGCTCATAGGAGGGCCCCGTCGGGCAGGCGGATCGCCTCCAGGGTCTGCCCTTCCTCCCCCACGTACTCCACCACGACGGTCTCCTCCGCCGGATCCATCTCAAACCGCACGACATTCCGCTCGGCGGTCCCCGCCAGGAATTGGTCCGACGGCTCCAGCAGCCCCCCCATGGGGTTCATTCGGTTGCCCGCCGCCCCCATCAGAATGTCGAACATGCCATGCCCCGGCCCCTCGGGATCCACCCGGGCCACCAGCCCCGTGTGGAAGTCACCGGTCAGGAAGTAGACATTGGGAATCGCGCCGATGGCCTCGATCAGCCTGGCCCGCTGATCTGGAAAGCCCTGCCAGCGGTCCTCGACCTTGAAGCTCCCAATGAGCGGCCCCAGGTCCGCCATGGGCACCGAGTTCAGGATTCCCTGAAACACGGCCCCGCTCTCCCGCATGGACTCCACGAGCCACTCCAGCTGGGCCTCTGAGATATACAGGCCGGCCGCCGGATCCCGCTCAGACCGGCAGTCCAGCACGTGCAAATCCAGCGTGTCCCCGAAGTGGAGGGTGCGCCAGATGGACTCCCCAAGGCGCGGAGCGCAGGGCGTATGCTCGAAGAAGGTCTGCATGCCGAATGCCTCCTGGTCCTCCGTGGCCGGCAACGTGCCCCAATCGTTGGTCACCTCGTGATCGTCCCAGGTGGCGACCACCGCTGTAGAGGCCAGCAGGTCCCGATAGCCCGTGGAAGAGAGGTTCGTGCTCCAGAAGGCGCGGTATTCCTCCAGCGATGCGGCGCCGTCCGCGTAGACCTGGTCCCCGGCCAACAAGTAGAAGGCCAGATCCATGGCTGCCGCCTGGGAGAGCACGGGAAAGGGCACAAAGGAGTGCTTGGTACAGGCGCTGCCCCCAAACACAAGGCGGGAGGTCCCGCTGGCAGCAGGAGATTTCCAGCGGCCCGCCAGGGAGCGACTCCCCCCACTCTCAAAGGCAAAGCTGTACCAGGTGTCGGGATCGAGTCCATCCAGCACCACGTGCAGAAAGCCACCGTTGTCGGGTGTGTGATCCGTGCGGGAGACTTCCTTCCATGCAGCACCATCCCACCGGACCACGACCAGGGCGGGGGCAGCGCTGGAGGTGATGCGGCTCCAGCAGATCGCGGACTGCGGGGTGGGGTCGCCCACCTGCACGCCCAGGGGGAAGAGGGTGTCATCCACCGGGGCTTCCGGCTCCCAGACCGGGGGTGGACCGGCGCGGTCTTCCCCTGTGTCCCCAGGCCGCGGACACCCCACCAGCATGCCCGCCGCCCCAAGGCGCAAGGCATCCCTTCGACTGACATCAAGTCCGGCCATAGCCTGCCCCTATCTCGACGGACACCGATTGGGGACCGCGTTAGGCCAGGAGGCATGGACATTGCCACCTTGCAGGCCGAACACCGGATTGTCGGGCGAGCACAGAAGCTCACCGAGCTGGTGGCCTGCGCCCAGGCCCACCGGCACGTCTTGCTGGAAGGACCCGTGGGGGTTGGCAAGACGGCGCTGGCCCGCGCGGTGGCAGAGGGACTGGGCCGGGGGATGGTGCGGGTCGATGGGGACGGCCGGTACACCGAGTCCAAGCTCGTAGGGCATTTCGACCCCCCGGTGGTTCTCGAGCGCGGCTACGTCCCGGAGGCCTTTGCCCCCGGGCCCCTGGCCCTGGCCATGCAGGAAGGCAGGGTCCTGTTCATCAACGAGCTCAACCGGATGCCGGAGGGGGTGCAGAACGTGCTCCTTCCCGCCCTGGACGAGGGACTGCTCATCGTCCCGAACCTGGGGGAGATTCGGGCCCAGCCGGGATTCGCGGTCATTGCCACTCAGAATCCGGCCGAGTTCGTGGCCACGGGCAACCTGGCGGAGGCCCTGCTGGATCGGTTCGAGTTGGTGCGCCTGGACTACCAGGATGCCAAGGAGGAACAGCAGATCGTGCGCCAGGAAGCCCGGTGCGATCCCAGCGACGAGATCGTGGACCAGGCGGTGCGCCTTGCCCGGGCGACCCGGTTCCACCCGCGGGTGCGGCGCGGGGCGTCGGTGCGGGCCGCGGTGGCGATTGCCGACCTGGCGGTCCAACTGGATGGGGACGTGGATCGGGCCGCCGGACTGGCGCTTCCCACGCGCATCGAGCTGTTCGACCCGCGGGAGACCCGCTTCTCCCACTTGTTGGACGATCTAAAAAAAAAGACGACCCACCCCTGAAGCCTGAGGTCGAGGAGACTCCGCCCGGACCCGAGGTGGAGGATCAAGCCGACGCGGACTCGGCGCCCTTTCTGGCGGCGGGTTCCATGCAGGTGGAGTCACCTGAGATTCCCGACGGCTGGGATGCTGCCCGGAACTTCCACCGCCTCAAGGCCCTGGTGCCCCAGAAGCACCTGCGCAAGATCGCCGAAGAGCGAGCGATCGATGCGGTGGTGGATCGGGCCCGGGGCATGATGCGCCACGCGGCTCGGCCCATGCACCGTCCCGAGGCCGGCTGGCCCGCGCCAGGAGAGCTGGACCTCGACGCCACCCTGGAGCGGCCCCGGCCCTGGACTGCCGACGACATCCGTGTGCGCCCCCACGAGCCCCGGGATGTGGACCTGGTGGCGGTGCTGGACATGAGCCTGTCCATGACCGGGGAGAAGATCGCCCTGTTGGCGGTGGCGGTGGCAATCCTGCGCATGAAGCTCGACCGGATTGGCCTGGTGGTCTTTCAGACCACGGCGGAGATCCTGGTGCCCCTTCGGGCCTCCCTTTCCGTGCGGGACCTGGTCCGGGCGGTGCTGGAGGTCCCCGCCGATGGGTACACCCACATCAGCGCCGGCCTGGAGACGGGCCTGGATGCCCTTCGGGAGTCACAGCGAGCAGAGCGCATGGCCCTGCTGCTCTCCGACGGGCTGTCGAACGTCGGCGGCAACCCGATTCGCGTGGCCCACAACTACCCCCGCCTGCACGTGGTCCAGATCGGCCGGGACGTTCCCCAGGGCCGCCGGGCCTGCCAGGGCATGGCCGATGCAGGCCGCGGCAAGCACTTCCATGCGCCGAGCTACGTGGCGCTGCCCCGGGTGATTCGGGACGTCGCACGGCAGCTGTTTCGGAGCTAGTTGTTCGGAGCGCCCTCGTCGATCCAGGTGGCGATCATGTCCTGTTGAGCCTGGGTGAACGTGCCACCGTTCTTCGGCATCCGGGTCCCCGCCGTGGTTCCCGAGAGCTTCTGCCAGAGTCGACTGCTGGCGTGATCACCCGCCACGATGCGGCTGGAAAGATTGCCGTGCACGGTGCTCGCCGACCCGGAGAGGGACAGGCCACCGCTTCCTCCATGGCACCCGGTACATCCCCCTGCGCTGTTGCTGGACCACAGCGGGTGGATGTCGTTGGCGTAGCTGTAGGTGGCACAGACATTGTTTTCATCGACGGAACCATCGCAGTCATTGTCCAGACTGTCGCAGGTCTCGCTCACCGAGCCGTCCGAGTTGCCACCCGGGTCGGTCGAGCAGATGACTCCACCACTGACCGAGCACTGGTAAAGGCCTATGCCGCACTCGCCCACGCCGTCGCACGCTTCGCCAAGGTCGAAGTCCTCGTCGGTCTGGCCATCGCAGTCGTTGTCCAGGCCGTCACAGGTACTCTCACTGGACTCGAAGTCGGAAAAGAGGCTCGCATAGTTCGGCTCCTGCCAGCCAGACGTGCCTCCACAGAACTGCACAGCACCACTGCACACTCCACTCGTCATGCTCGCCGAAGGAGCTGTCAGCCCTGAATCCACCGACCCATCGCAGTCATTGTCCAGACCATCGCAGCTACTCTCACTCGGCTCGTAGCCGGAAAAGAGGCTCGCATAGTCAGGGTCCTGCCAGCCGCTCGTGCCTCCACAGACCTGCACAGCACCGCTGCACACTCCACTCGCCAGGCTCGCCGAAGGAGCGCTCAGGCCTGTATCCACCGATCCATCGCAGTCATTGTCCAGGCCGTCGCAGGAACTCTCACTGGACTCGTAGCTGGAGATGGCGCTCGCATAGTTCGGCTCCTGCCAGCCGCTCGTGCCTCCACAGACCTGCACAGCACCGCTGCACACTCCACTCGCCAGGCTCGCCGAAGGAGCGCTCAGGCCTGTATCCACCGATCCATCGCAGTCATTGTCCAGGCCGTCGCAGGAACTCTCACTGGACTCGTAGCTGGAGATGGCGCTCGCATAGTTCGGCTCCTGCCAGCCGCTCGTGCCTCCACAGACCTGCACAGCACCGCTGCACACTCCAC
>CAZSZE010000027.1:35735-54885 GCA_964610645.1 uncultured Enterobacterales bacterium | reverse complement strand
CCGGAGCTTCTCCCGGGATGTCAGGCAGATGATTGGGATGCTTGCGCTGGGGTCCCGGATCCGCGCCTTCAACGTCTTCACCAGGGTGTAGCCATCCATTTCAGGCATCACCGCATCCAGGAGGATCACGCTGGGGAAGGGATTTGCATTGGGCAAGTCCGGGAGGTCTGGCTCGCAAGTATCCAGGTGGTCCAAGGCTTCTTTTCCATTGGCAGCGGTGTGGACCACGTAGCCACGTTCCTGGAGTTGGACGCGCAAGAGCGTGCGCACAGTACGGCTGTCATCGACGATGAGGATCTGCTAGGCCATCTTTCCTCCCGGGTAATCATCCCATGGGTTGGTGCTCAAGGGATAACAGGCAGGTGACACTTTGAGAACGGAGCCCCCCTTGGCTGCCTTGGAATTCCCCCCGGTACCCGGTGCAGACGCGACCCGTCCCGTGGATCCAGCAGTCCTCGAACGGTTTTTCCGGGAGACCCTTCCGGCGGTTGTTCCCGGGTGGGAGGCGCGCGAAGGGCAGCTGGACATGGCCCAGGCGGTGGCCCGAACGTTGGGGGAGGAGGGCACCCTGTCGGTCGAGGCTGGCACGGGCACCGGGAAGTCGCTGGCCTACCTCGTGCCCGCGGTGCTTTGGGCGCTGGAGAATGATGCCAAGGTGGTGATCTCCACCTACACCCGCTCGTTGCAGGCGCAGCTCATGGGGTCGGACATTCCCATGTTGCGGGCAGCGGGATTGGACTTTGGCGTCAGCCTGCTCAAGGGCCGCACCAACTACCTGTGCCGGCGCAAGCTCCGGGGGGCCCTGGCGGAGGATGCGGCGTCGGGAGAGCTGCCCGACCCGTGGCTGGCCCGGGTGCAGGAGTGGGCGGAGAACTCCGTGGAGGGGTCCGTGCAGGATTTCGGAGAGGCCGAGGAGGACGACACCTGGGATGTGGTGGCTTCCAACACGGACCACACCCTGCGAACCCGCTGTCCCCACTACAACCAGTGCTTTTACTACGGGGCGCGGCGCAAGGCGGCTTCGAGTCACCTGCTGATCGTGAACCACGCCCTGTGGGTGGCAGATCTCCACATCAAGTCCACGACCGGCGGCGATGGCCTGCTGCCCCGCTACGACCGCGTGGTGCTGGACGAGGCCCACCACCTGGAGGATGCGGTGGTGTCCGTTTCCACCGGGAGAATCACCGCCCGCCGCATTTCCCGTGCGGTGAACCCGGTGCTGGGGGGCAAGAAGAAGGGGGCCTTGCAGCGCCTGTGCGAGGGGCCCGCGGGAAAAGAGCCAGCGGTGCAGCGCTTGTCCGAGGGCGCATCGGACCCGCTGGAGGCCCTCAAGCAGCACTCCCGGGCCACCCTGGAAACCCTGGGAGCGACGTACCTCTCCCACGAGGCGGCCCGCAGAATGGGCAAGGCCTCGCCCCAGGAGGAACAGGAACTACGGGAGGCGATTCTTGGCTTGGAAGACGAACTGGGAGGTGCCTCGGATGCACTGGCGGCCTTGCTGGAGCGCACCCGGGGGGTGGAGGTTCCCACGGACAAGATGCAGCCGGTGTTGGACCTCGGACGGGCCCAGCGGCTCTTGCGCGAGCAGGCTGCTTTGGCCGGCACGATGGCGGAGGCAAAGGAGGGTTGGTGCCGCTGGCTCGAGTCGCCCTCCGGAACAGGGGGGCGGGCAGCCATTTGCCGGGCGCCCATTGCAGCGGGCCCCCTGCTGAAGCGACTCGCCTGGGACCCCCTCTCGGCGGTGGTGCTCACGAGCGCCACCCTCGCGGTGCAGGGACGGTTCTCTCATTTTCACGATCGCCACGGGATCGAGGCCGCCGAGACCCTCCAGGTGGCCTCCCCCTTCGACTACCGCCGCCAGGCGATTCTGGGGCTGCCCAAGGATTTGCCGCCCCCGGACCGCCCTGGGAGCCTTGCCGCCACGGTGCCGGTGGTGCTCGACCTCTTGCGAGCGTCGGGAGGCGGGGCCTTTGTGTTGTGCACGTCTCACGAGGCGGTGCGAACGTACGCCCGGGCCATCGAGGATGCGATGGGGGACGCCCACCCGGTCTATGTCCAGGGCCGGCGCGCCCGGGAAGCGCTGCTCGCAGACTTCCGCAGCAGCCACCGCGGCATCCTCGTGGGCACCGACAGCTTCTGGGAGGGGGTCAGCGTGCCCGGGGCGGGCCTGCGCCTGGTCATCATTCCCAGGTTGCCTTTTCGGGTGCCCACGGACCCGGTGGCCCAGGCCCGCTACGAACAACTGGAGGCCGACGGGCGGGATCCCTTCCGGACCCTGTCCCTGCCCCAGGCGGTCCTGCGCTTGCGCCAGGGATTCGGCCGCCTGGTGCGTACCCAGAAGGACCGGGGCGCGGTGGTGGTGCTGGATCGCCGCCTGCACGACCGCTGGTATGGGCGGGTGTTTCTCTCGAGTCTGCCCCCCGCCCAACGGGTGGTCGGTCCCAGCCGCAGGGTGGTGGAGCGGTTGCAGGCCTTCTACGAGCGGGACAAGGAAGAGGAGGAGGCACTGCAATGACTGTGGCACTGCGATGACTGAGGCACAGCCATGACTGACGACACGCCAGCAGACGAGGGCCCGGAAGGCCCGCGCAAGCGAATCCGCGGTGCAGCCCGGCGGTTGTTGGAGGATCCCCCCACCCTGGACGAGGCCAAGGAGCTTCTGGGCACGGTGCTGGATGGTTCCGACCGCGCCCGCACGGAGCTGGTGCGCATGGTGGGACGGGAGGTCCGCACCTACCTGGAGGGGCTGGGCCTGCAGGATGGCCTGAAACATGTCGCGGAGAACTACTCCCTGGAGGTCAACGCCAGCCTGCGGCTCAAGCCCCTCGAGAAGGAGCCTGCCGCGGACGAGTAGGGCGTCACGTGGGGGCCTCCCCCGCGGAAGGTACACTTCCCAGAATGCTGTCTCGCTGCTTCCCCCGTGTGTCCCGTGCACTCACCTGGACCCTGGTCCTGGGTTTCCTCGGTTGTTCCCGGAATGGAGGCGGGTGCGTCAAGGAGACCACCTCCCTCTACGAGACCGCGGATCTTGGGCCCGGACTCAAGGAATCCGATGTGAAGGCCCTGAAGCACCTGGGGCCGACGCTTCTGGAGACCGGCATCAATTTCGGCGTGTACTCCGAGCGGGCCGAGCGCATCGAGGTGTTGTTGTTCGACGATCCGGACTCGGAGCTGCCGATTCAACAATTCCCCCTCACCCGGTTCGGCGATGTCTGGAACCTGTTCGTCGAAGGGCTCGGGGCTGGCCAGGCCTATGGCTACATCGCCTGGGGCCCCAACTGGCCCTATGAGTCCGATTTCCGGCCCAACAGCCAGGTGGGTTTTCTCACGGACGTGGACTCCGAGGGAAACCGCTTCAATCCCAACAAGCTGTTGACCGACCCCTATGCGTGGGTCCAGCACCGGGACCACGACTGGAGCCGCGGCAGCCTGGGGACCGGGGAGAGCCGGAGGGGGGAGTCCACGTGGGGTGCGGCGGGAAAGAGCCTCGCGGTGCGCTCAGAACACAACTGGTCGAATGCGGAGGAGGACTGGGTCGCTGCCCGCCGGGCTGGGGAGGGCACGGCGCTCAACGAGCTGGTGATCTACGAGGTGCACCCCAAGGGCTTCACCGCCAACGGGCTGCCGGAGGTGGACCACCCGGGGACCTACGCGGGCATCGCTGAAATGGCGGACTACCTTGCGGATCTGGGCATCACGGCGGTGGAGCTGCTCCCGGTCCACGAGAAGCCGCTTGATGGGGGCTACTGGGGCTACAACCCCATCTCCTGGTTTGCCCCGGAGTTGACCTACTCGACCGCCTTCAACGAACGGGGACGCCCCGAGGAGGTGCTGGACGAGTTCAAGGCCATGGTGGAGACCCTCCACGCCGCGGGCATCGAGGTGCTGCTGGACGTGGTCTACAACCACAGCGGGGAGGGGGGGCTGTGGCGGGAGAAGCTGGTCTACAACGACACCAGCCTGGACCCGGATGCCACGGCCCAGGCGGTGAACCTGGACTCGGAGGAGGTGGTGGGGCTGTACAACGTGCGGGGGTTGGACAACGCAGCCTTTTACGCTTTGGGTGAAGGGGGGCGGACCTACTGGAACAACACGGGGGTGGGCAACCAGATGCGCCCGAACCACCTGCCCATGCGGACCCTGATCATGGACTCGTTGCACTTCATGGTGGAGGATCTGCACATCGACGGGTTCCGCTTTGACCTCGCGGGCATCCTCGGGGAGCAGGACGGCAACTACAACGAGTGGTACCCGGTGGTGCGGGACTCGGTGCTCGGGGACATCGTGGACGATCCCGTGCTCCAGGAGTGGGGCGTGCGGCTGATTGCCGAGCCCTGGACGGCTGGTGGCTACTACAACCCGGTGCTTGGGGCCTACCCGGCGGCCCAATCCCTGGATGGGTACGGCTGGGGGGAGTGGAACGCCCATTTTCGCGACGTGGTGCGCGGCCTCTTGAACGAGGATGCCGCCTTGAACCACGTGGAGGGGACCGTGGATGCAGGGGGCGCCCTGACCGGCTCGTTCAGCCTCTACGGCTGGAATGGCCGCAATCCGGCCCACAGCGTGAACTTCATCACCTCGCATGACGGCTTCACCTTGTACGACCTGTTTTCCTTTGATGAAAAGCAGAACGGGTGCGGGGTGCTGAACCCCCTTTGTTGCGACGAGCCCTACTCCCAGTGGTGCGACGTGGAGAGCGGCGAGGACAACAACCGCTCCCGGGACTGGGGCGGGGCTGGCGAGGGCTTCAAGCGCCAGCAGATGCGCAATGCCTTTGCCCTGATGCTCCTGTCCCACGGCACGCCGATGATCCTGGGGGGCGATGAGTGGATGCGCACCCAGTACGGCAACAACAACGCCTACTCCAACCAGGCCGACAACGAATTCAACTGGTTCCGCTGGGGGGAGTGGCGGGCGAATGATCCCCGCCTGCGCATGCATGATTTCGTGCGGGACCTGGTCGCCTTGCGTCTCTCCCGAACCGATGCCTTCTCGCCGGCTGCCTATGGCGAGGGCATGCCCTTCACCTGGAAGAATGAATACAACGCCGAGCCCGTGGACTGGGGCGCCCGGCGGCTGATGGTGCACTACTACGACGATGGAGAGGGGTGGGGGTCCGAGCTGGTCCTGCTCCTGAACTTCCAGGACGGCCCGGTCACCTTCACCCTGCCGGAGGATCGCAGCTGGGTGCGGGTGCTGGACACGCAGCAGTACTTTGATTTCGGCGATGGCTCCGGGGAGACCGGCTACTTCTCGGACAATCCCACGGCGGACAGGGAGGCCTCGGCCAACATCAAGTTGGAAGGAGGCGATGCGGTCCCGGGTGGCGTGTACGAGGTGCCGGGGCGCACGATCGTGGTGCTTGAAGACGTGGGGGCCGAGTGATTGCGGGGTTGTTGGCGCTGCTCGCAGGCCCGCCGGTAGCGGTGGCGGCCGACGTGGGGGGGTACGTGCGGGTCGCGGCGCGGCCGGACCTTCAAGGAGGGCAGGGGCAGCTGGGGTATTGGAACCTGTATGGGCGGCTGTTGAACGAGGGTTCCTGGGTGGCCCTGGGGTTTCGCCAGGAACTTCTGGAGCGGGCACCGGGGGGGGAGTGGGCGGCTTTCAATCTGCGGGTGGAGGGGCAGAGCCTCGGGACCGGTGGCTACTACAGCAGCATTTCACAATTGGGCTTTTCTCAGATCAACGTGGAGGGGGGGGTACCGGCCCTGCCCAATGTGACCTGGCGGGTGGGGACCTTGAACACCTGGATGGGGGATCTCGGGCTGTACGACATGCGCCCGGCTTCCCTGTTTGACGACACCTTGGGTGCCTCAGCGCGGGTGCGGGGGGAGCGGTGGGAGGTGTTGATGGGAGCCGGAGACTCGGGTCTTGGACTGAAGGGCTGGTCGTACCACGTGGTGGGGACCGCGGGCGCCCAGGTGCGTTTTTCCCCCGGGGAGCGTCTTCACCTGGGCCTTGGCGGGCAGTTTCTCCATGAGCCAAAGGGGGAGGGCAATTCGTATGCACCCCACCGGACGCCAGGAATCGAGTACGAGCCGTGGATTCGAGGGGAGGTGCTGGACGACTTCCTGGCGACCGGTGGCGTGGATGCCACCACCTTTCCCGATCCTGTCGCGATTACCGCCAACTCCTGGCGAGTGATTGGATCCCTTGAGTTCGGAGACCTGGGACCCCTGCGGTGGAACAGTCTCTTCGCCCGGGTGGAGCGCCTTCATCCGGAGGTGGACCCCCGGGTTTACTTGTCCGATGCCCAGCGGGTCTACGTGTTCCCCACGTCCGTTACCGACCAACGGGACGTGGTCCTTCTGGGAAACGAGATGCAGATCACCCTGTGGCCTGATCGGCTGGATGGGATCTGGGGTGTTCTCGGGGGCGTACACCGGGATGGGGACAACAACGTGACCCCTACCGATGATGCGCGCAGCTACCTTTCGACGGTGGTTCGTTTGCAGGCCTACTTCACTCCCAGTGTGCACCTGCTGCTCGAGAGTTCCGCCGCCGAAGAGCGGTCTCATAACGGAACAACCTGGCGAAACCATGCGGACTCGGTGTTTGAAACATCGGATGGCATTGTCCAGGGATCATCCGGACTCTGGTACGGAGATGCGGACAAGCGTCAGACCTGGCAGGGAAAGGGGGGAATGGTCTTCAACCCGCTGGGGCGGGGAATCTACACGCGCCCCTCGCTGAGGCTTCTGTATGGCACCCAGTTCTCCACTGAGAACGTGGCCTATGGGAAGGGGGAGTGGGGACTTGGCATGTCCATGTTGCAATCAAGCAGCCAGCCTAGCAAATTCCCGGCTGTAGAATCCCACTGGCACCACATCCTGTCCATCGAAACGGAGGCCTGGTTTTAATGCGACACCTCCTCCTGTCCGTGCCTCTTCTGGCAGTGTTCCTTCTCGCCTGCGGCCCCAAGCCCGTAGAGCCGGCGCTTCCCGATGGAGCCAGCGGTGTGCTGCTCACGACCCGCTCCCCGGTGGACACCGGCGGGTGGGTTGCAGCCCCACCGTCACTGGGCGATGCGGTGGTCGATGCCCTGGCCAAGGAAGGCCTGGCCCTGCGCCCGGTTCCCCTGGCGGGACGGGAGGCCGCCCTGGGGGATGCGAGAACCGACGCGGATCGCCTGGGGGCCATCGCGGGAGACGGGGGCTGGGTGGTGATGGTGGAGGCCCGGGCCCGCTTCTTCTCCCAGTTGGAGGGCCGCTGGCGCTGGGTGGTGGAGGTTCGGGTGGGCCTGGGGCCCGCAGACAGCCTGGACCGCGCGGTGTTTGAGACCTTTGAGGTCCCGGTATTCTTGCGACACGAACACCAGGGCCCGGAGGCCGCCATCGATGCCGCTGCCCCCCAGATCGGTCCCAAGGTGGCCCGCCTTCTCCGTCAGCAGCTCGGCGCGGAGCCCGCCCGGTGGTGATCGGCGTGTGGCTGGCCTGCGTGCGGCCGGTGATGGAGGTGGAATCCCTGCCCCAGGTGCCTGAACCGGTGGTGGTGCCGTCGTCGCCCGGGCCTCCTTCGTCCCTGTACCTCGTGATGGTGGACCGATTTGCCAATGGCGACTCCACCAACGACTGGGGCGTCGATTTGGACGATCCCCAGGCGTGGCACGGGGGGGACATTGCCGGCGTGGCTGAGCACCTGGACTGGATCGCCGGGCTTGGGGTCGGCGCCGTGTGGTTGACCCCGGTGGCCAGCAGCCGGTGGGAGCCGTTTGGCGAGTGGGGGGCCTACCATGGCTACTGGGTCAAGGACCTGGGAGCGACCGAGCCCCGCTTTGGCCAGTTGGACGACCTGGAGACCTTGCAGCAGGGCCTGGAAGCCCGGGAGATGGAGCTTGTCCTCGACCTGGTCTGGAACCACGTGGCTTTTGATTCCCCGCTGCGAGAGGAACATCCGGACTGGTTCCACGAGGCGGGGACGATCACCGACTGGAGTGACCCGGTCCAGCGGGAACATGGGCAGGTGCACGGCCTGCCGGATCTCAACCAGGACCACCCGGAAGTCTACGAGTACCTGCTCCACAACACCCGCTGGTGGATGGAACAATCCGGTGCCACGGGCATCCGGGTGGATGCGGTGGGGCACATGCCGGCGGCGTTTCTTCGGCGGATCCAGCACGACCTGGAAGGGCGGTATTGGTCGGTGGGGGAGATTTTCGAGGGCAGTGCGCCACTCCTGGCGGCAGCGTGGGCCGAGACAGGCCTGCCAGCGGTCTTCGACTTCCCCCTACACCACGCCATGGTCGATGTGCTCTGCGGGGGAGCGCCCCTGGGGCGACTGGCTGCGACCCTTTCCCAGGATCGGTTCTATGTCGACCCCAGCCGCCTCGTGACCTTCCTGGACAACCACGACACGCCGCGCATTGCATCGGCCTGTGGGGGTGACGTGGATCGGGTCGCCAGCGCCCTGCGATTCTTGTTGGCCATGCGCGGAGTGCCAGCGATCACCTGGGGGACCGAGCTGCCCCTGGAGGGGGGGAAGGAGCCAGACAGCCGCAGGGACATGGACTTCACGGCAGCACCGCAGTTGGCGGACACGATCCGGGAGGGACTCGCCATGCGGGCAGACCAGCCGGTCTTCGGCCGGGGAACCACGCGAACCGTCGTGTTGAAAGAGGATTTGTGGGTCTTGATGCGGCAGCTGGGGGACGAGATCGCGTTTGTGGCGGTGAACCGGGGCGAGGCGCAGGCAACTGGACTGCCCGCGGGCCTGGGGCCAGATCGGGTGCCCGGTGGCCAGGTGAGCGTGTGGCTCCCGATGCCGGCGGAAGGGGTGGCAGCGACATGGCTCGCCTCCTGGGAGGGGGTGCGGCAGGTCCGCTTCGTGGACGTGCCTGAAGGTTGGAGAGTGGTGGGTTCTGCGCCCGAGTTGGGCGGATGGAACCCAGGCGCTGCCTTGCAGCAAGAACAGACGGAGCTTCCGGTCGGGGAGGTCGCGTCCTGGAAGCTGGTGCGGGTGGACGCCACCGGAGAGGTGGAGTGGGAGGACCACGCGAACCGGGACCTCCATGTCGTGCCGGGGGACGGTGTGCTGGAGGTTCGTCCATGAGCGTGGGCCAGTGGCCCGACCTTGTGCGCCTCTGCGCTGCGTGGAAGGTCCAGTGGGCGTACACGGATGGCACGGGGGAGCCGCGGGAGGCCCCTGTGGAGACGGTGCTTGCTGCCCTGGCCGCCCTCGGTGCGGCGGTGCAGGTGCCGGAGGATGCAGCCGCTGCGCTTCGGGCCTTGGGAGCCGCCCTGCCGGAGGCGGCCACGGACCCGGTGGTCGTGGCCTTTCCCTCCTTTGGGGCGCTGGCCGGCGGTTGGGGGATGTTTGCACCGCTCCTTTCCCTGCACAGCGATCGGTCGAACCGAGGAGGTGGCGCGGACTTGACCTGCCTGGCTGAACTCGGTGACTGGGTGGGGCAACAGGGGGGTCAGGTGGTGACCACGCTGCCTCTCCTGGCAGGATTTGAGTCCGGACCGGCCGAGCACAGCCCCTATCGACCCCACAGCCGCTGTTTCTTCCACGGACGATGGTTGGACCTCGAACGGATCCCGGAGTTTGGGATGTGCGAGCGGGCCCAGTCGGATTTGGCAGCCGGACCGATTGCCCGGGCGCTTTCCGCGTGTGCCGGGGCTGAACTTGACGACGTGGGGGCGGTCTGCGCTGCGCGGCGTCCCATCCTGGAGCAGCTCGCAGCGGTTCTCTGGGAGGAGGGCCGAGAGCGGCTCGACGCCTTTCTCGCAGCCCAACCTGAGGTCCTGGACTACGCGGTTTTTCGAGGCACCCAAGCCCGCCATGGACGGGATTGGCGCCGCTGGCCGGAAGGGGCCGAGGCGGATCCTGTGGAGGTACGGCTCCGGGTGGCGGAACAACTCTGGCTTGGGGAGCAACTGTCGACGTTTGCGAAAGGCCCGGTGGTCCTCGGCCTGGACCTGCCGGTGGGCGTGCACCCCGACGGCTACGATGCCTGGCGGGATCGCGACGTCCTTGCCGAGGGCATGGAGCTGGGGGCGCCGCCAGATGCGCACTTTCCCTCGGGCCAGTGCTGGGAACTTCCGGCCCTGGTGCCGGGCGCAGAGCGGGCCCGGGGCTATCTCTCCACGCGGCGGGCGCTGGCTGCCCACTGTGCCCACGCGGGACTGTTGCGCATTGACCACGCCCTGGGCCTGCACCGGAAGTTCTGGGTGCCCACCGGTGCCAGTGCAGCGGAGGGGGTCTACGTGGGATGGCCTGCCCACGACCTGTACACCCTGCTTGCGCTGGAGGCTGCCCGAACGGAGACGGTCCTGGTCTTTGAGGACCTGGGCTGTGAACCCGGGGAGCTGGTCGACCAGATGGAGCGGACGAGAGCGCTCGGGATGTCCCTTGTCCAGGGGGCCGAGGGGCACACCGGTGCGCCCCCTCCGAGCGATCCGAGTCGCCTGGCAAGCCTGAACACCCATGACATGCCCCCCTGGGCAGCGTTCTGCCGCACCCACGGCGTCTTGGATGCCGAGGAAGCGCTGGAGACGGCGCTCATTGCCCTTGGGGCCTCCGAGGCGGGCCTGGTTCTGGTCTCCCTCGGGGATTTGCAGGGGGAAGAGGCACCCACCAACGTTCCGGGGACCTCAGGCGGTGCCAACTGGCGGCGCCGAGGCGCAGGCGGTCTCCAGCAGCTGTTTCAGGACGAGCGGGCAGCCCGCCTGTTGGACCGAATGCACACCGCGCGAACTGCCCGAACGGAGTAGACAAGGGGCATGGCACGGGTTCAACTGAAATCCCTCCAGAAGTCCTTTGGGGACACCCGCGTGCTGACGGGCATCGACCTGGAAATCCCCGATGGGGAGTATGTGGTCCTGGTGGGGCCCTCCGGCTGCGGAAAGTCCACGCTGCTGCGGTGCATCGCGGGCCTGGAAGCCGTCAGCGGCGGGGAGCTGACCATTGGCGACCGCCGGGTCAACGACGTTCCCCCCCAGGACCGGGACATCGCCATGGTGTTCCAGAGCTACGCCCTCTACCCCCACATGACCGTGCGGGAGAACCTGGGCTTTGCCCTGGGCATTCGCAAAGAGGCGCCGGAGGCCATCGCCGAGGCGGTGGGCAAGGCCGCCCGGATGCTGGAGTTGGAGCCCCTGCTGGACCGCCTGCCGGGTGCTCTCTCCGGGGGGCAGCGCCAGCGGGTGGCCATGGGCCGGGCGATTGTGCGCGAGCCCAAGGTCTTTCTATTTGACGAGCCCCTGTCCAACCTGGATGCCGCCCTGCGGGACCACATGCGGGTGGAGCTGAAACGCCTGCACCGGACCCTCGGGGCGACCATCGTGCACGTGACCCACGACCAGGTGGAGGCGCTGACCCTGGCGGACCGCATTGTGGTGCTCAACGAGGGGGTGGTGCAGCAGGTGGGCACGCCGCGAGAGGTGTTTGATGTGCCAGCCAATACATTTGTTGCGACATTCATCGGCTCCCCGGCCATGAACCTCTTTCCGGGCAGCCAGGGCCCGGATGGGTGGGTTCCGGGGGCCGAGGGCACAGCGACCCTGGGGGTGCGGCCGACGGACATCACCTTGGGCACGGGCTCTTTGTCGGCCCGGGTCGACGTGATTGAGTCCCTGGGGGCGGAAGCCATTGTGCACCTGGAAATGGACGGCGGGCAGAAGCTTGTGGCCCGGGTGCCGGAACCGGTGGCAGCGGGGCCGGGGGATGCGGTGCAGCTGTCCTTCTCCCGGGTCCACGTGTTTGACCTCGCCTCCGGGCAGCGGACGTCGTGACCGGGCTGCTGGCCCTCTGCCTGGCCTCTGCGCTGGCTGCGGAGCCCGTGAGCGTTTGGCATGCGTACCGGGGGGAGGAGGCCGCCGCCTTGGAGGCTGCAGCAGCCCGCTTCAGCGCGGAGCAGGGAATCCCGGTGGAAACCACGGCGGTTCCCTATGGGGCTTTTGATTCCAAGGTGGAGACCGCCATTCCCCGGGGGAACGGGCCGGACCTGCTGGTGGCGGCCCACGGAAGCATGGGGAAGTGGGCGGGCCTGGGGCTCCTGGAGGGTGTGAAGGGGCCGCTGTCAGGCCAACCAGACGTGGCCATGGAGGCGGTGCAGCTGGAGGGCGTGCGGTATGGCTGGCCCCTGGCGTTCAAGACCCTGCTCCTGCTGTACAACCCGGAGCTGGTGGCCCAGGCGCCCCAGACCACGGACGAGCTGGTGGCAGCCGCCCAGGAACTCACGAAAGACGGGGTCTGGGGGCTGGTCTACGAGGCGGGTGCGCCGTACTACCACGCGGCCTGGATGCATGCCTTTGGGGCCGATGCCCTGGATTCGGCGCTGGATTCTCCCGCCCACGAGGCTGCATACGCTTTCACCCGCCGGCTGGCTGTGGAGTCCGGGATTGTGCCCCGCCGGCCCACCGCCCAGCTCACGAGCCAGCTCTACAACGAGGGCAAGGCAGCCTTTGTCATCAGCGGGCCCTGGTTTCTCTCGGATGTGGACCGTCCCGTGGCGGCGGCTCCATTGCCGGTGGTTTCCGAGGTAGGTGCGGCCGCCCAGCCGTACCTGACTGTGGAGTCGATCTTCCTGGCGGCGGGCAACCAGGGGCCAAGCGCTCGGGCCTTTGCAGCCTGGCTGTCCGGGCCCGAGGGAGCGCTGATGCGCCAGGAAATGGGGCACCAGGCGGTGAGTGCCCTCGGGGTGCCCGGCAGCGGGGACCCGGTGCTGGAGGCGGTCCTCGCCCAGGCAAAGCAGGCGGTGGTGCTGCCGACCGATCCCGGGGTGGTGGCCGTTTGGCGGGCCCAGGAGGATGCCCTGGATGGCTTGTTGCGGGGGGACTTCACGGCGGCGCAGGCCGCGGGCCAGGCGGTGAAGATCCACGGCATTTATGCTCGCCCACCCCCTGCGCCTGCTGCGTCCGGGCTGTACCTCCTGCTCGCGGTGCTCGGGACCGGGGTGCTCACCTGGTTTGTGGTTCGAGGTGTGCGGAACGCTGACTTGCGCAAGCGCGTGGCAGCACACCGCAGCGCCTACCTGTGGGTGGCTCCAGCCGCGGTGGCCCTGGCGCTTCTGGTGGTGCTGCCGTTTGTCCTGGGGGCTTCGGTGTCCCTGTTTGCCCATACCTCTGGGGATTGGACCTTTGTGGGCATCCAGAACTTCGTGGATGTGCTGCTTTCGCGGGAGATGGGTTTCTTCTCCCCGATTTCCTTCTGGACGACGCTGCTGGTGACCGTGCTCTGGACGGTGACCAACGTGGCCCTGCACGTGGGCATCGGCGTGGCTCTGGCCCTGGTGCTGCGGGAGCCGTGGGTGCGCCTGCGGGCCCTCTGGCGGGTGCTCTTGATCGTCCCCTGGGCGGTGCCGAACTACATCACCGCGCTAATCTGGAAGACCCTGTTTCACGTGCAGTACGGGGCGATCAACGGGCTCCTGTCCTGGGTCAGCGGCAGCCCGGTGGAGCTGGATTGGTTCGGGCGCTTTTCCACCGCCTTCACCGCCAACCTCGTCACCAACACCTGGCTGGGCTTTCCGTTCATGATGGTGGTCACCCTGGGCGCTCTCCAGGCCATTCCCCGGGAGCTGGAGGAGGCAGCCGAGGTGGATGGGGCCGGCGGATGGCTCCGGTTTCGCTGCGTGACCTGGCCCTTGTTGAAACCCGCGCTCATGCCCGCCGTGGTCCTGGGCAGTGTGTGGACCTTCAACATGTTCAACGTGATCTACCTCGTGTCCAACGGCCGGCCCGGGGGGAGCACGGAAATCCTGGTCTCCGAGGCCTACCAGTGGGCCTTTTCCGGGGGCAATCGCTACGGCTATGCCGCGGCCTACGCGGTGCTGATCTTTGTTGTGTTGTTGATCTACTCCCGGGGCGCCAACCGGCTGGCGGGGAGGCGGGTCCTGTGAGGAAGCCCTCTGCTATTCGGGTCTTTGCGGTGCACGCAGCCCTGGTGGGCATCACCCTGGTGGTGCTCTACCCGGTGCTCTGGGTGCTCAAGATGGCGCTGGAGCCCTCCCAGGGCTTCTCCATGGGGCTCTCCCCGATTCCCACGGAGGTCTCCCTGGAGAACTTCAGGGACGTGGTGTTCGCCGAAGATGTGCGGGGGCGGCTGTTTCTCCGCCAGGCCCTGAACTCGGTTGTGGTGGCGGTGGCAACCTCGGCGGTGGGGGTGACCCTCTCCGCGACCGCCGCCTATGCGCTCTCCAGGTGGCGATTTCCCGGCAAGGACCGGGCCCTGGGGGCGTTTCTCGTGACCCAGATGTTCCCCGGGGTGGTCATGGCCATTCCCCTGTACATTCTCCTGGACGTTTTGGGCCTCCTGGATGCCATGACCGGCCTGGTCCTGGTCTACTCCGCCACCTCGGTGCCGTTCTCCGTGTGGATGCTGAAGGGGTACTTCGACACGCTGCCAGTCGAGCTGGAGGAGGCTGCCCGCATGGATGGGTGCAGCCAGTGGACCATCTTCACGCGGATCGTGCTTCCGCTCTCCCGCCCGGCCCTGGCGGTGGTGGCCCTGTTTTCGTTTTTGACGGCCTGGAACGAGTTCATTCTCGCAGCGACCTTCATGTCGGATCCGCGGTCCTATACGCTGCCGGTGGTGTTGCAGAGGTATGTCACGGACTATGGAACCGAGTGGGGCCATTTCGCAGCGGGTTCCATCCTGGTGTCGCTGCCGGCCATTGCGCTGTTCTTCGCGCTGCAAAAGCACTTTGTGGCCGGGCTGACGGCAGGAGGCGTGAAGGGATGAGTTTACTTGCTTTGGTGGTCGCGGGACTGTGGGGCTGCACCCCTCCCAGTGATGGCAAGGATGGGCCCGGGGACAGCCAACCCGACAGCGGCGCCCAGGACGACACCGGGGATTCCGGTACACAGGTGGACTGCTCCGAGGTGGTGTCGGATCCTCCCACCCGCAGTTGTTCTGTTCGAGTCGTTCACTCCCCAGGGGAGGACGTCGCCTCCATGGACTTTGCAGCGGACTTCACCGGGTGGGAGCCCGAGGAAATGGCTGGACCCGATGTGGAGGGGCGCTTCTGTGTCGACGTGGAGCCCGGGGCCGGGGAGTTTGCCTACAAGTTCGTCCTGGATGGCACCTGGGAGGAGTCGATCCCCCCGGAGGTCACCAGCCACTGGGACGGCGGAGTGGAAAACCGGAACCTGTTGGTGCCCGACTGCCAGTTGCCGGCCCTGGAGGTGGTGTCGGCTGCGGTCTCCGCCGATGGAAGTGGGACCCTGGAGCTGCAGTTTGTGCGCGGGGCTGGGGGCGTGGTGCTGGACCCGGACACCGTCGAGGTGGAATCCGGGGGCAACACCTGGGCGGCCACGCTGGATCCGGGTCCGGGAACCGTGTCCGCGTCGGTTTCTGGTCTGGCTCCGGGCAAGCACACGGTGGTCGTGCGGGCATCGGATGTCGCAGGAAATGCCATCGATGGGGGCCCGCTTCATGTGCCCCTCTGGGTGGAGGAAACGCCGTTCGAGTGGACCGACGGGCTGATGTATTTCGCCATGGTGGACCGGTTTCGGAACGGGGATTGGGATGGGGCCGGGGCCTGTGATCCCGTGACCGGCGTGGAGGAGCGGGCGAACTACAACGGCGGGGATTTTCTGGGGATTCTCCATGCCCTGGAGGAGGACTACTTCACCCGGTTGGGGGCCAACGTGTTGTGGCTCTCGCCAGTGGTGGAAAACCCACATGGGGCCTACATCGCCCAAGATGGAGCCCACCAGTTTTCGGGGTTCCACGGGTACTGGCCGGAGAGCGAGACCGGCGTGGAGACCTGCTACGGGGACGAGGATCTGGATGCGGACAGCCGCCTGCGGGAGGTGATCGCGGCGGCCCATGCCAAGGGAATCCGAGTGATGTTCGATATGGCCCTGAACCATGTGCATGAGAACCACCCCTGGGTGACGGACCACCCGGACTGGTTCCACGACGGGGGCTGCACCTGTGGGGACGCCGGGTGTGACTGGGAAGAGCGCAAGCTGGATTGCTGGTTCATGCCCTACCTCCCGGACTTGGACTACACCCAGCACGATGCCGTCCAGGCGGCCGTGGACAATGTCCTGTGGTGGGTGCGGGAGTACAACGTGGATGCCCTGCGCATCGATGCGGTGAAGCACATGACCGACTCGGTGGTGCGCGGGCTGCGGCACCGGCTGGGGGCTGAACTGGAGCACCCGGGCAGCCCCACCGTGCTGTTGATGGGAGAGACCTTCACCGGCAGCGATGGGCACGGGGAGATCATGCGTTTCATCGGGGAGGGGCGCTTGCACGGCCAGTACGATTTCCCCTTGTACTGGGCCATTCGACAGGCCTTCGCCCAGGGGGGTTCCTTTGTGGATCTGGATGCGGCGGTGCAGTCCTCCGGCGATGCCTGGGGCGATGCGATCATGTCTCCCTTTGCTGGAAACCACGATGTCCAGCGCCTGGTGACCGAGATGGTGGGCAACGGGCAAGGTGCCTGGGGTGACACCCCCGACCTGTTGGCAGCCGGCGGGTCCAACCTGGATCAACTGGATCTTCTGATCCGGGTGCAGCTTGCCCTTGCGTTCACCCTGACCCAGCCGGGCATGCCACTCCTGTACTACGGAGATGAAATCGGCCTGGCGGGGGATGGGGATCCCGACAACCGCCGTCCCATGAGTTTCGCGCCCTACTTGAGCGCCAACCAGGAGCGATTGCGGGCAGGGGTGCGCCGCGTGGGCAACGCCCGGCGGGTCAGCAAGGCCATTCGCCGGGGAGAGGTGACCACCCTCTTTGTCGACTCCGACCTCTACATCTACCGGTTCGAGGAAGCGGGGGGGGAGGAGGCCGTCGTGGTCCTCCACAAGGGGTCTGGTGAGCGCTCTGAAACGGTCCAGGTGGGCCTCGCGGACGGCGCTTCCTTCTGGAATGTGATGGACCTGGCGGAGACCGTGACGGCCAGCGGGGGACAGGTGGAGATTCGGGTCAGCGGCCCTGAGTTGCTGGTGCTCTTGCCGGAGGGTGTGCAGTGAGCGTGCTCTACCTGACCCTCGAGATCGGCTTGGACACGTCCCTGCCCACCTATTCCGGGGGCCTGGGTGTGTTGGCGGGGGACCACGTGCGGGCTGCAGCGGATTTGGGAGTGCCCCTGGTGGCGGTGAGCCTCTGGTACCGCAGTGGGTATGGGCTCCAGCGCCTGGATTCGGCGGGAAACCAGCGGGTGGATAGGCCCCGTCTCGAGCCGGAGCGGGTTTTGGAGGACACGGGGCGCGTGCTGGACCTGGTCATTGGGGGGCGGGAGCTGGCAGCGAGGGTGTTCGTGAAGCAGGTGATGGGGAGGAGCGGGGACACCGTACCGGTGTACTTCCTGGACGTGGGCCCCGGTGCACAAGATGGGTTTGGGGACGTCAACGAGCAGCTCTACGGGGGCGGCGAGGAAAACCGGATTCGCCAGGAAGCCCTACTGGGGGCAGGTGCGCTCGCCCTCTCCGAGGCGTTGGGCTTGGAGGAGCCGGTGCTGCACTTGAACGAGGGCCACTGTGCCCTGGCTGCGTGGGGGTTGTTTGAGGGTGACGTGGAGGCCGTCCGGAATCGGTGCCGATTTACGACCCACACCCCGGTGGAGGCGGGGCATGACACATTTAATTGGGGCCTTGTAGAAGAGGTGCTGGGGAGCGATGCGGCTGGGGGCTTGAAGAGCTTGTTGGATGGGGGCAGTGGCGAGCCGGTGAAACTCAACATGAGCCACCTTGCAGCCCGCCTCTCAGGAACCGTGAACGGCGTCTCAATCTGCAACGCCCACATCGCCCCGGAACTGTTTCCATCGGAGTGCATTCCCAACGGGGTGTCCGCCGTAACCAATGGCGTGCACCTTTCCACCTGGTGTGTGGACGCCATGCAAGCGCTGTTCGATGCGCACCTGACCGGTTGGAGAGATGACCCGGAGGTGCTTCGACGGGCACCCATCGATCTACCGGATACGGCCTTGGGCGCTGCGCGCGGGGCTGCCAAAGCGGATCTGGTTGAGCTGGCCAACGCGCGTTGCCTGGCGGGGTTTGACCCCTCCCTTCCGCTCCTGGGTTTTGCCCGGCGCATGACCGGCTACAAGCGGGCGAACCTGCTGTTGCGGGACCGGCCTCGTCTGGAGGCAATCGCCGAGCAGTTCGGGGGCCTGCAGGTGTTGTTTGCTGGCCGGGCCCACCCAGCGGATTCCGAGGGACAGTCGATCCTGCGAGAGCTGGTCCAGGCCGGCCGTGGCAGTCGCTACCTGCGCATCGCGGTCCTGGACGGCTATTCCCTGCGGGAGGGGCGCCTGCTCACGGGCGGAGTCGACGTCTGGCTGAACAACCCGGTGCGTCCCCTGGAAGCCAGCGGGACCTCTGGCATGAAGGCGGTGCTGCAGGGGGTACCCAACCTGTCCATCCCCGATGGGTGGTGGTTGGAGGGGTGTCGGCACGGGGTCAATGGCTGGGCATTCGGTGCCACGGTGGATCCCGAGACCGGCCGCTGGTCCGAACCGGCAGAACGGGACGACGATGCGGATGCGGACTCGCTGTACAGGTGCCTGGAATCCCAGGTGCTGCCCCTGATCACCGCCGCCGACCCCACCGCCTGGCGAACCATGCAACGCCAAGCCATCGCCACGGCCCCGGACTTTTCCGCGCAGCGAATGGTGCGGGACTACGTGCGGACGATCTACCGCCACTCTGCGATCTCCCCTTCCCACCTCCCAAAGCGCGCGTGATCGGAGAGGGATGGCGTATCCCTGAAGCTACCCAGGTGGGTGTGCCGACCCGGGCGGGCACAGGGGCCGTAGGACGGCAAAGCCCGCCCCTACAGATCCCGGCCCCCCGTTGGCCGCCCGGCCCCCCCAAATCCCCGTAGGGGCGGCCCCCCGTGGCCGCCCGGTCCCCACCACGGCTCCGTCTACCTCTTTCTCGGCACCTAAAACTGAATTCCCTGGACAAGACGTACGATAAGCCGTACGCTTCTCTTGTGGAGACCCCCAATTGAGCAAGATGACTGCCAGTGAGGCCCGGAAGAACCTGTACCGACTGCTGGACCAGGTCGCGGAGGATCACGTCCCGGTTCTGATCACCGGCAAGCGCAGCAATGCGATCCTGGTGGGGGAGGAGGACTGGAGGGGGTTGCAGGAGACCGTGTACCTCCACCGGGTGCCCGGCCTGGTGGAGTCGATCCAGGAAGGGATGCAGACCGACCCCGATGACTTGAGCGAGGATCCCGGCTGGTGAGT
>CAZSZE010000027.1:0-35725 GCA_964610645.1 uncultured Enterobacterales bacterium | reverse complement strand
TGGTGAGTTGGAGGGTCGTGTTCACCCGGCACGCGCAGAAGGACGCCAGGAAGCTCGCCCGCAGTGGCCTGCGCAAGAACGCCGAGGAGCTCTTGGCGATCCTGGAGGAAGACCCCTTTCGTACGTCTCCCCGGGTGGAGAAGCTGGTGGGAGACCTCGCGGGTGCGTACTCCAGACGCATCAACCTACAACACCGGCTGGTGTACCAGGTCCTCGAAGAGGAGCGCATCGTCAAGGTGCTGCGAATGTGGTCCCACTACGAATAGGGCCGGCGGGTGGGGACGGAGTCGTCTACCGTGCCTGTCAACCCCATCGGGTGTGACAGTGCCCATAGCCGGGCTATGTAGCCCGGCTATTGAACCGACCACAACCCCCGGTCAATGATCCGCGCGTTCCCGTCCGTGTCCTCCGCCCGGATCTCGATCTTGTGGTCACAACCCGCCTGCCAGCCCACCTGTGCCAGGGAGAACTCGCCGGAAAACCCCACGGCGCTGCAGTTGGGGTAGCCGGGCCATGTCGAACACACGTCCGATCGCTCCGCTCCATAGGCCAGCGGAATCGTCAGCCAGTCGTCGATGATCGCATCCACCTTGGTCACCCCACGGTTGTCCTGGGCCCAGCCGGAGATGAAGAGGGTCGGGCCCGGCACCGCACCGGACGGTCCGTCGAGGATCCCAAACGGAGGCAGGTTGTCCAGGAGCCAGTTCGCCTCGTTCTGGATCGTCGAAAAGCTCCCCAGTAGCAGGTAAGCCCGGGCGGAAACGGCGCTGTTTGCTGGCAGACCAAACTCAAACAGCGCCCGGACGTTGTTGAAGGGCAGGCTGCGGTTCTGCCAGCCCTGGAACTCGGTGAGGCCGTTCTCATGCAGGATGCCCACCCCGTAGTCGCTGTTGTCGTTCTGCAGGGTCACCCAGGGCGCCGGGCTGGTGAAGTCCTTCTTGTAGAACCCGTCGTTCGCGGGCTCGTTGATGTCCACCTGGGCACCGCTGGAATCCAACAGCCGCCACAGGTCGGGGCCAGCCTGGCCGTTGGCAGAGTACAGCGTCGGCATCTCCTGGTTCATGGCTGCGTGGCTGTTGCCGCCTTCCTCCTGCACCGAGTAGGAAAGCTCCACCACGTGCGTTCGCACGAACCGCGCGGTCTGCGTGACCCGCACATCGGACGGCTGGGTCCACGTGACCCCGTCGGTGCAGCCGTCGGTGCTGCACTCGGTCTTGTTCCAATCCGGGTTCCACTGCAGGGGAATGGTCGCGGTTTGCAGGCGCCCGCTGGCATGGTTCGTCCCCTGCATGCCCGATCCCTCGCCGCAGCGGTTGCCCCCCTGCACGGGATTCCAGCCCAGGTAGCGAATCGAGTTGCCACAGGCGGTCCCGCCGCTCCGGCACGATGCATCGTGGGCACAGCCCTGCATGAGGCGGTCGGGATCGTAGAGGGCGAACTGCACCTCTCGGCCCGGGTCGTTCCCGTCCACGACGTTGGTGCTGTTCACCCCCCCGTTGCCGTCGGCCAGCCCAAAGAAGATGACCGAGCCCCCCCAGTTCTGCCGCACGCCGATCTTGATGTAGTCGCTGTCGTCATACAAATAGTCATCCGTAAAACCCGTGGAGGTGTCCTGCTCGATTCGGCCGGACTGCCCCGCCAGCGGCTGGGACCGCACCGCCTCCAACGTGGTGTACGGACACCCCGCCGCCGTGTCGTGAATCCCCGGCGGCTCCTCGTACTGGGGAAGGTCCGTGTCATCCGTGTCCGGCACCTCGCCCCCATCGGTGTCGTCTGGCACCGGGGGCTCCCCGGTCTCGTCGGTGTCCGGCGCGGCCTTGAAGAACCCGCAGCCCACACAGGTGAACCAGAATGCAAGCAGCGGAAACAGCCTCATACCACCGACTACTCGCCCCGATCCACGACGCCACCTGGAGGTTGGGTCAACACCTCGCTCGGCCGCATGCGCACCAGGATTCCCTCCTCCCGCAAGAGCCGCCTAAGCTCCCACTTGTCGATCTCCTCCAGGTTCTGCAGCACCCGCTCAATGAGCTCGTGGCTCTCATCCATGGCATCGATCAACGCCCGGGCATCGTTCACGGCTGCCCGCGCATCGTTCAGCAGCAGAGGAAGCGTGTTCGCTGCACCGGGCAGCTCCCCGGATGCGATCTCCACATCTCCCAGCACCCGGTTCAGGCGCTCCGCGATGTCATCGGCGTGGATTCCCAGGCTCGCGATGGACTGAATCGCCAGGGCCGCCTCCGAGGCAATCCCGTCCGCGGAACCCACCATGCGGTTCAGCTCTCCCAGCAGCTCCTCCGCATCCCGAAACATCCGGGAGAGGCGCTCGGGATCCTCCTCAAAGGCCTTGGAAACACTCTCGGCGGCTGCGGTCAGCGGTTCCAGGTTCAGACCGTCCAGGACCGGGCCCAGCTTCGCCAACAGCTGGTCGATCTCTACCTGCCCCAGGGTGTTGCCGATCACCGCCCCATTTTCCAGAAGCACTGCATCGGCGCTGGCGGGCAACAGCGCCATGTACTTCTCCCCCAAGAGCGACCTGGCCCGTAGCACCACGGTCACGTCCTCCCGGATCCCCGCCGAGGCATCCAGGGACATGCCCACCCGGGCCTGGTCGAAATCCACCTTCAAGTGCGTCACCCGCCCCACCTCGACCCCGGCCACAGTGACCGATGCCCCCACGTTCAGCCCGGCCACATCCCCGAAGATGGCTTCCACCTCGACCTGTTCCTCCAGGCCGGTCCAGGCGCCGATCTTCAGGGAGATCCACGCGGCCAGCCCAAGGGCCACCAGGAGCATGGCGCCTACAGCGACTTCATGGCGGTGGTTGCGGTTCACGGTTGGGGTTCCTAGGCCTGCGGGAGACGGTGGGATTCAGTGGAGTGGGAGGGAAGTTCGACGTTTCGCTGCAGAAAGCGCCGGACCATGGGGTGTTCGCTGCGCACCACCTCGTCACGGGCTCCCCAGGCGATGAGTTTTCCTCCGTACAGCATCCCAATGCAATCCGCCACGTTCAAGGTGCCCACGATGTCGTGGGAAATCACCAGAAAGGTAATGCCCAGCACCTCCTTCATCTGCCCGATCAAGGCATCGATGGAATCGGAGGTGATCGGGTCGAGGCCCGAGTTCGGCTCATCAAAGAGCACCACCTCCGGGTGGGTGACAATCGCCCGGGCGAGCCCCACGCGCTTTCGCTGTCCCCCGGAGAGATCCGACACGGGACGCATGGCAAAACCAGGCAGCTCCACCTGCTCCAGAACCTCCTCCACCCTTGTTGCTTGCTCCGCAGGCGGCATGTCCCGGCGGTGGTGGTGCAGTGGAAAGGCGATGTTCTCTCCCACCGTCATCGAGTCAAAGAGGGCGCCATCCTGAAACAGCATTCCCAGGCGGCGGCGGACCTTGGACATGTCTCGTGGAGTGGCGCTCGCCATGTCCGTGCCCAGCACCCACACCTGTCCTGCATCCGGCTGCATCAAGCCGACCAGGTGCTTGAGCAGAACGGACTTCCCGGTCCCCGACGGGCCGATGATTGCGGTGGTCTTCCCCATGGGGAATTCCATGCTCACATCGTCAAGCACCAGGTGCTCACCGAAGGACTTAGTGACGTTCTCCAATGCGATCATCTTCGTTCATCCTACCCGTAGACCATCTCGGACACGAGGTAGTTCACCGCAAGACAGCTCACGGCGGCAGCGACCACCGCATGGTTTGTGGCCAGCCCCACACCCTCCGGACCCGGCTTGCTGTGAAATCCGCAGTAGCAGGAAATCAGGCAGATCACGGTGCCGAAGACCATGGACTTCACCGCGCCAAAGACCAGCTCCCTGCGGCTCATGGTCTCCAGGACAGTCTGCGCAAAGTGGGGGCCATTCAAGTCGAGTTGGAACACCGCCACGGCCCAGGCGCTGGCCACCATGCCCGCCATCGCGATGAAGGTCAGGGCGGGCATCACCAGGACAATGCCGAACAGTCGCGGGGTGACGAGGTACCAGTGGGGGCTGACGGCCATGACCTCCAGGGCATCGATCTCCTCTCGAATCCGCATCACCGCGATCTGGGAGGCCATCTCCGTGCCCGCCTTGGCAGCCACCATGGATCCAGCGATGATCGGGGCCAGTTCCCGGATGCCTGCCAGTCCCACAAACATGCCCACCAGGTGGCTTCCCCCGAGGGATTGAAACGCGAGGTAGCCCTGCAACGCGAGGTTTGTGCCCACGAAACAGGCAATCACAAAGAGGATCGGCAGGGAGCGGACGCCGATCTTGTAGGCCTCCTCCATGCTGCGCACCAGCGGGGGCGGGCGGCGCCAGGCGGCCCGTATGAAGTCCACCGTGAACCAGGTGAAGCGCCCCATGGCGAAAAGCAGCCTCACGAGAGGGTCCCGAACAAGGCAGAGGTCAGAAAGTAGTTGGCGGTGATGAACAGCAAGGTGCTTCGGACGACGGTCTGGTTGACCGCGCGTCCGACCCCTGCAGCTCCACCCCTTGCATGAAAGCCAAGGTAGGCCGCGACCATGCCGATGATGAGGCCGAACGCAGTGGTCTTGATGCCGGCGGCCACGAGGTCAAAGGGCATGGTGAAGCTGAACAATTGCGAGAGGAAGACGCCGCCGTTTTCGCCCTTGAGGACCACGGCGGTGACGTAGGCGCCGAGAAGTCCGGAGACGGTGCCAAAGAGATTCAGAATCGGACAGGCAATGGTCATGGCCAAGACCCGGGGCACCACGTGCACCGAGAGGGCATCCACCCCCATGACCTCCGTGGCATCCAGCTCCTCCTTGATGCGCATGGCTCCCAGCTCGGCGGCGCAAGCACTGCCTCCCTGGGCCGCCACCAGCACGCTGGCCAACACGGGGGAGAGCTCGCGGATGATCGCGACGCTTGCCAGCGACGCAAGCAGGCGCTGGGCTCCATAGGTCTCGAAGATGGACAGTCCCTGCAGGGCGATGACCATTCCAAAGGGAAAGACCATCGCTGCCACGGGCAAGACACAGCGGGTGAGGACCTGGGCAAGGTGGCGAATGAGGTCGCGCGGGCTGAACCGGCCCGTCAGCGCACGAATGCCCACATCCACGCAGAAAGACGAGAAATGGCCGATCTGCTTCAGGGTGTCCACAGATCGCTACTTTTCCGCTGGCGGAGAGGGGAGAGGCCCCGGCGCCGGCATGGCCCAGACGGTCACGCCCAGGATCTCCCCGATCTGCCAGACGGCAACGATCTCCACCCCCGGGGCGGGCCCCACATCGCCCACCCAGGCCTGGCAGGGGGTCACCCCCACGGGCAGCTGGGCCAGGGCAGGGGGCAGGCCCACAGGGAGAAAAGTCGCCAAGGTCGCGGGAACCGGGTCGGACTGCAGCACCTTCAAGATCAACGTGCCTTGATCGCTCTCGGCGGTCAGGGGGCCGTCACAGCCAGCCCCCAGGGGGGTCCACGCCGCCCTGTCCTCGGGCAGCACCACCGGCGCATGGGATTCCAGGGGCCGACTTCCAGGGCGGCCCGCCTCTTCCGGACTTCCCACCACGAGCGCCCCGTCCACCACCCAGGCTGCGCCCCCCTCCGCTGCGGCCTCCGCCAGGACCCGCAGCATGCCCCCGGCCTCCGCCGAGATCGGACAAAGCAAGGCCGCCAGGGCTGCAATCCAGGGGCGAGGTGGGAGGATCATGATTCGGGGTTATCCTGACCAGACCCCGCCTACGACACCCCACCTTCTCCTCCTCCTCCTCCTGCCTTGCTGCCTCTCTTCAAGCGTGAACTTGTGGTTGCCGTGCTGTCCTCGGGCAGCAAGGGGAATTGCACGTATGTGGGCGATGGCCATTCGGGCGTCTTGGTTGACTGTGGACCGTCCACCAAGCGCATCTTTTCCTTGATGGAGAGCGTCGGACTCGGAGCCGCACCGATCAACGCGGTGCTGGTGACCCACGAACACAGTGATCACGTCGGGGCTGCCCGGATTCTCTCCAACAAGCTCAAGAAACGCGGGGGGAAAACGGTTCCCTTCTACATGACAGAGGGCACGCGGAATGGGGCGCCAGAGAAGTGCATGCCTGAGGCCGTGCGCCTGGTGGAGGCGGGGAAGGCCTTTGATGTGGGCCCCCTGCGCGTGGACCCGTTTACCGTGCCGCACGATGTGCGGGATCCGGTGGCGTATCGAGTGGAGACCGAGCACTCCGCTGCCGCTGTCGTGACTGATCTGGGGCGACCGACCGCCCTTGTGGCACGGAAACTCCAGGATCTGGACGTGCTTGTGTTGGAGCACAACCACGACGTGGACATGCTCCTGGAAGGTCCGTACCCCTGGGCGCTCAAGCAGCGCATCCGCTCCAACCACGGGCACTTGTCCAACGACCAGGCCGGGGTCCTCCTTGAGAAAGGGGTGGGAGAGGGGTTGAAGCACCTGGTGTTGGCCCATCTCTCCGATGAGAACAACCGCCCGGAGCTGGCGGTGCGTTCCGCCCGCAAGGCGCTGGGAGCTTCCAAGGCGAAAATCCAGGTCGCCCGCCAGTTGCAGGCCCTGGAGCCGATGCGCGTGCCGGTGCCGTGACGAGAAGCGCCTACCCCCCGAACTCAATCCCCACCGCACGGGCTGCCTGAACCAGCTGCCCCTCCGGATCCACGCCCCGATAGGCCGAGATGGACTTTGCGATGGGGACCCCCACAATCTCTCCGTTCTGCAGCACGGCGATTTCCCCCCACCGGTCCTGGTCCACCAACTCCACGGCGTACACCCCCAGGCGCGTCGCGAGAATGCGGTCAAAGGCGATCGGCGAACCGCCCCGCTGCAGGTGTCCCAGGACCGTGACCCGGATGTCCACCTCCCGGCGCTCGACGATCTCCCGGGCCAGCATGGGTCCGGGACCCCCCGCCCGCACCGATCCCTTGCCAAAGCTCTCCTGGTAGGACTCGGCCTCCCGGCCCACGGCCCGGGCTGCATCGGCAACGACAATCAACGTGTAGAGCTTCCCGATGGCCCGGCGCTGGTCGATCTTCTCCACCAGGCGCTCAATGTCGTAGGGAATTTCCGGGATGACAATGCAGTGGGCGCCCCCGGCCAGGCCCGCGTGCAGGGCGATGTGGCCGGCATCCCGCCCCATGACCTGGAGAATCATCACCCGGTCATGGCTCTCGGCGGTGGTGTGCAGGCGATCCAGGGCATCCGTGGCGACGGCGACCGCCGAGTGGAAGCCAAACGTACAGTCGGTGGCGTCAATGTCGTTGTCGATGGTCTTGGGCACCCCGACCACCGGGACCTTCCGGTCGGTCATCATGCGCAAGCCGATGGCCTGGGTGCCGTCACCGCCGACGACCACGAGTCCCTCCAACCCCAGGGCGTGCACGGAACGGGCCACGAGCTCGGACTTGTCCTCCTTGTCGGGACCAAACGCGAACGGGTCGCCCTTGTTGGTGGTGCCCAGGATGGTGCCCCCCCGGGGAAGGATGCCGGTAATGGACTTCTGCGTGAGCTCGCGGACGCGACAGGGGGTCTCCATGAGGCCATTGAAGGAGTCCTCGATGCCGTAGACCTCCCACCCGAGGTTGGCTGCTCCGTGGCGCACCACGGCCCGGATGACCGCGTTGAGTCCCGGGGCGTCGCCCCCCCCGGTCAGAATCCCGATGCGTCGTTTGCTCATGCCCGCCCATCCTACGCCAGGAGGCAGTGGGGCTAAGCGCTGCCCCAGGGCCGGATCTCTTCAAAGTCCTTGATATGCCCCCAGATCGCCTTGGCGCCCCGGGCCATGTAGTCCAGGTCCTCCAGGCTCTTCAGGTTGCGCAACTGGTGCGCCAGGAAGCGGGGGTGCATGTAGAGCTTGTAGAACTGCCCCGCCATTCGCACGACCTCTTCCG
Organism: uncultured Enterobacterales bacterium; assembly: GCA_964610645.1. GTDB lineage: Bacteria > Myxococcota_A > UBA796 > UBA796 > CAJQPC01 > JAYZDK01. The sequence continues at coordinate 27,887 of CAZSZE010000027.1, read as the reverse complement.
CATCCATGTCCGTGAGGGAGCACACGGGCTCGGTCATGTCGTAGCGCTCATAGGCTTCCGGATCGAACTGGATCCACCCGTTGCGGTGGCACAGCTCAAACAGTGGCGTTCCCGGGTAGGGCATGACCACGGTGGCCTGCAGGTGGTGGGCGTGGCCGTTGTGCATCAGGTCCCGGGTCAGTCGCAGGGTTTCATAGGCGTCTTCCCTTGTTTCCCAGGGGTAGCCCACCATCAGCGTCAGGTGCGGCTGGAGTCCGGCAGCGCTGGCCATCTTGCACCCCTCGACAATCTGCTGCTTGGTCAGGCCCTTGTCCAGGATGTCGATGGTGCGCTCGCTGGCGGACTCTATCCCCAGAATCAGCTTGCGAAAGCCGGCCTTTTTCATGAGCCGGCAGTTCTCGGGGGTGAGGTAGTCGAAGCGGGAGTTGCAATCGAAGATGATCTTGTCGGAGAGGCCCCGGTCGATCATCTGGTGGCAGAGGCGGTCGAGCCACTTGCCCCGGGGGAGGGCGCCGGTGTCGTCGAAAATCTCCCGGGCCCCGTAGACCTCCACCATGTGGAGCATCTCGTCCACGAGCCGCTCGGGGGTCTGGGTGCGAAAGGTGGGGTAGGTGACGGTCCAGGAGCAGAAGGTGCAGACGCCATGGGGGCAGTCGCGGCCGGCCATGGTCCAGAGAAATGGCACCCGCTTCTTCCACTTCTCGAAGTAGAGATGCGCTCGGGTCAGGTCCCGATCGATGAAGGGCAGATCGTTGAGGTTTCCCAGGTTCTTGTAGGGGCCGGTGTCGGCGATGGTGCCGTCCTCTTCCCGGTACCACACCCCACCCGCCAACTCGGCGCCGTCCTGCAGGTGGTCGGTAAGGTTTTCCAGAGAAAAGTCGTAGTCGCCGCCGGTAAAGGCAAAGTCGACCTGGGACTTCTCCATGGTCTCCCCGGGCAGGCCGGCGATGTGATCGCCGTAGATCACGATCTTCACTCCCGGGATTTCAGCCTTGATGCGGTCGATCAATTCCCAGTGCTGCCGAATGACCGGGGCCTTGGTTTCCAGGGCCACCAGCTCGGGTTGGAAGTCCTGGAGCAGGGAAAGCCAGGTGGAAAAGTCCATCTTCTCAGCGATGGAGTCGTTCCAGCAGACATCGTGGCCCCTCTGGACCAGGAGCGTCGCGGCTTGGGCGGGAATGCACGGGTAGAGGTAGCTCGGCGTGTGGAACCACTGGAATTGCCGGTTCTGGGTCAGCATGGGGCTGCCCTTTCCCTTGAGCGGTGGGTAGGTGATCATCACCCGCACGGCGTCTTCCTTGTCATGAGTGAAGGCACTGTTGCAGGGCCTGCCCCTGGAATGTCCACCGATTGTCTGGGTTGTGCAAGCGCCCAGGGCGGATTGTCGAGACCCGGGGGCCGATCTGTTACGTTGGCGGCCGCGGAATTCCATGGGAGATGACCATGTCCAGATCCATTGCTCGCCTGCCTGTATGGCTCCTTGTTGCTCTCCTTCCCCTGGTGGCCGACGCTGCCCGGGTCGAGCGGCCCGACATGAAGCTCCAACTGGACGGCTACAATCTCGAGATCTCGGACTACTGCTTTGCATCCGGCCTGCGGATTCTGGTCCAGGAGGACCACAGCCAGCCCATCGTGTCCTACACCCAGGTCATCGACCAGGGCTCGGATGCCGACCCGGTTGGGCTTGAAGGCATCGCCCACCTGGTGGAGCATCTCTGGTTTCGGTCCTTCCGCGAGGACGAGGTGAAGGTGTGGGACAAGATCCACCAGTACGGTGGAGACATCAACGCGTACACCGCCAACGACGTGACGGTCTACATGACGGTGGCGCCCAAAGAATCCCTCAGGGAAATGATGGCCCTGGAGGCCCGGCGGATCATGGGCGCTGATGCGGTCATCGGAGTCACTCCGCGGAACACGCAAGAGGAGCGGGAGATCGTCCGAAACGAGCTTCGTATGAACTACGAGAACTCCGCCAGCGTGGGCCTGCACTACCTCTACGGCAAGCTCTACCCGGAAGGCCACCCCTACGCCCGAATGGGCATTGGAACCCATGATTCCCTGGACAAGATCGTGCACCAGGACATCGTGGACTTTGTGGCCAACAACTACCTGCCCAAGAACGCGACGATGATGGTGGTGGGGGACTTTTCCATCGAGGAGATGGGCCAGATCATCCAGGACACGTTCCCGGTCGATCTGCTCATCGACCCGAACAATCCGGATGGCCCCCTGGTCGACCAATCCTATTGCAAGGTGCGGGTCGAACAGGAGCCGGATGCGCCACCACCGCCGGTGGATCAGACCCTCACCTACCACACCGCCGGTGTGGAAAAGCCGACCATCATCATGGGGTGGTCCCTTCCCAGTGGCTTTACCCCCAACGACTCCCTGATGGGCATGACGGTCGGCATGATGGCCGGCGCGATGCAGTCCTACCTGGACCCGGACTGGAACTGGCAGTCCGACTCTCTGGAGGATCTCGAGAGCGTTGGCTGCTGGTTTTCGCCACAACAACACGGCTCAGAGGCGGTGTGTTTCATTGAAATCAACGACGTGGAGAAGGCCGAAGAAAAGCTGGAGATGGCAGCCAACGGCCTCTACCTGCTGTGGGACATGAACCAGCGGCCCTTTCAGAAGGGCATGTTCAGCTACAGCAGCATGTCGTACATGGCGAGCCTGTTCCGCACGGTGGAGGACGTGTCTTCTGTGGGGTCTGTTCGGTCCACGGAGGCTGCGAACTTCACCCACTTCACCGGCGATGGACAGTACTTCTCCCGCCAGTTCGAGTGGCTCAACTCGGTGGATGGGGGAGATGCTCCCGAGTTTGCGCGGAAATACCTGAACCGCGATCGTTTCGTGGCGGTTGTGCTCGAGCCCTACGCGGAGGATGAACTCCTCATCGACTCCTCGGATGCCCTGTACGTGGGACGGCCCTTCGAGGGACTTGCCACGACCGTTGATGATCCAGCCGCGATCAACAAGGAGTTCCTGGACGAACTCATCGAGCTGCCTCCCTATGACGAGCTCATCGAATACAACCTGGACAACGGCCTGCACGTGGTGATGCTGCCCTATGGCACAGCACCCCTGGTACGCACCTCGCTGCGCTTTACCGGGGGGGAGGCCATGGAGCCCTTGCCCGGTATTTCGGAGTTTGCCGACACCTTCAGCCGGATGGACATTGGTGGCAGTGTGAACACCCCCCTTCGATTGGCGGGGACCTGGTCCAGCGTGGGTGGGCAGAACTACGAGGGCATGGGAATCATTGGCTCTTCCAAGAACCTGGAGGGCCAGTTGTACCTGCTCCGCATGAGGCTCGATGGCTGGATTCCCGACATGTCGGACCGCACTGACTGGAAAAAGTCGGCCTTGAAGTCCCTCCACTACGATCGGACTTTCCCCGAGTACTGGTCAGACTGGCAGCGATGGAACCGCTTGCTGCCCGGGCATCCCCTGGTAGAGGGCGTTCGCGAGGAGACCATCGAGCAGATCATGACCTATGGGAAGGGCCAGGCGAAAGGCTGGCACGAGAGCGTGTTCCGTCCGCAGAACGGTACGCTGTACGTCGTGGGCCGCGTGGATGTGGAGTCGGCCAAGGTCGAGATCGAGCGCTACTTGGGCTCCTGGAGCGGAGAAGACGAGGCGTCACTGGCGCCGGTGGACCCGCCGGGAGCCCCGGAGCCCGGGGACCGGACGGTGGTGGTGATCAACAAGCCGGGTGTGTCTCAGACCAGTGTGAATCTGTCCTGCCAGGTCAACCCTGAGACCCTGGAGGGCAAGGCTGAACACGATGTGTTGGGCACCCTGATGAGCCAATTGTCGTGGTTGGCGCTGCGGGAGCAGTCTGCGGTGAGCTACGGGGCCGGTGCGGGGGTCAGCTCCCTTGCGGGGGGTACCTCCGTGCTTAGTTTTGGTACCTTGGTGCAGAACGGTTCGGCGGGCTTTGCCACCGAGACCTTCCTGGGATTGGCCAAGAAAGTCCAGGACGAAAGCTACGACGCAGATCTGCTGGCGACGGTGAAGTCGTCAAACGCGAGAAACTACGTCATCGGCGGGCAGACCACCGAGGAAATGCTGGGCCGACTGGCCTACCCGCACTGGAAGGGCTGGGGAGACGACTACTGGAAGGGCTACACCCACAGGCTCGCTGCGGTGACCCAGGCGGACCTGAAGGTGCAGGTGGAGCGTTGCGTGGGACACGAGGTGGTGACTCTGCTCGGCCCGGAGGAAGTCATCACCCCGCAGTTGGATGAGATTGGAGTTTCCTACGAGGTGTTCGACTGGAAGGCTGAAGCTGACGTGCTCTGGGAGAGGCACGATCCCAAGACCTGGAAAAAAGAGCTGAAGAAGCGCGCCAAGGCGGAAAAGAAAAAAGCCAAGGAGGATGCCAAGAAGGCCAAGGAAGACGACGGGTCCGGCGACGAATAGGGCGGACTTAGCGCAAGACCTTCCAGGCGCCTGCCGCGGTGCTGCCCGGGGGCAGGAGTTTCTGTTCCACCAGGGTGGCTGCAACCGCCTCCCAGCGTTCCCCAGTCATGGACCCCATTCCGTCTGTTCCCGCCACAAAGGGGCGCTGCGCATCGGTGATGCAGCCGATTAGCTCCGGCTTCATCTGCTCGTTCAGCCGGGAGATCTCGGCGTTGCCCCGCCCGGGATCGGCCCCGTACGCCTCCCAGGACCGGTGGGTGGCCTCCACAAACTGGGGGGCCCAGGCGGGAAGCGGCTCGGGCAGTGCCAACAGGGATCCGTAGGGATTCCAGCCGGCATCGGCTGCCTTGAGAAAGGTCACCTCAGCCCCCTGGGAGCGGGCAATGCACGGCTCTGAGGTGATGTAGGCCTGTTGAATGGTGGCGGGATCCGCGAGAAAGACCCCCACCTGTCCCCCGTAGGGCACCGCCTTGACCTTGCCCTCCCAACCCTGCTGGTTCCAGAGGAAGGTCTGAAAGGGAGAGCCCACCTCGATGGCGATGGTGGATCCGTCGGGGATGTCCTCGAACCGGGCGATCCGGGTGCTGACGTGGACCATGAGGCCCTGGGGATTGAGCTGGAAGGCGGGCCACACCCCCACCGCGTGGATTCCCTTGGACCTCTTCAACAGCAGGTCGTCCGCTGCGCTGATGGCGGCCTGAACCTTGCCGGTCTCCAACAGTTCCAGGGTGGGTCCGCCGGGTCCGCCGGGGACGATCTCCACGGCAAAGCCCGCCGCTGCGTAGTGCCCTCCCAGGACGCCTTCGTAGAATCCCCCAAATTCCGGCTCTGGGTACCAATTCAGGGCCAGCTTGACCGCGATTTCCTTGGCGGGGGGCGGTGCATTGGGGTCGGGGCCCTCCGGTTCGCCGGCACAGGCCAGGAGCAACAGGGCGATCAAGGAGAACCTCCGGGGTGCCAGGAGCCAATCATACGGCGCTCGGCCCACCGCACCGCCCCAAACAAGGCCAGGGCCAAAAGAGTGGCCACCAGAATCGCTGCAAAGCTCGCTTCGGTCCGGGCTCCCCGGAGCGCGCTCATGGCAAGGGCGCCCAAGGAGGGCGGGTCTCCAAATGACCCCACGAACTCCCCCACGACCGCCCCGATCACCGACAAGCCGGCAGCGGTACGGAGGCCTGAGAACAGGAAGGGCAGGGACGTCGGAAGGCGGAGCAGGCGCAGCTCCTGGCTGCGGCTGGCGCCATGCAATTGAAACAGATCCAGCTGCTCCTGGGGCACAGAGCGCAGTCCCAGGTTTGCAGCCGTGAGGATCGGAAAGAACGCCAGCAGGGTCGCCGTCGCCACGGCAACGGGCACCCCATACCCAAGCCACACCACGAGCAGGGGGGCGATGATCACGATGGGGACCGTCTGCATGGCCAGGGCGTAGGGGTAGAGGCCCCACTCCAGCCACTGAAATCGTTGGAATGCCAAGGCCCCGCCCAGGCCGACCCCCAAAGCGAGGGCGAGCCCCAGGGCCGAGGAGAGAAACGTCGTCCAGGCTGCAGCCCAGATCCCGTTGCCCGGCCGCATCAGCTCCTGGGCGACCTCCGCGGGGGAGGGAAGGAGCACCGGGGGATAGCGCGTGGAGAGGAGCCCCCAGAAACCCAGGATTCCCAGGGCGACGAAAACAGGCAGGAGGCGTCTCACAGCGCCCCCTCGATGCGTTGAATCTGCGCGCTGGTCCGGGGATCGTGGCGCAACTCCGGTCCGCGAGGGCGAGGGAGGTCCACGTTGAAATCCGCTTGGATGCTCGCCGGGCGGCCCCCCAGGACCACTACCCGGTCCGACAACCGCACCGCTGCATCGATGTCATGGGTCACCAGCACCACTGTGGGGCGCCTGGCACGCCACAAGGCCAGGAACTCCTGCTGCAGCCGGTGACGGGTCAACGTGTCCACGGCTGCGAACGGTTCATCCATGAACAACAGATCCGGTGCGGTGATCAATGCCCGGGCCAGCCCAGCCCGCATTTGCATGCCGCCAGACAACATCCGGGGGAGCTTGTCCCCGTCCTCGCCCAGGCCCACCGTTTCGAGGGCTGCTTGCACCCGCGCAGCGGTGTCCTGGTCCGACATTCCGCCCCCCGCCAACTCCAGGGGCAGGCCCACATTGGCCGCTACGGTTCGCCACGGCAGCAGGTTCGGGGATTGGAACACCAGGGAGCGCAGCAGCGCCCCCCCGGTCACAGTGCCGCGGGCAGGTGGCAACAGGCCTGCTGCCAGGCGAAGCAGCGTGGACTTGCCACAGCCGGACTCCCCGACCACAGCAGTGATTACCCCTCTCCGGAAAACCAGTTCGAGGCCGCCAAAGAGTATCGTGCCGTCGGGCCAGTGAAAGTGGAGATCCCCAAGGACCAGGTCTCCATCAGCCATTGCGGATGAGCGCCTCCAGGCGATCTGAGTTGCCCCGGCCGCGAATCGCCTGGGTCACCACGGTGGCCTGGCTGTGGGTGCCGCGCATCTCCATGCACATCTGCCGCGCCTCCAGCCGCACCACCACCACCGATGCGGACAACTGGTCCAACAGGTGGTCCGCCAGCTGGCTTCCAAGTCGCTCCTGCAGCTGGGGCCGGGTGGCAAAGTGCTCCAGGGCCCGGACCAGGCTGCCAAGGCCTGCGATTCGGCCGGCCGGCACATAGGCGATGGTGGCGGAGCCGAAAAACGGCAGCAGGTGGTGGGCGCAGATGGAGTAGAAGGAGAGGTCTCGCAAGACCACCGGGTCGGAGCCGGGGGTGGGAAGGGTGAAGACCTCGTGTCCCTCGATGGGGCTGGCAAAGGTGCGGAGCAGCTCGGCCACCAGCTGCGGGGTGCGTTCCAGCTCCGGATCGCCGGAAAGTCCCACAGCCTCCAGGAAATTCTTCAGGTGTTCCTCGGCGCTGGACATGGGCTCTCCTTGGGAGACCATGGTACCGCGTCAAGCGTTATGTGTGGCCGTCGCCAAGGAGGGGGCATGCCGTACACACCGTTTTTCACCAGCGCCGAGCAGGACCGGGTTCTCGCGGATGTGGTGGCGAGGGCCGGGGAATCTGGCGCGGGAGGGGTGAGCGTCTGGGACCTGGACGGTTGCCTGTTCGATACCCGGCCGCGCCAGGTGCACATTTTTCGTGAACTGGCAGGGCAACGCGGATGGACGGACCTCTATCGCGTGACCCCGGAGCACTTCGAGGATTGGGATCTCGTTCGAACCCTCGTGAACGCAGGCATCGAGTCCTCCAAGGTGGAGGAGATGGCCGACACGGTGAAGAAGTTCTGGTGGGACCGGTTCTTTACCTCCGACTACGTGCAGTTCGACCACGCCATGCCCGGGGGCCCGGCGCTCGTGCGGCGGGTAGCCGAGGCCGGGGGACACGTGGTGTACCTGACCGGCCGGGACGAAACCATGCGGGCAGGGACCGAGGCGGCCTTGCAGCGGTTTGGCTTTCCCCTGGATGGCGACCGGTGCCGGCTCATGGTCAAGCCGGATTTCAAGACCGATGACACGCTCTTCAAGGGCGAGGCCCTGGAGGTCATCGCCTCCCTGGGCACGCCGTACCTGTTCCTGGACAACGAGCCGTCCAACGTGAACCGGTTCAAGGACGAAACCCCGGAGGCCAAGGTGATCTTCGTGGCCACGGATCACTCCGGCAAGCCGGTGACCCCCTACGACTCCATCGATCAGATCGACGGGTTTCTCTCCAGCCAGGTTCCTGCAGGATCCTAGTTGAACTCTTCGTCTTCCTGGAAGGAGACGGTGTGGGCGACGGGGGAGCCGTGGTGCAGGGTCAGGCGCCAGCCGTCATCGGTCTTCAGGAACAGGTTCGTGGCTGCGACCTGGGCGTGGGTCGTGGCTTCTTCCACCACCGAGTAGATGTTCTCCAGGCAGGTGACCCGGGCGAACTCGCCATGGCATTCAATGGCCAGGTCGCTGATCTCGAACCGCATGTAGGCAGAGTTCTCGAAAATCGCTTCCCAGCTCTCGGAGATGGCCTCCCAACCCCAGAGCACCTCCCAACCCGGGTGAATGCAGATGTCCTGCTGCCGCTTGGACCAGCAGCCTGCCATGACCTTGAGGTCCATGGACTGAAAGGCCTCGTAGAAGGCCTTGTTGGCAAGCTCTACGCCGCTCTTATCCGTCATGGGCGGGTCCGGGAACTGTCGGCCCCAAAGGGCGCGGCGTTCAGCACTTGGTGAGGTCGAGGCCGGCTTCCTTTGCGAACTCGGACAGACTCTTCTTCCGCAGGGTGCGCAGGGCTCGGGTCGACAGCTTGAGCTTCACGTAGCGGTTCTCTTCATCCCACCAGATGCGACGCGTCTGCAGATTGGGGTTCTGGCGCGACTTGGTCTTGATCTGGGAGTGGGAGACCTTGTTGCCGAAATTCGGGCGCTTTCCGGTCAATTGGCAGCGACGGGCCATGACGGCCTCCAATGCGAGAATTGCGATCAGTCCCGGTGGGACCACGATCCGCTGGCGTTTAGCATGCGGTCCCCTGCGCGGCAAGGCGCTGTGGCCTCGAAAACATGCAACATTGACGTTTCCCGGGGGAGTGAGCCGGGTGTCAGCCAATCACGTGAATCGCATCGAGATCCACGTCGATGTCTACCACGCCGCGTTCCGGCGGGACCTCCTGGTCAGCCTCCGGGGCCTGCTCTTCCAGTCCAGGGGATGGGATACCGATACGCAGCGGCACGCGATCCCCGTGGGGAGCTTGTTGATCCTTGCGAATCTTGTCGATGATGAAGGCATCGAGCATGGTCCATCCTGAAGCGTCTTCCGGAAGTATAGACACCGCACCGGGGTGCGACAAGGGCTGCCGGCCAACGAAAGTGAAACCTTCTGAAGGAAGGCTTCATTCCATGGAACGGATCAATTCCTGTGCAACTTCAGGGGAAACATGCCCGCTGCGGGTGAGCATTTCCACGGTCATTGTGCCCATTTGCCGGTAAACATCCGCCATTTCCGGGTGCACGTCCTGCAGGGCCTCCAGGTGCCCCCGGACGGTCCCCGCATCCCCCCTGGGAAGGGGTCCTGTGAGGGCAGCGGCGGGATCCTCCACGGCTTGTTGCAGACTGGCCATTGCGAGGGGCAAGAGCATTTCCCGGGCGGTCTTGGCATCCACGCCTGATTCTTCCAGGACGCGGCCCGCCCCAGCCAGGAGCGTGGTTGCGAAGTTCCCCGCGAGTACAGCAGCCGCGTGGTAGAGCCGGCGGTCCCCTTGCACGTGGACCGGAATGGCGCCCAGAGACCGGGCCAGGGAGGTGGCTGCCTCTATGGCTTCGGGGTCACCGGCGATGGCTGCCCGCACCCCTCTCATTGAGGGGGTGGCCACCTCGGGTCCCGGGAAGCTCTGGAGCAGGTGCAGGGAGCCCGCGGGGCGGTGGGGCCGAAGCACCTCCACATCCAGAGCGCCGCTGGCATGCAGGACAATGGGCCCGGGAGGAACCTGCGCAGCGACCTCGGCCACTGCATCATCTCGCACCATGAGCCAGAGCAGTTTCGCCTGGGGAATGGGGCGCCCCCGCTTCCAGGGGGTGACCCGGTGGCCAGCGGATCGCAACAGGGGCACCAGGGTGCGCCCAAGGCGTCCCAGGCCAAGCACGGCGATGTCCATCGAGACCTCCAGGCTTGAGGAGGAATAACCTCGTGGGGTACCGGGCTGCCCAGAGGGAGGGCTTGGCGGCAGATGCTTGCCGCAATAGTCGGGCGACTCCCATGACCATTCATCGTCCATCTCGTGTAGCCGAACAGATTCAGGGTGAGCTGGCCCGAATCCTTCGGACGGAAATCAAGGACCCCCGGGTGGTCCCGGTGACCATCACCCATGTCCATGTGAGTGCCGATCTCAAGCATGCCCGGGTGCACCTGGTGCCTCTGGGAGGGCAGGGGAGCCTCGAGGAGACCCTGGAGGGGCTGGAGATGGCTGGGAGCTGGCTGGCGCGACAGGTGGGCAAGCGTTTGCGCCTTCGGTACACCCCGCGGCTTCGATTTGTGGAAGACGAGGGGCTGGAGGAGTCCATGCGCATGACGGAGATGCTCGACCGCATGGAACAGGAGCGGAAGGACCGCGAGCGGAAGGACCGCGAGGACGGGGACCAGTGAAGCCGGCCTTTCTGGTGGTGGACAAGCCTCCGGGCCTCACGTCCCACGACGTGGTGGCCATTGTGCGGGCGGTGACGGGCGTGAAGAAGGTGGGGCACACGGGCACCCTGGATCCCTTTGCCAGTGGTGTGTTGCCCCTGGCCCTGTCCCACGCCACCAAGGCGATTCGCTTTCTGGACGAGAAGCTGAAGATTTACGACGCCACCATTGCCATGGGAACGGCCACCAGCACGGGGGACCCCGAGGGCGAGGTGGTGCGGGAGGCCCCGTTGCCCGATTGGTCCCGGGTCGACACGGTCCTGGGGGGGTTTGTAGGGCCCCAGATGCAAACACCGCCGGCGTATTCCGCGGTGAAGGTCAAGGGCCGGCCGCTCTACAAGTACGCGCGGGAAGGCAAGGAGGTCGAGGTAAAAGCCCGGCCCATCGAGATCTACTCCTTGAAGGAGTTGGACCGCGGGGAGGACTGGCTGCGGGTGGAGATTCAATGCAGTCGCGGGTCCTATGCCCGGGTGCTGGCGGATGACATTGCCCGAGCCCTGGGAAGTGCAGGCCACCTGTCCCAGCTGCGACGCCTGCGATCCGGCCCCTTTGTTCTTGAGAACAGCCTGTCCCTCTCGGAGCTCGCGGAGCTTGTGGCGGGCACCGAGGATTGGGAGGCCGCCTTTCGGCGACGGGGGGATGATCGACTTCCCTGGGTGCCGCGGGACACGGTCTGCGAGGTGGTGGCCGATCGGTCCGTGCCACCTTTTCAGGTGCTGGAACACCTTCCCCAGGTCACCGTCGATGCAGCAGCTGCCGGGCGCCTGGCCCAGGGGGGAGAGCCGCCGCCTCCACCAGCAGGGTTGGCGGAAGGAGCCGCCTACCTGGTCTCCCAGGGATCGGATGCCCTCGTGATTGCAGCCCGCGAAAAGGGCCGTGGAAAGGGGCTCGTCCGGTTGATGAAAGGACCAATAAACCGTTGACGCCCTCCGAAAGAACGGGTATCTGGGGTCCACCTACGGCACTTGCGGCCCTGGTCGAGAGAGGCAAAACCCGCCTCCACCGCGCCTGGCGACCAGAATGCTGCGAATGCCGCGAACCAAGCAAAGGCAGATCATGGCGCTTCATCGCACAGAAAAGGCCGAAATCATCGGCAACTTCGCTCAGAAGGAAGGCGACACCGGATCCCCCGAGGTCCAGGTCGCGCTTCTGACTACTCGTATCAACCAGCTCACCGAGCATTTCTCGGTCCACAAGAAGGACCACCATTCCCGTCGCGGCTTGCTCAAGCTCGTCGGGCAACGCCGCCGACTGCTGCGCTACCTGAAGCAGCAGGATGACTCCCGCTACGATGCGCTCATCCAGTCTCTCGGACTGCGGCACTAGAGCCCATTTTTTCGGGTGGGGGATTGCTCCCACCCTGGTTGCGCAAGCAACCCGTTCTTTTTCACGCTGTCACGATTCACGCAGCATCCTTGTTTCCTTATCCGTCGGTCTCCGCGGACTGAGCGTGGGGTTACCACCCCCGGGCTCATTCCGAATAGGTCTACGGACTATGGGTGGGGAACATTGAAGCACCTCCTCTGTCCGTGATGGCAAACCCAACCCCCGAACTTCTCGCCGTGTGTCGAGGATTGCGCGAGCACCATTGAGAAGGCTCGGGAATCCAAAAGGATAAATCCATGCATGGAGTAAATCTCCACGAAGTGTCCGTCGAAGTCGGCGGCAAAACCATTACCTTGTCTACGGGCAAGTACGCAAAACAAGCGGGAGGATCCGTCACCGTGACAAGCGGTGATTCCTCCCTTCTGTGCACCGCTGTGTGTATGAACCAGACCACCCGGTTTGATTTCATGCCCCTGACGGTGGACTACCAGGATCGTTGTGGCGCCGAGGGAACCATCCCCGGTGGCTTCCTGAAGCGCGAAGGCCGCGGAAACGAGCGAACCACGCTCATCTCCCGGTTGATCGACCGCCCGATTCGTCCTCTGTTCCCCAAGAACTTTCGATGCGAGACGCAGATCATCTGTACGGTGTTGAGCTACGACCCGGACTTTGAGACCGATGTGCTGGCCCTTTGTGGTTCAGCCGCAGCCATTCGCCTGTCGGATGCGCCGTTGAAGGGCTCCGTGGCGGGCGTTCGCGTCTGCCAGGTGGAAGGCGAGTTGATCATCAACCCGACTTTCGAGGAGCGCGTCGGTGCCAACCTGAACGTGATCATCGCGGGAACCGCCGAGGCCATCTGCATGGTCGAGGGCGGTGGCGATGAGGTCAGCGAGGAGACGATGCTCGAGGCCCTGAACCTCGGACACGCTGCCATCCAGAAGATCGTGGCTGCCATCGATGAGCTCAACGGATTGGCCGGTGTGGCCCCCCGCGAGCACGAAGGTCCCGCCGAGATCGATGCGGACCTGATGGCCAAGGTGGATTCCACCGGCAAGGCCAGCATGATCGAAGCCCTGGCCATCGACGGCAAGCACGAGCGAAAGGCTGGCTTGAAGGCAGCCCGGAACGACTTCATCGCGACCCTCACCGAGGGACTGGATGAGGATGCAGCCGAGACGCTGACCAAGGAAGCCAAGACCGCTTGGAGCAAGATGGAGACGGCCTACATTCGCCAGAAGGTGGTGACCGAAGGCAAGCGCATCGACGATCGCGCCCCGGCAGACATTCGCGCCATCTGGTGCGAGGTTGGCCTGGCCGAGCGTGCGCACGGTTCCGCCATGTTCACCCGCGGTGAGACGCAGGCGTTCGTGAGCGTTGCCCTGGGCACCGAGCGCGACAACCAGCGCATCGACTGGCCGGGAGCGATGGAGAAGTTCCGCAACTGGATGCTGACCTACAGCTTCCCGCCCTTCTCCACCGGAGAGGCCCGTCCCCTTCGCGCTCCCAAGCGCCGAGAGGTCGGTCATGGTGCCCTGGCCCACCGGGCCATCTCGCCTGTGCTGCCGAACTTCGATGATTTCCCCTACGTGATGCGTTGCACGGCGGACATCCTCGAGTCCAATGGCTCCTCCTCCATGGCGACCGTTTGCGGTGCCACCCTGTCCTTGATGGATGCGGGTGTGCCGATTTCGGCGCCGGTGGCAGGGATTGCCATGGGGCTGATCAAGGAAGGCGATGACTTTGCCGTGTTGTCTGACATCCTCGGCGACGAGGATCACCTGGGCGACATGGACTTCAAGGTCACCGGTACCCGCAAGGGGATCACGGCGTTCCAGATGGACGTGAAGATCGCTGGCGTGTCCCAGGAGATCATGGCGCAGGCCATGTCCCAGGCCCGCGACGGTCGGATCCACATCCTGGACGAGATGGCCAAGACCATTGGCGAGGCCCGGGATGACCTGTCCCAGCACGCGCCCCGGATCACCAGCATCCAGATCAACCCGGACAAGATCCGCGACATCATCGGCCCCGGAGGAAAGGTCATCCGAGGCATGCAGGAGCGGACCAACACCACGATCAACGTGGATGACACCGGCAAGGTCAGCGTGGCCGCCAAGAGCAAGGAAGAAGGCGACAAGGCCCTGGCCATGATTCGCGAGCTCACCCAGGAGGCCGAGATTGGCCAACTGTACATGGGTGTGGTGAAGCGGGTTGTGGACTTTGGCGCCTTCGTCGAGATCTTCCCCGGCACCGATGGCTTGATTCACATCAGCCACCTGGCCAAGGAACGTGTCGACCGCGTGGAAGACGTGCTCAACGAGGGTGACGAGGTGCTTGTGCGCGTCATCGACGTGGACAAGTCCGGCAAGGTTCGCCTCTCCCGCAAGGAGGCCCTGGGTTCGAGTCTGTGAGGGATGCGCACACGCTGTCCCTCTCGGTCTTGCCCCACGGGAAAGGACTGCCGCTCCCCGCCTATGAAACGGCGGGGGCGGCAGGCCTCGACCTCAGAGCAGCCCTGGACGTCACCCTTTCGGTGGCGCCCGGGGCTCGCGTCCTTGTGCCCACAGGTCTCACCATGGCGATTCCACTGGGCCACGAGGGCCAGGTGCGGGCACGGTCGGGCCTGGCCCTGCGACACGGGCTCGCGGTGTTGAATGCGCCAGGGACGATTGATGCCGACTACCGGGGGGAGGTCAAGGTGATCCTGGCGAATCTGGGCCAGGAGACCGTGGTGCTGGAGCGGGGGGAGCGCATTGCGCAGCTTGTGATTGCGCCCGTGGTCCAGGCCCGCATTGCGATCGTGGATTCCCTGGATGAAACCGACCGCGGTGCGGGCGGATTCGGGTCCACCGGAACGGAATAGAATCCGTGGAGCGGCATCCCCTGGGAAGACTGCTGGACCGGCTGGTGAGACCCCTGATGGGGCTGGGGGGGCGGCTGTTGGGACGGCCGACTGAGGACCACCTCCAGGAATTGACGGGTCGATCCCGGGGGGGAAGTGACCTGGACGTGGGTGCAGCCAGCTTGGAACGGGGACGGGCAGCGTTGTCGGCTGGGCGAGTGGGGGAGGCGTTGGCCTTGTTTTCCGAGGCTGCGGAGGCGAATCCCGGGGACCCCTGGGCCTGGCATGGGCGGGGGGATGCCTTGTTGGACTCCGGTGATTCGGGCGGAGCGCTGTCGGCCTACGAGGCGGCATTGGCGCGGGGAGAGGATGCCCTGTCGCACCTGGGGCGGGGAAACTGCTTGGAACGACTCGGCCGGATGGATGAGGCGGTGACCGCGTTCGAGAGGGCGTTGGCACTGGATTCTGCGTTGATATGGGCCCGGGAGGGACTGGAGCGCTGTGGTGCATGCGGGTTAGACCGTGGCGAAGAGGACAGTGATGCTTGAGGACAGCGATGCTTGAAAACCTGACCCAGGGATTTCGAAATGCCCGGCTGAAATTGCAGGGCAAGGGGCGCCTGGACGAAGCCAACATCCAGGAAGCCATGCGGGAGGTTCGGGATTCGCTCCTGGATGGAGACGTGGAGCTGGGGGTGGTGCGTTCCTTTGTGGAGCAGGTCACCCGGCGGGCCCTGGGGGAGGTCGTTGCGCTCAAGTCGGGCAAGGGTCCCGATGGCGTGCGGGTTTCGCCTGGAGACCACTTCGTCAAGATCTGCCACGACGAGCTGGTGGAGCTCATGGGGGGGGAGCCCGCGGAGTTGGACCTGGGCGGGGATCCAGCGGTGATCATGATGGTGGGCCTGCAGGGGTCGGGAAAGACCACCACGGCCGGGAAGATCGCCAAAAAGCTGCTGAAAGAGGGAAAGAAGCCGCTTCTCGTGGCAGCAGACATCTACCGCCCGGCGGCCATTGAACAGCTGATGACCCTGGGACGGAGCCTCGAGGTTCCGGTCTTCTCGATTCAGGGCATGGACCCGGTGGAGTTGGCCACCATGGGCGTGGCCCAGGCCCGTTCTGTCGGGCGGGACGTGGTCATCATCGACACGGCAGGGCGCCTGGCCGTTGACAACCCGCTCATGGACGAGCTGGTTTCGATTCGCAAGCGCGTCAATCCGCGGAATGTGCTGTTTGTTTGCGATGCAATGATCGGCCAGGACGCGGTGAAAACCGCTGCGGAGTTCGATCGGCGCCTGGACTTCACGGGATTTGTCCTCACCAAGATGGATGGCGATGCTCGCGGTGGTGCCGCCCTCTCCATTCGGCAGGTCACCGGAAAGCCCGTGGTCTTCCTGGGAATGGGGGAGGGGCTCGATAAGCTGGAGGGTTTCCGCCCGGAAGGCCTGGCCTCGCGCATTCTGGGCATGGGGGACGTGGTTGGGCTGGTACAGGACCTGGAAGAGCACGTCGATGCGGAGACCGCCGAGCGCGACGCAAAGAAGATGCTCAAGGGGCAGTTCAACTTCGAGGACTTCCTCTCCCAGATGGAGATGATCCAGAAAATGGGATCCCTCGTGGACCTCATGGACAAGATGCCCGGTTTTTCGGACCTCAAGTCACAGATTCCGCCCGAGGCCCTCGACGAGCGCGAGCTGGGCCGGGTCAAGGCGATCATCTTCTCCATGACCCACCAGGAACGCCGCAATCCCGATGTGCTCAACGAATCCAGAATGCGCCGAATTGCAGGGGGTTGTGGCCGGACGGTTGAAGATGTGCGCGAGATGTACAAGCGCTTCAACGGCGCCCGCCAGATGATGGGACAAATGGGTGCCATGAGCGGTCTCGTGGGCTCCGCCAAGAAAATGCGCAAGATGCAAAAGAAGATGAAGGCCTCCGGAATGGGGAACATGTTCGGAGACATGGGCGGCGCCAACCCCCTCGGCGGAATGCCCATTGACGACAAGCCCCAAGTCTCCGCCGATGACCGCATCGACGCCCGAAAGAAGGCCGCCGAAAAACGCCGCGCCCGCAAACGCCGCCGCTGACCCGCCGGCCGAGTGACCAAAACGCCGAGGGATAGCCCATCCCCCCCCGTTTTGGTCGGATCTGGCCCTCGAATCCGACCGAATTGGCGAGACATAAGCTATCTCCCCCCGTTTTGGTCGGATCTGGGTCTCGGACGAGTGGCGCTACTGGTTGCGGGTGATGGTGCCGGTGTTGGAGGCATTTGTGGCTGTGAGGCAGCTCAATTCCGGGGGCAGGGTGACTACGATTCCCGTGGTTGTGACCTCGGCCGAAATGGGCTGGCTGTAGTGTCCGCCAGCAGATAGCACTCACCGTCCTGCGCCCTGCCCAGTCCCGGCTCGCAATCCGAGTCGCCCGCGGGAAACTCCACAAGACAGCCGCCGATCGCACCCATCAACAGGGTTCAGCCAAGCATGCGCCGGAGATTACCGCACCCCCTCAACCTCCAACAACTCCGCCGGAAACAACATCCCCACCTCCCCAATCGTGCCGATCTGCCCCGGCGAGATGCCCACCAGCACCCCCCCCAGCTTCGGCCCACCCAAGGCGATTTCGGCCTCTCCCTCCGGCCCGCTGACGACAATCCGCCCCGCCGCAGGGGCCAGCCCCGCCTCCTCCGCGGTCATGTCGTCCTGAAAGCTCTCCAGGCGCATCGCCTCCAGGGCCGCCAGGATCCCCTCCACCTCTCCCGTAGGCGCCGCTGCTCCGTTCAGCCTCGACCAACCCCCCCCCGCCTCACGCCGAACCGCCAGCTGCCGCCCCCCGAACATCCAGTCGATGCGGAGAATCTCCTCCACCGCCATCCCAATGAGCCGCCGGTCCCGGTACACAATGAGCGGCCGGGACAGCTCCGGCGTGATGTCCCCCTCGATCACCAGCACCGGCCCATCCGCAAACCGCGCATAGGTATGCCCGCCCCCCGGCGCGACCGCCCCCACCTCCAGAAGGGGCGCTGCCCCGTCCAAAAGCGCCAGGCTCACCGTAAAGGCAGCCGGCGCCAGTCCGTGGTCCGCAGGGTCGGCATCCACAAGCGTGTCGCTCAAACGCCACAATCCCAGTGTGGCCACCAACCCGTCCAACGCCTCCGCATCGCCGCCCCCCGGCTGGGGCTTGGTGAGAATCCAGCCACTCCCGCGCCGGTGGGCCTCCAGCACCCCCTCAGCCCCGGTCAACGTCAGGCGATCCAGCCCATCGGCCGCCAAACCCCCCAGCACAAGCCCCTCACCCGGGTCCTCGGCCTTCTCGCCCGGAATCACCAGCAGCGCCAACAACAGCAGCAGCACTGCCACAAGAACCAGAACGAGTCGTGATTGTCGCGGATCCATGGGTCTCCAGGTTGACGATGCGCGTGGGGGGATTAGCAAAGGGGCCTCGCGGCGACCACTCCGCAGCGCAGGAATGCATGCCCCCATGGCCAAGAAGAAGGACAACGACGTGGAAACCCCCCCCACCAGCGAATCCAGCGACACACCCACCCTGGAATTGGTCGAGGACCTGAAGGAGGCCGGTATTCCAGCCGCTGAAGACTCCGCCTCCCCTGCAGAAGACCCCGTAGAACCAGCCCCCCCGGTTGTTCTCGACACCGAGGCCCGCCTCAAGACCGTCAGCGCTGCCTACAAGAACCTCCAGGAGGAAATGGCGGCCTTCCAGGCCCGGGCCGAGCGGCAGCGCCTCTTTCAACGGGACATGATGAAGGGCGAGGTTGTGCGCTCCCTGTTCGAACCCCTGCAAAACCTCCGGCGGTCCGTCGAAGCCTTGGGCAAGGCCGCTGTGGAGCCCGAGCTGGTCGAGGGCCTGCTCATGGTGGTGCGCGACTTCCAGGATTCCTTTGCTGCCCTTGGGCTGGAGGAGGTCGAGGCGGAGGGAGCCACCTTCAACCCGGACTTCCACGAGGCGCTCTCCATCCTGCCGGTCACGGATCCAGAACAGGACGGCAAGGTGTTGGAGGTGTTCCGCGCCGGCTACCGCATCGGCGCCAACCTCCTGGCCCCCGCCCAGGTGATCATCGGCAAGTACGAGGAGCCGGTGGGCGACGCGTGAGCGGGGAACGCCAGCTGCACATCGCCCTCTTGTGCCCGGAGATTCCGGGCAACACGGGAAACATCGGCCGCCTGGCCCTGGGACTCGGTGCCCGCCTGCACCTGGTCCACCCCCTGGGCTTTGAGACCACAGAAAAGGCCGCGCGCCGCGCGGGAATCGATCATTGGGCCCACGTGGACCGCCAGGAACACGCCAACGAGGCCGATTTCTTCTCCTGGACCGCCGGGCGCAGGGTGCACCTCTTCAGCACCCACGGCACCGCCTGTTTCACCCTGGTCGACTTCCAGCCCGGCGACGTGCTCCTGTTTGGCTGTGAATCCGTGGGGCTGCCGAGTAGGCTGGTCATGGAACATGGTGCCTGGCGCATTCCCCTGGAAGGCCGGGTGCGATCCCTGAACCTCTCCAACGCGGTGGCCGTGGTGTCCTACGAAGCCCTCCGACAGATTCAACCAACACTGTTTCAGCAAGCACCGTTTCAGCAAGCACCGTTTCAGCCGGCTCCGGGCGAGGGCGACCCGTGATTGTTCCCGACCTTCATGCGCTCATTCTGGCGGGAGGGCGCGGGGTCCGCTTCTGGCCCCGATCCCGGCGGGGCGCACCAAAGCAGTGCCTCGATCCAGGCACCGGCCGCACCCTGCTCCAGGCCACCGTCGACCGCCTCGCGCCCCTCATCCCCGAGGAGCGGATCGTGGTGGTCACCTCCAAGGAGGTGGAGACCGCCGTGCGAGCGGACCTCGGAGACTGGAAGGGGACCCTGCTCGTCGAGCCCATGGGCCGCAACACCTCGGCTTGTGTGGGTTGGGGCTCCATGGAGATTGCCAGGCGGGCCTCCCAGGAACCCTGTGCCATCGCCGTGCTTCCCTCGGATCACCTGATCTCCGATGACGACCTGTTCCGACAGACCCTGGCCGATTGTGGTGCGGCCGCCCTGGCTACGAATGCGCTGGTGACCGTGGGCATCGAGCCCACCCGGCCGGAGACGGGCTTTGGTTATCTGGGCCTCGGCGGGCAGATGGGGACCTGGGGGGAGAGCGGATTTCTGCGGGTGGATCGCTTTGTCGAAAAGCCCGATGCGGAGGCGGCTCAAGCGCTCCTGGACGCGGGCGGGCACCTCTGGAACGCCGGGATGTTTGTGTTCACCCCGGACGCGATCCGCGATGCCTTTCGCAACCACTTGCCCGATTCCTGGGCGCTCCTGGAACGAATTCGCCACAACGGGGACCTGCTGGATTCCCTTTACCCCCAGCTTCAAGCCATTTCCCTGGACCACGGAATCATGGAGCGTGCCACCCACGTGATGACCACTGTGGGTGGCTTCGGGTGGTCAGACCTGGGGAGCTGGGGGTCTCTGGGAGAGGTGCTGCCGGACTGCGAGGGGGGCAAGGGCCGCGCTCGCAGGGTGGTGGCGGTTGATTCCAGCGGCTGCGTTGTGGATGCACCGGGGAAGGTGGTGGCCCTCGTGGGAGTCAAGGACCTGGTCGTGGTGGTGACCGATGATGCGATCCTCGTGGGGCGTGCAGACCAGCCGGATCCGATTCGCGAGGTGGTGAATCGCCTGGAAGAGTCACATGAAGACGACGTCTTGTAGTTCCCGTTGGAACTCGACCGGTGCTGCCAAGACCAATACACTCCCCCGCGGACCCGCATTGCTTACTTTCGGAGGTTCGTTGTGCTCCTTTCGATTCTGATCCTTGGTTGCACCCAGGAGATGGAGATCACCTACTTCGCAGATGCCTGCGAGGATTGGGACTTCGAGGCTGAGGACGCCTCGCAGGTAGTGGCGGAGAAGAACGACGAGGGAATCGTGTTCCTCAGGAAGGGCGTCACCCAGAGCTGCGAGGCGAGCTTTCAACCGGAAATCTCGGCCCAGAGGCGCTTGATCCAGGTGTTCGAGGACTGGGAACCCCCTGAGGAAGACGACTCTTGCGAGACCTGCTTCTTCCCCACAGTGGTGCTTCATGACCCCCGTGCTGGCGACTACGAGTTGCAGTGGTTCGATGGCCGGGATTCCCTGACCCCCGTGGGCTTTGTGTCCCTGACGGTCGAGTAATGCCCACCGCCCTGATCACGGGGATCACGGGCCAGGATGGCTCCTGGCTGGCGGAACAGCTCCTGGCCGACGGGTGGAAGGTCGTCGGCGTCCACCGCCGCCTCTCCGCCGACAACCACTGGCGCATTCGCCACCTGGAAGGGCTGGTGCTGCGCAGCGTGGATCTGCTGGATCTACCCTCCCTGCTGGATGTCCTCACCGAGGTCCAGCCGGACCACCTCTACAACCTCGCCGCCCAGTCGTTCGTGCCCACCTCCTGGGAACAACCCCTCCTGACCGGGGAGGTCACCGGGCTGGGTGCAGTCCGGGTCCTGGAAGCCGCCCGCCGCGTGTGCCCCACCGCGCGAATCTACCAGGCCTCCAGCTCCGAGATGTTTGGGGGCACGACCACCCACCCCCAGAACGAGGACACCCCCTTCGTGCCGCGCTCTCCCTACGCCGTGGCCAAAGTCTACGCCCACCAGATGGCGGTGAACTACCGCCTCGCCCACGGCATGCACGTGGTCTGCGGCATCTTGTTCAACCACGAGTCCGAGCGCCGGGGCCGGGAGTTCGTGACCCGGAAGGTAAGCGACGGCGTCGCCCGCATTCACTTGGGGTTGGCCGACGAGCTGGTGCTGGGGGACCTCTCCGTGCGGAGGGATTGGGGCTATGCGCCGGACTACACGCGGGCCATGACGGCCATGCTGCTTCGGGACACCCCCCGGGACTACCTGGTGGCCTCCGGGCGGGACCACTCGGTGGAGGATTTTGTGGCGCAGGCCTTTGCCGTGGTGGATCGGGACTGGCGGGACCATGTGCGCAGCGATCCCGCCCTTCTGCGAAAGAACGAGATTCCCTGTTTGCGCGGCGATGCCCGCAGGATTCGGGAAGAGCTGGGCTGGGAGCCGCGGGTGGACTTTGAGGCCCTGGTGGAGCGCATGGTGCGCATGGATCTCGAGCGGGTGGGATGCGAGCGCTGGTAACCGGTGGCTCCGGATTTGTGGGCACCTGGCTTCAGGCAGCACTGCAAGAGGCCGGCCATGACGTGGTGGCACCGTCTTCCGGGGACTGGGATGTCCGGGATACCGATTCAAGCCGGCGCTGGCTGAAAGAGGCAGCCCCAGACCAGGTCTTCCACCTGGCGGCCCGCACCCGTTTCTCCCAGGTCGAGGCCGCTCCAACGGCCGCCTGGGAAGTGCAGGTGACCGGAACCCGGAATCTCCTGGACGCTGTTGCAACGCATGCCCCCCGTGCCCGGCTGGTGCTGGTGTCCAGCTGCCATGTCTATGGACTGCCCCAATCCTCGCCGGTCGGAGAGGATCATCCCTTGGCAGCCACCCGCGCATACGGGAAGAGCAAGGTGGCCCAGGAAGACGTGCTGCGGACCTCCACATCGAAAGTGGACTGGGTCATCGCCCGGCCCTTTCACCTCACGGGTCCCGGCCAGCCCGAGGCCTTTGCGCCTGCGGACTGGGCTGCCCAGGCTGCAGCGGGGGTCGATCCGATTGCCGTGGGCAACCTGCAGCTGACGCGAGACTACCTGGACGTGCGGGACTGTGTGCAGGGACTGCTGCTCCTGGCAGAGAAGGGGGCCACAGGCCAAGCCTACAACCTCTGCAGCGGCGAGGGGATGGCCCTGTCCGAGGTGTTCCGGGCGGTTGCGCCAGGGTGTACATCCCAGGAACGTGGGGAACGCCTGCGCCCGGAGGACCCCGCATCGCTCATCGGAGATCCACGCCGCGCAATCTCCTTGGGCTGGTCCCCCGAAATCCCCCTGGCCCAGTCCTTTTCCGACCTGGTCCAGGCCGCCCGATCCCGCTGAATCAGTCCCGGGTGTCCATGATCCCGTCGCCGGTGGTGTCCCGGCCGGTCTTCACCACGCGCCCCTGCTCGTCAAACAGCTCCCAGAAGTCGACCTGGCCGTTGCCGTTGGTGTCCCTCTCCTTGCGGGTGAGAGTTCCGTTCTCAAAGTACTTGAACATGTCCATCTGGCCGTCGTAGTTCGTGTCGACCTCGGACATGGCCCGCTTGGCGGTCTGGTAGTGATCGACCCAGTCCACCTTGCCATCGAAGTCGCCGTCCATGTCCTCCCGAATCAACTCGCCGGTCTCATCGAAGAATGACCACACATCGATGCGGGCATCGTG
This sequence comes from uncultured Enterobacterales bacterium, assembly GCA_964610645.1. Classification (GTDB taxonomy): domain Bacteria; phylum Myxococcota_A; class UBA796; order UBA796; family CAJQPC01; genus JAYZDK01. The sequence continues at coordinate 4,850 of CAZSZE010000027.1, read as the reverse complement.
GTTGAGATCGATCTCCTTGCGCACCAGGAGACGCGCCGCCTTGGCCCGCTCCCGGTAGTAGTTGTAGACATCGATGACGCCGTCATCGTTCAGGTCGACCTCCACCAGGATCAGCCCATCTTCCGCCGGACGCTCCCGGTAGACGGGGTTCTTTGGCTCGGATGCGCTGGCCTCGGGCGCGGCTTGTTGGGCCTTGCTGCCCCCACAGCCAAGAAAGAGAAAGAAGGGAACCAGGTGCAATGTACGCATGGCGGCAAAGCCTCGCCGGAATGGGAGGGTCCAGTGTAGTCGTGCAGAAACACCTGTCAACCGGCTAAGGTGGCATTTCGTGCCTTCACCGGGGGACTGATTTGTCCGACTCCACTTGTCGATATCGCCTGCTTCAAGCCCGCAACGCAGGGGACCCCGTGCGCTGGGAGGAGCACCAGGCCTTTGCGGATCGACTTCAGGTTCCGCCGGAGTGCATTCTCTCGGTGGATGTGCTGACCGAGCCTCTGCACGTCGGGCTGTTGGAGGGGGTCGATGCCCTCGTGCTTGGGGGCGCTGGAGAGTACTCGGTCGTGGATCCAGAGCCACCGATTCGGGCCTTGATCGACTTTGTGGGGGAGACCGGTGATGCGGGCTTTCCCATGTTTGCTTCCTGCTTTGGGTTCCAATGCCTCGTGGTGGCCCTTGGGGGGGAGGTGATCCACGATCGGCAGGGCGCCGAGGTGGGCTCCTCCTGGGTCGATCTCTCCGAGGCTGGGCAGGAGGACGAGCTGTTTGGCAGCCTGCCCCACCGCTTCGTCGCCCAGCAGGGGCACAAGGATCGCGCCTCCCGCCTGCCATCCCTGGCCATTTGCATGGCCCACAACGATGCGGTTCCGTACCAGGCCATCCGCCTGGTCGACCGGCCGGTGTTTGCCACCCAGTTCCACCCGGAGCTCACCGGAGCCACAAACCGCCAGCGTTTCGAGCGGTACATCGCCCAGTATGGCGAGGTGTTCGGCGAGCAGCGGGCCAACCAGATGTTGGAGGAGTTCCTGCCCAGCCCGGAGGCTTCGGATCTCTTGCGTCGATTTGGTGTGTATCTTCGCGGGAGACGCGGGGAAGAACGGGCCACTCCCCAGGAGGCGTCTTAGAGGTCTTGGAGACTCGGCGCACCGGGATTGGCCCATGAACGAATCGGTTGCCATGGAGAAGGATCGCCTGCGGAAGCTGGTGATCGTCGATGACGAACCGGTCATTCTCCAGATTCTCGGGGTGGTCTTCGAGGAAGGCCCCTGGCAGGTCACCACCTGTGCCAACGGCACTGAGGCCATGGAGGCCATGCGCAAGCAGGGTGTGGACATCCTGCTCACGGACAAGAACCTTCCGGATGTAAACGGCCTGGAGCTCCTGCGGGCCGCCAAGGAGATCAACGACCTCGCCGAGGTGATTGTCATCACCGCCTACGCCAACCTGGAGACCGCCCTGACGGCTCTGGAACTCGATGCGTTCGACTACGTATTGAAGCCCCTGAACAACGTGTTTGAGATTCGGAAGAAGGTGGAGCGGGCTGCGGACAAGCAGAAAATCGCCGAGGAAAACCGGCAACTGCTGGCGGACCTGGCGGAAAAGAACGCTGCCTTGAAGGCTGCCCTGGAAGAAGCCCGTGCCCTCCAGGACGAGCTGATTCAGTCCGAAAAACTCGCGGGAATCGGCACCCTTGCTTCCGGGATTGCCCACGAGGTGTCCTCCCCGTTGTTTGGCATCATGGGCCTGGCCGAGGCCATCGCGGAGGAGGAGAGCCTCGAGGATGCCCGGAAGTATGGCGGGGAGATCGTCGAGTACTCCAAGGCCATTCGGGAGATCGTGGTCGACTTGTCCAGCTACTCCCGGGCCTCCACCTCCGAGTACCTGACCACCGTGTCCCTGGGCCAGGTGGTGGAGGATGCGGTGCGGTTGGTGGAGCGCTCCTCGGACTGCGATGGCGTGGTCTGCGAGGTCGCCGTGGATCCGAATCTGACGGTCAATGCACGCACCACTGAGATCCAGCAGGTCTTTGTGAACCTGGTGAAGAATGCAGTGGAGGCTGCGAGAGAGCGGCACACCCAAGGCGGAGGACAGGTGGACGTGGAGATGGGAAGGGATGCAGCTGGGGTGTTTGCCCGGGTCACGGACAACGGCAGCGGCATTCCGGAGGATGCCCGAAAGCAGGTGTTCGACCCCTTTTTCACCACCAAGGCACCTGGTGAAGGGACCGGCCTGGGGTTGAACATCGTCTACCGCATCGTGACCAAGTACCGCGGGTCCGTTGTCGTGGAAAAAAGCAGCCAGGAGGGCACCGCCTTCCTGCTTCGTTTTCCCACTGAGGACTGACCGGCCATGCGCCTTCGGGTTCGCCTGACAGCACTGATCGCCATCGCCTCGGTGGTTCCCCTGGTGTTTACGGGCGTGGCGGCCACCCGCATCGCGGATCGCTACCACGTGGCTCAGACCCAGGCGCTCTACGGCAAACAGGCGGAGGGGCTGGCGCTCCTGACGCTCACCTGGCTGGAGGAGCGGCTGCGCGGCCTCCAGGTAGCGGTGGAGGTCTTCGACGTGAACTCGCTCGGCGAGGCGGAGCGAGAGGGGCTGCTTCGGTTTGTGTACCGGCAATTCGATGCGGTCAATGTGGTGGTTCTGCGGGACTCGGGTGGGATCACGGTGGCGGGTCCCCAGCTTGCGGAAACGAGAGCGCAGCTCATGGACAGCGCCCACCAGGTCGTGGGCCCCCAGCGGTTGGACCGATTCCAGGACCAGCTGCCCCAGAAGGAGGCCATGGAAGCCGGCCTGGCCCGGGGTCGTGCCTACCTGCCCCCGGACGGCTCGGAACCGGTGGTGCCCATCGCGATTCGCACCTCGGGCGAGCGGCCCCATGTGCTGGGCGTAGAGCTGTCTCTTGTAGACCTTGTGAACCACTTTCTTGCGCAGGGAGCCGAGGGGGCAGCGGTGGTGCTTGTGGGGCAGGACGGGGTCGTGCTGGCCGGGGAACCGGGACAGTTGATACGCACGGAAATCGTGCAGGGATTTGGAGCCGGCCTGGCCGGAGACCTGTCCTATGCCCTGGAGGATGGGACCCGGGTAATGGCTGCCTTTGCATCCGTGGGAGGGACGCCCTGGAACGTGGTGGTGGCCACCCCCGAGGCGATTGCCACCCAAGCAGGGCGGGAGATTGGCGCCCGCACCTGGTTCATGGTGGGGCTTGCCATCCTGACCGCCATTGCCATGGGGCTCCTGGGCGCCCGGCAGGTCGCCTTGCCCGTGGTGTCCTTGAAGGATGCCGCCCTGAAGGTGGCTGAGGGCGACCTGGGACGCCGGGTGCCGGCGGTGGGAAGTCGGGAGCTGGTGGAGTTGACCCGGGCGTTCAACTTCATGTCGTCCCGACTCGCCCGGGACCAGGAGGAAATCGCTGGCAAGAACGCGGAGATCCAGGCCTTCAACGCCGAATTGCAGCAGCGGGTGGAGGAACGCACCCGGGAGCTGGAGGATGCCCAGGTGCGACTGCTGGAGAGCTCCCGCATGACCGCCGTGGCCCAGATGGGGGCTGGCCTGGCCCACGAGTTGAACAACCCGGTGGCGGGAATCCTGGGCCTGGCCCAGGTCGGACAGGCGCGCTCCCCGGAAGGTCCGGAGACGAAAACCCTGTCCCGCATTGAGGAGTTGGGACAGCGGTGCCGGGAGATTCTCACGGCTCTGGGGCGGTTTACAGGGTCGGGTCGCCCCGTGGAACGCAAGACGGTCTCCTTCCATGCCCTGGCGGAGGACGTGGAGGGCCTTGTGCACGACGCCTTCCTGGATGCCCGGGTCAGTCTGAAGATTCTGGACGGGGAGGACGTGGAGGTTTCCGCGGATGAAGCCCTCCTGGCGGAGGCCCTGGCCCAGCTGCTGCGCTCCATTCGGGCTGAAGTGGCGGCAGAGGGCGTGGTGGAGGCAGAGGTGGGCCGATCCGAGGACTGGGCCACGTTGTCGCTGTACATTCGAGGAGAGCGACTGGAGCGGGGAGACGACTGGCTTGCGTCGGGAATGGGGTACTGGGTGGCACGGCGGGTGCTCGGTGAACACGGTGGCCTGCTGGAGGAACTGCAAGAAGCAGGGGCTCCGGCCTACCGTGTCCTCCTGCCTTTGGTGTAGAGTCCCGGCGTGAAAGAGTTGATCCAACCGCTGCTTCTGGCCGTGGCCATCCTGTTGATCGGGGTCGGCGTGTACCGGTTGATTTTCGGCCTCGATGAGGAGCCGGCGGTCCTGGTGGAGTCCGTGCGGGGCACCGTGGAGCGCCAGGGCCGGGAAGGAACCGAGGCGGTCGAGGTCGGCATGCGGGTGGGCCTGGAAGAGAGAATCGTGGTGGGGGAGGGCTCAGAGGCTGCATTGGCCTTTGGGGAGAACATGCGCCTCACCTTGCAAAGCGACAGCTCGCTCCGTGTGCTTGGGGCCAGTGTGAATGGGCTTCGGGTTGAGCTGGAGGATGGCCGCGTGCAGGCGACGGTGCGCCCCGGGGGGGCAGCACTGGGGGTCGTGGCGGCAGAACGCGAGGTCACCACTGAGAACGCGCAATTCACCATGGGGGTCGGCGCGACAGATGCCATCGGGGTCGAGGTGCGGGAAGGACAGGTGGCTGTTTCCGGCGTGGAGGGCGTGGAATCGGTGGGGCAGGGTGAGCGCCTGGTGGCCACGGCCGATGGCCCCCTGGTGCAAGGCGCAATCCCCACGCGTCTCTTGTTGGAGGTGCAGTGGCCCGGAGCCGAGGCGACTCGCATGGAAAAGGCCTTGATTCGGGGATCCACGGAGCCGGGCGCCGAGGTCATGGCCGGGGGTGAGGCGGGCGCGGTCCGAACGGTGGCCGATGAAGA
>CAZSZE010000026.1:39140-55074 GCA_964610645.1 uncultured Enterobacterales bacterium | reverse complement strand
GACCGCCGCCGCCGCCGCCGCCGCGACCGCGTCCACCGCCGTCCCGTCCGCCGCCTCGGCCTCGACCGCCGCCGCCGCCACCACCGCCGCGACCCCGTCCGCCCCCATCTCGGCCACCGCGTCCACCCCCGCCATCCCGGCGTCCATCCCGCTTCTCCTGCCGGGCTTCTGAGAGCGCACCCAGAGTGTCGATGGATCCCCGAAGCTGCTGCTCCCGGTCCCACTGAAAGAAGATGCGAATCGCGGTAGCCAACAGGTAGTCGCCGTTTTCGCGCTCCTTGAGGGCCTTCACCAGGGGCAGGTAGGCTTCAAAGGCCGTGGTGCCCATTGCGGTTTCCAGTCGGATGGCCTGGCGTTTCACGCGCAGGTTGGCTGCCTCCTCGGGGGTGGGCAGATCCTTGCAGACGAAGTTGATTTCAAACTGCCGCTCCAGGACATTTCGCGTGGCGAGGTCCGGGCCGCCGACCATGGAGATCGCCTTGCCCTTCTTGCCGATGCGGCCAGTGCGGCCGATGCGGTGCATGTAGACCGGAGGGTCTGCCGGGAGTGAGTAGTTCAGCACGTGGGTGATGTCGGAGATGTCGATCCCCCGGGCTGCCACATCCGTGGCCACCAGGAACTGAATCTCGCCGGTCTTCACCTTCTGCATGACCTGGGTGCGCTTGTTCTGGGGCAGCTCCCCGGAAATGAGCTGCGCATCCAGTCCCTGGCGGGACAGGAAGTTGGCCACAGTGCTGGTGTCTTCCCGGGTGTTGCAGAAAATGATGGTGGAGCCGGGCTCCTCCTGGTCAATGATCGCAAGCAGCGCCCGCACGCGATGAAAGTTGGGCGTGGTCTCGTACAGAATGTGCTCGATGCCCTCGATCTTGTCCGCATCGGTGGAGAGCATGATGTCCACCGGGTCATTCAGGTGGTTTCGGACCAGGCGCTTGACCCGCTCTTCCACGGTGGCTGAAAAGAGCAGTACCTGGGCGCCGTCGGCGGAAGCCTTGAGGATGTTGTTCACGTCCTCGTAGAAGCCCATGGACAGCATTTCATCGGCCTCGTCCAGGCAGGTGATCTTGCACCGGGAAAGGTCCAGGTTCTTGCGTCGGATGTGATCCAACACGCGGCCCGGCGTCCCCACGATGATGTCCACCCCTTCCTTGAACGCGGTCTCCTGGGGTCCCATGGCGACACCGCCGTAGACCGCCAGAATGCGGAGTTCCTTGTAGCGGGCGATCCCTGCGCATTCCTCGGCGATCTGCGTCGCCAGCTCCCGGGTCGGAGAGAGGATGATCGCCTGGGGATATCCAGCACCTTCCTCCAGGCGCTCGATAATGGGCACGCAGAAGGCACAGGTCTTCCCAGTGCCGGTCTTGGCGCGGACCAGGAGGTCCTTGCCTGCCAGTCCGGGCTCGATAGTGGCGGCCTGGACCTGGGTGGCCTCCTCGTAGCCAAGGGAGCTCAAGCCCTCGATGATCTCGCGGGTCAGGGGCATCTCATCGAATCGCCGGCCGGACTTGTAGTCGTTGCTGGGGCCACTGGCCTCTTCGGGCTCGGTGGACTCGCTGCCTTCTTCCTCTTCGTCCCCCTCTTCATCCCCTTCCTCGGTCAGATCTTCCCCGTCGTCGGCGGCGGCTTCGAACTCGTCCCCCTCTACTGTGTCCTCGTCTCGGGACTCGATAATGGGGGTTTCCTCCAATTCCTCGGAAGAATCCGCCTCCAATTCCTCGGAAGAGGTCTCGTCTTTTTCGTTTTCAGCGTCTGTTGTTGTTTGTGTATCGCTCACAGCATCTCCGTGGCGGCGCCCCTATCTCCTCCAGGAGGTGCGGTCCATGTGGAAAGACGCTGGGCTCCTCGCGTCCATTGCCGTGATCCGTTACGGAAACTGCCTTTTGCGGAGGCCGACCCACCTTGTCTCAAACCCTGAATCCTGAACAGGTCTCAGAACTTGGTGCCGCGGTGCAACAAGCGCAGGGCATCCTGCTCACCGGGCCTGTTGCAGCGGATGGTGATTCCCTGGGCGCTAGTCTGGCTCTGGCAAGGGCGATTCGGTCCCGGTTCGGGGTGTCGGTGGATGTCGCCGGGGACTGCAGCCCCGCCTACCGCTTTCTGCCCGATGCTGACGATCTCCTGGAAAACAGTGCCGTTCGCGCGAACTATGGACTGGTGGTGGTGCTGGACGGGGATTGCAACCGTCTTGCCCGGAATGTGGAGGCTGCCTTTCGAGCGGCCCCGGTGACCGCCATTGTGGACCACCACCGCACCACCACCGAGGCCGGCTACACCCTGGCCCTCATCAACCCGGAGTCTGCCTCCACCTGCGAAATGGTGCTGGAGATCATGGAGGCCTGGGGTGTGGAACCGGACCGTGCAGCAGCCATCCAGCTCTACACGGGCATCATTTTCGACACGGGGGGATTCCGGTACTCCAATACCGGGCCCGGAACCCATGTGGCTGCAGCTCGCCTGTTGGCGCAGGACATCGAGCACGCGGACATCGCGGTGCGGGTGCTGATGGAGCGGACACGCCAGGGGGTGCAACTTGCTGCATCCATTCAAGCGGCCGCTGAGTTTCAGGCAGACGGCCGGCTCTGCATCGGGCGCTGCACCACCGCCATGATGAAGGACCTCGGTGCGACGGACCACGACCTGGGGGGGGTGGTGGAGTCCTTGTTGTACATCGAGGGTGTGGAGGTCTCCGCAGTCCTGACGGAGCGGGAGGGGTCTCGCACCAAGATCTCCTTTCGTTCTCGCGGGGCGGTGGATGTCGCGGCCCTGGCCAGGTCGTTGAACCCTGGAGGGGGCGGTCACGCAAAGGCTGCCGGGGTCGTGGTCGACGAGGGCCTGGAGGAAATCTGCGGGCGCTTGCCGGGCCTCGTGGCGGAGCGCCTTGCGGATCCGCTGAAAGAGGGGGGGTGACCCGTCCCACGGGGGGGCTTGCCGGGGAAGAAGAGACCCTGGATGACCTGATTGGCGACTGGCGGATCTACCAGTTGCGAAAGGGGCATCGCTTCTCCACGGACGACCTGTTGACCGCCTGGGTGGCTCACCGGGCGGCGCCGCAAGCGCTGCACCTGTTGGACCTGGGCAGTGGCATTGGCTCTGTGGGCCTGATGACCCTCTGGCACATGAGACCCGAGGCCAGGCTGCGGTGCGTGGAGGTGCAGGCCGTGAGCTTTCGGCTCGCCGTGCGCACGGTGGAACACAATGGCCTTGTGGATCGCGTGGACCTGTTCCACGGAGATCTGCGGGAGGAGGAAGGGGTGCCGGCCGTGCGCAACCACGACCTTGTGACCGGCTCTCCTCCGTACTTTCCTCTGGGAACCGGCGTTGTCTCCAGCCATCCGCAGCGGGCAGGCGCCCGCATGGAACTCAACGGCGACGTGTTCGACTACTGCGTGGCTGCGGAGCGCTCCCTCTCGGAGGACGGCGTCTTTGTGTTCTGCCACGCTGCGGCAGACCACCGCCCAGAAGAGGCAGTTGCTGCTGCCGGACTTGTGCTTCGGTCCCGGCAAGAGGTGGAGTTTCGTGCGGGCCAGCCCCCCACGATTGCTCTGTTCGTGTGCAGCCGGGATGGGACCCGCCAGGACCGGGACCCAGTGGTGGTGCGGGGGGAGGATGGGCAGTGGACCGAGCACTACATGGCAATTCGCCGGGAGATGGGCGGCATCACACCAACGAAGGGCCGAAATTCCGGTTAGAAGCGGGGGTCCTATGCCGTCACCCCGCCCCATTCGAATCGGTACCCGTGGGAGCCAGTTGGCCCTCGCCCAGGCCCGGTGGACCGCCCAGCGCTTGCGAGATGCCCATGGGGATGCCGTGGAACCGGAGTTGGTGGTCCTCAAGACCCGGGGAGACAAGCTCCAGCACCTCGCCCTGGCCAAGCTGGATGACAAGGGGTTCTTCACCCGGGAGATCGAGCAGGCACTCATGGATGGGAGTGTGGACCTGGCGGTGCACAGCTTGAAGGACCTGCCTTCGGAACAGCCGCCGGGACTGGCGTTGGCAGCGATCCCGGAGCGGGAGGACCCGGCGGATCTCCTGTTGGGAAGGGACGGGGAGGTTCAGGGACGGGTGCGGGTGGGAACCAGCTCCTTGCGTCGGCAGCTTCAGGTGCTGGAGGGCCACCCCCAGTGGAAGGTCGTGCCTGTGCGTGGAAACGTGCCCACCCGGGTGAACCACCTTCGGGAGGGGCGCACGGAGAAGCTGGTGTTGGCAGCGGCGGGGGTGCGGCGCCTGGGACTCGACCTTGGGGGCTTGGCGGTCGAGCGACTGGATCCAGCCCGTTGTGTGCCGGCGCCCGGCCAGGGTGCGCTGGGACTCCAGATTCGCGATGGGGATGAAGAGATGAAGGCGCTCCTGGCACCACTTCACCACGCCGAAACCGCGCAGGCGGTGGAAGGGGAGCGTTGTTTCCTGCAGAAGGCCGGCGGTGGGTGCAACCTGCCCCTGGGGGCGTGGGCCCGACGGGAAGATGGCGCCTGGCGCTTGAGTGTCTGCCTGGGCGCACGGGGTTGGCAGCCCGGAGAAACCGCGTCCCTGCAGCGAGGGGAGTTCACCGGAGAGGACCCTGTCGCCCTCGCCAAGGCCGCATGGCAGGACCTGGGACAGGGATGGACGGCTGCCTCTGCCCCCACGGGGCCCCGAGTCATCTTGACCGCCTCGGAGCCCGTGGCACAGCGCCAGGCCGCTTCCTTTCGAAGCGCCGGCATGGGGGTGGTGCTCGCTCCACTCATTCGGATCCAGGACATGATGGACGAACAAGAGCTGGAAACGGCTGTGGCGGCCCTTGGACCTGGTGATTGGCTGGTCTTCACAAGTGGTGCTGCAGCCCGCGCATTCCTGGAGCGGGTGTCTGCTTCGGCCTTGCCATTTGGAATTCGAGCGGCGGCCATCGGTGCTGCAACAGCCCGGGAAGTAGAGCGGTTGGGGCTGGCTGTGGAGTGGATCTGTCCCGGAAATGGGTCCGCGGCCTTTGTCGAGGCCTTCCCAGCCTGCAAAGAAGGCGCCCCTCCCGAACACTTTCTGCTTCCCTGTGCCGAGGATGCCCGCGAGGTGATTCCCCAGGCCCTTCAGGACCGGGGCCACCGTGTCACCCGGCTGCCCCTCTACCGCGCCGTTCCCGCGGATCCAGATGCCATTCGCGCAGCCCTGGACGTGGACGCGGATTTCATCCTCTTCAGCAGCCCGTCCGGGGTGTCCATCTTCTGGGCCCTGGACATCGAGTTGCCTGGAAAACCCATTGCCTTGGGGCCGGCCACTGCCCAAGCCCTGGTTGAGAAGGGCGTCGACCCCCTGGTGGCGGATCTTCCGGACCATAAGTCCCTGGTGAACCTAGTGCGCTCGGCTGTGCCGACCGGAGAATAGACATGTCTTCCTTTCCCACCGTCCGCATGCGTCGGCTTCGCAGGACCCCGGCCCTGCGAAACCTCGTGGCTGAAACGCGCCTGCACCTGGACCAGCTGATTCAGCCGATCTTCCTCGTGCCCGGGGAGGGAACAAGTGAGCCCCTGGAGGGACTGCAGGGAATCTCCCGGGAGTCCGTGGACCGGGCGCTGGTGACCCTGGAGGCCGATCTGGAATTGGGCCTCAAGAGCTTTCTGCTCTTCGGCGTGCCGGAGGAAGCGGAAAAGCACCCGGAGGGGTCTTGGGCGCACTCGGAAAACTCCGAGGTGGCCCGTTTTCTAAGGGAAGCCACCGCAAGGGGCCTGGCGCAGGACTCCGTGTTGGTGCCGGATCTCTGCCTCTGTGCCTACACCTCCCATGGGCATTGCGGCGTCGTGGACGAGGAAGGCCGGGTGGACAACGACCCGACCCTCGCCATCCTTGGGCAGACCGCGGTGGCCTATGCCCGGGCCGGGGCGACCATGGTGGCGCCTTCCGACATGATGGACGGGCGCGTGGGCGCGATTCGGGGGGCCCTGGATGAGGCTGGCTTCAGCCACCTGCCGATCCTGTCCTACGCGGCAAAGTTCGCCTCGGCCTTTTACGGCCCCTTTCGAGAGGCTGCTGGTTCGGCCCCCGGGAAGGGGGATCGCAAGGGCTACCAGATGGATCCCCGCAACGGCCGGGAGGCCCTGCTCGAAGGATTGCTGGACGAGGCCGAGGGCGCCGACATCCTGATGGTGAAGCCCGCCCTGGCCTACCTGGACGTCATTCGCCAGCTGCGGGACGCGACCTTGCTGCCCCTGGCGGCCTACCACGTGTCCGGAGAGTACGCGATGGTGGTCAAGGCAGCGGAAGCGGGCCTTGGGGACGAGCGAGAGATGCTGCTCGAGTCACTGGTCGCCATGCGTCGCGCAGGCGCGGACATCCTCATTACCTACGCGGCCCGGCGCATGGCCGCGGACCACTGGATCGCCTGATGGAACGAAACAACTCGACCAAGCTCTTTGCCAAGGCCTGCACGCTGATGCCCGGCGGCGTGAGCTCCCCCGTGCGGGCCTTTCGCGCGGTGGGGGGCCCGCCCGTGTACCCGGTGCGAGGCAAGGGCGCGTCGATTTTCGATGCCGACGGAAACGAACTTCTGGACTTCTGCCTTTCCTGGGGCCCCCTGATCGTGGGCCACGCCCACCCCAAGGTGGTGGAAGCGGTCATGGAAGCTGCAAAGCGGGGCCTGAGCTTTGGCATGCCCCACGACAGCGAGATCCGCCTGTCCGAACGCATGCTCCAGGACCTTCCCGAGGGCTGGCAGGTGCGCTTTGTGAACTCGGGCACCGAGGCGGTCATGACGGCGCTGCGACTGGCCCGAGGGGCCACCGGTCGAGACGTCGTGGCCAAGTTCACGGGCTGCTACCACGGGCACTCGGACTGTCTGCTGGTCAAGGCGGGCTCCGGGCTGGCCACCTTTGGCACCGCGAGTTCAGCGGGGGTGCCCGCCGGGACGACAGCGGATGTCCTTGTGTTGCCCCTGGATGATGTGGAGGCCATGGAGGGCGCTCTTCGGGAGGTGGGGGATCGCCTGGCGGCTGTGGTCATCGAGTCCATTCCAGCCAACAACGGGCTGCTGGTGCAAGCCCCGGAGTTTCTGAACCGCTTGAGGCAGGTGACCCGGGAGGTCGGCGCCCTGTTGATCGCCGACGAGGTGTTGGTGGGGTACCGCACGGAATCGGTCCTGGTGAGCCGTGAGAACGGGCTGGACCCGGATCTCATCACCCTGGGCAAGGTGATTGGCGGCGGCATGCCCGTGGGGGCGCTCGCAGGACCCGCGGACACCATGGCGCAGCTGGCACCAGATGGGCCGGTGTACCAGGCGGGGACGCTGAGCGGAAACCCAGTGGCCATGCAGGCGGGACTGGCCACCCTGGCGACCCTGGATGCTGAAGGGGGGCAGGCACGCCTCGAGGCCCTCGGGACGCACCTGGAGGTGGGCTTTTCGTCTGTGGCGTCGGGGTTGGGGCTGCCGGTACGGATGCAGCGGGCAGGGAGCATCTTCTGGTTGGCCCTGGACACGGAGACCCTGCCCCGGGCTGCCGAGGCCATCCAGGCCAGCAGTATGGACCGCTATGCACCCCTGCATGCACAGATGTTGGAGAAGGGGATCTACCTGGCGCCGTCGGGCTACGAGGTGGGCTTTCTCTCCACCGCCCACACCGAGCCCGACCTGGATCGCCTGGTGGAGGCTCTGGGCGTTGCCCTCAAGGGATTGTACGAGGCTTGAGTCTCCTCCCTGGCAACCTTAGCCACTTGGGATAGTGGAGGGAGTCCGGAGGACCCCCCCCAAATGACCGTCACTCTCCTGCTTTCCGCGCTTTCTCTCCCAGCCCTCGCCGATGAAGGCATGTGGCTGCCCGAGCAACTCCCCGCCTATGCGGACGAGTTGGAGAACCTGGGGCTTGAGTTGTCGGTCGATGATCTTGCTGATCCCACCACCGGTCCCCTGGGGGCAGTGGTGTGGATTGGAAACTGCACCGGTGCCTTTGTCTCCGACAGCGGACTCCTGGTGACCAATGCCCACTGCGTGCGGTCCTACCTGCAGTACGCATCGGGAGGCGAGACCAATCTCGTGCGAGATGGATACGCAGCCCAGTCCCGGGACGAGGAGCTGTGGGCTGGGCCGTCGGCGCGGATCTTCGTGGTGGAGGGGATTGACGATGTCACCGAATACATGCAGGCCGAACTTGCCAAGAGCAGGAAGGATGCGGATCGCTACGACATTCTGGAGCGCGCCCGCAAGGAGGTCATCTCCGAGTGCGAGTCAGGCCAGGGGCGCCGCTGCCAGGTGGCCGAGTTCTACGGAGGTCTGGAGTACAAGCTGATCACCCGGCGGGAGGTCAAGGACGTCCGGGTCGTCTACGCACCCTCGGAAGACGTGGCCATGTTCGGGGGGGACAAGGACAACTGGATGTGGCCCCGCCACACCGGTGACTTTGCCTTCCTGCGTGCCTACGTGGCGCCGGATGGCGGCACAGTGGCCAATGCCCAGAACAACGTTCCTTTTGCCCCGGCACAACACCTGAAAGTCCAACCCAACGGTGTGAAGGCCAATGACTTTGTCTTGATCGCAGGCTACCCGGGTGCCACCTACCGCTACCGGAGCGCAGCGGAAATCGCCCACGCCCAACAGGTGCGCTACCCGGAAGGCATCGACCTGTTCACGGCACTCATGGATGCCATGAGCGCCCACACCAGCACCAGCGAAGACGCTGCCAAGAAGCTCGGCAACTACATCTTCAGCCTGGCCAACCAACGCAAGCACTACGAGGGCATGCTGGAGAACTTTGAGGCCTCCCATCTGGTGGAGCGAAAGGCAGGCGAGTATGAGGAGCTGAAGGCCTGGGTCCAGGCGGATCGGCGGCGGAAGCGCCGATATGAGCGAGCGCTTGCCGAGTTCGACTTGGAAGTCAAGGAGCGGCTGTCTTCCTACCAGCGGGATCGCCTGGTCGGTCTGACCGCCTACTTCCCGCAGATGCTGCGGGTGACGCGCACGGCCTATCGGTTGGGTCTGGAGCGGGAAAAGGACGACCTGGATCGGCGCCGCGGGTACCAGGCGAGGGACGAGGAGCGCATTCGGGACAACATGCGACAGATCCAACGCAGCCTGCACCTGGCGGCGGACAAGGACCTGGCTCGCATCGTCCTGGGCAGGATCCTGGAATTGCCTGCCGACCAGCAGGTGGCCCCGATCGCTTCCTGGATCGAGGCCCAGGGAGGGTTGGAGGACGCGCTGAACGCCCTCTACGCGGAGCCGCAGTTTGCAACCGAGGAAGCTCGCCTGAAGCTGCTTGAAATGGATCGCGCGGGGATGGAGTCCTCTGAGGATCCGTGGTTGCAGCTGGCGGTGGCCGTGGAGGGGTGGGTCGAGTCCCAGCGGGAGGAAGATGACCGGTACCGCGGTGCCATGATTCGATTGCGTCCCGCCTACATGCAGGCGCTCATGGAGATGAAGGGCGGCGACATGTACCCGGATGCAAACGGCACCTTGCGGGTGAGCGTGGGCAAGGTTCGGGGCTATTCCCCCTCGGAAGCCGTGACCCTGAAGCCCCAGACGACTCTGAGTGGCATGTTGGCCAAGGAAGGCCCCCATCCGTTTGTGGTGCCGGAAACCCTCAAGGCAAAGATCGACGCCGATTCCGCCTCCGTTCCCCTGAATTTCCTGACCACCCTGGACAACACGGGGGGGAACTCGGGTTCGCCTACCTTGAATGCCAAGGGGGAGCTTGTGGGCCTGGTGTTTGATCGCAACTACGAAGCCATGGCAGCGGACTGGTTGTACGACCCGGGGTTGACTCGCTCCATCCACGTGGACATCCGCTTTGTGCTCTGGATGCTGGGTGAGGTGTCTGGTTCTGACTGGCTGCTTTCGGAGTTGGGAGTGCAGTAGGGCCCGTCTCCCGGATGCTGCAGCCTATCCCTGGTCCGCCAGGCGGCGAGTGGTTTCCCGAAGGCGCTGGGACACGGTCTCCAGCAGGTTCCACAGGACCCGGCTGCCAAGGTCTGGATCCCTGCGACACAGGGCATCCAGCTCCGCCCGGTCAATGGCGATCAAGTGGGCCGGACTGGCTGCGGTGACGGATGCGGAACGCGGTTGGGAGTCGGTGAGGGAAAGCTCTCCAAAGTGGGCACCATCCCCGAGGCGGGCAATGACCACTCCGTCGCGCTTCACCACCAGCTCGCCGGTAACCACCGCATACAGGGTCCTGCCCGGAGCCCCCTGAGCCACCACCAACTCGCCAGCGGACACGTGCATCTCCCGGACCACGCGGCTCACCCGGGCCAGCTCCGAAAAGGGGAGGCCGTGAAAGAGAAAGAGGCTGGACAAGGTGCGGGCGCGGCGCGAGACCAGGTCGGACTCGGGGGAGGGCTCCGGGTCAGCCACGATGACCGACACATTGTCTGGACCTCCGTGTTTCAAGGCCGCTTGCAGAAGGTCCTGTGCAGCGTCCTCGGGATCGGCCTCTGAGAGCAACGGCACGATCTCCTGGTTGGCCACGGGGCCGTAGAGGCCATCGGAGCAAAGGAGCAGGCGATCCCCGGGCAGGAATTCCTGGCAGATGAGGTCGGATTGCACGCTGGGCATGTGGCCCACCGCGCGGGTGATCACGTGCCGATAGGGGCTCTTCTTGGCTTCCTCTGCTGTGAGCTTGCCCTGGCGGATCAAGTGGTTGATCAGGGTGTGATCCTCCGTGATCGCCATGAGGTCGCCATTTCGCAGCAGGTAGGCCCGGGAGTCGCCGATGTGGGCCAGAAACAGGTACCCGAAGCCCAGGACGGCAGCGATCAGGGTGGTGGCAGCCCCTTCCAACTCCTCGGCTTCTGCCATTTCATAGACCCCTCGGGAGGCTTGCTGGCAGGTTGCATCCAGGGCCTCCAGCAGCTGGTTTCGAGTGCCCTGTCCCGGGTCGTGGTCGTGCTTTTCCAGCAGGTGGAACAGTGCGGGTGCGCGGGAGGCAAAAACCTCGGCTGCCACGGCGGAGGCGCGTTCGCCTCCCTTTCGTCCCCCCACGCCATCAGCCACGAGGTACAAGCCATGGGCTGAATCGACCAGGATCGAGTCCTGGTTGGTCTTTCGTTTCAGTCCCTTGTGGGTGACGGCGGAGAAGCTCATGGTCGGTCAGTAAACCACAGGTGGGTTCTCGCGTCAGGTGCGCAGGTCTTCCTCTTGGATGCCCTCTATGCGGCCCGCGTCTCCTTCCAGGAGCAGGGTGTATGCAGGCACGCCCTGGACGAGGGTGATGGCCTGCACCCGGCCACGGCGCCCATCGACAAGTTCCACGGGTTCTCCCAGCTGGTGGGACGCCGCCGGGACGGGTTCCGGAGAGTGCACTGGTTCGCTGTGCTCCACCCACTCCGCCCAGCCGCCCTGCAGGGACCGGGCGAGGCTGAATCCGCCTGCGCGAAGGCGCTCCGCTACTTCCTCTGCAAGAAATCCTCCGGTGGCATCGTAGATGGTGACGCGAACCCCGGTGTCTGGTCCCAGGGGGCCGGGGTCCTCTGCGACCTGGTGCCCGGGAAGAAGCAGCGCTCCGGGCAAGTGTCCTGCGCACCATTCCTCGGGGGGGCGGATGTCCACAAGCAGCGGCGCAACGCCGCTCGCAAGCTGCGCACTGACCCAGGTTCGACCAATCAGCGTCGGGTGGTTCGGACCGGGGGTGTCGCCGCTTCCCTGGACCACCTTGGGGATCAGGTCAGGATTGTAGGGGGCGGGCTCTTTCTCCGTGCTGTTGGTCTCCCTTGCTTTGGCTTGTTCTTCCATCTTGAATGCCCGCAAGGCGGCCTTCCTTGCTGCGTCACGGAGCTTCTTGCGAATCATGGGGCCTCTCTCTGGTGAGCTTGGCACGGCGTGCTATGAACACCTATCTTCGAGGTGTGAAATATGGGCCTGCTGCGGATCCTACTCTTTGGGCGACCCAACGGCATCCGCGCCAGGCTCTTGGGGCGCGGAGGTTCCGAACCGTCGCGGCTGCAGAGTGGGAGCACCGGTTGGAAGCCCCAGGACAATTCCGTGGAAGTGGGGGAGCGGTCCTTGAGCCTTGGCCTGGAAGCCCCCAAGGATGTGACCCCTCCGGAGGGTTTCGAGGTCGTACTGCACAAGGATGCGCTGCCGGCGGGGCAGGTGGTGGAAATCATCATTGCGGGCACGGCGATTGCCGTGGCCAATGTGGACGGAAAGTTCCATGCCATCTCGAACACGTGCGCCCATGCGCAGGGGCCGCTGGGAGAGGGAGGACTGGAAGGGCACGTGGTGACCTGTCCCTACCATGCGTGGGAGTATGACGTTCGCAGCGGCGCTTGCTTGACGGATTCCAGTGCGGCGGTGGAGACGTACGAGGTGCAGGTGGTGGACAATGCGGTCTGTGTTGCCCTGTAGCCAGCAGATCTGCTGTAGCCCACCATGACGCCTGACGATACCAACCAAGGCACACTGGGCGCTCTTCACCGGGCGTTGTTTGATTCCTCTCCGGATATGATTCTGCTGGTGCAGTCCAACGGGGAGATCCACTCCCGGAACGAGGCGGCAGAGGGATTGGGGGCTGCCCGGCGGTTGGAAGACTGCTTTGAGGCGCCGGACGAGATTCGAAAAATTCAGGAGCGGGGCTTTGTGGCCTCCGGTGAGCAGGAGCTTCGCCTCAAGGACGGGCGGCTGGTGCTCTTGAGTGTGGGGGCCCTGGAGCTACATGGACGCAGTGCGTTCCAGTGCATCTTGCGGGATGTGACCTCCTACCGGTTGCTGGCAGAAGAGCTTCAACTTTCTCGGCGCATGGCAGCCGTGGGCAATCTCGCGGCGGGGGTGGCCCATGCAATGAACAACCCCCTGGCAGTCATCATGGGACGGGTCGAGCTGTTGCAGGCCCTGGGCGATGGCAGCAAGCAGGATCGAGACCGGCACCTGGAGGTCATGGCCGACTATGCTCGGCGCATGGCAGACATTGTGCAGAGCCTGCAGATTTTCTCCCAGCCGGGCCTAGGAAGCCGGGAGGAGGTGTCGGTGCAGGAAGTGCTCAAGGCAGCTGCCCGGGCGTGTCGCGAGCGAATGGGGTCGGTGCAGATCGGCACCCATGTGCATCCGCAGGGGATGGTGGTGCCTGGGGACCCGGTGCTCCTGGAACAGGTGTTTGATGGTCTCTTGAGTTGGTTGGCAAACCAGGCCGGCCGCCGGGCGGAGATCTCCATGGTGGCACGCAGTACGGGGGGCAACGCGGTGGTGTGGGTGGGAGAGGCACGGGGGGGGCGGGATCTCGCTGAGGTGACTCCCGCTGGCGGCGCCTGGCAGGCGGCGGACGAGGTGGGTCGGGGACTTGGATTTGGTGTGGCCGTGGGTGCGGCGATCCTGCGTGAACACGGTGGGGCGCTGTACGTGCCCAAGGTGGGAGAGATCGGCCGCCTGTACCGGGTGGTGCTGCCCCTGGCCGCCAGGCAGACGGATTCCGGCGACCGGGATGGCGCTGGGATCGCTCGGCAGATTCTTGTTGTCGAAGACGACCCCGGCATGCGCCAGCTGACCATCGAGATGCTGGGCCTCTCAGGCCACCGGGTGGAGGCAGTCGGGTCCGCTGAAGAAGCGCTGGTCAAGCTCTCGGAGCGCAGCTACGACCTGGTCATCACCGATGTCCACCTGCCCGGCCTCTCCGGTGTTGCATTCCGCGAAGCCGCTGTTGCCCGATGGCCCGGCATGGAAAAGCGCGTCGTCCTGGTGACCGGTCTGTCTATTCCAGCACCGCCGGGCGTCCCTCTGCTGCGCAAGCCCTTCTCCCAGGCACGGCTGCTGGAAACCATCGAGGCCATTCTGGACGAGTAGGCTGGCGGAACTCAGTGCCTCGGCGCCCTACACATCCAACCCCTCTACCTCCTGGGCCCGGTCCATGATGAACCGGAACCTCGCGGATGGGTCTTTGCCCATGAGGTCGCTCACGACCTGGTCGGTGAGCAGGGCCTTGTCATCGGGGATTTCGACGCGCAGGAGGCGGCGGCGGCGGGGGTCGAGGGTGGTGCGGAACAGGGTCTTGGGCATCATCTCGCCCAGCCCCTTGAAGCGGGAGATCTCGGCCTTGAACCGGGCCGGCAGGGAGTCGAGAATGCGCTGTTTTTCGTCGTCGTCCGCAGCCCAGTGGGATTCCTTGCCGGCATCGATTCGGTACAGGGGGGGCTGGGCGATGTAGACGTGGCCCGCCTGGATCAAGCCCTGCAGGTGGCGGTAGAAGAAGGTCAGGAGCAAGGTGGCGATGTGGTGTCCGTCGACATCCGCATCCATCAGCAGGATGACCTTGTCGTAGCGCAGGCGAGAGATGTCGAAATCGGCGCCGATGCCCGTGCCCAGGGCCTGGACGATGTTGTTCAGCTCCTGGTTCTTGAGCACTGCGGCCAGGGGGGCGGACTCGGTGTTCAGCACCTTGCCGCGAATGGGCAGCACCGCCTGGGTCTTGCGGTCCCGTCCCTGCTTGGCGGACCCGCCGGCTGAGTCTCCCTCGACGATGAAGATTTCGCTCTTGGCCGGGTTGGTCGAGGAGCAGTCCGCCAGCTTGCCCGGCAGGTTCAAACGGTGCGAGATCGCTGACTTTCGACGCACCTGGGTGGCTGCTGCCCGCGAGGCAAGCCGCGCCCGGGCCGCTTGCACCGCCCGGTTCACCACCAGCTCCCCCCAGGTCTTGTGATCGTGGAGCCATTGCTCCATCACCGGGCGCAGGGCCCCCTCCACCGCCCCCCGGATCTCCGGATTGTTCAGCTTTTCCTTGGTCTGGCCCTGGAATTGGGGTTCCGAGACCAGCACCGAGAACATGCACACCAGGCCCTCGCGGATGTCGTCCGCCGTGAGCTGCACTCCCCGCGGGGCCAATTCGTGGGTCTCGATGAAGTTGCGCAGGGACCGGGTGACGGCATCTTTCAGCCCCTGCTCGTGGGTGCCGCCATCCCGCGTGGGAATGCCATTCACAAAGGTGTGGAACTCTTCCTTGGGGGCATCGGTCCAGGCCAGGGCGATGTTCAGCTTGCACAGGGACCCGTTCACCTCCCGGTCCCAGGAGAAGACCTCGGGCGTCAGGGAGCTGCGCTCGGCCTGGTTCAGCCGGTGGGAGAGGTAGTCCACGAGTCCGCCGTCGTGGCGGAATTCCTGGGTGGTTCCTGCAGCCTCGTCTTTCAGCTGGATTCGCAGCGTGGGATTCAGGTACGCCTTGACCTCCAGGCGCTCCTTGACCACACCTGGGTCGAACACCACCGGGCCGAAGATCTCGTCATCCGGGGTGAAGGTGATTTTTGTGCCGGTGCCCCGGGCCGCCCCCATCTTCTTCATGGGGCCGCGGGCTACGCCCCGTCGAAAGTCCTGGCGGTACTCCTTGCCTCCCCGTCGAACCGTAGCCACGAGGCTCGAGGACAAGGCATTCACCACCGAGGCCCCCACCCCGTGCAGTCCGCCCGAGGTGATGTAGTTGTTGCTGTCGAACTTGCCGCCCGCGTGGAGGGTGGTGAGGATGATCTCCAGGGCGGGTTTCTTGTGGACCGGGTGCTTGTCCACGGGAATCCCGCGGCCGTTGTCCGCCACGGTGGCCGTGCGGCCATCGGTGTGCAAGGTCACATCGATCCGGGTGGCGTAGCCGTTGATGGCCTCGTCCACGGCGTTGTCCACGATCTCCCACAAGAGGTGGTGGAGTCCCGACTTGCCCGTGCCCCCGATGTACATGCCCGGGCGCAGGCGCACCGGCTCCAGGCCTTCGAGAACCGTGATGTCCTGCGCGGTGTATCCAGTCCCCATGCGCTACTCCTCCCCTCGGGCCGGGCCATTTAGCCAAATCTGGGGCATCCGAATCCACTCGGAAAAATGGCCTCGCCGGATGACGGCGGCTCCCCGGGCCCCCCGCTTGCCGGCGTGCTTGCTGAAGCGGGCCTTTTCCTCGCGCCCGTTGTTGGTGCGTACCAGGGCGCCCTTGCGGTGCTTGGTGGACAGGGAAAAGGCTAGGACCTTGTCACTGCCACTCAGGGAGTCACTGCCACTCAGGGAGTCACTGCCACTCAGGGA
>CAZSZE010000026.1:32423-39040 GCA_964610645.1 uncultured Enterobacterales bacterium | reverse complement strand
TGTCACTGCCACTCAGGGAGTCACTGCCACTCAGGGAGTCACTGCCACTCAGGGACTTACTGTCGCCCAGCTTGATGGCCAGGAAGCCCTTGCCTGCCGAACGCACAAGAGGCAGCTCCGACACCGGGTAGGCAAGCATGTTCCCGCCCCGGGTGGCCAGGGTCACAAACTCGTTGCCCCGGGTGCCAAATGCCGCCACCACGCCGTCGTGATCCCCCTGGAGCTTCACGCAGCGGCGGCCGTTTTTCGTGGAAGGCTCGGCATGGGGGGCGAGAGGAAAGCGCAAGCCGCGGCCCATCTGGGTGACAGCCACGCCAAAGGGTGGCTCCGGGTCGTCCTCGGTGAGTACCTCGAGGGCCTCCGGCGTGGGACGGGGCAGGTTGCGCGGATCATGGCTGATGACCCCCACCACCTTTTCGCCGGCATCAAACGAAAACCGCCGCTGTACCGGCTCCCCGTGCCCGGTGGTGGGCTGGATGTCGTCGGTGCGCAGGGTGTAGGCCCCCCCGCGATCCGTGAAGAAGGTGACCGTGGTGCGGGTGCAGGCCCTGAAGAGCCA
Source organism: uncultured Enterobacterales bacterium (assembly GCA_964610645.1). GTDB lineage: Bacteria > Myxococcota_A > UBA796 > UBA796 > CAJQPC01 > JAYZDK01. Next base: position 38,481 of record CAZSZE010000026.1, on the reverse strand, counting down.
CCCGATCTCGTCTCCCTCCCGGATGCGGATCTTGGACACATCCGTGAAGCTGGATTGGCGCTTCACCCAGCCATCCCGGGTGACGATGACAAAGGCATCCTCGGCGACGATGTAAGCGTCCTCGTCGTAGGAGTGCTCCTCCTCCTCCACCTCGGCGATGGTGGTGCGGCGCTTTTCGCCGTATTCCTTGCGCAGCTCCACCAGCTCGGTGCGGACCTCGTTCCAGAGACCCGCTTCCGTGGAGAGAATGAGGTCAATGCGTTCAGCCTCGGTCCGCTTTTCTGCCAGCTCCTCGAGAATGGTCAGAATCTCCAGTTTGGCCAGGCGGTAGAGCTTGATCTCCAGGATGGCGTCGGTCTGGATGTCGTCCAGGTCAAAGCGATCCATCAGCCGCTCGGCGGCATCTCGCTTCCCCTCGGATTGTCGAATGATCTTGATGGCTTCGTCTAGACAGTCAAAGACGATTTCGAACCCTTCCAGGAGGTGGATCCGCTCCCGGAGCTTGCGCAGGTCGTAGTCGAACCGTCGCCGCACGGTCTCCAGGCGGAATTCCAGCCAACTGTCGAGGATTTCCTTCAAGCTCAAGCGGGCGGGCGCTGCTACATCCGGGTTTGCGCTGGGCTGCAGGCAGGTGAGGTTCACGTGGTAGCGCTGCTGCAGTGGGGTGTGCTTGTAGAGCCAGGCGATGGCGGCCTCTGCATCGACGGCCTTGCGCAGCTCCAGGACCACGCGAATGGTGTCGGTGCTCTCATCGCGCACATCCACCAGCTGGGGCACCTTGCGCTCCCGGATCATCTGTCCGATCCGCTCCACGAGGTTGGCCTTGTTCAGCGAATAGGGCAGGGAATGCACCACCAAGAAGTGGCTGCGGCCGATCTTCTCAGTGGTGTGCTCGCCGCGCACCGTGACCGGGCCACTGCCGGTATCGTAGATCTCCTTCAGCTCCTTGCGGGAGTTGATGATGCGCCCCCCGGTAGGGAAGTCCGGGCCCTTGACCTTGCGGCAGAGCTGGGCGTTGGTCACGTCGTCCTCATCGATGATCAGCAGGCAGGCATCGATGACTTCCTTGAGGTTGTGGGGCGGAATCCGGGTGGCCATGCCCACGGCGATGCCTTCCGCACCGTTCACCAGCAGCTGCGGAAACCGGGCGGGCAACACCACCGGCTCGTGGGTCTGGCCGTCGTAATTGGGGCGGTCGTTGACCGTGTCCTTTTTGAGCTCTTCCAAGAGCTCCAGGGCGATGGGGGTGAGCTTGGCCTCGGTGTAGCGCATGGCGGCAGGGGGATCGCCGTCCAGGCTGCCGAAATTGCCCTGTCCATCCACCAGAGGGTGGCGCAGGGAGAAGGGCTGGGCCATGCGCACCATGGCGTCGTAGATCGATTGGTCCCCGTGGGGGTGGTACTTGGCCATGACCTCACCCACGACGGCTGCGGACTTGCGGTAGCGCCCGTCGGGCTTGAGGTGCAGGTTGTGGAACATGGCGTACAGGATGCGGCGCTGCACGGGCTTGAGGCCGTCCCGGACATCGGGCAGAGCGCGGCTCGTGATGACGGACAGGGCGTAGGAGAGATAGCGCCGTCGGGTGGCCTCGTGGAGAGCCACCGGCTGGACCTGCGGGGTCATGGTGTCGCGGGGGGTAGGGGGAGGGAGAGGAGGGGGGTAGAAATAGGGGGGAGGGAAGAAACGCGGGGATCCTTCCCTTAGCAGGCTAACCCGGGTGCCGCCAAAGAAGGAACCAGGATCTGTCCGGGTCCGGGCGGCTTCCGCATTATGTTCCCTATTCCAGGAGGGAGGTCCCCTTGACGGTACGGGAGTGCACAAGCTGCGGCGCGGTGGCGGAGTTCCCGGAGAGCATCGTCAGCATGTCCTGCGCCTATTGCGATGCGCCTCTGGTGGATGGAGATCGCGCCCGGGCGGAGGTGAAGCGGGTCGCACCGTTCCGGATTCAGCGCTCCGTGGCGGAGCAGCGCCTGTCGGAGCACCTTGCGGATCGTTTCTGGGCGCCAAATTCCGTGCGCAAGGGCCTGGTGCGGGACCACAAGCTCAAGGGGGTCCTGGTGCCCTTCTGGGCGTACACGGGGACGGCGCGCAGCAACTTCGGCGCCAAGGTGGGCATCTACTGGTGGAAGACCGTCACCTACGTGGATTCCAAGGGACGGGTGCGCACCCGCCAAGAGCGGCGCACCGAGTGGTTCACCCACGATGGCTCGGCCATTCGCGCCCTGGACGATCACCTGGTGAGCGCCTCTTCCGGGCTGGAGGAGGCCGAGTCCAACGCCCTGGAGCCCTTTGATCTCGGCCGGGCGGAGCCCTTTTCCCCGGAAATGGTGTCCGGGTGGAGCGCCGAGTTGTCTTCGGTGGGTCGGGACACGGCGGATGGGGTCTGCGTGGACGAGGTGCACAGCCTCGAGTCCAGTCGCATCGCGACGCACCTCCTGCCCGGCAATGTAAACACCCTCGAGCGCCTGCAGACCGATGTGGACCTGGACAAGGCCGAGCTGGTGCTCCTGCCCGTCTGGATTGCAAGCTACCGCCACGGGGACAAGGTCTTTCGCCAGCTTGTGAACGGGCAGACCGGCCTCACCTTCGGGGACACTCCCACCTCCTGGGCCAAGGTGGCAGGAGCCATTGGATTCGGGCTGCTCCTCCTGGCCGCCCTCGTTGCTGCGGTGCAGTCATGAGCCTGGTCGTGGAATGTGGCGGCTGCGGCGGGGCGGTGGTCTACGATGCTTCCGCAGAAATGGCGGCCTGCATCTTCTGCGGGTCTCCGGCGGTGGAGGAGCGAGAGGCAAGCGATGTACTTGTGCCGGAGCTTCACCTGCCGGTCCAGGTAGACAAGAGCGATGCGGACCAGCAGTACCGGGACTGGGCCCGCAGCAGCTGGTGGTACCCGAACGTGCTGCGCTCTCTCTCAGTGGATCTTGGGCTTCTGCTCATCCCCTCGTGGCGTTTCGAGGGCGACGTGGAGACCCACTGGAACGGTCTGGAGTCCGGGGCAACCCGGAGCGGCAAGCAGCCGACAGGGGGCGTTGCCGAGACCCGCCTCGTCCACATGATCCCCGCCTCCCAGGGCATTACCTCCGCCGAGTTGACCGAGTTGGAACCGTACGACATGGAACAGGCCGAGCCCTGGACCGGCCCCGAACAGGGCGCGCCCTACGAGCTTCCAGGCATGAGCGAGCAGGGGGCCCGGGTGCAGATGCACTCCCTCATGTCCGCAGCCCACCGCCAGCGGATCTCGGCCCACCACGGCCTGCACCAATGTGTGGCCAGCTCCCTTGTGACCAACGAGGAGGTCGTGCTGTTGGTGGTTCCGGTCTATATCGGCGCGTTTCGCTTTCGGAATCGCCCCTGGCGATTTGTGGTCAATGCCCAGACCGGCGAGGTCGTGGGAACTGCGCCCATCGACCGGGTCAAGGTGGCGCTGGTGGCCCTGGGCACCCTGGTGGCGATTGGGCTCGTGCTGGCGTTCTTGACGGCTTGATCCTTCCGCTTGCCTGACCTTGCAGGCGGGGCCAGGAGTCCTCAAGAAATCCGCTGGAAAGTGCCCATGGCCGAGGAACCATCTTCGAGCATCACGCGAATCAACGTGCCTTCCACGTCGATGGAGCGGCTGGCCCGCAGGACCTCTCCGGACTTGCCGTCCACCACGACCCGCATGGCGCCGTCGGCACAGTGGATGCGGTACGGACGCGCCTGGGTCCCGGTGTACAGGGTCTGGACTCCTTCCTCTGCATCCGCCCCGGAAAGCCGAATGTCCCCCGGGGGGGAGGCGGTCATGCCCGGAAGTGGGAAGGACTTGCCGAGGTCTCCGAGGTTGAACCAGCTGAAGCCACTTCCGGGGCTCGTGGGGTCGCCGGATTCCTCGAGATCCTCCTCCTCGGTGATGGGATCGGGTGCCACCTTGAGATCGGGCCGCCCGGGCAGGTCGGACGCCTCTTCGGCCTCGGTTTCGTTGGTTTCCTCTTCCCGGCCCCCCGTCATGACTGAAATGTCCGGTGCTGGACGCTCTCCCCGGGGGGGGGCCATCCCGAAAGGCAGCCCGAATTCCTCCAGGGAGACCATGACGCTCTTCAGGTCTTCCATGAGCTTTCCCTTGGCCTCGGGATTGCCGATGGGCAGCTCGTCCAGGGCGATCTGGACCTGCCGGGCGATCTCCTCCCAGGGGAGGCCGGGGTCTTCGGGGGGCCGTTCTGCCATCGCTTCTGCCTAACGGCTGCATTGCCCCGTCGCCATGATATGTGGCCTCCATGACGGACTCGAATTCCGCGGTCGATCGACAGGGGGTGGTGGCGCGGGTCGAGTGCATGAGCCTGTTCTCGGGGGATGCGTTTCCCGGGGTCCTGACCCTCACGACCCAGCGCCTGTTGTTCATGCCAGCCGTGCAGGATGAGGAAGGGGTGTCTTACAGTTGGGAGCTCCCGGTGGAGGAGATCGACGCCTTCGAACTGGACCCCATGATGGGACGCCTGCTGCTGTCCACCGATGGTCCGGACCAGGAGGTCATGGGCATCGAGATGGAGCCTTTCCGGGACCGCCTGGCCGAGCTGTTGGCAGCCCGCGATGCAGGGGATCTGAACTTCGATGACCCCCAGGCCCGGGTGCTCTTGCGCGGCATCATCGACTGCTACCTGAACAAGCTGATGGCCGCCCGGGGGGAGGTGGTGGTCACGACGCGGCGACTGACTTTTCATCCGTCTCGGAAGTTCGAAACCCGCTTCTGGGGAGACAAGCGCATCGATGTGGACCTCTCGGAGATCACCGATGTGAAGGTTGTCGGGGTCCGCCAGCGCCTGGAAGTCACGATTGGGGAGGATTCCCAGTTTTTCCGGGGGGACCTGGTGCCGCGACTGCAGGCCATCCTGGACTCGGTGCGCCGCAAGGAGGGGGGTTCCCTGGACGACGAGGTCTTCGACGGCTTTCCGGTCCATTACTTCCAGGGTCCCTTGAGCCAACCCGGGGACATGGTGATCTCCCGCAAGCGCATCCAGTTCGCCCCCAGTGGCCGCCTGGAGCAGATGGTGGGGACAAGCAAGCGCCTGGACATCCCCCTGGGGGACATCACCCGCATCGAGGTGCACGGGGTGCTGGACCGGCACCTGGTGATCAACGTGGGGGAGGACCACCATGTCTTCAGCCTGCAGCACCCCATGGAGCGCCTGGCTGAAGTGTCGGATCTCCTGTTGCACCTGGAACTGCCCGAGGAGCCCCTGGTGCCGGCGCCGGGACTGGAAGAGCGGACCATGGTGGTGAACCGCCTGCTGGACCGCTGGAAGGAGAAGGTTCCGGGCTTGAACGTCTCTGACATGCTCTTGCTGGGGCCCGTGCTGCACCTGCCGCGGAAACCCGGGGTGCGCCGCGGGTGGATGGTGTTGAACGCTGAGGTCATGGCCTTTCTCCCGGTGGGGGGACCTTCCGGAGGGGAGACCCCCTTTTCCCTGCCCATCTCCCACCTGTCCCCGGACGACGTAAAGCGTCCGCCTGAGGGGGAGATCCACGTGTCCACGGGCAATGTGGTGCTGCGTTTCCGCACCCGGGGAGGACAGCCCTTCGCGGACAACTTCTGGCGAATCTGGAAGGACGAGTTCCAGCATACCGAGGAGAGGCAGACCGGCTTGGATGGACTCGCGGGCACCGTGGGCCCCGATGGTTTTGTGAACCGGCGGGAGACCTACCGGGCGAGGATTCCCGGGGGCATCGAGGTGAACGTGCTGCTGCCCACCGACGAGGAACCCGGCTTCTTGTCCACCGTCCCCGGCCGCATGCGAAATATCTCCCTGGGGGGGTGTGCCATTTCGATTGACGAGGCGCCGGAATTTGCGGTGCCGGTCAACATTGAGATTGGGTACGGTGGCGCGGTGGCCCGAGTGATGGGGGTCGAGGCCTATGTCATCCAACGGCCGGGCTCCGAGCGGGGCATCTATGGCTTCTCCTTCCAGGAAATGGACTACGTGGACGCCCAGATTGTCCGGGAGATCGTAATGCAGCTCCAGCGGGAGGATCTCGCCCGAAGAGCGGAAGTCCGGCCCACCTGAGAGCGCGGCTTTCTTGCTACAGC
>CAZSZE010000026.1:9384-32323 GCA_964610645.1 uncultured Enterobacterales bacterium | reverse complement strand
GCCTGCTGAGCTACAGCGCCTGCTGAGCTACAGCGCCTGCTGAGCTACAGCGCCTGCTGAGCTACAGCGCCTTTTGAGCTACAGCGCTGCCCGGCTGGAAGGCCGGTTCAGGTTCACTGGCTCTTCGGCTCCGCACACCGCCTCGATGATGTCCGCATCGACCCGGTACTGCTCCAGGAACGCCCGCCGGCCCACCTTCATGTCCTTGACCCACCGGGCGTAGACATCCATCTGGTTCGTGCGCCGGAAGAAGTGCACCGGGGAGAGGATTTCCACGGGGACCCGCTCAAGCAGCCAGGCGTTGTCCGGGTGCTCCACGTCGACCACCTGGTACCCGAAGTCCGGGTCCACGGTCCACGCGATGCGGTCGGTCACCAGGGCCTCGAGCATGGCTGAGGAGTGGCGGATCTTGACCTTGTGGCCCACGTCGTTGGTGACGCTTGCCACGTCGCCCCCGACGTACCCGGTGTTCATCATCCAGAGGTCCACGCCGGGCATGGTGGCTGCGATCTCCCGGAAGCGCTTGGCCTGCAGACCATGGGCCAGGGGAAAGAAGGGCTGGGTGAAGGGAGAGCGGGTCTTGCCCACCTCCTTCCCGGCTGCCGAGGTCTTGGTGGTCTCCCCGAGCATGAAGTAGCCGGCGGCCTGCTCGGGACGGGCAAAGCGGATGATGCCCGGGGTGGCAGCGTCTGCGCCCTCGTCCCGGTTGAGGATGCCCATGGAGCGCACAAGCGGCAGGTCATCCAGGTCCGCAGCATCCTCGACGCTCGACAGGGGAATCACGGATCGGCCGTTTTCGGTCCACTTCACGAACTCCCATCCGTCCAGGAGCACGCCCTTTTCGTCGTGCACATCGGCTGCGGTAGCCTCGCCGGAGATCCACTGCTCCAGGTTTTCCCTGGGGGCCCCCGTGAGCAGAAGCGTCTCCTTCAAACGCAGCGCATCCTCCGGCGACATCTCGCCCTTTTCCATGTCCAACCCGCCATCCGCCTCGGTGAACACATTCTCCAGCCAGGCCTGGGGCGACACGGTGCCCCGGTAGATGACCGGCTCGGACGCCTCGGTCAGGCCGTGGGTCTTGGCAAAGCAGCCGTTTTCCGTGCAGCTCAGCTCGCCGCCGGGCCAGATCGCGACCATGTCGTCTTGGATGGGACGGGTGACCTCCCCCTGCTTGGAAAAGGTGGTGGTGGTCTTGCCGGTTCCGGAGAGGCCCATGATGGTCATGGAGAGGTGGGTGCCGGCAAACTCCACCGTCTTGGCGCCGGCGTGCAGCACGAGGCCGCCCTCTCGGTACACAAGCTCGTTGAGCATGCGCAGTGCGCCCTTCTTGGACTCCCCGAAATAGTCGGGACCGATCACGTAGGTGGTGTAGTTCTCCAGGTCGACCAGGATCGCCTGGCCCCCGGGCATGTCCGCGGCCTGCAATCCCGGGGTGTAGACGACCCGGAGGCGGGGTTCAAAGCTGTCGCCGTTGTTCAGCACGCGTTCCGGCGGGAAGGACAGCACCTGCTGCATGCCGGCGATGTTGGCGCCCTCCAGGGTGTAGAGCCACTCGACGCCGACCGCGCGGGGCCCGACGCCCAGGGCGCCGTGGATTCCAATGAGCTGGCCGACTGCCTCGATGTACCGGGCCTGGGCATCGATCAGCACCTGGGCCCGGGAACGGTCGATCACTGCGGCGGAGTAGAGGGCGGCATCGGCCTCAGGGGCGATCACATACGTGTACTTCGCCATGCGGGCCTTGTTCCGGCTGACCTTGTTCAGGTTGCCGCAGGCGGTCTCGGAAATGGCTGGCGTGTGCTTCAGTGCCAGGGAACGGAGGACATCTTGGCTGGGGTTGAGGAGAATCTCGGCGCGGTAGGACACAGTTGCAAGAGACATGGGCGACCTGTGTGTGGGGTGGGCGCGCGGGATCATAATTCAACGGTGGGGGGGCGTCTCCCCCGCGGAGAATAGAGGGTGGAAGACAGGTCTCAACCGAGGTTATCTGGCAGTCATCTCGTGGTCCTGCCGGAAGCACCGAGAAGGGCTCAACGAGGCCTGTTCGCATGGTGACACTCTTTCCAACCGCTGTTTTCCTCCTTGGAGCGACCTCCTGTGGTGGCCCAGGTGACAACCCGGTGACATTGGTCTCCATCTCCGCCGACTCCCATGAGGGAGGTGCTCCCGCGGTGGAGTTCGACGGCGGCACTCAACTCCTGGGATCCCAGCTTCCGGCTGTCGCTGATCCAGGTTCAGTGGTGAATGGAACCGCATGGCTGGAGTTGGCTTCTTTGCCGTTGGTTTCCGCAGAGTTGTCCATCTGGGGTGCGGGAGCAGGTGGTCCCGTTGACGTCTTGAAATACGACCTGGCGGACCCCGCGGGAGGGTTCCCTTCCGGCACTCAGGTGCGCTTGGACTTGCCCATCAAGTTGCCTTCGGATCTCTCGCCGGGAGCGTACTGGTTGCTGCTCTCTCTCCGGGGTCCAGTGGGTGTGCTGGAGGCCTCTCACTTTCGGAAGGGCCGCGTGAGTTTGGGGACGGTCCTTGTGGGACGGAGCACGCCCCCTCGCCGGGTGGAATCGGTTCCCGACTTTGGTGATGCGCCGGTGCTGGTGGCTGGTGGCGATGTCAACCTCGGGCGGCGGCAGAATGGAATCTCGGGGAGCCAGGGAGTGGAGGTGGCTCTGGGTGGACTGGACGAGTTGCAGTCGGCTGACCTGGCCTTTGTCAACCTGGAGGCAGTGGTGGCATCCGGGGGGCAGCAGGGGATCGACAAGGGGGAGAAAGCGCCGTTCTACTACCGGGGTCGTCCCGAGATGCTGGGTGTGTTGTCCGCGGGGGGGGTGGATGTGGTGGGGGTCGCCAACAACCACTCCGGGGACTACGGGCGCGATGCACTGATGGAGCAGCAGGCGCTCCTCACAGCCATGGGAGTCGGCGCCCCGGGGGCAGGTGCCACGCGAGATTCTGCTTGTTCGCCGGTGTTTCGACGGGCCGGGGATCTCACCGTAGCGGTCTTCGGAGTCGATGCAACACAGTGGGGATTCGGCGCAGGAGAGGACAGTCCCGGCACCTGCCATCTGGCCCTCACCTCGCCAGAGGCATGGGAGCGGGAGCTGGGGCCCCGAATCGCCGCTGCAAGAGAGCAGGCCCACCTGGTCCTGGTGGCTCCTCATTGGGGCCCCAACAAGAAGTCCCGCCCCCGGATGGAAACCCGCCGCATTGCCCGACTGCTGATCGACATGGGGACTGACGCGGTGCTTGGAACCTCGGCGCACATGGTGCAGGGGGTGGAGATCTACCGGGGGCGGCCCATCCTCTATGACATGGGAAACCTCCTCTTCGACTCCCATGAGACGGGGGAAATCTCTCGCTCCTTCTTGTTTACCTTGGCTTTGTCCGCAGATGGGGTGGTGGGCCTTCGCGCCCGTCCTATGGACGTCGGGTATGGCGTGACGAGCTGGGCTTCGGGGAATTCAGCAGCAAAGAGCCTCTTTCGCCTGCGGGATCTCTCCAGCGAGCTGGGCACGGACGTGCAGTTTCAAGACAACCGCGCGTGGGTGGTGCTTTCTCCGCCACCCGAGCGACCCGGTCCCAGCAAACCGGGGGCAGAGCCTGTGGCCCCTGGACCCGCCCCTGGCCCTTTGGCGAGCGCACCCATGGGTTGTCAGACCCAAGAGGTTCCAAGTGACGCTCGCATTTCGCCGCAGCGACTGGGGCCCTTGGAGTTGTTGGGGGTGCGCCTGGCACCATCCAAGCTGGTGGAGCGACAGAATGTCTGGGTCGAGACATGGTGGCGGCGGGTAGATCCCGTCACGAGCGACTTGTGGATTCTCCAGCGGATGTACCGATCCGAGGTCCGGGACATGTGGTGGGGGGATCACGAGCCCTGTGACTGGGCCTGGCCTACTTCCCGCTGGGACGAGGGCGTCATCTACACGGACAGGTACTGGCTGCACCCGCCCAGGCCGGCTCCAAAGGGAAGCTACACCCTCCGGATAGGCTTGAGGGAGGAAGCCGCCCTTGACCGTCCCATCGGTCAGGATGTGGTGCTGGCAGGGGTGGTGATGGAGTAGTTGCTGCCCCGGTGGTGGCAAAGCGGCTGTAGAACCCGACGAACATGAGGCCGGTGGAGGCAAAGAAGAAAATGCCGATGGCGAGGAACCATCCTTCCAGGCGTTGGTACAGCAAGAAGTCGCTGCCGAATCGGGTCCAGATCAACAGGGGAAGGCAGAGGCGAAGAATGCCTGCCACCCAGCACCTGCCGGTAGAAGGGTCCAAGCACCAGGAACCCGACAAGAGCGGCAAAAAGGAGCCGTCGGATCCAGGGGAACCTCGGCGATGGCTTTGGGTCGGCCGCAGCGGTGTGTAACAGGGTGCCCGGCGCCGTGGCCTCTACTCCCCGACCTGCCGCCGAAGCGCCTCCTTGTCCGTGTCGAAGTCAAAGGCGCCGTACACGAGGTACCACCGCTCCGGGTCCACCACCTGGGGGTGGAGCATGGCGGCTGCTTCGACTTTGTCCCCGCCGAAATCAAACGACTCCAGGAGGCGCAGGACCTGGTCTACGGAAAAGCCGCTGGGGGCGTTCACCGCAGAGCGCAGCACCCGCAGGCGGCCTTCGGAAAAGGCTTCCTGGCCCAGGGCATCGGTCAGCTCGGTGAGGCCGTTGGGGTCCATGGGCTCCTTGGCCACGCTTGCCACTTGCTCGGATCCGGTCTCCACCTGGATCGCTACATGGGTCAGGGGTCCGGCCAGGTGAACCTGGGCCTCCACCGTGGGGGGCACAAAGGGAACGGGGGCACTTTGGGGGGGCAGGGAGATGTACTTGTCCTCCACCAGCACGGACAGGGCCTCCAACGTGCCATCCAACAAGACCAGCCGGCGCTCCAGGGCCTGCTTCACCGCAGCATCCTTGACCTGGTCCACGAGGGAATCCAGGGCTTCTGCGTGGGCGATGGCCTGCAGGGAGAGGGTGTGGGCCTGGGCCCGCGGCGCCGGAGAGTTCGCCGACGCCAGGGGAACCAGCAAGAGTCCCAACAGGGGGAGAAGGGAGAGGGGGGAGTTCAACATGCTTTCTCCAGCAATGGACAGTACAACGGAGCATACGACGGACCTGCCGAGGCATTCGTTCGGGTACCCGGCTATTCATGGAACAACACGGAGATGGCGATGGCACTGCCCCTGTTCTTCCTTCTCGCGGGCTGCCCGATTCAGCCCATCCACTGTGGGGCTGGAACTCACCTCAAGGGCGATGAATGCGTGGCGGACACAGACGCCACAGACGACACCCAGAACCCGGACACGACGCCGGTGGACACGGTCGATACGGTGGACACCTCGAACCCGGACACCGGGCCGGACTGGGAGGAGCCGGAGGATCCGGGGTACCCCGAGTTTTCGGAGAACATCCTGACCCTGTCGGTGGCGATTCGAACAGCCGACGCCGAATACGCTGGAACAGATGACAACACCCTCTCGATCTGCGTCAACGCCGACGACTGCTACACCCTGAACCAGGCCGATGTGGATGACTTTCGGCGTGGAGAAATGGATGTGTACCACTTCAAGGCTGTGGGCATCCCGCGGGCGGACGTGGATCGCATCGAACTGAAGAGCGTGAGCGGCGAGGATCGTTGGGAGCCAGCCTGTATCCAGGTGGCCTTCGACGGCGAGCACATGTACTGCAACGACACCCTGAATTTCTACATGGGGGAGGAATCAGGAGAGAGGGAGAACTGGTCTGACTCCACCGTGCCCAATCTCCTCTGCAGCACCTGCGATGACGACCCCTTGACCCACGGTCCCATCCTGGGTTCCACCCGGGCAGAGGACACGCGGATCTGGATTCGAACCGATGTGACCCGGCGCGTGGTGCTGTACATTGCCAACGCCGGCGACCCGTCCTCCTACCGGGTTCATGGCTACGCCTACCCACTGCCCGGCGACGACTTTACCGCCGAGTTTCAGGTGACAGGTCTTCAACCGAACACGGACTACACCTACCGGCTGGAAATCGACGGCAATCTGCAAGACGAAGTCCACGACTTCCGCACCGCGCCGGCAGACGGAGATCCGGTGGACATGGACCTCGCATTTGTTTCCTGTTCGAAAGACGAGTCCCAGCCCGGATTTGCTTCGATAGATGATGGCGAACCAGACCTGCTGCTTTTTGTCGGGGACAACCACTACGGAAACACCGGGCAGGAAGGCGCCCTTCACTGGTACTACCGCTGGGCCCACAGCCGCTCACACCGCAAGCAGTTGATGATGGACACATCCACTTTGGCTACCTGGGATGACCACGACTATGTAGGCAACAATACCGACGCCGACTCACCGGGCAAGGTGAATGCCCGGCTGGCCTTCGAGGACTACTGGCCCAACCCCGCCCACGGCACCGAGGCCGTGCCCGGGGTGTTCTTTTCCACCTCCTATGGGGATGTGGACCTCTTCTTTTTGGATGATCGCTACTACCGGGGACGCGACAACAGCCTCACCGGGGCAGATCAGATGGCGTGGCTGATGCAAGAGCTCCTGAATTCGAGCGCCACATTCAAGCTCCTGGTGAACGGCAGCCAGTGGACGCTGGAGGGATCGGGCGACTCCTGGGCGGCGTTTCCAGATGCGCGAAACGAGTTTTTCGATTTCGTTCGGGAGCAGGCCATTGCCGGGGTGGTGCTGCTTTCGGGAGATGTTCACTTCTCAGAATTCAGGACCATCTCGCATTCCGGACTGTATGACCTGACGGAGTTCACCTCTTCACCAATCGGACACAGCACCGTGAGTTGTGGCGGAAACGACTCGGAGCGGATTTTCTGCTACGACGATGACCGCTCCTACGTGACCTTGGAGATCGACACCAACCGCCCGGATCCGCGGATTTGGGGAAACATCCACCTGGAAGACGGCGCCGTATGGGGCCACCACACCATCTACTACGCAGACTTGATTCCCTGACGGCGCAGGGTGGCGACTCCCACCCCCACGACAAGGATCGCACCGCCGGCTGCCTCCAGCACTGTGGGCATCTCAGCCAACAGCAGGGCCGCGAGGATTGCTGCACCCAGCGGCTCCAGCAGGATCGCGGCTGACACCACCGACGCCTTCAAGGTCCCCACGACGTAGTTGAAGCCGTTGTGGCCCAGGAGCTGTGGCCCCAGGGTCAGCCCCAGAATGGCCCACCAACCGGCAGGTGCGTGTCCGGTCAGGGGCGCTTGCAGAAGCAACGCCAGCGGAAGCAGCACACAGGCCGCCACCAGGGACACCCCCCCCGCATACGGGCCGATTCCCATGCGTTGGCGGACCTCCCGGCCGGTGAACAGGTACGCCGAGCCCAGAAGGCCGCCCAAAAGGGCCAACCCGTCGCCTTTCAGGGAACCCGCCCCCTGCTCGCCGCCGCTCATGATGCCAATGCCCAGCAGTGCCAGGCCGATGCCTCCCCAGAACCGCCTGCTGGGCGGGGTCTTCAGGATCGCCCACTCGGCCAGCCCCAGCCACAAGGGGCCGAGGCACACCAGCAGGGTGGAGCGAAGCACCGTGGTGTGGGACAGGGAGGCAAACCAGGACCAGAAGTGAAGGGAGAGACACACCCCCGCCACCACCATGAGCATTCCGTCGCGTCGGGAGGGCCGACGCAACCAGGGCACCAACAGGAGGCCCACCCCCGCCGTGCGCCAGAACCCGAGGGTGAGGGGATGGACGCCACCGGAGAGCTTCACCAGGGGGGCCGCTGAGGACACCGCCAGCACGGCCACCGCCAGCACGGCCCAGACATGCCGGGGAATGGCCTGGGATTCAGGGGCGGCGGAGGACACAGAGGATCTCGCAGTGGTCAGTCTGCGGAAACATGTCGAACAACTCCAGGGAGGCCACGGAGTAGCCGGCCTTCCGGGCAGGTTTGGTATCCCGTGCCAGTGCCTTGGGGTTGCAGCTGACGTAGAGAATCGCCTTGGGCCGGGTGAGCAGCAGCTCCTCCATCACCCCCGGGGCGCCGGCCCGTGGCGGATCCAGGAGAGCCAGGTCAAAGAACAGGTCCCCCCCCCGGAACCGGGCCACGTCTTGGCCGACAGTCTCCACGGAGATTCCATGGCGCTCGGCGGTGCGGCGGGCATCGGCCAGGGCCGCCCCCTCCCGCTCCATGAGGGTCACGGCTGCGCCCTCGGCGGCCAGGGGCAGGGAGAGATTCCCCGCGCCGGCGTAGAAATCCAGCACCCCCGAGGGCTTGGAGGCCCGTGCTTCCGCCAGGACGCGCCCCACCAGCAGGTCGTTCACCTCCAGGTTCACCTGGAAGAAGGTGGAGGGGGAGTGGGCGTGATCGATGCCCGCAACAGAGAGATAGCTGCGGCAGTCTCCCGTGCGGGGCCCACCGTTCAAGGCCAGCCCGGCGATGCCCAGGGCCTCGGGTTCAAAAGCCGAGAGATCGGGCGAAGCCCCCCGGCCAGGGGCTTGGAGCGACACCACGACCCCGGTGCCATCGGACCGCAGTTCCACGGTCCGCACTTCCGGGGGGAGCAGCGGCATGCGTGCCAGCACGGCGTTGATCTCCGGGCGGGCCACGGGACAGTCGCGAATGTCCACCTCGTTGTGGCTGCCGGCCTGCCGGAAGACGCAGGCGCCGTCGGCACCGCGGCCCAGGGTCAAGCGGGCCCGGTAGCCGAGGTTGAGTGGAGAGGAGTGGACCCCATCCAACGGCTGCCCGAGGCAGCGCTCCACGTAGGCGATCTTGCGCTCCAGCTGTGCTTCGGCAGCCATTGGCATGGCTGGACAGCCGCCACAACGGGCCTGGATCGGGCAGGGGAGAGCGTCCATGGTTCCCCGCTAACGCTGGTTGGGGTAGGCTGCGTTGGGAGGGACAGTTGCTGTCATTTCGAAAGGCACAGGGTCACCTGGTGATCGCCCGGGCAGAGGGGGCGATTGTGGGCCGGATGGATGATTTCCAGTTCGACCTGGAGAGCCAGGAGATCTACGGCTACCGCCTGAAGGGCACCGGCATGTTCTCCCGGGCAGGGGGCGTGTCCGCATCCCACATGGAGTACATCGGCCGGGATGTGGCCATCGTGCCCGGGGAAGACGCTGTGGAGTGGTCCGGAGCCGGCCGGAACGTGGAGCCGGGTAGGGCTTGGGCCTCCCAATACCGAGGCACGCGGGTCATGAGCCGATCCGGTGCGCACGTGGGGACCGTAGAGGACCTGGTCTTCGAGCTGAAGCCGGACCGCATCGTGGGCCTGGTGCTCGATGGCCGGCGCCTTGTCGCCATTGCCGAGGGCGTCGCCACAGGACCAGCGGCGGTGATTCTCCCCACGGACCAACACTTCGACGAACTTCCCGCGACCCCCGAAAGCGATGCCGACTGGATGCAGTGGATCAAGGATGCGCTTCAGAAGCGCCGGGGCGGCGAAGGCGGGGAAGAGTAGGGCGCTAGTAAACCGCCATCGACGAATCCACCTCCTGGGCCCAGCCGACGATGCCGCCGTCGAGGTTGTAGAGGCGCGAAACCCCGGCATCGGCCAACGCTGCACAGGCCTTGGCGGAACGCCTCCCCATCTTGCAGTGCACGAGGATGTCCCGGTCGGTGGGCAGGTCGTCCGCGATGGCCGCCACGCCCTCGTGGGGCTCCAGGCGGTCCGCGAAGTCAAAGGCGACGATGTCGGCTTCGAAGGGCTTGCGCACATCCAACACATAAGGAGCCCAACCCTCATCGATCCTTGCCTTGGCCTCGGACACGGTGATGCGGGAAAAGGGCTCGGCTGCTGGCGCTTCGGGCTGGGCGGGAATGCCGCAGAACTGCTGGTAGTCAATCAGCTCCGTGATGGGCTTTGCCTGGGGATCCGGGCGCAGCTTCAACTCCCGGAAGGTCATGTTCAGGGCATCGTAGAGCAGGAGCCGTCCGGAAAGGCTTGAGCCCACCCCGAGCAGCAGCTTGATGGTCTCGTTGGCCTGGATGCAGCCGATGACCCCGGGGAGAATCCCCAGCACGCCGCCTTCCGCGCAGGAGGGCACCAGTCCCGGGGGCGGGGGTTCCGGGTACAGGTCCCGGTAGTTGGGCCCCCCGTCGTGGTTGAAGACCGTGGCCTGTCCCTCGAACTTGAAGATGCTGCCGTACACGTTGGGCTTGCCCAGGATCACGCAGGCATCGTTGACCAGGTACCGGGTCGGGAAGTTGTCGGTCCCATCCACCACCACGTCGTAGGGGGCCAGGATTCGCAGGGCGTTCTCTGATGTGAGCGGCTCCTCGAAGAGGTCCAGCTGCAGAAAGGGGTTGATGTCTTTCAGGCGCCCCTCAGCGCTCTTCACCTTGGACATGCCCACGGTGGAGGTGCCGTGCAGCACCTGGCGCTGCAGGTTCGACTCGTCCACCACGTCGAAATCCACAATGCCGATCCGTCCCACACCCGCAGCGGCCAGGTACATCAGGAGCGGCGAACCCAACCCGCCGGTGCCCACGCAGAGCACGCTGGAGCCCTTCAGCTTGCGCTGGCCCTCCATGCCCACCTCGTCCAGGATCAGGTGCCGGGAGTATCGGGCGATTTCCGCGTTGGTGAGCTCCGGAAGGTCGGCCCCCGCTGCGCCTCCTGGATCCCCCGTGCCTCCTGCGATCGAGGGCACGATCAGGATCTCCGCCCCGTCGGTGAGGGCCGTGTCCTCCCCGTCCAGGTACCGAATGTCCTCGTCTCCCAGGTACACGTTGACGAAGCTGCGCAGCTTGCCTCCGTCGTCTCGCAAGTGCCGAGTCAAATCGGCGTTGGCACCGGTCAGGGCTGCCAGGGCTTCGCCGACCGTGGCTCCAGCCACATCAACCGAGGCTGCACCGCCGGTGTAGGGGCGCAGGGGGGTGGGAATGTGGATCGTGACAGGCATGGGTTCAGTCCTCGATGGAAATGGGCTCGGCCTCCATGGAGGATCGATCCTCCACCAGGCGCCAGGAAAGGGTGTCGGCCACCGCTCCGTTGACCACGGAGCAGATCAGGTAGGACATGTTGGGCAGGGCGTGGTCCCGGTCGTACACGGAGTACTCGGCCGTGTGATCCGGGTGGGAGTGGTAGTAGCCCACCACCTCAAAACCATCGGCTTCCAGCTTTCGCTCGGCTTTCATGAGCAACAAGCCGTCGACCCGGTAGCGGTTGTGGGTCTCGGCCCGCTCATTCACCAGGGGCTGAACCAGGGTGACCTGCCCCTCACTCCGCCGGCCCGCCAGGATTCCCACCACCTCGTGGGGGTATCCCTCCGTGGCGTGGGCGTGGAGTTTTTCCAACTCTGCCGGTGGAAAGTGCAATGTCATCGGTCCTCCCACACATGGGGTTCCGACAGATAGCGCTCTCCACCATCGGGGAACAGGGTCACCACCACACCTATGTCCAGCTCCCGGGCCACCTCGATGGCACCCCACAGGGCAGCGCCCGATGAAATCCCCACCAGCAGCCCGTCTTCTTTCGCCAGTTTGCGCACCCACGCATAGGACGCCTCGGTGGGGGCCCCCAGGTGTCCATCGGCCACGCTGGGATCGTAGATCGACGGCACAATGGCCGATTCCATGTGTTTGAGGCCCTCCAATCCGTGGAAGGGCGAGTCCGGCTCGATGGTGTAGCAACAAATGGCGGGATTCTGGGATTTGAGAAACCGGGTCACCCCCATGAAGGTGCCCGTGGTGCCCAGGGTGGTGGTGAAGTGGGTCACCCGTCCCTCGGTCTGTGCCCAGATCTCCGGGCCGGTGCCCTGGAAGTGGGCCTTCCAGTTGGCCTCGTTCGAGTATTGGTCGCAGTAGAAGAGGCTTGGGTCTGCCGCCACCAGGCGCCGGGCCTCCAAGATGGCCCCATCGCTGCCCTCCAAGGGAGAGGTGAGTACCAGCTCCACCCCGAGGGCTTTCAAGGTCTGCTTGCGCTCCGCATTGGCGTTGGCCGGGAGGCACAGCTTCAAGCGGTACCCCTTGCTGGCTGCCACCATGGCATAGGCAATGCCTGTGTTCCCGGAGGAGGCATCCAGAAGGACCGTGCCCGGGCCGATCTTCCCCGTACGCTCCGCGGTCTCCAGGATTTTCGCAGCAGCCCGATCCTTGACGGAACCCCCGGGGTTCAGGGACTCCAGCTTGGCCCAGATCTCCACGCCATCGGGAATCTCTCCCGCGACAGACCGCTGCACCTGCACCAGCGGAGTGTTGCCCACGGCCTGTACAAGGCTGCGCGGAAGCAGGGACGCGGGGGGAGGGGATTGAGACACGGGCAGTCGGCTCCGGTGACGGAGTGCAGTGCAGCCGAAAGGGCTGCGGGAATCAACAGGCGCGAAGAGCGCTGCTGGCTTGGTGAAGGGCTGCGAGCAGGTCGGCGGGTTCCGCCAGGGCGCCGGGGCCCGTATCGCCACAGGCGAGGCGCTTCTCCACCGGCTCGATCACGGTGTAACGATCCAGCTCCGCAATCCATTGGAGGTTGCGCTGAACCACCGGGTGCAACCACATCTCGGTGTTCATGGCCGGGCCCAGCACGATGGGGGTTCCCCTGGGAATGGCCATCCACACGGTGGTCAGTGCATCGTCCGCAATGCCACAGGCCAGCTTGCCGAGGGTGTTGGCGGTCAGAGGCGCCAGGCAGGCCACGTCTGCCCACTTGGCCCAGGCGATGTGGTCGATGCCGCCTTCTTCCGCGCCTTGAAAGGTGTTCAGCAGGACCGGGTGGCCGCTCAACGCCTCAAAGGTGGTACTTCCCACGAATCGCTCGGCGTTCTCGGTCATCACGACCCGGACATCGTGCCCCTCCTTGCAGGCAAGGCTCACCAGGTCGCAGGCCTTGTAGGCTGCGATGCCGCCGCTGACGCCGAGAAGGATCTTCATTTCGAGGCTCCGACATACTCCTGCAACACGGCTGACCCGTCTGCAGCAGTCTTCAGATAATGCCGGTAAAGCTGGGCCGCTGCCAGATTGTGGAAAACTGCGTAGTGGCCGTTCTCCGGGAATTGCGCCACGCCACCGGTGGGCCGGGTGCCATCCCAGGCCAGGAGATTCTCCGATGCGGGGAGGGACTCCGGGGACAGGTCCGCGTTGTCATGGGCGGGGGAGTGCCAGGAAACCGGCGCCAGGATGGGCAATCCCCCGGCTGCTGCCAGGGCCAGTCCGGTCTCGGGGGGGGTCAACGCGTCCGACAGCCCCGTGGTGAGCAACAAGCTCACCGGCGCCTCGGAAAACCAGTCGGACTCCCGATGCCAGTACCGGGCGTAGTTCAACGGGTCGGTGACATCGGTGACGGCCTGGATCAAGGCACACACCGGGTGCAGGGCATCCACTTCCTCGTCCCCTTGAAAGGAAAAGGCTTCGCGGATGATCCCCTCCAGGTTGATGGGCTTCGTGCGCAGGGTGAGGGTCGTGGACATGCCCCCGCCGGCGGCGGAGAGCACGCCGGCCTGGATCAACCCCCCCAGGAAGGGGGCTGCAATCGCTCCGGTCAGGCCCCCATGGGAGTGGCCCATGAGCATCACCCGCGACGGATCCAGCGTGTGGCTCTCCCCCTCCAGGAGGAAGGTGTGCTGCCGGGCGGAGAGGGTCTTTGACAGGTAGACCAGCTCCAGGGCCCCTTGTCGAAAGTTGGTGCGGGCTGCGGTCGGGTTCATGGGATTGAAGCTGTGGAGCTCGGGAAGGGTGCCGGGGGTGGCCCGATCCCCGTGGAGGGGCTGGGGGGTGGACAACACCGCCAGTCCTCCTTGAGCCAGCACCCTGGCCGCCTCCAGCTGGCCGTCGCCGTTGCAGCAGGTGGTCTCATCCCCGCCGGTGCCGTGGGACCAGATCACCACCGGCCAGCCCTCCTGGGGGGGTGTCCCCGGGGGAACGCTCAAGACAAAGGGCACCCTCTCCCACTCCGCGACCGCCGGGTCCCCGTCCTCCCGGGCAAATCCGCCCCCCTCGCTTGTGTAGGGCTTCTCCCCGTGCTGGAACAAGGGCATCCAGAGGGTGCCGGAAAAGGCCCGGAAACTTCCGTTCTCATAGGACAGGGGCAGGGTGGCATCCCAGGAGAGGTTCGGCAGGTTGTGGCGCACCCACCAGGCCCACTCGGCCATTTCTGCGACCGGGTCCTGTGTGTGGAACACCGAGGCCATGGCCACCCGCTCCAAGGAGATGCCCTTCTCCAGGAGCGTGTCCTTCAGGGGGGCATAGACATCGGCGCTGCTGCTTTCGGGGGACAGGGCCTCCTCGAAGGAAACGGGCCGTTTGGCGATGTCGGTGGTGACCACAATGGCGTAGGTCGTGTCTGGACGCAGGGGCACGCCCTCTGCCGGGGCCACCGCCAGGAGGTTTCGCTCCTGGTAGGTGGTGGAGGACCGCTGCCAATCCCAGCGAAGCGGCAAGAACTCCCCTCGATCCGGGGAGGTCGGATCCACGCCCAGGAGCCAAATGGCGCTGTCCTCATAGGTGCCGTCCTCAGAGGTACCGTCCTCGGGGGTGGGTAGCTTGCGGGTGGCGAGGCTGCGTGAGAAGCGGAAGAAGACCGGACCCACGGTGCTGGCACCCCCCAGTTCTGGGGTTTCGTCCAGGTAGAGGGCCAGCAAGGGGGCATCCGTGGGGTTTGGAAAACCGCTCCAATCGGGTGTGCCAGAAGCATCCGATCGCTCGAGGGAGGGGAAGGGAGAATCAAAGAAGGCGCCATCCAGGTCGTACAAGGCACGGGGCAGCATCGGCTCGCAGGCGGGGAGGCCTGCGCAGAGGGCGAGAAGGGCGCGGGGAAAAAAGGACGACACGGTGCCTGCTTTGGCGACGTACCTTATACCCGGACCAAGCATGCAAGTGGAGGCGGGACTGATGCGACCATTTCTTTCGATAGTTCTTGTAGCGGTGGGGCTTGGCATGGGCTGTGGCGGAAAGTTCGAGTTGGGATCCGGCAGTGCTTCGGATGCTCGGCTCACCGCGGACATCATGACCTGGCCCTGCACGGGGAACGGCGAGGACAGCAACAACGACGGGGTCTACGAGGGGGTGTACGGATTCACGATTGCCCTGGAGTTCGCCCCGGATGGGCTGGCCAACCGGGATCTACCCGCCGAGGGAACCTGCCAGGAAGAGCTGTCCATGTTTGCCGCCGATGCAGGCCAGTCGGGCACGGAAATCCCCGGGACCAACGGAAGCGATGCGGCCTGGGCCACCAGCACGCGCAGTGGGAGCCTCGCGGTGGCCTCCCCGGGTTTCTACTACGACGATGTCCTGGGCAACCAGCACAGCTGTGCAACACCCGCGGAGATGGTGACCAGCGGAATCCAGGTACAGAGCGCCGGGGTGGTGAACGGGCTGGCCACCCCCGGGGCCGGGGAGGTCACCTGGGTGGAGCTGGAGGAGAGCGATGGCGATGGGCTGGTGTTCGGGGATGACATCCGCGTGGACTGGGAGTCCGTGGATTGGGATGAGACCTGGGTCCAGGTGCGCCAGGAGCGGGACGGGGATCTCTGGGACAGCGTGACCTGCAACGCCACGGGGGACAACGGGTTCGACATCGACAGCCGCGTCTGGGACAAGCTGGACAGCGCCTTGAACGTGGACCAAATCAACCTGTATGTCGGGTTTCAGAACAACGAGCGGGACATGACCGACGAGGGCCTCAAGCTTCGATCGTCCACCCGGGTCGTCCACGTGGAGGTCTTTCAATAAAAGTAGGGCCATTTCCGGGGCCGGGCAGGGAGGATCTGGGGTTAAGGGGCCGAATCCGAGGGGTCCACCGCCATGGCGACACTGCCAAAGAACTTTGCGCCGAAAGAAGCCGAGTCCCGCTACTACACGTGGTGGGAAGAATCGGGTTTCTTTGTGGGGGATCCGGAGGCCGACGGAGAGCCGTACTGCATTGTGATTCCGCCTCCCAACGTGACCGGGTCCCTTCACATGGGGCATGCGTTGGACAACACGCTCCAGGACATTCTGGTGCGCTACAAGCGAATGTGTGGGTACAATGCCGTCTGGATCCCTGGCACGGACCACGCCGGAATCGCCACCCAATGGGTGGTGGAACGGCAGTTGCGCGCGCAAGGCGAGGAGCGGCTCGACCTGGGCCGCGAGGAGTTTCTGAAGCGCGTGTGGGCGTGGAAGGACATGTCCGGATCCACCATCACCGGGCAGCTGCGGGCATTGGGGGTGAGCTGCGACTGGAGCCGGGAGCGCTTCACAATGGATGCAGGGCTGTCCCATGCGGTGCGCCACGTGTTCGTGAAGCTGCATGCGGAAGGCCTGATCTACCGGGACACGCGGCTCATCAACTGGGATCCCGTCGGGCAGACCGTGCTCTCGGATCTGGAAGTGGACCATGAGGAGAACTTCCAGGGGGAGTTGTGGTCGTTTGCCTACCCCCTGACGGATGGCTCCGGGGAGATCGTGGTGGCCACCACCCGGCCAGAGACCATGCTCGGTGACACTGCGGTGGCGGTGCACCCGGATGACCCCCGCTACGCAGCGGTGCTGGGCAAGACCGTGACCCACCCGCTCCTGGATCGGGAGTTCCCGATCATCGCTGATGCGGAGCTGGTGGATCCTGAGTTCGGCACCGGGGCGGTAAAGGTCACCCCCGCCCACGATCCCAACGACTTTGCCGTGGGCAAGCGCCACGACCTGCCTTTTCTCACCATTCTCGATGAGCAGGCCCGGGTCAACGAGCTGGGCGGCGAGTTCGCAGGGATGGATCGCTTCGATGCCCGCAAGGCCGTGAAGGCCGCCATGGCCGAAAAGGGCTTGGACCGCGGCACCGTGGACCACACCATGGCGGTGGGCCGCTCCGAGCGCTCCGGCGCGATCGTGGAGCCCATGATCTCCACCCAGTGGTTTGTGAAGATGAAGCCCCTGGCCGAACCGGCCATTGCCGCCGTGGAGGAGGGACGAACCCGGTTCCACCCGGCCCAGTGGGAGAACACGTACTTCTCCTGGATGCGCTCGATCCGGGACTGGTGCATTTCCCGCCAGTTGTGGTGGGGGCACCAAATCCCCGCCTGGTACTGCACCGATTGCGACCACGTGACCGTGGCCATGGAAGACCCGACCGCCTGCGGTGGGTGTGGCGGTGCCGGCATCACCCAGGACGAGGATGTGCTCGACACCTGGTTCTCCAGCGCCCTCTGGCCCTTGACCACCCTGGGCTGGCCCGAGGAGACCCCGGAGCTTGCGACCTGGTACCCGACCAGCGTGCTGGTCACGGGCTTTGACATCATCTTCTTTTGGGTGGCCCGGATGATGTTCTCCGGCCTGCACCACCGGGGGGAGGTGCCGTTTGCCGACGTGTGCATTCACGGCCTGATTCGAGATGCCAATGGCGACAAGATGTCCAAGACCAAGGGCAACGTGGTCGATCCCCTCCAGACCATCGATGCCTACGGCTGCGATGCCTTCCGGTTCACCCTCGCCCAGGTGGCGGTGCCGGGACGCGATTCTCTGTGGAACGATGACCGGGTCGAGGTGAACAGCCGCTTTGTAAACAAGATCTGGCAGGCCTTCCGGTTTGTGCACATGAACCTGGAGGATTTTGATCCAGCGGCCGGCGCTGCTGCCGAGCCGGGGGTCTATGACCACTGGATCCTGGCCCGCACCGGGGAGGCCACCCGCCGGATTCGGGAGGCCATCGATTCCTACCGGTTCAACGATGCCGCCACGGAGCTGCAGGCGTTCACCTGGGGCGAGTTCTGCGATTGGTACCTGGAGTTTTCGAAGCAGGCTGTCTACGGGGATGGTCCGGACAAGGCTGCTGCCCAACACACGCTGGTTTCCGTGCTCTCCGCCATCGCCCGCCTGGCCCACCCGATCATGCCCTTTCTCACGGAGGAGATCTGGCAGCAGCTACCCGCGGGGGTGCGTGCTGACAGCGAGAGCGTGATGAAGGCGGCCTACCCCGCCGAAAGCGACTTCCCGACGGACCCGGCCATTCTCGGGGAGGTGGCAAAGCTCCAGGAGATCATCACCGGGATTCGGCGCTTGCGAGCGGACATGGGGCTCTCTCCCCGCAGTCCTCTGGCGCTCTTGGTGGAAGGGGAGATTGCGGCGGTGGCGGAGGGCCACGCGGGGGCGCTGTCGCACCTCGCTGGCGTGGAATCCGTGGCGGCGCTTGCCGGAGAGCCGCCGGAAGGTGCGGCCATCGTGCCGGTCAAGGGCGGGCGGTTGATCATTCCCCTGGAGGGCGTGGTGGACCTCGATGCGGAACGCGAACGCCTGGACAAGGAAATCGCCAAGGTCGACAAGGACGTTGGGGATTTGTCCAAGCGCCTGGGCAACGAGAAGTTCGTGGCCAATGCGCCGGAGCAGGTGGTGCAGGGTTTTCGGGACAAGCTCGACTTTGCCAGCGCCAAGCTCGCGCAGCTTCGGGAAGCCCGCCAGGGGTTGTCGTGACCCTGGAAGAGCTGGTGGAAGCGGCCCTCGAGGAGGATCGCGGGACGGGAGACCTGACCACGACAGCCTGTGTTCCCGCCGCGGTCGAAGGCACCGCCCGAATTGATGCCCGCGCCTCGCTCATCCTGTCCGGAATGGAGCCAGCGCGGCTTACCTTCGAGGCCTGTGGAGCCCGGTTCAAGGCTCTCGCCCAGGAGGGGGACCGGTTGGAACCAGGGCAGGGGGTGGCGCAGATCACCGGGCCGGTGCGCGGTTTGCTGGAGGGCGAGCGCGTGGCCCTGAACTTCCTGATGCGGCTCTCGGGAATCGCCACCCACACCGCCACTGTGGTGGCTGCTGCCGAGGGGCGGATGGACGTGCTCGACACGCGAAAGACGACGCCCCTGCACCGGGCGCTGGAAAAGGCAGCGGTGCGGCATGGGGGCGGTAAGAACCACCGCATGGGCCTCTACGACATGGTCCTGATCAAGGAAAACCACATCCGGGCGGCCGGGGGCGTGCGGGCTGCAATCCACCGGGTCCTGGACCGGGTGTCCACCAGTGTGGACATCGAGGTCGAGGTGGAGACCCTCGAGGAGCTTGCTCTGGCCCTGGATGGGGGTGCGGATCTGGTTTTGCTGGACAACATGGACGATGCGCTCGTGGCCCAGGCGGTGGAGATGTGCCGGGGCCGGGCCCGCACCGAGGCGTCGGGGGGCATGGATGCTGCACGCATCGCGAGGGTGGCGCAGCTGGGGGTGGACCGGGCCAGCGTGGGGGGGCTGATTCACCAGGCGGTCTGGGTGGACCTGGGAATGGAGCTTCTGTGACCCCCTTTGATGGCGTGGGTCTCTCCGAGGCCTGCAGCCGAAATGTGGTGTTTTTCAAGCGATGCCAGAGCACCAACAGCGAGGCGGCTGCGTTGGCTGCAGAGGGAGCCGCCTCGGGAACCCTGGTGGTGGCCGATGCCCAGTCCGGTGGAAAGGGACGCCTGGGGCGCTCCTGGGTTTCCCCGCCGGGTGAGAACCTGTACTTCTCGCTCGTCCTTCGTCCGTCCCTGCCCCCCGAGCAGGCGGGCCTTCTGGGCCTCGCCTGTGCTGTGGGGGTCGCCGAGGCCCTGGACCTGGGCATCAAGTGGCCCAACGACTTGCTGGACCCGGAACGCCGAAAGATCGCCGGAATCCTGTCGGAAATGGAGGTCGACAAGGGCGCCATCTCCCACGTGGTGCTCGGGGTGGGAATCAACGTGAACCAGGTGCAATTCGATGCGGCGCTTCCCCAGGCGGGCTCCCTGGCCGGATTGCGAGGCCCCCAGGACCGCGGGCAGGTACTGGCCCGGTGTCTCGCGGCCATCGAGCATCGCTGCCAGCAGGTGGAGCGCTCCCCGGATGCGGTGCTGGACGCTTGGCGAAGCCGGTGGCTGGATCGCGGCCGGGAAGTCCAGGCCGACGCCTGCCGTGGAATCGCCGTGGACGTTGGAACCGACGGGTCGTTGATCCTGCAGACGGACCAGGGATTGCAGTCGGTTTTTGCGGGGGATGTGGCCCCTGTTTCCGGCGATGCCCTGGAACCCGCTTCTGCCCAGTGAAATCGGCCCTTTACAGGTCCCCTCATCCAGGGCATTCTGGCATCGGTGCCGGAGGACAAAGATGATGGGCCGCGCTCTGCTCACAACTGCACTGCTCTTTGGGGTGTGGGGCTGTGAAAACGGCCTTGGTTTTGGCAAAGGCAATGTGCTGCAGCTCCAGGTGGAGTTCGCGGAGAATCCAGCGGTGGCGGGGGCTGAGTCCGGGTACACGGCGAACCTGACCGGGGGAGGGGATGGGCCCATCCCTGTGGAGGTGGAACTGTCCTCGGACATCGAGTTGGACCTCGAGCATGATGACGACTCGCTGGTGGCTTTTCTGGCAGGCACGCATGGCGTGACTGCGACCACGCGGTTCGATGAGTCCGACTACGAGACCACCGTGGAGTGGGTGGTGGCTCCTGGCGCGGCGATCTCCCTGGACTTGACCCTGGAAGATGCAGCAACCCCCGTCGGACAGCCTCTGGCCATGGAGCTTGAGATTCTCGACTGGTGGGGCAATGCCCATGCGCCGGAGGTGGCCACGGTCACGGTGGACCCGGAAGCGCCGGTCCTGGACTGGAAGGTGAGCAGCACCGTGCCCGGTCTCTACACAGTCACGGCGGAGTTCGAGGAACTGGTCGACACCGAGCAATTTGTGGTGCTCTCCGGCACGCCCGTGACCATGGAGTTGACCCTCTCGGACATGGACCTGGAGCTGCACGAGACCACGGTGGCGGAGGTCGTCTTTTTCGACCTCTACGGCAACACCGTCGACGCCGACTGGCTCCTGTGGACCGACCCGGCGGATGACGTCACGATTCGGCACAACCTGATCACCTTCGATGCCGAGGGGAACTTCATGGTCTACGCGGCCAGCGCCGACAGTGCGCTCATGGACGCCGTGGGCCCCCTCCACATCGACAGCACCGGGCCCGATCTCGGGGTGGTCCACCCCCCGCGCGGCCACCGCACCACCGACACGTCGGACACGGCCACCGGCACGGCCGTGGATGAATGGTCCGGGGTCAGCGAGGTCAGCGTCAATGGAGAGATCTGCCCGGTGGACGAGCTGGGCAACTGGGAGTGCCCGGTCTCCTATGACTTCGGCATGAACATCCTCCAGACCGAAGCCACGGATGGAGATGGCAACCCCACCACCGACATGCGGGCGGCGCTGTCAGGCAATTTCGAACCCTACGGCGACGGTGTTGACCCGGGCATCATGGCCCGCATCAACGAGAGTGGATTTGATGTGTTGGAGGGCATGGCGTCGGGCTTCATCGACACCAGCACCATCGCCAGCGCCATTCCCAGTCCGGTCTTCTACGACATCTCCCAGTGGCAGGAGTGTTTCGACCCCTGTTTTGGCATTTTCGGCGGCTGCGAGTTCTGCTGGACCGTGACCTGGTATGAGATCGCCTTCTACCTGCAGAACTTCTCCATCTCCGGCACCGAGCTGGACATCGATCCCAAGGCGGGCGGCTACCTGGACACCATGGCCCGGATCCTGGACCCCTACATGGACTGGTACGCCAGTGGATCCGTCATCGGCATCGGGTATTCCAGCAGCGGATACGTGATGGCCGACAACATCCAGCTGGACATGGATCTCACCCCGTCCGTGTCCGGTGGGCAGCTGAACGTCGCCGCCTCCAATGTGAGCGGCTCCACCACGAACTTCGATTTCGACCTGGATTCCTGGGTCTATGACGTGGTGCAGTTCTTCGGCATCAACATCGACGCCATTGTCGAGAGCTACATGGTGGACGCCCTGGTGAACATGGCCGAGAGCGAGGTGCCGGACCTGGTCAACGATGCGCTCTCGGATCTTGAAATCGCGGAGAGTTTCGAGATGAACGGCCAGACCTACCACCTGGATGCGCTGCCCTCGGCGGTGTCGGTGGACGAGTACGGCCTGACCCTCGAGTTCGCCTCCTACGTCACCGCCGACTCCTGGTTGATCGCGGCCTCCCCGGACCCGGGCAGCCTCGTGTACCCCTACACGCCGCCCGCCCTGGGCAGCGCCGGCACCCAGATGGAGCTGGCCCTGGGCCAGGACTTCCTGAACCAGGTCTTCTTTGCCCTGTGGGGCGGGGGACTCCTGGAGATGGAGCAGACCCACGAGGATCTGGGACTCGACATGGACGATCTGTCCCTGTTCCTGCCGTCCCTCTCCGCCCTGACAGTGCAGACCCAGGCCTTGCTGCCCCCGGTGGCGGTGCCCGGCACCGGGACGGCCTTGTTGGACCTGCAGATCGGAGATTTGGAGTTGTCCCTCTTTGATGGAGAGCCCATCGAGGACAACCTGTTCCTGCGGGTCTACGTGAGCCTCATCGCTGGCCTGGAGCTGGAAGCCACCGCCCAGAACACGCTCTCCGCGGTCTTGAGCGACATCGAGGTCTACTTCGACGTGGTCGCCCCCACGGATGGCACCCGGTACACCGCCAGCACCGAGGCCTTCCTCGAGGCGCTGATGCCCCTGCTTCTGCCGTCGCTCACGGACTCCCTGGGGGAGATTCCCGTGCCGGACTTTGCTGGATTCACCCTCGGGGCGCTGGGCATGACCCTGGAAGGCCCGGAATCTGGCTTCCTCGTGGCCAGCGGCGATCTTCAGTAGGCGGCGATCTTCAGTAGGCGGCGATCTTCAGTAGGCAGCGCAGCGACCTTCAGTCGCCGGCCTCCAGGAGTTCCGACACAAAGGCATCGAATCCCGCGTGGTCGCCCGTCGCCCCGGCCCGAATGCGCTGGTACTCGTCTTCCTCGCCGGCCTTCTTCGCCAGGGCCGCTGCCACGGGCATCCAGGCCGGTCCGGCCTCCTTGCGGTCCACCTCTGAGAGGGCCGCCTGGGCCGCCTCGAAGCGCCCGTTTCGAAGCAGGATCATGGCCTCGATGGCCTTGAACTCGCCTTCCTCCGGACAACCTCGCTCCCGGGCAAGGTGGAGAGAGGCCAGCGCCCCCGCGGAGTCTCCTGCATGCAGGGGCGCCTTGAGGGCGTTCAAACAGGCGCGGGTGTAGGCCGGCTCCCCTTGGAGAGCCTTCCGAAACCACCCAGCCGCCTCGCCAGACCGCCCCACCCGATCCAACTC
>CAZSZE010000026.1:0-9284 GCA_964610645.1 uncultured Enterobacterales bacterium | reverse complement strand
CCTCCCCGTCGCCAGGCGAGAGAGGCCCCCACGAGGACAAGGCTCCAGCCAAGCACCAGGCTCTCCACGGGCACGTGGAGATAGGGCAGAAAGCGCCCGGTGCTCAAAGACGAGGGCCAGGCCAGGAGGGATCCGCCTAGCCCCACCAGGGCAGGCATCGATCGAAAGAGCTGCCCAAGGTCCTCCGCATCCGGCAGTGCGGCCGCCCCGACTCCCGCCCAGGCTCGCAGCAGGAGCCAGGCTGCAAGGGCGCCGCCGAGGGCGAGGTAGCGCTCTCTTCCGCCTGGTTTCCGCCACCGTGCAAGGTCCAGGAGCAGGAGAAAGACCGGTGCGAGCACCGCGCTCTCCTTGCTCAAGAGGGCTGCCAGGCACAAGCCGCCGCCCAGGACGCATTGCCTCCGGGAGATCGAACCCGGCAAGAGCACCCCCAGCGCCCCCAGGAGAAGCGCCGCCGACATGGGGTCGTTTCGGGCCGACACCCAGGCCACGGCCTCCACCTGCACCGGGTGAAGCGCGAACAGCGCCATGCCCAGCAGGGCCGCCACCGGGGAGACCAGCTGTCGCAACAGCCGCCAAAGCGCGGTCACCGCCGCCAGGTGCCACGCGATGGACTGCAGGTGGTGCCCCGCTGGCGAAAGCCCCCACAGCAAGCGATCGAGGGCGAGGGACAGGAGAAAGAGCGGTCGGTAGTACCCGGACTCGATCTCCTCGACCCCGGTGGCGGTCGACCAGAGATCCACCCGCAGGAACTGCCCGAGAAATTCTGGTGAGCCCACCAGGCGATTGCCCTCCACCAGCTGGCGGTCATCCCAGACAAATCCCGCCTGCACCAGGGCAGCATAGCAAGCAGCCGTCAAGGCCAGAATCAGCAGCGCACCCCGGCGCTCGAGAAGGGAGTCCGTCACAAGCCGATCATAGCGACCGCGACTACCGGCTGGTGATCTCCACCTGGTCCAACTCCTCCAGGGCCACGATGCGCAGCCGCCCGCCATCGGCCTCAAGCCGCACCGGATCCGGGGTCTGCAGAAGCGAGCGAACCCGGGAATCCCCTCGCAGGGAAAGGGTCACGCCGTCCCCTGAAACAAAGGGGCCGCGCACGAGAAGACGGCCTTCTTTGGCCTCGAGGGTGAACCGGGGGTCCTCTACCAGGGAGCCATCCACGGCGCCGGGAAAGGGGGGGATGACCACGTGGGCGGCGGGGCGGGGCAGCACGAGGCCCCGGCGAATGGAGCGGAAGAACCCTTCGGCGTACCCGTCTTGTAGGGGGTGCTGCGACGTGGGTACGGCCAGGCCGGTGATGCCTTCCGGGGTGGTGCGGTCCTCAAAGGGAGACAACGGCTGCATCACGAGGCGCAGGCCCATCATCGTGGCCCCCAGCCCAAAGGCAAGCCCCAAGGACAGCCGAAGGCGCCGGGCGGAGACCCGGTCTTCCTGGAGGCCACAGTGGAGGCCCACCAGCAGCACCCCACTCCACAGCATGCGGTCCATCTGCCGCACGGGTCCAAACGCAGGAACCAGGCCCAGTACCAGAACGACCCCCAACGCCAGGGCGAGACCCCGCCCGGGGCGAATCCCGGTGGCCAGCAGGATCGGCAGGAACACCAGCAGGTTTCCCTCCGCGTGGTGGCCGTAGCCCACAAAGGGCACCACCAGCCCCGCCACCGTGCGCAGGGCCAGGCCCACCGGACCGCCGTCCCCCATCAGCTTCTGGTCCTGCAGCTCCAACAGCCGCGCCCGCTCGTAGATCTCGAATCCATCCAGTGCATTGGAATAGAAGTCACGGTGCACCCAGAGGACCGCTCCGAGGCACGCCCCCACCACCACCGGGGTTCGCAACTCGGAGCGCGCGGCCCAGAGGGCGGTGCCGAGCAGAAGCGGCAGCCCGTAGAACACCCCCTGAAATGGAGAGGACGACACAAGCAGCCAGGCACCGGCGAGGGCGCCCAGTACCAGGTGGAGCGTGGACAGGCGCTGCCCGGCGGCGATCAGCCACGCCAATCCCAGGGAAAAGCAGAACCCGGCCCAGGGAAGGTGCCCGTCCGCCAGGTGGCGGGTCAACCAGGGGGAGCACCAGAACAGGACCGCCCCCAGGCCCGCCCCCCGGTGGTTGCAGCCAAAGGATCGCAAGAGGCCATAGGCAAACCCGCACCCCAGCCCCAGCTGCACCACCGTCCAGGCGATCTGCCCCGGCACGGTCCCCACCCCCACCGAAAGCAGGACCCCCGGGGAGGTCCCGGGGAATTGCGCCAGCCCCGGCAGCCAGGTGCCGCCTCCGTAGAACCACGTCAACTCCAGGGGGTGCCCGTGGCCTTGCCACATGAGTCGGTACACCTCCGTCAGGGCGAAGTAGTAGTCATGATCCGCGTAGGGCCGGGAGAGAAACGTCGGCACGCCGTACAGCAGCCCGAAGAACAGCAGGCCAAATCCCGTGGCGGACCAGAAGCCCTCCCGCACGTCGGCCTCGGGCTTTGCAAAAGGGTCCAGGTGGGAGAGCACCCCCACAGGTCAGCCCAACAGCTGGCGGATCCAGCCGGATCCGCGGGTGCTGGTTCCCGCCACCAACAACGCTTGCCGGATCTGTTCTCCTTCCTCGCCGCCAGCCCCAAGGGAGATCACGTTCTGGACGGTGTCCTCCCAACTCCAACCGGGGGAACCCTCAGGAATCTTGCGGTGCTCGGGCCACCATCCGCCCCGGGTGGTGAAGAGCTTGATGTCCGCGCCCAGGGGAAACCGCACCGCCCGCGCATCGACCCGGGAGAAATCTCCACTGCTCTTGCGGGCGCTCTCGACCAGCCGATCCACGTGCGTGGGACGCGAAAGAAGGCTCGTGAGCGGTGCCTTGTGCGGCCACTGGAGCTCGTGGCGGGCCCGGTGGCCGGCGTGAAGCAACTCCTTGGCCGTCACTCCCGCGAACAAGGGCCCCAGCACTTCCACGAGGTGGTCGGCCATGGCACGGGTGTGCGCGGGATCGTGGTGAATCTCCACCCGCCCGGCTGCTGCTGCCACGTCGTCCCGGTGCTCGGCGAGCCACGCGGGATCCACCTGCTCGGCCCCCAGGGCCTGGGCGGCCACCAGCACGCCGATGGCCCGGGAGGGGGAGCGGGTGATGGAGCCTGCGTGAATGCCCGGCCACCGGCTGGCCACGGTCTCGGCAGCACAGGTGAGAAAGCCCGTGCGGACCTCAATCCGGTGCAGCTGGTCGACCCGGAGCCGCTTGTCGGCTGCTTTGATGTGTCGCCGCAAAATCTCGTGGACCCCCTGGACCGGCACCTGGACCAGCAGGCTGCCGGGGTGGGGCGGGAACGCCAGGGTGCGGGTGAGCCATGTGTCGCCCAATCCACCAAAGGCGGCCCGAAGGGGCAGGTACGCCACCCGCTCAAAAAGCCCCGGGGCATTGTCCAGGAGGGCCAGGTCCCCCCGTCCTCCCTGGGCGGCCAGGGTCACGGCCTTTCCGCCAGCGGCAGCCGCACTGGCTACCGCCAATCCCCGCGCCAGTCCCTGGCCGTGGAGGGTGGTCCAGTGGCCCGGGCCCACAAAGGAGAGCGCCAGCGCATAGGCCTGGGCCGTCTCTTCTTTCTCCAGGCCCGCAAGCCGTGCACCGGCCGCTGCGGCTGCCAGGGCCTGCACATGGGATGCAGCCAGGTCCGGCGCCGGACCAAACAGCGTGGCTGCCCCCAGGCGGGCCCCCAGCTCGTTGGCAATCACCGTGGCCACCAGTACCTCTCCTAGGCTGCGCCGTCCCGCATGGGCCCAGCAGGTGGGCACAGATGCAGGCGAGGGCGTGGCCCAGAACAGGTGGTCCACGTGGTCCACCAGGCAAGCCAGAGCTGCGTGGTAGTGCACCGCCCCCTCCGCGATTGAGGTGGCGGATTCCTCCCCCGGCACGAGCAAAGCAGCCTTGCCTCGGCTGGGAAGACTCTCTCGCAGGCCGACAGCCACCCCACGGCCGGCGACCTCCCGAATGACCCCGGATGTGAACAGGTGCTGCAAGCGGGCCCGTTCGATCACGTCGTCCGGGAGGTCCTCCAGCCGGAGATCCGTGGCCCACCGGGCGAAACGGGAGAGGGTGGTGCCCATCAGTAGGTGGCGCCCCATTGGATGCCACCGACCAGGAGCCGTCCGCCGATGGGGTAGGTTCCGCCGTCCACCGGGTATCCAGCGGTGGGATCGGCGGGAGCGCCCCGATCCAGCTCCCCCCGGGCCAGGGTGTGCACCTGGAGGAAGCCATCCCACCGGAAGGGTCCCTCGATCAGGGTCAACGGCGACGCATGCTCCGCGCCAAGGCCGGCTGCAAACAGAATCCGGTCCGAGTCCAGCAAGGCGCTGTCCTGGGTCTGGCTCACCAGGGGCGTCGGCTCGTAGCCAAAGCCACCCCGCAAGTGCGTGCGCATGGTGCCCAACTGCCAGGGAAGATCCCAATAGGGAAACCGCATCTCGGCCCCCAGGCGCACGCCCCAGGTGTTCTTGAATTCCGGGTTCAGGGGGTTCCCATCCTTCACCGGCGTCTCGGAGAGGTCCGCCAGTCCTACGTCCAGGGATGCATCCTCCACGTGGGCGACGTTGGTGATCATGCCCTTCCACACGGTGTGGCGCACATCCGCCGCCATGTCCAGGGTCTCACCGATGGACCAGGAGACACCCAGCTGCAGCTGGGAGGGGAGGTAGTGTTCCATGATCGAGACCGAGAGGTCCGTCAGGAGCGCCAGAATGATGGGTTCCAGATCCGCCAGGTCCTCGGCCCCCAGGTTCAACTGTCCATCCACCGTCACCTCGACCGGCAGCCCCCCGGAGCCATGCCACGCTGCCCCGGCTGCCAGGCCATGCAGCCGGGTGTCCTCGGGGGCGACCCACTGCACCCCCAGGGTGGGGACCGCAGAAGTGCCGAGATCCACGCGAATGGTCTGGGCATCAATGGTCAGATCCACCACCTCCCCCGACAACCCATCTGCGGTGGAGAGCTCGTCACCGGACACGGTGCCATCCACCACGAATCCCAGGTGCAGCTTGGCCTTTCCCATCCAGCGCACCCCTGCGCCGAGGGTGAATCCGCCCGGAAGCTGAATGCCGGTGCCCATGGCCAGGTCGTACCGGTGAAGGCGGTTCTCATACATGTAGTAGGTCGGCAGGCTGGTCTCATAGGTCTCAAAGCGAAGCAGCCGGTCCTTGGGGAGCAGAAAACTGGCGCCTACGCCCCACCAGGGGAGGATCGGCCGGGCCATAGACATCAGAAAGGTATCGGCGGCATCCACGAAGGGCCCCGGATCCAGCGGCTCGTCCGTGTCGTTGACCAACCCGTCCCGGTTGGTGTCCCACCAGACCGGGGGAAGCTTGGCCAGGTCCACCCGCACAAAGGAAAACCCGGCGCCTACCTCGGGCACCGTGAGCCGTCCCAGTCCTGCGGGGTTCAGCATGGCGGCATCCGGGTCCGCCACCAGGGACACCCCGCTGCCCGCCCGGCCGATGGTGCGCCCGCCAAACCCGTACAGGTCTGTGGGGGAGGCATGGGCTGCCGCGAGGAGGGCGAGGGCAATCATGCGTAGCCGAACTCGGGGTCCGGCACGAGGGCCAGGTGGCGCAGGGTCTCCAGCCAGACATCCACCCCCTCGTGGGGCTGCGCCTCTGCAATACATGCCAGCCACGCGGAAAACTCCGCTGCTGCAATGCCCGATCCCAGGTAGGCCGGGTCGCCCTCACCGTTCGGGGCGGCATAGCCGGGGGCCACGAACTTGCCTGAGATGTGGGCGAATTCCGCGGGTGGAAAGCGGTGGGCGGCGAGGTGGAACAGGCGCTCCTGGCAGTCCGGGTGGGAGAGGACCCCAACCGCCTGGGGAAGGTCCGCTGGAAAGCTCGCCCGTCCGTCCGGGTGGGATGCAGCCACCACCACGCTGCCCAGGGCCCGCACCCGGGCGCAGGACTCCTGCAGCACCCGGGCCCGTCCTGGATCGGCGGCGCCCATGGACACGTTGATAATGCTGGCGCCCTCCCGGCAAGCGGACTCCACCCCGGCTGCAATCAGCTCGGCGGTGGTCTGGAAATCAGCATCCGCCACGCGAATTCCCAAGAGCCGCGCCCCGGGCGCCCGGCGGTGCAGCACCGCAGCGACCTCCGTGCCGTGCCCGTGGACATCGTCCGTGTCAGCCCCTACGCAGGCATGGCCCGTGGCATCCATGGTCAGGGCCCATCCCTCCACCTGGGCCGTGGTGAGGCGGGGATCCTCGGGGTTGATCCCGCTGTCGACCACGGCAACACACACACCGGATCCGTCAAAGTCGCGGCCGCGAAAGCGCATGGGTCCCCTCGCATCCCTCGGACTGTATGGCACTCGCGGACCCCAAACAAGCCGGCCGACAGGAGCGACCCTGGGGCTACCGGGGAATTCACGGCATACTGTGCGGGGCGGAGGTTGGCTTGTTTGCATTGCTTTGGTGGGTTGGAGCCCAGGCGGGGGAAGTCTCCGGGCAGGTGCAAGACGCTGCCGGGGACCCGCTCTCAGGGGTGGCCGTGTACGTGGTGGACCACCGATTGGCCTATGGCGCCACGGCCACAGCGGAAGACGGCTCCTGGCGGATGGAGGAGCTGCCCGGGGGGAGATTTCGCGTCTGGGCGCTTCCAGGGGATGACATGGATGCGGTGGGGCGAGTCTACCCGGAGGCCTGGTCGTTCTGCAGTGGGGAGGTGATCACCCTGGAGGACGGGGAGGTGGTTCAGGGGATAGGGTTCGCCCTGGAAGGCGGGGGCCACATTCGGGGTACCTTGGTGGATGGAACGGGCGCACCGGTCCCAGGCGCTGCCATTCGCGCGGAAGGCGCGACGGACCGGGTGCTGGGCATGGCGCGGGATGGCACCACAGGCCCGGACGGCACCTTCGAGCTGGTGGGGCTCGACAGCAGCGACAGCGGCGAGTCCAGCTGGACCCTGCGCTTCAAGGCCGATGGGTGGCCGGACCAGTACCTGGGGGAGACCTATCTTGAGGACGAGTCCATCCTCGTGTCCCTCGGCCGGGAGGACACGGTTTCCCTGGACTTATCCACCTTGTTGGATGGAATCGTGGTGACGGGCACCGTGGAGGGCCCAGAGGGGCCGGTGGAGGGGGCGGAGATGATCGTGTACTCGGCGGGGCAGGTGGAGGATGTCGTGACGGGTTCGGATGGGGTGTTTGAGGTGCTCGGCCTGCCGCCGGGGGATGTGCTGCTTTGGGGGGGAGCCGATGGCCATGCCCTGACCTACCTGGGGGGCGGAGGGACCCCCGGTGACTCCCGATCCGTGCCCGAGGAGGGGGACATAGGAGAGGGATTCGACTTGTACCTGCCCGCGGAATCCCGCCTCGTGGGCCAGGTGGAAGATGATTCCGGGCAGGATCTTTCCGGCGTGACCCTGCTGGCCTACCACGAGAGCATGCGGTCCGGGCTGGGGGACGAGGTGGATGAAAACGGCGAATTCCAGGTGGGGCGCCTGCACGGGGAGGCCTACCACCTCTATGTCTACGCGGCGCAGGAGGGCTACCTCGATGACTTCGTCCGGGGAGAAGATGGAGAGCCGGTGCTCTATGAGCTGGAGCCGGAAGCCGACAGCGACCCGATCTCGGTCTCGCTTCCCCAGGGAGCCGGCATGTCGGGCACCGTGCGCCGGGCGGATGGCGAGGGCCCGGTCTACGGCGCCAGCGTGGTGTTGCAGCCCGAGGACGGGGACATTCGCGTGCGGGTCGCCACCACCGACCGGGAGGGGACCTGGGAGGTCAAGGGCTTGCAGGCTGGCACCTGGCGGGTCCGCGCGCAGTACGACCCCATCTGCCTGGAAGACGGTGGATTCGCGACCCAGTGGTGGGAGGAAGCCCGGTCCATGGAGGACTCGGAAATCGTGGACCTGGGGGCGGGGGATTCCCAGGCCGGCGTGGATTTCAGCCTGTCCGAGGACAATGACTTCGATGGAATGGCGGACGAATGGGAGCGGGAGCACGGCCTGGACCCCGAGCGAGACGATTCGGAGGAGGACGCCGATGGGGACGGGTGGACCAACCTCCAGGAGTACCTGGCCGACACGGACCCCAACGAGGCGGAAAAGAGGGGGTGCGGCTGCACAACCCACCGATCTGGCGGGTGGTTTGGCCTGTCCTGGCTGGTGGTGATTGCCTCTCGGCGACGCCGTGCCTGAATCCAGGGGACGTGTCTGGTCGAGGGGGGCTCTTGCGGGGCTGGTCATAGGAGCGGTCTGTGCCTGGTTTGCCCTGCGGGGTGCTTCGGGGGAGGCGGTTGTTTCGGCGTTCCACACGGTGCGCTGGACGGCGCTCCTGCCGGTGGCGGTGATCTTCCTGTTGCAACAGGTCGTGCGGGCCTGGCGCCAGTGGATCCTGGTGCAGCCCGGGTGTCCCGATGCCCGCTACCGGACGCAGTTGTCCATCTTGTGCATCTCCTTTTTCTGTATCAACAGCCTGCCAGCCCGAGCCGGGGAGCTCGTGCGGCCCTGGCTGCTCAAACGCAAGGAGGGCCTGCCGTTTGGGGCGGGCCTTGCCGTGGTGGTGGTGGAGC
The DNA here is from genome assembly GCA_964610645.1 of uncultured Enterobacterales bacterium. Taxonomy (GTDB): domain Bacteria; phylum Myxococcota_A; class UBA796; order UBA796; family CAJQPC01; genus JAYZDK01. The sequence continues at coordinate 759 of CAZSZE010000026.1, read as the reverse complement.
GCCTGCTGGACCTCGCCTCGGCCCTGGGCTTGTTGGCCCTCGGCCTGGCCTTCGGCACTCTGCAGGCCGGACCCCACGAGGTGTGGGGACAGCCGGTGGACCTGGCGGGGGTGCTCCGGGTTGTGGGGTTGGGGGTCGTAGTGCCGGCTGGGGCGGTCTTGTGGCTCATGGCATTTCGCGGCGAGGGAGTACTCGCGTGGGGCGAGCGCCTGCTTGGGGTCCTTCCGTCTTGGGGAAAAAACCTCCTGGGCCTGCTGCGATCCTTCGTGGAAGCCATGGAGGGGCTGCGCGTTTCCGGCCGGGGGGTGCCAGTGCTGGCCCTGACGGCGGTGACCTGGCTGGGCACGGGCGTCATGATCTGGATTCTCGCCCAGGCGTGCGGCCTGGACCCCTGGATCGCCTACCCCGATGCCCTCGGCGTGCTGGCCCTGACCATGTTGGCCACCGCTCTGCCGGCGCCCCCGGGCTTTGTGGGGGTCTATGAGGCAGGGGTGCTCGCCGGCCTCGCGGTCTTCGGCGTCCCGCCCAACGTGCTGGGCGGCGCTGGCCTCGTCTTCGCCCTGGTGCTCCACTGGTGGACCTTCGCCGTCCAGACCGCGACTGCCGCGGGGTTCTTCTTCGTGGATGAACTGGCCCTTTCCGAGCTTGTCGCCGGCTCTCGCTGACCCCTCGGGGCGGTGAGACGGGGACGCCACGCGAAGCCCTGATCCGGCCCTCCCTTCAATCGGGCTGCACCGTCAACGACAAGGTGCTCTGTCC
>CAZSZE010000025.1:38587-55977 GCA_964610645.1 uncultured Enterobacterales bacterium | reverse complement strand
TCACCGCCTCCTACACAGGGGTTCCATCGCTGCATCCATTGTTTTTTGCGACAGATCGTCCCCCGCCTTTGCCTGTAGGAGCCAGGTGCCGATTTCGTTGAGCAATGGTTGGTCCTCAACCCCTGCATGACGGCCGAGCGAATCCGCCAGAACGCCGAGCCCCTCCCCTTTCCACACGGCTCGGGCGATCTGGCCGAGGGTGTAGCCCCGCACCACCGGGTTTGGGTGCAGCAGACCAGCCTCCAGCACGCTCTTTCGATCCGTCAAGGGCACATCTGCGCTGGCCCAGGTTCGGATCAGCAACTCTCGCCCCTCGCCGGTGGCCGGACAACCGGTTCCCAGCCAGAACGGCCGAGGTTCGGCCCAATCTGGCAGAAAGGACAGAGCCCGTCCCGCAATCTTCCGGTTCCATGGCGCCGGCAGTGCAGGGCCTTCCAGCAATGATTGATGTTTCAGGAAGAGTGCCCCGCCCTCCACAGCCTGGAAGGCTTCCTCTTGGCCGCACTCCCCAGAACCACCTGCCGGTTTGTCACTTTTTTTCTGCGCAAGCTCATCGCGGATACACGCGGTTTCCAACACCGCTGTCCACAGCGCGGCCCGGTCCTTCCCCACAGTCCCAGCCAGCGACAGGAACTGCCCCACCCGGCCCTCGGTCACCGCAACCGCTGCCAGCAGGTGGAAGGCATCGCTCCAGACCGTGTGTGCCAGCGGCGCTCCCCCGAGGTGCCAATCCGACTGCCCCACCTCCTCCTCCACCGCTTCCAGGGCAGCCACCAGCCCGAGAAACGGCCCGGCCCGGTGGCGGGCGACCACGTCCTGCACCTTCACCCGCACCACGTGCCGGGCGCACATGGGCGTGAGGTCTTCCGCCCGCTGGCAGAGGGCCAACGCCTCCCCGAACCGCGACACCGCCCGCAACTCCGCCAATTCGAATCGACACTCCGCCCGGTCGCCCTCCCCCAACCCGGAACACACCTCATCTGCTGCATCCACCCCCTGCACCCAGTCCGCTCCCCCGTGAAACACCACGCACTCCCGCCGGAGCACAGGGCTTGCAATGCCCAGACAAGAGGCGGGACCCGCCTCCTGTCCCAAGTGCTTTGATGTTTCCAGTACGCAGGTGTCCCGATCCGCCCCGGACATCTCCCGACAAGGCAAAGGCACCTCCCCGGTGACAGCCAGCAGCGGGACAGCGGGTCGGCCCCGCAAATGCGCCCTCTTCAAGATGCGCTGGCAAGCCTGCTGCACATGCGGGTTGCCAATCTCACCGCACACATCCGTGCCATCGCTCTCGGCCTGGAGCAACAAGGCGAGATCCCGCTCCGCAACGGAGGGCTGCGGAGGCAGCGCCTCTCCCCCACACGCAAGCAGAAACAAAAACCACAACATGGCTACATCATCGGCTGCATCACCACCTCGGGCACCACATAGGGCCCGGGGCTCGCCACCACGTGCAAGACCGTTTCAGCCACATCCTCGGGCTTCATGAAGTCGCGCACCGGGTCGATGTGGTCCGGAAAGGGCGTGTATTCCATGCCGTGCCAGAAGGGCGTGTCGATGCCCCCGGGGCAGACACAGCTCACCTTGATGCCATGGGCTTCTGCTTCCATGCGCAGGGTCCCCGTGAATCCATTGACCGCCCACTTGGAGGCGTTGTAGACCGACTCGTTGGGCAGGTGCAGCTTGCCGGCAATGGAGCTGATGTTCACAATGTGCCCGCTCTTCTGCTCCCGCATCTGTCGAAAAGCAGCCTGGGAGCCCAGGATGACCCCCTTTACGTTGGTGTCCAACACAAGCCCGATTTCGTCGGACGAGAGCGCATCCACCGGGCCGTAGATCGCGAGTCCCGCGTTGTTCACCATTACGTCCAGCCGGCCGTGGCGCTCCACAGCACCCTGCACCAGGGCATTCACCTGGTCAGCTTCTCGCACGTCGCAGGGCAACGCCACCGCATCCCGGCACGACGCCGCCACGACAGACAGGTCCTCCTGGTTTCGCGCCCCCAGTACAAGGCTGGCCCCCGCAGCATCAAATGCCCGCGCCATGGCCGCCCCCAGCCCACGGCTGGCCCCGGTGATGCAGATCACCCGGCCCTTCAGTGCCCCGTCCATTGTCACCTCCACTGTTTCTCTATCCTCCTGGGACCCAGTCCGTTATACGCCGGCTCTCGGAGGTTCCATGCGCTTGTTGATTCCCTTTTTCCTCGTACTCGTGGCGTGCGCCAAGTCCCCTGAGCCGACGGAGAATGCTGCTACTGAACCTTCTCCCGCCACAGAAGCGGTCGCACCCGCCCCCCTGGTCCAGCACTTTGGCGAAGCCTTCACGGTGGATGCAGTGACCCCCGCTGCTGATCTCCTGGGAGATCCCGCCTCCTGGGTCGACAAGACCGTGCGCGTAGAGGGCCGGGTCACCGATGTCTGCCAGAAGGCCGGCTGCTGGCTCGTGATCACCGACGACACAAACCACATGCGCGTGCGCACCAAGGACCACGGCTTCGCCGTGGACAAGAGCGGTGCTGGCACCACCTCCCAGATTGAAGGCCTCGTGGTCGCGCTGCCCCTGAATCCAGAAGACGTGGCCCACTTCGCCTCTGAATCCTCGGAAGACGCCGTGATTCCAGAGCACAAGGCCACCGGCGACTTCACCTACGAAATCGTAGCCACGGCGGTCGAGCTCCGCCGCTGATGGTTGGGCCTCTCCTTCCTCTCGCCCTGGTCCTGACCGGGTGCAAGGACAAGACCCCAGAGGACACCGCCCTCGCACCGGTTCCCTGGAACCCCGGCCACACCCGGCTCATAGAGGAGGTGCGCGGATACCGCTACGCCCGCGGCATCATCCACCTGCACTCCCCCAACTCCCACGATGCCTGCGACGGAGACCCCCGGCCCGGCGACGTGCCTGATGCGGAGTGCCTTGCGGATCTGAAGGCAGCGCTTTGCACCACAGCCGCCGACTTTGCCTTTCTCACAGACCACCCGACCCACGCTGCAGACCAGCCCTACGAAGATCTCTTCTGGCTGGAGGGGGACGACGAAGCCATCACAGAAAATGGATCGGCCGTGGCCAACTCCATGGCGTGCCCGGACGGCAGCCGCACACTCATCATGCCCGGCATTGAGGACGAGCTGATGCCCGTGGGGCTTGCCCGCCACGTGGACGAGGACCCGCTTGTCCGATCGGAGATCTACAACGCCTCCGCCCCGGAGACCGTGGCGTCCCTGGTGGAGGCAGGAAGCGTCGTATTGGTGGCCCACACGGAACACCGCAGCGTCGAGGCCCTCACCCCCCTCGCAGAGGCCGGACTCTCCGGGGTGGAGATGTTCAACCTCCACGCCATGGTGGATCCCTCCAAGCGGGTGGAGGATCTGGGCCTCGACCCCAGCCAGTGGCTGACCGATGCGGCTCCTTTTACCGACCCCGCCGGTACCGGTGAGCCCGACCTGATGTTCCTGGCCTTCTACCAGGAGCAGTCCCCCTCCATCGCCATTTGGGACACCCTCTCCACCACCCGCACCACCGTGGGGGTCGCCGGCACCGATGCCCACCAGAACGTCATGGACTGGAGCCTGCGGGACGGGGAGCGACTGGACTCCTACCGGCGCATGATTCGCTGGTTTTCCAATTGGTTCCTCGTGGAAGACACAGGCTCCCCCGCCGACCACCGGGAGGCCCTGCGCCAGGCCCGGGTCTACGCGGTCTTTGAATCCCTGGGCACCCCCGCCGGGCTGGATGTCCATGCCACGGACAATGACGGCACGGTTCACGAGGTCGGCGCCACAGTCTCCGGCGGCACCCTCTCCGTGACCTGCCCCACCCTGGCCCCGGACTCCCCCACAAACACAACGCCCCCAGATATCGGCGCCCGCATCTTGAAGGACGGCGCCCTCTTTGCCGAGGGCTGCGGTGACCATGACTTCGATGGCGCCGGCGTCTACCGGGTGGTCTTTGACCTCACCCCCTGGCACCTGGAAGACCTGCTCGGGGAGAACCCCACCCCCTGGATGCGCCCCTATCCCTGGGTCTACAGCAACCCGTTCCGGGTGGTCCCCTAGCCTTGCGGACGCGTGGGCCACCCCTCGCGCAGACACCGGGCCAGGTAGCGAAACGACTCGGCCAGGCGCACCCCGTGCCAGGAGCAGTACTCGCCGTTGACGTAGCGGAAGTGATCAAGGGGGATGCCGGACTCCCCCGCCAGCTCCCGGGCGTGCTTGTCCCGGAAGGGAAAGGGCTCCGAGGACAGGAAGACCCAGTTCACCTCAGCTCGGCCCAGCACATCACCGGTGACCTCGCCAAAGCGTTCTTGCTCCCCCCCGAACGCGTTCTGTCCCCCCGCCTCCGCCAGAAGCGAGGCAATGAAGGTGTCGTTGTTGACGGTCATCCAGGGCTGTCGCCAGATGAGGTAGGCAAACCGGAACCACGGGTGTTCCGCAGCCTCCTGTCGCAGGGCTTCCCGGGCAGCCTCGGCCTCCATCCGCCAGCGTCGGGCAGCCTCTTCCGCCCCCAACAAGCCGCCCACGGTGGAGACATCATCCATGGCGTCGTCCACGGTGCGGGGGAATGCCGCGTAGACCGGCACGTGCTCCTCGAGGGCTGCAATCATCTCCCGCGTGTTTTCCTCGCAGTTGCCCAGGACCAGGTCTGGCTCCAGGGCGAGCACCTGGTCGAGGTCCACCTCCTTGGTGCCCCCGATTCGCGGGATCCTCTGAATTTCGTTGAACGGGTGCACGCAGAATCGGGTGATGCCCACCAGGCGCTCCCCACAGCCCAGGCCAAACACCGTCTCGGTGGTGCTGGGTACGAGAGACACAATTCGCTGGGGAGGTTCGGCGAGGCGAACCTGCTCTCCACGACCGTCTCGAACTGATATTCCAGCTTGCACCAACGGATTCTAACCCAGGTAGCCCACGGGTTAAGAGGGGACTCCCCACTTTTTCAGGATGAACCCATGCCCCGCTGATCCCCAGGACTTCAAGGATGCCCTCTCCCGCTTTCCCTCCGGCGTCACCGTGGTGACCCTGGACACGGAAGACGGCCCCCATGCCATGACCGCCAGCGCGTTCTGCTCGTTGAGCCTGGACCCGCCCCTGGTGTTGGTCTGCGTCAAGAAGGGCAACCGCACCCATGAAAAGCTGGAGGGTGCTCGTGGCTTCGCGGTGAACATCCTCCACGAGTCCCAGCAGACTCACTCCAACCGTTTCGCCGGCTGGCCCCCCGAGGGGGAAGAGCCCTGGGACAACGTCACCCACTCCCCGGCCGAGGTGAGCGGCGCACCGTTCCTGGACGGCGCCATCGCCTCCCTGGACTGCACGCTCTACGGCACCCGGGACGGCGGCGACCACACCATCTTCCTGGGCCAGGTCGAAAACACCGTCCTGCGGGGAGACCCGGAAGACCCGCGCCCGCTCGTGTACTACCGCGGCTACCGCGGGCTGGGGGAGAAGGTCTAGAAGTACCAGCGCCCGCCGGCACCCGTGGTGTAGGCCACGGTCAAGGTCCCGGCATCCAGCAGGTAGTACTGGAAGTTCGTCTCCGTGAAGACCGCGGCCGGCACCGTGTGAAAGCGCATCTCCGCGCCCACACCGCCGGTCGGGCCCAAGGACACTCCATCGCTGGTCGTGATCCAAAGGCGGGTAGTGACCCCCGCATTCCAGTACAGGCCCAGGTGGGCGAAGGACCAGTCTTCAATGTCGTAGAAGCGCTGCTCCATCTGAATCCGGCCATCCAGGTAGATCCCTGAAAACGCACCAATGTGGAATGCCAGGCCACCCTTGTCATTGACCCAGTACTTTCCGGTGAGTGTGGCGGGGACGCCCGCCTGGAGTCCCAGACCAAAGGTCTTGGAGTGCCCCACCTCAGTGGCTTGGGCAGTGGACAATGCCAGCAACATTGAAAGCAGCATCGGGTCTTCTCCGGTTGGGGGATCACTAACCGGTCCGATCTGCAGTTGACCCCTGGCAACGCACCGGAAAGCACCGAGACCCTATTATCACGATTATATCTATATTTTAGTAATAAATATATCGATTTACGTTCCTATTCGCGGGCCCTATCTTGCTTCCAGAACCCCAACCCACTGGAGAGGAAATTATCCCCCGAACCTCCCTTGTCATCGCCCTCGCCGCCTCGATTGGCTGCGTCGAGAACGCGGAACTCGCCGACTACACCGGCACCGACCCCAGCCCGGAGAGCTTCCGTGCAGAAGAGAACGCCGAGCTGCTGGCCCAGGTCGACCCCCAGGTCGCCATCAATGAAATCCAGGAGAACCTGGCCCTCCTGGAGAACCTGGATGTCTTCTCCGTCGGCCAGCTCCTCCTGGATGTGCCGAGCGAGGCTTTCAACTGCTACGGACCCTGCCCGGAATGGAAAGACGAGATCGCCGAAGCAGAGATCGAAGCCGCTTCCCGGCTGGCTGTCTTTGCGGACCTTGCACTGGAAGCCTCCACGGGCGTGAGCATCCTGCATCCTTTCCCGGAAGAGCGGATCGACTCCAACCTGGAAGCCCTGCGTGACCTGGAAATCGTCGAAATCGGCACCCTCATTGAGGACGAGCCCGTGGTGACCGGCAACTGCTACGCCCTGCCCTGCCCCGAGGAAATCGCCACCGCCGAGGAACGCAACAACGACCGCGCCTGGCAGCTCCAGGCCATCGTCACCTCCACCACCGGCCTGTAGGAGCAACCAGCCATGGCAATTCGATTTCCAGACATTTCCGAGCGCCTTGGGCTCGGCGTAGGTCTCGACCTCCACTGGGGCGATGCCATTGGCTTTCAACAGGACCCCCGGGGGCGGGACATCATCGCCCCCGGGGTCGTCCAGTTCCTCCAGGCCCACCGCGCCCGCTTTGCCTACCTGTTTGTCTCCTGGCAACCCCGAAGCCGGAACCACCTGGATGCATCCGAGTACTTCGGCGCCTATGACGACCTCTTCCAACGCGTGCCCCCGTGGTCCGTCCGAGCCCTGCACCACACCGCCCTGAACCTGGGGGCCATGGAGCCCTACGACCGGACCGCCCTGCTGGCTCTGTCCAATGACCTCATCCAGCGCTACGGCTTTTCCTGGGTCAACGAAGACCTGGGGCTCTGGTCCCTGAACGGCAAACCCCTGCCCTATCCATTGCCCCCCTTTCTCACGGACAAGGGCCTGGCCGCCTCCATTGCAAACACCCGCCAGGTCCAGGAGGGCCTGGATGTCCCGCTGCTCGTGGAGTTTCCCGGGTTTTCCGAGGGCGCATCCATCCTGGTGGGGCACTGGCATGCCTACGACTATTTCCGCTGCCTGGCCGAGGAGACCGAATCCGCGGTCACCCTGGACCTGGGACACCTGCTCTCCTACCAGTGGCTGCGCGGCGCTCGGGGAGAGGACCTCTACGACCACCTCACGCGGCTCCCCCTGGAACACTGCTTCGAGATCCATCTCTCCGGCTGCGCCATCGTGGCGGACCGCTTTCTGGATGTGCACCACGGCATTCTCCTGGACGAGCAGTTGGAGCTGTTGAAACGCATCGCTCCTTTGTGTCCCAACCTGCGTGCCATCACGTATGAGGACCCCAAGTTCAAGAACGGCACACTGATTCCCCGCTCGGTTCCCAACTTCAACCGACTGGAGCAGCTGGTCCAACGGTGGGCAGCATGATCTCCACCGCACTCCATCGCCTCCTCACAGACCGAGCGTACCGGGCGGCCTTCCTGGAGGGTCGGCACGGGGAGTTGGGCCTCTCCCAAGAAGTCCTGGAGGACTTGTCGAGCATCGACCCGGACCCACTCCAGGAAGCAGCCAACACCTTTCGCGACGACCTCCTGCGCCGGCAACACCGGGGCACCGGCAGCCTGCGGACCTTGTTCCGGGAGACCCTCGGGGACCTGGACCCGGCCGAGGTGATCAGCAGCTTCATGGAGTCGAGGCACCACGACGCCTACCGGGAGACAATCCACGCGGGGATCGGTCTGTGTCTCGAGGAAGCGTTCTACCGGTTCTGCGAGGCCGAGGAGATCGGCGAGCCCTCCGTGCGGGAGCGGGAGTACCTCACCGCCCTGGCGCGGGCGCTGTTGTTCTCGCCCCTTCCCGGGTTTCGATTGCCCTGCGAGTTCCACGGGGTCCCGGGGGGATTTGTGTCTGTGGCCACCCGTGGAGAAACCCCCACCCTTTGCGCTGCCCTGCGGGGCCGCCTCCTCACCGGCCCCTTGACGCCGCTCCTGGCAGATCTCCTGATCGCTGACACCGATCCCCAAGAGGCCGCCACCCGCCACGGGGCTTCTGCGGAGATCCTCGCAGCGGCCCAGGGTCGTCTGCAGGAAATGGGACTGACCTACTGAAGCGGATGCTCTTGCATGCGCGCAGCAAGCCCCCGGAAAAACGCGATCCGCGGGTCGCTACGACGGAAGATCAGGCGAAAGAAGTCGTGGTCCGGAATGTGCTTTGGGAGAATCAGCCCCAGGCGCCCGGCATCCAGATCCGCTGGGAGCTGACGGCGCAGTCGATTTCCTGGCCAATGATGCGCAGGGCCAGGTCCTCGCCGGACCCGAAGTAGAGGTGGAAGAGCACGTGGGGAAAGTGGGTCTCCAGGTCCGCGAGCATGGGGCGAATCCACGACAACCCCAGCTCGTGGCGGGTGCCCAGGGTGATCTCCATGGCGGCCGGCAGCTGCCCGGAAATTCAAGGTGCCCGCGGCCTCGACAAAGCACCTCAGGGATTCCAGGTCCGGCAGAAGGGTGGCCACGGTCTACTCCCGCGACGGCCCCACCCCGACCCCAAGCGTCGGAAGCACGGTCCATTGGGCCAGCCCTCCTGGCCGAGACCAGGTCGCTGCGGACACAGCGCTCACGCCCGCCCCGACCCGCAGGAACTTCCACCGCCAGGCGACACCCGCCGTGGCTCCCCGGGGAAAGAGCAGGATGCTTTGCAGCCCCGCCGACCAGGTGATTCCCTTGTCGGGCAGAAGCGGTGCCTCGTACACCAGGGACTGGGAGGACAGGGACGTGCCCAGAGTCACCCCTTCCCAGCGCGTGTTCCAGACCGGCTTCACCTGGGTGACAAAGCGGATGCCCGGGCGAGTCGAATAGGTGCCAAAGGTGGGTGCCTCGTAGTGGATCCAGGTGCCTGGATCCTCCGAGAGCAGGTCCACGCGGTCGAGGGACGGTCGTTCCAGGCCCAGCGGACCCGCAAGAGCCGCCCCCATGAGCAGTGCAGCAATCCCGGTGCCGATCACTTTCCACCCCCAAGGCAGGGCGCATCGTCCGGGTAGTCGGTGATGACCGAATCCACCGGCCAGGCACAATATTCGGTGAGCAACTCCGGCGTGTTTGTGGTCCAGACCTGTACCTGCAGTCCTGCTGCCCGTGCCGCCTCTACCTGGCGGCGCTCGATGAGCTGGTAGGGAATGGCCAGTCCATCTGCGCCTGCATCCCGGGCGAGATCCACGTACTCCACCCGCCCGAACGTCATGCGGAATTCCTCCGTGAGGGCCACCGTGGTGTCGCTTAAATCCGGGTGAAACCTCGGCCAGGCGAGGGAGGTGGTGATTTCACCGGTGGCCTCGGCCTCAAAGGCCGCAATGGCATCCGGCTGGTTGGCGCTGACAAACCAGGGATTGGAAAGGTCCGCCGTGTACCAGTCAAACAAGATGGCTTTGGCCATGGTCTCCGCATCAAATGTCGTCCCGTCCGGCTCGTACTTCACGTCCAGGTGGACCACCATCTCTTCGGAGCCGGTGCCAACAAGCTGCAGCACCTCGGCCAGGGTGGGAATCCGCTCCTCCAGCACTTCAGCCTGGGTGTGTTCCTCGTCAGCCACACCGCCGCAGAAAAAACCATTGCGCAGGGTGTCCAGGTCGATGTCCATGATGTTCTGGCGGCCATCGATGGACTCGCCCTCCGAGGTGGTACACAGATCCTCGTGCAGCCACGGATCGTGGGAGAGCACCGGCACGTGATCCGAGGTCAGGACGATGTCGAATTCCAGGGCGGGGTAGTCCGCATCCAGGGTTCCCTGGATCGCCCGCGTGGAGTTCTGGGGCCAGTACCCCGCCGCTCCCCGGTGGGCCTCTACCAGGGGGGTTCCCGGAGCATCCACCAGGCCGCAGCCAGTGCTCGCCAGGAGCAGCCCCATTGTCGGTGCAATCGCTCGCATGTGTTCTCCTCCCCCTCTCCATGTCGCGGTGGAGGAGCGCCGTCAAACCCGCGCTACCCCCCGCCGCTGCAACCAGGCCAACCGCCCACAAAAGGCGATGGAGGTAAGTCCGAGAGCCAGCACCAGGCCCCACCAGATGCCGGCAGGCCCCATGCCCCGGTCCACAGCCCACCAGGCGCCCAGGGGCAGTCCGATAATCCAGTAGGACACCACGAGGCACCACGCCGGCACCCGCACATCCGCCAGCCCGCGCAGTACTCCACCGGCCACCGCCTGGATTCCATCGGTGATCTGGAAAGCCGCTGCAATGGGCAGCAGCGTGATGGCCAGGGACAGGACCTGCACATCTGAGGTGTACAGCCCGGCCAACATCCCCGGCAGGAAGAAGAAGACCAGCCCCGACCCAAACATGACCACCCCCCCCATTCCCACCGCCACCCACGCGGCCCGGTGCCACGGCTCCTCCGCCCCCAGCAGGTTCCCCACCCGGGTGGTGGCCGCCGCGGAAATCCCCAGGGGCACCATGAAGGAAGCAGCAGCAAGATTCAGGGTGATCATGTGGGCTGCCAGGGCCCGGGTGCCCAGCCATCCGGCAATCAGGACCGACACGTTGAAGGCCCAGACCTCGAGGCAGACCTGCAGGGAAATGGGAATGCCCAGGGAGAGCTGTTTCTGTACTGGACCCCACTCCAGGACCCCCTCCATTCCCGGCCACCAGGATCGGAGCTCCTTCCGGCAAATCCAGGCAAGCAAGAGCGCCATCACGAACTGGCAGATAGCGGTCGACCAACCGCACCCCACCACGCCGAGCCCGTCGAACCCGAGGGCGCCATACATGAGCACCCAGTTCAGGGGCACATTGAGCAGGTTGCACCCCAACATCACAAACGCTGCCGGCCGCATGATGCCCAGGCCCTGCAGGAACCCCCGCAACGTGTAGAAAACCATCATCCCGGGCACGCCCCACATGAGGGCATAGGCGTAGTCGGCAGCCAGGGGCCGCATGCCCTCGGGCTGCCCCAGAATCCCCAGGCCCCACTCCGTGGCCAGGTGCCAGGCCATGCATGGAACCGTCAACACGGCAGCAAGGCACAAGGCCCGGGCAAAGGCGAGGCCGGCGCCCTGGCGATCGTCCGCCCCAAAGGCCTGGCTCACCAGGGGGTCCTGCCCGCGGATGCATCCGCGCACGAACATCACGAAGGGAATGGCCCACAGAAAGCCCATGCCCACAGCAGCGATGGCCTCCTCTCCCAGGTGCCCGACCATCATCATGTCGATGACGCTCATGAACTGGCCACCCAGCATGCCCAGCACCACCGGCCAGGCCAGGTGGGCGAGGGTCCAAAACTCGGCGCGGGCGCTTGTCGAGGCCCGAATGGGGCTACTCACCCGCGTAATAGGCCTCGAGCTCGGCCCCGGTCTCCCGCATGGTGTCCACGGTCAGGGACAGTGCCATGTCCACGGGAACCGGCGTGTCCCCGAGAAAGGCCTTCACCCAGGTGACATCCACTCGACGGGCGCCGGACCCTCGCACCAGGTGGGCAGAAAGGTAGTACTGCTGCTCGATCTCGATCCAATCCCTCGAGGACACGCCGGGTTCCAACATCCAGGTGCGCTGCAAGACGACATCCGTGTCATCGTCCATGTTCACGCGGCGATAGTGCACCCGGGAGTCGGCCTCCACGGTGAGGCTTAGCGGGTAGTCGACCGTGACCGAAATATCGAACTCAAGCCGGTCACAGCGCTTTTCCAGGAAGCAGTCGCGGTCCGTCTCGTTTGCAAAGGTCCGCACATAGGACTGGTACCTCCCTGGCAGAACCTCCTTCATGTCTTCCCCAATGAACGCCTCGTTGATCTGCTCCACCGTGAGGTCCATGTCGTACCCCACCGCTGCCCCCAGCAGGTCGTCCAGGTTCCGCTCGACCCCATCCAGCGACTTCACCGCTTCCACGGTCAGGTTGGTCACTGCATAGCCCCCGGCCGTGGCGTCGAAGTTCGTGTCGAAGTCCCCGTCCAGTTCCTCAGTGGGCACGAAATCAGCTGCCAGCCAGGTGTTCAGGTTGTTGATTCCCGCCAGCAGATAGTCGTCGTCATCATCCATGACGTGCTCATAAAGAAAGCTCGCCAGGTCATCGAGGGCCTCGGGGGCATCGGGCAGGGCCTTGCACCCCCCCCCAAGCAACAACGCGGACATGGCCAGTGGAATTCCCATCCGACTCATGATGTCCCCCTCCGGCCGGAAGGTCCAGCCCAGAGAGCGGATCAGGGTCTTTCGAGCACCAGCGCCGTCTCAAAATACGCGTCGCGAGAGCGTGGGCGGGCGTTTCGATTGCGCTTGTCCAACTCGACATCCACCCGATCCACCACGGAAAACCCGGCTTTCTCCGCGAGTTCTTGGAACAGGGCATCACAAGCCACGCGGTAGCGAACCTCGCGGGTCTTGAAGTTGTAGAAGACACTTTCCCGGCCGATGACCCAGATGCCGGTGCCCCCGGGGCGGAGCACGCGCAGGCTCTCCCGCAGCGCATCGCGGAGCACCTGGTAGTAGGCCAGGGTCGGTTCCGCCTTGATGGCCCGGAGTTCGTCCGCTGCAAGCCAGTCCACCAGGTCGTACACGCCGTCCGGCAAAGGGTCGTGGTGATCCCGGGCGCTTGCCTTCATGGACCCCACGCTGGCCTTTTCCGCCCGGGCGAGGCCTGCTTCATCCAAGAGCCCGAGGGCCATCATGGAGAGGCACTTGCCGGTCAGGTAGTTCTCCCGTCCCGAAGATGCAGGCAGGTAGGGGGGGGAGGTGAGAATCGCATCGAAACTCGCGTCGGCGAAGGGAAGATCCGTGGCGTTCCCCATGCGGACCTCGGTGGTGCCAAGGCTCCCGCCATAGGCTCGCCGCAGGCTGCCCACGACCCGCGCTGCATCCACAGCCCGATCCAGTCCCGCCCGTACGAGGGAATCCAGCTTGGACCGGCGAATCTCCAGGGCAAAGCGCGGCACGCCGGTGCCCATCATGCGCACGTTGAACTTGCGCGCGATGGCATCGCTGATCACGATCTCCACGACCCGTTGCACCCTTGGATTCCGAACGCGCCGGGCAGCGTTCATCCAGCCGGCGATCTGCTCCTCGTAGGCCACCTGTTCGTCCTGGGCCCGGCGCCGATGGAACTTCCGGGCCATGACCTCCGGCATGTGGAAGGTCCCGCCCCCGGGCTCCCCCATTTGTTCGATGCCCTCCACCAACGCGTCGGGGGACAGGGCCATCAACTCCAACTTGGCCTGCGAAATGGCACAGGAGAGCGGATCGATGTCGACCCCCACCGAATCCAGCCCCATCCAGCTGGCCTCGACACAGGTGGTGCCGCTGCCGATGAAGGGATCCAGCACCCGGCTGTCCGCAGGAAGCGACCCGAGCAGCACCCGTGCGAGCCGGGGAAAAAAGCGGGCCTTGTACTTGTGGAGCCCGTGCACGTGGGGTGCTGCGCTGGGCCGCAGGTGCGCCCGCCGCAGGCCCGAGGCACCGCTCGACAGCATTTCCGCCAGGGACTCGACCCCCATCGGCCCGGCCCCCGCTGCCGGCCAGTGCCCGAGCATCTCACCACTGGCCAACAGGGGCAAGGCGCAGACGGCGCCCTCAGAAACAGACTGCCACCAGGGAGCCTGCTCGGCCCCCTGAAACTCGGAAGGCGGCACCCAGACCTCCTGGAAGCAGGCAAGACTGCGGCAGAGGGTCTCCACGCTGCCCCGGGGACCAATGCCGAGAAACCCGGGAAACGCCCCCGGCCGGCTGTGGGCCACAATCGCCGACTCCGGCATGCCACACCGCCGGGCAGCAGCGGCTACATCCTCCACCGGTTCCAGGGACTGGTAGTGGCGAGCCAACTCCCGCTCGGCCAGGGACACATCCCCCGCCAGAGAAAGGTTGCCGCGCAACTTCAGGAAGTGAACCGTGGGCGCCATGGGGAATGGGTCTATCCCATCGCGGGCGGGGCAATGTTGGATGGCCGCATTCACAGGCCGGACAAGAAGTACCCGTCGGGCTTGGCGGAGGGCTCACCGTGTGGAATCAGGGAGAGTTGTTGCTCAGAGGCTCTGCACGCAGCGCTTCGGTACGAATCCGCCAATGGGTGTTGCCTGCGCCCATGGAGACCACCATGAGACGGCCATTGACACGCCTAACGGCGACCACCAGCGGTCCAACTCGAACCCAAGTACCCCAAAAGCAACACTGCCCTCTATCATACCCACTACAGTCCATGCGATGGCCGCCTTGGACCGTGAGGGCACCAAAATTGACCGCGTGCCGCAATGCCGACATCGAAAACGGCGGATGAGGAACTGCGCTTTGAGAAATGACAGCGGCTGGGTGCAGCTTGGGCAAGAGAAGGACACCATGAGCAGTGCCTATTTCCATCCTGGATGCACACGCCAGACGATGGAGCCGACGACAGGTAGTCTACACCGAATGCGATGAACACTCATTCCAGCCCCGCAATTGGTGGTTGGAATCCAGAAGCCAGGCTAGCAGAGTGCCGGTGGGAAAGTATCGGGGCACCCCTCCCCCCCGTGGAAACCGAGTCCTCCGCTCGTGTCGGTCCCCCCGTTCTGGTCCTCGTCTCCGGTGTCCTCCTGATCCTCGATTCCATGAATCTCATCCCACTGCGATGGTGGCTTTTTCAGCCGGTCCTCGCCACCCGTCAAGTACTTGTATGCGGCAGCCGCTGCGAGAGCAACCCCGATGGAAAACCATGGATTGTTAGGCGGGAACTCACCTACATACCAGTGAGACGCATCGCCAATACGGATGACGTCCCCTCGTGTTCGGATGAAAAGCCTGTCGTCCGCATCCACGATAAAGATGGAATCATCCATGTAGTACTTCAACCGTGAGCGTGTCCAACCAAGCCCTGCTATCCAGGGAGCGGAGGGCGGGAATGGGACGGAAGTGGGCCAGAACTCCTCGAACCAAGCACCGGGGACCGGGTGGCCACCTGTACTATGTCGCTGCGACTGGCAGTTACACTCACTCATCAGAACGGCTTCCGCATTTCAAAAACCTCAACCACCGCAAACTGCACTCCGGTGCCCTTCACAACGGTGACGATAGGAAGGATCCACTCCCCAATGACCTCCTCGTTTACTGCGACGGCGCCCACCGCCCCGGTGAGAAGCTTGGGGGTGGTAGCGATCGGGGTGGGATCAATGACGCCCGCCTTCAGTAATCCGTAGATCTCTCCGTCGGGGCCATGCTCCACGTCGAGGCCCACCTCCGCGTCGGTGGAGGTCTGGTACACCTTGATCATGTACTGAAGCACCTTGGTGGTCCTTCCACCCGGCCGACCCTTGAGCCGATAGAGCTTCACGGATCCGCCTGTATCGGATTCTGAGTCGATTCTCATCGGGCCCGCGATCTTGCGAAAAAACATTTGAAACTCCGTCTATTTCCCTGATTGAACCTATGTTTATGCCGTGACTGAACACCGGCTGAAAGTCGACTACGGGTGATCTGGCAAGCGTAAGCTGTACTGGTTCACGCTGAACCAGTACAGGAGGAGTCAGCGCTATGGCGCAGCTAGACGAGCAACTGATTGAAGAGTGGCTGAATCGCCAGCGCTATTTCACGATACGCGGAGCAAAAGTCGGCAACGCCGAGCTGGACCTGCTGGCGGTCTGGCCCATTGAGCGTGCAAACCGGACACATGGGTGACACCCACCCCCTGACCCACACGCACCCCTCCCACCACCTCCAAGCAACCCACCCCCCTCAATGTTAGAAGCCCTCCCCACCCCCCCCGGAGGTGCTTCATGGCGCTCGATGTCTCGACCTTCTACCCCAAGGGTGACGAAGCCCAGGCCGCCCTGCACCGGGACCTCACGGATGTCGCCGCCACCATGGCAGGCTCCCGAATCCTCGGAATCGCCGGACAGGTCAAGGAGCTGGCCAAGACGAATCCCGACCTTTGCAATCTCACCGTAGGGGACTTTTCCCCGGCGCAGTTCGCGATTCCGGCGGCCCTGAAAGCAGCCATCGACGCCGAACTCTCAGCCGATGAAACCAACTACCCCCCCGCCGATGGCATGCCCGAGCTGCGACAGGCCGTGACCGAATTCTATGCGGAACGCCTGGGGCTGCGGTTTCCCGTGGAAAGCGTGGTGGTGGGAAGCGGCGCCCGTCCCCCGATTTTCGCCGCCTTTTCCTGTCTTCTCGAGCCCGGGGACAAGGTCGTCTACGCCATTCCCAGTTGGAACAACGAGTACTACGTCCACCTGAATGAAGCGGAGGCGGTCACGGTGATCTGTGGCCCCGAGGATGGCTTCATGCCGACCCTTGCCGCATTGCAGCCCCACCTGTCCAACGCCCGGGTCCTGCACCTGAACAGCCCGTTGAATCCGTGCGGCACCTGCATCTCCAAGGAGGCCCTCCAGGAAATCTGCGAGGCCGTCGTGGCGGAAAACCGCCGGCGGGAGGCAGCGGGGGAGCGCTCGCTGTTCCTGCTGTACGACATGGTCTACTGGCTGTTGACCTACGGGGACGTGGAGCACCACCACCCGATCTCGCTGGTTCCGGAGATCGCCCGCTACACCATTTGCGTGGATGCGATCTCCAAGTGGCTGGCCGCCACGGGCCTGCGCGTTGGCTGGGGCATCGTGCCGCCTCATTTGCAGGGGAAGTTCAAGGCCTACATCGGGCACATGGGGGCCTGGGCACCCCGGCCGATCCAGTTGGCCACGGCAAGGGTCCTGGGAAACACCGCCGCCCTGGACGATTTCCTGGGGGGCTTCAAGTCGGAACTCCAGGCGCGACTGGACTGTATCCATGAGGCGTTCTCCGCCATGGAGGCCGAGGGACTTCCCGTGCACGCCATCGCCCCGCAGGGCGCGATCTACCTGTCGGTGCGAATGAACCTCATCGGTCGCACCCTGCCGGGCGGCGAGGTCGTGGAAACCAACGAGCAGGTGCGCTTGTACCTGCTGCATGAGGCAAGCGTGGCGGTCGTGCCCTTCCGGGCATTTGGCCTCGAGGAGGAAACCGGCTGGTTTCGCATGAGCGTCGGAGCGGTCAGCATCGAGGCGCTGCAAGCCGGCATGGACCGGCTGGCAGAGGCGATTCGGAAGACGGCCTAGGAGGCAGTACCACGGGAGGAGTGGACCGCGACAGAATCCGGGGGGGATGCGGTATCTCCCCCCGTTGTTGTCGCAAGGAGGGGGGCCTGGGGCCCGAAGTGCGACAAAGAAAGGGGGGTATAGAATGACCCCCCCCGAAACTGTCGCAA
>CAZSZE010000025.1:0-38487 GCA_964610645.1 uncultured Enterobacterales bacterium | reverse complement strand
AACCCAGCCTCCAGGTGCGACACAGGGCGGGGGGGATGCGGTATCTCCCCCCGTTATTGTCGCAAGGAACGGCGTCTGGGGCCCGAAGTGCGACAAAGAAAGGGGGGTATAGAATGACCCCCCCCGAAACTGTCGCAACCCAGCCTCCAGGTGCGACACAGGGCGGGGGAGATGGGGCAAACCCAGCCTCCAGGTGCGACACAGGGCGGGGGGGATGCGGTATCTCCCCCCGTTGTTGTCGCAAGGAGAGGGGGATGCGGTATCTCCCCCCGTTGTTGTCGCAGGAGGAGTAGGGACGAGGTGGAGGACTCGAGTGTCGAGTTGTCGAGACACGAGCCTCGAGCCGCCGACCGGTCCCCAGAAAAACTACAGCCCCGCCCGATCCATGGCCTCTCGGTAGGCCATCATCTGGATCCGCTGCTCCTTGTTGAGCTCCACGAACAGCCCATCGCTTTCCGCATAGACGCATCCCTCGGCGTCCGCAAGCCGGGCCATCATGCTGAACTTGCGGCCCGTAGCGCGCTCAATCCAGGCCTCCACCCCGTAGATCCGGCCCAAGGGAACACTTTGCCGAAAGGAAACACCGATCTTGGCCGCCAGCACCAGGTGGCCTTGAGTCCAGGCACAGCACCCCATGGCTTCATCGAGCAGGGCAGCAATACTCCCGCCGTGGGCGTGGGCGGGCGGGCCCTTGGCACCAGGACCAAACCAGGCCCGGGCCAACAGGAGCCCATCGGTCTCCCGCATGAAATAGCTGACCCGCACGGCCATGCTGTCCGGATTTCCCGACAGGAAGCTCGGCAAAACGTCGTTTGAGGGGAAGAGGTTGATGTGTCGACAACCCGGAGGAACCGCATCCATCTCCTCGGCAGAAGGTGGGGAGAACTCCATGCGTTCCAGTTCTGCCAAGTCCATATGTGCTCCAGGGCAGGTCCCCTATCCGTCCCCCCACTGGGAAGCGAGTGCCGACGATCGCCGTTTTGCAGGCTATTGTGGGGCCGCCGGCTGTGGTCGGCTGATGGCACCCCTCGGGAGAATTCCATGCGCCTTGTCTTGCCCCTGCTGCTGCTCGTGGCCTGTACGTCCAATGAGCAGAAAGTCGGCGTCTACAATGTTGCCCCCAGCGTGAACATTACGGCCCCCACAGATGGCGAATCCTTCGACGAGGGAGTGGTCATTGAGTTTGAGGCCATCGTTTCAGACGATGGAGACAATCCGGGCCTCCTGCTGCTCATCTGGTCCAGCGACCTGGACAACGAGCTGAGCAGCGGCCAAAGCGCCAGCACCGATGGTTCCGTCGCCTACCCCACCGCCAACCTGGCCCCGGGCAACCACACGATCTCCCTGCGCGTCATCGACTCCCAGGGAGAGTCGGACATGGACACGATCCAGGTGGGGGTCATCGACCTGCCGGATGCCCCGGACCTCTCCATTGTCCACCCGGCGGCCACCGAGTCGGGCTTCGAGGAAGAGGAGTTTGAGTTCATCGTCGAGGTCAGCGATGCCCAGGACAATCCCGAGGACATTGGTCTCGCCTTTGAATCCAGCCTGGACGGGATCTTCTGCACCCCGACCTCGGACATCCAGGGCACGGCCAGTTGTCTCGCAACGCTGTCAGCCGGCGATCACAACCTGACCTTCCGGGCCGAGGACACCGAGGGCTACACCTCGGCAGCCACTGCCACCTTTGTGGTGGTGCCCCGCACGGAGATCGACGACGACGGGGACAACTTCACGGAAGCCCAGGGAGACTGCGACGACACGGACCCGAACACCTACCCCGGGGCCAACGAGTACGAGGATGGCCAGGACAACGACTGCGATGGGGATGTAGACGAGGAGACCGGCGCCTTTGACGATGACGGCGACTGCTACTGCGAAACCGCCCCCTGCATGGGCAGCGTGCACTCCTCGTGCGCGACCATCGACGGCGGCGACTGCAACGATGCCAACGCCGGCATTTCCCCGGTGGCCATCGAGGTCTGCGACGGCACGGACAACGACTGCGACGGCACCACGGACGAGTCCGATTCCGCCGATGCCAGCACCTGGTACGCCGATGCGGACAATGACGGCTACGGCACTCCCACCAACACCCAGCAGTCCTGCAGCCAGCCCACCGGGTATGTGTCGGACACCAGCGACTGCTACGACGGCAACGCAAGCGCCAACCCCGCCCAGGCCGGCTACTTCACGGTGCCCCGGGGGGACAGTTCCTACGACTACAGCTGCGACTCTATCGAGGAGCAGCATTGGACCACTGCCGCTTCTTCCTGCTCCTTTCTTTCCAACGGAAGCTGCAGCGCCTCCGGAGGCTGGAGTTCAGTGCCTGCCTGTGGGAGTGCAGGTACCTGGAATGACAACTGCCATTTCGTTGCCGACTGGTTCAACTCCGGCTGCTACTACGACACCTCGAGCAAGACCCAGGAGTGCCGCTGATTCCACCGGGGTGCTGCCACTGGTAGTCTTCCGCCGTGGCCGACCGACCCTGGATCATGCGCACCTATGCCGGGCACTCCTCCGCCCGGGCCTCCAACACGCTCTTCCGCCAGAACCTCGCCAAGGGGCAAAGCGGCCTGTCGGTTGCCTTTGACCTGCCCACCCAGACCGGCCACGATGCGGACCATCCCCTGGCGGCCGGGGAGGTCGGCCGGGTCGGCGTGCCCATCTCCACCCTGGAGGACATGGACCTCCTCTTCGCCGACATTCCCCTGGGGGAGACCAACACCTCCCTGACCATCAACGCCACGGCCCCCTGGCTGCTGGCCCTGTACATCGCGCTCGCGGAAAAGCGGGGCGTGGCGCGGGAGACACTGCGGGGCACGGTCCAGAACGATCTCTTCAAGGAGTACCTGTCCCGGGGGACGCACATCTTTCCCCCCGAACCCTCCCGGGCACTCACGGCCGACCTGGTGACCTTCACCGTCGCCGAGGTCCCCAAGTGGAACCCGATCAACGTGTGCAGCTACCACCTGCAGGAAGCCGGGGCGACGCCTGTGCAGGAGGTGGCCTGGACCCTGGCCAACGCCATCGACATCCTCGATGCGATCGATGTGCCCGCGGACGCCATGCCCCCGGTCGTGGGCCGCATCGCGTTCTTCTGCAACGCCGGAATCCGGTTCGTGGAGGAGATGTGCAAGATGCGGGCGTTTACCCAGCTGTGGGATCGCATTGCCCTGGAGCGCTACGGCGTCACGGACCCCAAGCTGCGGCGCTTTCGGTGCGGAGTGCAGGTGAACTCCCTGGGCCTGACCGAGGCCCAGCCCGAGAACAACGTCCCCCGCATCGTGCTGGAGTCCCTCGGGGTGCTGCTGTCACGGGATGCCCGGACCCGGGCGCTGCAGCTGCCGGCGTGGAATGAGGCCCTGGGGCTGCCCCGTCCCTGGGACCAGCAGTGGTCCCTGCGCATCCAGCAGATCCTGGCCTATGAGACCGACTTGCTTGAGTATCCGGATCTCTTCGAGGGCTCGGTCGTGGTGGATGCCAAGACCCAGGAGATCGCCGACGGTGCGTGGACGGAGATTGAGCGCCTCGTAGAGGAGGGCGGGGCCTTTGCCGCCCTGCAACGAGGGGAGCTGAAGCGGGCCCTGGTGCAGTCCTATGCGGTGAAGAACGCGGCGGTGCAGTCCGGGGAGCAGGTGGTGGTCGGGCGAAACCGGTTCACGGAATCCGAGCCATCCCCCCTCTTGGCCGCGGGACAGGAGGCCGTGGTGACCGCGTCGGACAGCGAGGTGCAGGACCACATTCGGCGTCTGTTGGCCCACCGATCGGCCCGGGACAGCGAGGCCGTGGCGCGGTCCCTGGGCGTCTTGTCCAAGGCAGCCGAAACCGGCACCGGAGTCATGGAGGCGTCGATTGCCTGCGCCCATGCGGGAGTCACCACGGGGGAGTGGGCCGACACGCTGCGGGCTGTGCACGGGGAGTACCGGGCCCCGACCGGGGTGGGTGCAGCCGGGGGCAACCTGGCCGGGGGAGAGGCCAAAGCCCATCTCCGCGCCCAGGTGGAGCAGGCCTCCGAAAAACTGGGCCGGCGCCTGCGCATCCTGGTGGGCAAACCCGGGCTGGATGGCCACTCCAACGGCGCCGAGCAGATCGCCATCGCAGCGCGGGATGCCGGAATGGAGGTGATCTACCAGGGCATTCGCCTGACCCCCGAGGAGATCGTGGCGGCCGCCATTCAAGAGGACGTACACGTGGTGGGGTTGTCACTCTTGTCCGGCTCCCACCTGGAGCTGGTGCCGCGGGTGTTGTCCGGGGTCGATGTGCCGGTGGTGGTCGGAGGCATCGTGTCGGAAGCAGACACGCGGATCCTTCTCGAGGCGGGTGTGGCGGCCGTCTTCACCCCGAAGGACTACCGCTTCGATGCAGTGCTCTCCCGGGTGGTCGACATTGTCTCTGAGGCGCACCCCGACTGAGCGCTATCCGCGGAAGTTGGGGCGCCGCTTCTCACCGAAGGCAGACAACGCCTCCTTGTGCTCCGTCGACATCCAGACATCCCCAAAGAGATCTGCCTCAATCTCCGAGGCGGATACGGGATCCACCCCGCGGGCGCGGTTCAGCAGCGACTTGGTGGCCCGAATGGAGGTGGGGGAGGCCCGCCGGAGCTGCTCCGCAAGATCATGTGCCTCCGCCAGCCCCTGGCCAGTGGGCGCCTCCCGGTTGGCAAGCCCCATGGCGATGGCATCCGCCGGCCCCACCCGGGGACAGGTGGTCAGCAGGTCAAACGCCCGGCCGTAGCCCACAAGATCCAGCAGGCGTGCGCCGCCCCCCCAGCCGGTCATGACCCCGACCTGTGCCTGCTTGAAGCAAAAGAAGGAATGGGCCTCCATGATGCGCAGATCTGCCGCCAGGGCGATCTCGGTGCCCCCGCCGAAAGCGTACCCGTTGAGCACGGCGATCACCGGCACCGGCAGGGCAGCCATGCGGTGGAGGATGCCCTGCATGCGCCGAGACATTCCCTGGCCCTTTTTGGGGGTGTCGAACCCACCCATCCACTTCAGATCGCCACCGGCGCAGAACGCATCCTGTCCCGCGCCGATGAGCACCACCGCCACCAGGTCCTCTCGACCGGCCAGCGATGTCACCGCCGCATCGAGCGCGGTCATCAATGCATCGTCAATGCAGTTCTTTACCTGCGGGCGGTGCATGGTGAGCACCACAACCCCAGCATTGTCCTCGATCAGCAAACTGGACATCGAATCCCCAAGTGTAAGGTGTTACCTTCTACATAACAGGAGTGGCCATGACCACGCAGTTGCTTCCAACAACGATGGTGGGGTCCTATCCCAGGCCGAGCTGGTTCAGGAACCAACTCATGGGCCGCGACGTGCTGGAGGCCTTCAAGGACATCCACCACAGAGAAGCGTTTGAAGACGCGGTGCGCACGGTCCTCGTCGACCAGGAGCAGGCGGGCCTGGACATCCTGTCCGATGGCCAGATGTGGTTCGACGACTACTCCATGGGCATCGGTTCCTTTCTCTGGTACTGGCTGGAACGCATCGGCGGCTTTTCCCCGGAGAAGGTCCCCCACCCCGCGGCTTCCAAGGCAAAGGGCCGGGACACCTGGGCCCTGGACCAGGCCGGCGGCGTGCGGGTCATCGGCCCCATCGAGCGCGGGCCGATTCGCATGGCCACCCTGTACACCCTTGCCCAGCAGAACACCGCCAAGCCCATCAAGGCCTGTGTCGGGGCCGGGCCGGTGCAGCTCTCGACCCTGGCCCACTTCCACGGGGGGCCGATCACCGACCGCTACGAGCTCTCCTTTGCCCTGGCGGAGGTCTTCAAGGCGGAAATCGCCGATCTCATCGAGGCGGGTTGCCGCCACATCCAGTTGGAGGACCTCGGCGCCTGGATGCCGAACCTCTCGGGCGAAAAGGACTTCCAATGGGTGCTCGACGTCGTAAAGCAGACCCTGTCCGACATCCCCGAGGGGGTGCACACCTCCTGGCACTTCTGCCTGGGCAATGCCTGGGGCAACAAGATGGAGGGCATGACCGCCGGGGGCTACGAGTCGATCCTCCACCGGTACTTTGAGGCGCCCGTCGATCAGTACGTGCTGGACTTTGCCTGCCGCGAAATGGAGGACGCCTCTCTCTTGGCCGACCTCCCCGCCGACAAGTCCGTGGCGGTGGGGGTGATCGATGTGCGCACCCTGGAAATCGAGCCCCCCCAGCAGGTGGCCCAGCGCATTCGGGCGGTGTTGGACTATGTCCCCGCCGAGCGGGTGTGGGTCACCACCGACTGCGGCATGAAGCAGCTCCCCCGGGTGTGCGCTGTGCAGAAGCTGCACTCCCTGGTGAAGGGCGCAAAAATGGTGCGGGCGGAGTTGAACGGAACATCAACTCCCTGATCCCGCCTGGGTCGCGGTACCATGCCTTTCTCTCCCCGAGGAATGGCCCATGAGACTTTTCTGGTTGGCCCTGTTGTTGGTTGCGTGCCGTAACTCCGAGTACAAGCTCGACACCGGACTGGTGGATGACACCGGGGACGGCGGGAACGAGACGGCCGTGGACACCCAGGACTCGGGCGACAGCGGCGACAGCGGCGAGACCGGAGACACGGGGGATACCGGGATGGTCGTTCCCGACGCTGATGGAGACGGTTTCAATGAAGACGAGGACTGCGACGACGAGAACGCCGCGATCCACCCGGATGCGGACGAGATCTGCGACGGCCTCGACAACGACTGTGATGGGGAGGTGGATGAGGACCCGGTCGATGGTGACACCTGGTACTTGGACTTCGACCAGGACGGCCACGGGGACCCTGCAGTCTCCACCCTCGCCTGCGCCCAACCTTCCGGCATGGTGGCCAATGCCACCGACTGCGATGACACTGCGATCGCAATTCATCCGGGGGCCACCGAGATCTGCGACGGAGCCGACAACGACTGCGACGGCACCGTGGACGAGCCCGATGCTGCAGGCGCCTTGACCTGGTATCGGGATGCGGACGGCGACGGATACGGGGACACCAGCGACCGGGCCACCGCCTGCGTTCCGCCCTCCGGCTACATCGGCGATGACACCGACTGCGACGACGCGAATGCATCGGTCTACCCGGGGGCAACGGAGTATTGCGACGGCACAGATCACGACTGCGATGGGGCCACGTACGAGGGAGACTCCGTCGATGCTGGCACGTGGTACCTGGACTACGACGGCGATGGATACGGCGGCAGCTCCTCCACCGTCGCGTGCGCTGCACCCCCAAGCTACGGCAGCGACTCCAGTGACTGCGACGACCTGAACCCGGCGACCTACCCCGGGGCCTACGAGTTGTGCGACGGGGACGACAACGACTGCGATGGCGCCGTGGACGAGGCGGGGGCGATCGACGAGACCACCTGGTACGCCGACACCGACGGGGACGGGTACGGGGATGCCACAAACACCGCCGATGCCTGCAATGAGCCATCGGGGTTTGGCACGGACACCAGCGACTGTGATGACAGCGACGCCTCGGTGTACCCCGGGGCCCCGGAAGCCTGCGACGGCACGGATCATGACTGCGACGGCGCGGTGAACGAGGACGACTCCGCCGACGCCTCCACCTGGTACCTGGACTACGACGGGGACGGGTACGGCGGGTCCAGCACCACCATCGCCTGCGCAGCACCCAGCGGCTACGGCGCCGATACCACTGACTGCAACGATGTCGATGCAGCGAGCTACCCCGGTGCGACCGAAACCTGCGACGCCGCAGACAACGACTGCGACGGCGACGTGGACGAGCTGCTGACAGGAAGCGGCGCAGCCTGCCCGGGCACCAGCTGCTTGAACGTGCTGGAGGACGGAACGCCCTCGGGATCCGACGACTACTGGCTCGACAATGGCAGCGGACCGTTTGAGGAGTACTGCGACTACGGAACGGTCGGGGTCGGTTGGAGCTACCGGGCAGACGTGACGGTGACCAACGCCACCGGGGACAACCTCTATGACCAGCAAGTGGAGCTGGTGCTGGACACGGCCCAGCTTGTGGCCGATGGAAAGCTGCAATCCGAGGGTGCTGACCTGCGGGTCTTTACCCAGGACGGCCCCCTGCGGGACTACTGGTTCGACACGGCGACCTTCGACACGGCCACCACCAGCGTGTGGCTGGTGCTGCCCGAAGTGCCCGGCAACGGCACCGTGGATCTGACCCTCACCTACGGCAACCCGGACACGGAGGCCAAGTCCCTCGCCTGGCATTTCGACGAATTCGAGGCCGACACCTCTGGGGACTATGACACCCACTACGACTCCAACTGGGGCACCCCGAGCTTCAACTGGGACACGGTGGGCGGCCTACTGGGCACCGACAACACCAACCTGGACTACTTCCTCCAGGTGCAGTCCCTGTCCGTGGACCCGGAGATCTACGTGGAAGTGCAGGGATGGATCTACGACAACGACTCCATCGGCCCCATGATCCGCGAATCCGACGGCACCTTTGTCACCGCGGTTGCCTGCAATGACTACGACGGCGCTGGCCACCGCAGCGGCCAGGAAGCCATTGTCTACCACACCACGGCGCCCTCGAACCACTACCAGGGAGGCTACGTGGCGGCCCTGGGGAACCTGCTGGATGCAGCGGTGCCGAACCGGATCGGCCTCTACCACGACGGGGCTGAGTCCCACTACTACCTCAACGGCACGTGGCGCGGCTCCGCAGCACGGACCACCACGGCCGCTGGGGCGGGCCTGTCCACCTTCGCCTCGTCGGGATCCCCCGGCGCCGAATACGAATACCTCTGGGTCGGCCCAACGCCGATTGATTTCAATCCCCATGAGCGAGGGTCCGTAGCCACCGCCGCCCCCGGGACAGAGGGGCCCTTCTAACCACCAAAGACCGGCACTCGGCTGTGCCAGGTGATCCGCCAATCGCCGTCTTCCAGGGCGAGGTCCAATTCGAATTGCAGGGCATCGGCTTCGCCGGGCAGGGACAGGAGCCCCTCTGATTCCCCGAAGGCCGCCACGAAGTTGGCGCGGGCCCTGTCGTCAGCCATCTCCACCTGAATGGGCCCCAGGATCACCCCCAGGCGTCCGTCCCGCGCGAACTCCCGGAACAGCAGGCCGAAGAGTTGCTTCTTGGCCAGGCCGTCCTGGTCCCGGTACGTGTCCGAGATTCCTTCCATGGCGTCGCCCAGGCGGCGCTCCTCGCACGCCTCGGCCGTGCGGCGAATCACCGCGCGTACCGCTTCCTCCGGTGTGGGTTCCGGCCCGCACAGCGCCAGGGGCAGCACCATCGCCAATACCAGGGCAGCGCCCAGGGCCAGGATCATCCGGTTTCTCATCTGGGGAGCTTACCTGCCTCCAGGGAATGAGGAGCACTCCCAGGGCCACAGGCAGGGTGATCAACAGCACCCATTTCACAAGAACATCGAGCCATTCCATGGATCCAGTTTCTCCCGGAGGGGCGCCAGAAAATGTCCGGGGCCCGTGGGGCCCGCCGGGATTCACCGTGTCGCTGATCGTGGACACCTCGTCATCAGTTCTCGACACCTGCCACCGCAGAACCACCCCAGAAACCACAAATGAGCGGGTTACCATGCAGGCACAGCCCCTGCAACATCTGGGGACACCCCCAAGCAAGGACCCCCATCATGACCCGCAATTTCGCATTGTTCTTCGTGCTGCTCACCGCCTGCAACATTCCGTTCCCCGATGAAAAGGACACGGACGACACCGACGACACAGCGGACACAGCCGACACCGAATCCCCTCTCCCCGATCCGGTGTTGTGGCTCCAATTCGACGACTCCCCGGGTTGGTTGGAAGACACCACAGGACAAGGGGAGGTGTCCATTGCCGACGGAACCCCCCAGGCGGTGAACGGGCTCTCGGGCGGTGGCATCGAGTTTCGCATCGACCGGGCCGACGAGCTGTCCATTGAAGACGTGACGATCCCCTCGGACTGCGCCTGGACCCTGGCCACCTGGTTCCTCGTAGGCGACCAGGAGAATTGGGACCAAACGCGGGTGCTCCTCGGCGCCACCGCCGACATGCAGCACTTCACGGTGGATGTCTACAACCCGGTGGTCAACGGCCCCGGGGGACAGACCCGCTCCGACATCGACTTTCGAGACCTCGCCCCCGGCTGGCACCATCTCGGGGTGATCGTGGACTGCAACGACCGGACCTCCATCGCCTTGAACGGAAACATCGAGGACTCTCTCTCAGTGGCCCTCCGACTGCCCATCACCCGCATTGGGAACAGTGGCTTTGGCAACGACTGGCAAGAGAGTTGGGGCGGCGTGATCGACGACTTCCGACTCTACGACGAAGCCCTGACCGAGGACCAGCTCGGGGAAATCCTCAACGACCTGTAGGTGCAGGTGCCTCGCTCACCAGGCGAAACCCGACGCTGCTGGAGCGGAAGTGGGGGGGCAGGCCCCGTCGGCCCGCACAGCGAAGCTCGTCCATGTCGTCATTCCATCCGCCTCCCCGCACCACCACCTGCCCCTCCGAGAACGCGGAAGCGGTCCACTCCCGCACGCCTCCCGCCATGTCCATGCAGCCGTACACCGAGCAATCCACCGGGTACTGCCCGACGGGCCAGAGACTCGGTGCCCCGGCGCGTGACCGGCGCATGTGGGCGAAGGTGGGATCAAAAGACGGCCCCCAGGGAAACGCCCGGGCATCCACGCCCCGGGCAGCCTTTTCCCATTCTTCTTCGGTGGGAAGGCGGCATTCCCGGTCGAGTTGGTGGGAGAGCCACGCGGCATAGGCAGAGGCATCCTCAATGTTCACCGCCACCACGGGCCAGTCCGGGTTCCAGTCCGTAGGGAGTGTCCAGACACTGCTCTCTTGCGTCCAATAGGGGCGAAAGTCCCCGTAGAGTCCAGCCTCCCCCGGCACATGGGGGGCAGCCTCCTCGCCCAGGCTGTTCAGGAAGGCGAGGTATTCCGCAGACCGCACGCAGGTGCGCATGATGAAACAACCCCGCACCGTGGGGCTGCAAGCCTCCAGGGCTTCCTTGGCCAGGGGGTCTCCACCGGCGCGAAAAGTCCGCAACGGCCCGCGTCCCCCCGCCTTCCAGGTCACCTGCCGGGCGATGGGGTCCCCCCCCATGTGAAATGCCCCCGCCGGCATGTAGATCCACCCCTCTCCGACGGCCGTCTCGCTCTGCAGCACCAACTCTCCCTTGTAGTGCTCCCGTCGCCGCAAAGACACCGGGTAGCGACAATCCTGGAAGCCGGGGGCCAGGACCGTCAACAACCAGGAACCCGGCTCCAGGGGAACCCGCTCCAGGGGAAGGTCGACCACCCCAACCAGAAAGGGCGCAAGCTTGCGATCCTTCTCCACAAACCCCTCGATTCGCACCTGCCCCTCCACCTCCCCACAGGTGAGGGACACGGAGCCTGCCCCTTCCAGAAGCCGGGCATAGCGCCCATCATCGAACTTCCGCACCCACTCCAAGGCCACCTGGGTCTCCCCCTCGGCGGCCCCCGACTCCAACTGACGAAACCGAAGCCACCAAAGATCTGCCAACAGTCCCCGGGCATCGCCATTTTCCGGCGCCAGGGTCCAGGCCCGCAAGGCCCCCTCCACTGCATGCACCCATGCGGTCTCCTGCTGGATCATCAGGGACTTCAGCCGATCCTCCGCATCCCAAAGGGGACGCTTCTGGGCAGCCGGTGCTGCATCCATGATCTTGGTGCGCTGGACCGCCACCACCCGCATTTCGTCCTGGAAGGCCTCGGAGAGGTCCCGGTATTCATCCAACAGGACCTGGCTTTGGGCCACCAGCGCCCGGGACTCCTCCAGGCGACGGGCCCGCTCCGAACGCCCGGTGAGCACCGCGTGAAGGCGTCGCTCGACCGCCTCTGCGTTGGGTCGCTCGGATGGATCGGAATCCAGACACGCCAGCAACAAAGCCCCCAGCTCCGGCTCGATTCCCTCGGGCAGCGCGGGCAGCGGGGCATCCCGCCACCTGGAGATGGCCTCCCCCAGGGTCTCGTCCGCCACGAGGTTTCGCAACGAACCCCCGCACAACAGCTCCCAGGCCACCGCTGCCCAGGAAAAGACATCCGAAGGAGGGGTGGGAGAACCGCCACGCAACAGCTCCGGTGCCGCGTAGCCCGGATGCCCCGTGAAGCTGCCATCCACTCCCCAGCCTCCGCCCCAGTCCATGACGTAGGCTTCCCCAAGGGAACCGACCGCCACATTCCGGGGATGAAGATCCCCGTGGCGCACCCCGATGTCATGGGCCCGCACCAGCGTACGAATGATCTCGTGGAGCAGGGCCCACTTCTGCTCATTGGACAACGTTCCCGGGTCCACATCCGCCAAGGTCCTCTCCGGCGCCAGTTGGAACACGACGCACACCCGGTCCTCCAACTCCACCACCCGGTGCACCGGCAAAACGCCCGGGCACTCCAGGGCCGCGGTGACCTGGGCCTCTCGGCGAATCGCGTCCCGGGCCGCCTTGCCACCGTCCGGGCGGCTCACCTTGACCGCAACCGTCCGGCACAAGGTCGTGTCCTCCGCCCGGTAGACCCACCCGGTCCCCCCGCGTCCCAGCACTTCGAGGGGTTCCAGGCCCAGACCCGCGGGAAAGTCCGGGGAGTCGGCATCCCGAACATCCAGGTGCCCCAACCCGGGAACCATGGACTCGATCAGCTTTTCAAAGTCACTCACTGTCGGCCTCCCATCGCTGGAGGAGACGGTGTAGCCACTGGCGGGAAACCCCCAGCATCTTCGCCGCCTGGGAGCGGTTTCCCTCACAGGCTGCCAAAGCCGCCCGTACCCGTTGCTGCTGAAAGCGATCCGTTGCCTCTGACAGGCTTGTGGGCTCCGTGTCCTCACCACCCGAGAAGTCCCGGGCTGGGAAGTGGTGTGGCAAGAGTTCGGCGTCCCCAGCCCCCACACAGTGGGCCAAGGCTCCGCGAATGGCGTTTTCCAACTCCCGCACATTTCCAGGCCAGGGGCGGGCTGCCAACAACGCAAGGGTCGCAGCCCGGAAGACCACTGCGGGTGCCTGGGGCAAGGATGCAAGGGCCCGCTCCAAGAGATGTTCCGCCAGTGCCGGCACATCTTCAAGCCGTTCTCGCAAGGGGGGCACCCGGAGCACGCAAGCGGCGAGCCGGTAGTACAGGTCCTCCCGAAACTCCCCCCGATCCGAGTCCAGCTTTCGGTGGGTTGCAGCCACGATGCGGCCCTTGAACTGGAGGGCGTGATCGCCTCCTACCTTTTCATAGGTCCCTTCCTGCAACAGGCGTAGCAGCTTTACCTGGAGTCGAGGCTCAAGCTCTCCCACCTCGTCCAGAAACAACGTGCCCCGCCGCGCCCGAAACACCAACCCGTCCTTGGACGTAGTTGCGCCGGTGAAAGCCCCCCGCTCATGGCCGAAGAGCATGCTCTCCGCCAACTCCCCCGGAATGGCTCCACAGTTCACCGCCACAAACTCTCCTCCCCGAAACGACGAGATCTGGTGCACCGCCCGGGCCACGACCTCCTTGCCCGTCCCGGTCTCCCCAAGAATCAAAACAGGCCAGGGCATGGCAGCGAAGGCCTGGATGCTCCGGGCCAGTTCCCCCATGACCGCCGCCTGCCCCACCAGCCCGGGAATCTCGGGCGGGGTCTCGTCTTTCGCCGGAGCCAAAGGTGAAACAAAGTGGGCTGCAAGGGAGCACAGGGCGGTAAGCCGCGCCCGAACCTCCGTCCCAAACCGCCCGGGTTCATCCGGGTCGTGCAAGTACAGGGCTCCCCGCTTGCCAATGGGCACACACGCCACGCTGCGAAGCCCAAAGGCCTGCACGCTCTCCGAGGAAGCAAAGCGGGCATCGGATTGGGCATCATCGGTCCAGGCCGGCCGACCGCCCTGCACCACTTCCACCAGGATTGTAGAGGAGATTGTAGAAGGGGAAGGCACCGTGGAGCCATCCCCCGCCACCGCCGAATAGCTCACCTCCGTCCCCTTCACATCTCCATCCCACATCACGGCCCAGACCCCCGGCACCTGGGCCAGGGCCCGAGCCTGTTCCACCACCACGTTCAGCCGCGCGGATGGACCCGTTGCAGCCAGGAGGTCCGGCAAGAGACCCTGCGCCCAGACCATGGCATCCCCAGCCAAGAGCAACCGGGCATAGGTCAACTCAAGCTCCCGGGCAAGCCCAGCATCCAGGGCGGCCACCTTTTCGATGGCCGGGGGCAGTGGGGAACTTTGGGTCATGATGCCTCCCGATGCCACAATTTCGACCAGGGCCGATCAAACCGAAGGGGGCCAAAGAACCGCCACCCCGCCAGCAAGGCCAGCAGGTAGACCACCAGAATCCCCACCGCCAGCCAGACCGCCGAGGGGAAGCCACCGGGCCAGGCCCCCACGGGAATGGGCAGCACCACCAGGAGCAACGGCACGCTGAAGACCAGGGCCCCCACCGCCCCCAGCACTGCGCTGGCTGGGGCCGGGCCCTCCAGGCGAGGGTCAATTTGCCGGAGCAGCGCCAGCCCCATGGGCAGCGTCCCAGTGGCCATGCCAAACAACACCACCGCGTGCTCAAAGGGTGCCTCGGGAAACGCGCGCCGGGCCAGCCAGAGTGTGGCCCACAGGGTCACGCCGCCCCCGACCGTCGTGATCAGGAGAATCGGCAACAGGTTGTCCCGCAGCACACCAATCTGTACCGCCCCCAGGGCTGCACAGGTCACAAAGTCCACCATGACGGCGGACAGGCGCCCCAACAGGCCGTCGTGCAAGGGCAGTCCCTCGCCAGAACCCACCCGGGTCACCACCACCCGCAGGCCCAACGCAAGGCCCACACCGATCAGGAAATGAAAGCCCCAGACCATGGCGGCCAACTGCGGTTTGCCAGCCAGGAGCTGGGCCAGGCCCGCGACAATCGCAAACGTAGCCAGGTAGACGGCGCCCACAAACACGAGGTGCAGGGTCAAGGGTGCCACCGCGCCTCCAACCGGATCAGGCAGAGGCTTGTTGCCCAGGGCAGGCTCCGCGCCGTGCACCACCGTGCCGGAATGGCCTGCATCCTCCAGGAGTCCGTGCCGCCGGCCCCACGCCACAAGGGGCACCCCCGCCACCACCGCCCACAAGAAACCAATGGCCGCCACAATCAAGCCAATCTGGGACCCATCCACCAGCCCCGAGGCCTCCCAGGCGCTGCCCATGGACAGGGCCTGGCCCGGTCCCTGGTTGAACCCCAAGGGAAGCAGCAAGCCAAACCCAGGATGCAAGGGAGCTCCCTGGGCTGCGGAAATGCCTAACACCAGGACCAGGCCCAGAAACCCCTGCAGGACCGCCAGAAAGGGAATGGCAAAGGCCATGGATCGACCCCCACCGCCTGCGCGTCCCGGGGGCGGGCGCTGCAAGCCCACGGTGATAAAGATCAGCGCCAACCCGTGGTAAACCGCCGATTCCAGCACGCCGGTGTCGATGGACACCCACCCCAATCCCCCCGGGCCCACCGAAAGCGCGATCACGCCCGCCACAATGCAGTCCGGGATGCCCAGGCGCTGCAACGCACCGATTCGGCTCCGGAGGAAAGACGCCCCCCCCAGGCAGGCCAACACGAACAAGACCGCCCCCGCGACACCACTGCTCCAAAAGGACATCAAAACTCCCGGATTCCGGCCATTGAACCACGAAGCAGCGGTCTTGTGTCAAGCGTTGTTTACACACCCCTGCCAAAGATGTAGCCAAATGACGACATGCTCCACACCATCACCGAAGACCACCCCTTGATTTCAATGGTTTGGATACTAGGAACAGCCCCTACCTTGCCCACGAGAGACCCAAGGAGTGTCTCATGTGGTCTTTCACAAGCAAGAAAGTCGATTCCCACTTCGCCGGCAAGACCGCCTGGATCGCCGGTGCATCGTCTGGAATAGGAGCTGCCCTTTCCCGCGACCTGACCTCCCGGGAGCCAGTCCCCACGGAAAACCATCCCGGGAGCAACAGGAGGGGATGACTGCGGAACGGTGCACCCGGCACATCGCCAGGGCGATCACAAGGCGTCGACCCGAGGTCCCCGTAGGAGGCACAGAGACCTGTCGCGTCCCACTCCTTCTTTGGTTTCCAGGCCTCTTTCGCCGGCTGAGTCGGCGACGCGCAGGTTGATTTGAAAACAATCGTTTACACATGCACTCCAAACTGTCACCGAATGACGACTATCCCCACCGAAAGAAACTACAAAATCAACCTGTTTTCATGGGTTAACGAAGATGGCACACGACTTGCTTTTCCATCTGACGAACCCAACAAGGAGCAACCCAATGCAACTCCGAAACATCACAATCGCCCTTTCCCTTTTCATCACCCTGTTCACAGGCAGCCCCGCCCAGGCACAGACCCCGTCGCAGGAAGTTCCCGTGGGAATACAGGAGCCGGACACACCTGACAATCAAGTTCCCTACGCGGAAGTTGATTTCATCGAGCACTCCCACGGCTTTCGGATGGGCTACGGCTACATCAACGTCAAGGCGGACGAAAACGAGAGCCTGACCACCCCAAGCCTGTTTGTGCTCGGCTACGAGGTCAACCAACGCCTGATCGGCGGAGAGGCCGTGGACATCATCTTCGCCGAGGTGCTGGCAATCTCAGGGATGAACCAGGGACTCTTCATTCCCACCGGGAACTTCCTGATCGGCGCCGAGTTCAACCAAACCTTCCGGGCCAGCGCAGGCATGCACGTGTCCCCCCTGTCCACCAGCGGCGACCTGGTCCACATGATCGCCTCCATGGGCTACTCCGTGGATGCCGGGCGCTTCAACCTGCCCATCGACATCGCCTGGATTCCCGACACCGACCCGAATCGCAACCACTGGCGCGGCTTCGCCACGGTGGGAGTCAACTGGTAGCAAAGGTCTGAAATCCACCGACCCTCATGGGCGGCGTGCGTGGCGAAAGCTTGGGTCCGGGAATCCCCCCCGGGGTTCCCGAATCGCCACCACGCCGCCCCTCTCTCTTGCCCATACCACTGGTTTCACATGGGTTTTTTTTCGCCATGAATGCTCGCCACTCCCAAAAAACCGGTTACACGCCGCTTGCCCGAGGGATCCAGCGTAGGTTGGCTCTTTGAACCAGGGCATTTTGAGTAAGAGAAAGAGATAGAGAAAATGGGAAATAAGTTGTTTGTCGGCTCGCTTGCGTGGGCCACCAACGATGACAGCCTCAAGGCTGCCTTCGATTCTTTTGGCAACGTCGTGGAGGCCAAGGTCATCCTCGAGCGCGATACCGGCCGCTCCCGCGGTTTCGGCTTCGTGACTTTCGAGGACGATGCAGCCGCGCAGGAGGCAATCTCCAGCATGGACGGCCAGAACCTTGACGGACGCACAATCCGGGTCAACGAGGCCCAGGAGAAGCGTCCCCGTAGCGGCGGCGGCGGCGGCGGCGGCGGCGGCGGTGGATACCGCGGCGGCGGCGGCGGCGGCGGCGGCGGTGGCGGTGGCTACCGTGGCGGTGGCGGCGGCGATCGCTGGTAACAGCGGTTTCCCGGATGCAACCTAGCATCCACCACAGAGATAGACCCTGGACCTGGGTGGTCAAGCCACCCGGGCTCCCGGCATTCGCGCCCCATGGGAATCCCCATGGGGCGTGCGTGCTTCGGTGGTTGCTCGAAGACGCACCCTGGCGAGCCGAGGGATTTCCAGAGGGCTTTGCCGGGGGCATCGCCCACCGGCTCGATGTGTCCACATCAGGATTGTTGCTGGTTGCCGAGGATGCGAATTCCCTGGCCGCAGTCCGATCCTCCTTTGCCGCGGCCCGCCTGAAGAAGACCTACCGTTTTCTCACCGCCCGCACACCCACGTGGACCGAGCACCATGTGACCACGCCCGTTGCGCACCACAAGACCAAGCGCCGGGCCATGATCGTGCAGCGGGGCAGGGTCACACCCCACCGGGGAAAGTGGTACGCCGCGGACACCCGGTTTGTTCAGTTGGACGGCCCCCTCTGGGAGGCCACCATCACCACCGGTGTGATGCACCAGATCCGCGTCCATGCGGCAAGTGTCGGGCTGGCGCTCTGGGGCGACACCGTCTACGGCGGCGGACACCTGCCAGACGGCTGTGCGCCTCAAGGGGTGAACTACGCCCTGCACCACGCGGGCACCACCGGCCCTGTAGAAGGCTACCCAGCACTACACGCTCCCCCCCTGCCCGTTCCCGGATGGTGGGAGTCCCTTGCCAGGGAGGCGATCAGTACCGGTAGGACATGAAGTCCGCGAGGGCGCCTGCAACGACCTGCGCCGCCTCCAGGTGCCACTCCCGAAACGATGTCTTCGGGTTCAACAGCTCCAGGGCGCCATAGGTCTGGCCGCTGCCATCCCGGATGGCCACCGCCAACATGGAGCCTGTGGTGTAGCCCGTGGACTGGTCCATGCTCTTGTCGTGGCGCTCGTCCTTGCCGGCATCTCCGACCAGGAGCCCCACGCCGTATTGGTGTACAAAGCCCGCGATGCCCGTGTCGCAGGGAATCATGCGGCCCCGAAGCTCTTCGGACTTGGGCCCCTGCACCGCCTCAAAGCGCATTTCGGTGTCGTTGGGCCCGGCATACAGCACCGCTGCGGACTCGCAGGAGATGCGGTTGCGCAGAATGGCGATGGCCTGGGTACTGGCCATGCCCACATCCGCTGCAGATGCGATGTCGAAGCAGGCATCGAAGAGCTCATCCACGAGGTCCTCGGGCCGATCCGTCTCGGCTTCCGCGGGAGGAGGTGGCACCGTCGCTGCGGAACGCTGGCCTTCCCCGGCACCGCCCCCGCTACCGGCGGTCGGTGCGGCACCTTCTGAGTGTTCGTAGGCACCGTGGCCCATCCCCACCTCGCTGACATCCTCCAGCGGCGTCAGCGTAAAGCGGCTGCCGCTGACCGGGTCCTTCACATGGACCACACCGTCGGCGCCTACATCGACCACCAGGCGACCCAAGACGGACTGGTCGAGTCCGAAGTCTCCCAGGTGGCCGCCCAGGGCCTCCAGCCAGTTGTTTCCGGGTACGCGAATCGTCTCATCACCGCGGGTGATCTGGAACAGCATGTGTGCCTCCGTGGACAGATACTCTATAGCAATCGGCGCCAGAAGGCACGCGGCCGTCAGACGGGGCGGTTCCCCCCCCTCACTAGGGCATAATGGGGCGCCTTGAGAGGTGCCGTCTGTGCGTATTGCTCTACTTTCCCCAAAGGGTCCGCTGTATCGACACCGCGGCGGCATCTTCAAGCGCTCCCTGCGCTACGCGCCCCTCACCCTGACCCACCTCGCTGCGCTTGTGCCCGACGATCTCGACGCGGAGATCACGATCTACGACGAGGGGATTGAGGACATTCCAGAAGACCTGGATGTGGACCTGGTGGGCATGACGGTGATCACCGGCTGCGCAAAGCGCGCCTACGCGCTCGCAGCCCCCCTGCGAGAGCGAGGAATCCCCGTGGTTCTGGGGGGGCCCCATGTGACCCTGGCCCCGGAGGATGCAGCCCCCCATGGAGACACGTTGGTTACGGGGTACGCGGAACAGACCTGGCCCAAGCTCCTGCGGGATTTCGCCAACAACGAGCTGGCGGACCGCTACGACCAGGGTCCCCGGTTGGACCTCTCCGGCCTGCCGGTTCCGCGACTCGATCTCGTGAACAAGGGCAGCTACTCCACCCTCCATACCTACGAGGCCACCCGGGGCTGCATCCACGACTGTGACTTCTGCGTGGTTCCCGCCGCCTGGGGCCGTACGCCCTACCAGCGCCCGGTGGAGGACGTGGTGGAGGAGATCCGGGTCCGGGGGAGCCGCCGTTTGATCTTCCTGGACCTGAACCTGATTGCAGACAAGGCCTACGCAGCCCGGCTCTTTGAGGCCCTCATCCCGCTGAAGATCGGCTGGTTCGGCCTCTCAACCACGCTGCTGACGCGCGACACGGATCTGCTCGCCCTGGCGGCGCGAAGCGGCTGCAGCGGCGTGCTCATCGGGCTGGAGTCCATTTCCGAGACCGCCCTGGCCGAGAGCCGCAAGCCCTTCAACCACCCGGAGAACTACCACGACCTGGTCCAGGCCCTTCACAACCACAACATCGCCCTGATGGGCACCTTTGTGTTCGGCCTGGACGATGACACCCCAGCCGTCTTCGAGAACACAGCGCAATTCGCCATTGATGCCTGCGTGGATCTCCCCCGCTACGCCATTGTGACCCCCTTTCCCGGCACGGCGCTCTACCACCGCCTGGAGAGCGAGGATCGCATCATCACCCGCGACTGGGACCTGTACGACGGGCAGCACGTGGTCTTTCAACCCAAGGGCATGACCGTGGAAGAGCTGCAGGCGGGGCATGAGGCCGCCTGGAAGAAGACCTACTCCTGGGCGGCGATCGCCAGGCGCCTGAGCGGGTCCCGAACGCGCCCCATCGTGGCCATCGCCTCCAACCTTGGCTACCGCTTCTACGCCAACCACCTGGACACCCACTACAACTGCGACTGGTTCCCCGGCCAGGGAATCCAACGGAAGACCGCATGAGCCGACCCTTTCGCCTGACCTTGATCCACCCCTGCATCGGCCGTCGCCCCGGGGAGCACTACATCAAGACCTGGCAGATGGAGCCCCTTCCCCCCGCCTTGATCGCCGGCCTCACCCCGTCCAACGTGGAGGTGAAGTTCTACGACGACCGCATGGAGAAGATCCCGTTCGACGAGCGAACCGACCTGGTGGCACTGTCCATCGAGACCTACACCGCCAAGCGGAGCTACCAGATTGCCTCCGAGTACAGGCGCCGTGGGGTTCCCGTGGTCATGGGAGGCTTCCACGCTTCCCTGCTGCCCGGCGAGGTAGAGCAATACGCGGAATCCGTCATTGTCGGGGAAGCGGAGAACCTCTGGCCAGAGGTCATTGATGACTACCGCCATGGCACTCCCAAGAAGAGGTACACCGCTACCGGGCGCCCCTCCCTGGAACGTGCCACGCCAGACCGCAGCATCTTCGACGGCAAACGCTACCTTCCCATCGGACTGGTGGAGGTAGGCCGCGGCTGTCACTTCAAATGCGAGTTCTGCGCAGTCCAGATGGTATTCAACCGCACGCAGACCCGGCGCCCCAACGAATCCGTCCTGGCCGAACTGAAGCGCTTGAAAGCAGAGGGAAAGCGAAAGCTCTTCTTCTTTGTGGACGACAACATCACCTCGAACCGCGCCGAGGCCAAAGAGTTCTTCCGGGAGCTGGCCCCCCTGGGGATCCGCTGGGTGAGCCAGTCCAGTCTGGATGCCGCCCACGATGAGGAGTTCCTGGACCTGGCCATCGCCAGCGGCTGCGAGGGGGTGCTGATCGGTTTCGAGAGCCTGAACCCCGACAACCTCTTGGACATGGACAAGGGCTTCAACACCGCCAAGGGCGGCTTCACGACCGCTCTGGAGAAGCTGCGCCAGAAAAAGATGCGCCTGTATGTGACCTTTGTGTTCGGCTACGACCACGACACGACAGACTCCTTTGATGAATCGGTGGCCTTTGCAAAGGACCACGGCTTCTACATCACCGCCTTCAACCACCTCACGCCCTTTCCCGGCACACCCCTCTACGACCGCCTCAAGCAGGAAGGCCGGCTTCTCTACGATTCCTGGTGGCTGGATCCCGCGTATTCCTACAACAAGATTCCCTTTCAGCCGACAAACATGAGCCCGGAGGAGCTTCAGCGCGGCTGCGTAGGCGCCCGGGCCGACTTCTACTCCTGGCCCAGCATCCTGGGCCGCTCCATGGACCCGGTGAACCGGGAAAATTTCTTCATGTGGCGGAACTTCTTCCTGATCAACCAGATGCACAGGGGAGAGGTCAGCCAACGGGACGGCTATCCCCTGGGGGATGCCGCCTGGCAGGGCACGATCCTGACTGCATGACGGCCGCCCTCCCCAGCAAGGACATCCGGTTCGAGGTGGCCACGGAAGAAGACGATGCTGAGATGTGCCGCGTGCTGCGGGAGAACCCCATGGAGGGCTCGATTGAGCTCACTCTGGAGCGGGAGCCCAGCTTTCATGCGGCAGCCACGGTGGAGGGAGACGCCCCCGGCTCCATTCTCCTCCGGGAGATTCCCACCGGGCGAGTGGTGGGCGTAGGCAGCCTGGCCACGCGGCCCGCCTGGGTGAACGGTGCGCCCCTCCGCCTGGGATATCTCTCCCAGCTGCGTCTGGAGGAGCGCTACCGGCGCCGGCCCAAGCTGGTGCGAAAGGGGTACGAGTTCTTGCGACAAAACCTGCACTCGCCCGAGGCGCCTCTGTACATCAGCACCGTGTTCGAGGAGAACACCGTCGCCCGGCGGTTTCTGGCGGCGGGCCTGCCGGGTCTTCCCACGTACCGGGAGTGGGACACCTTGTGCACACTGGCCATGCCCGTACGGAGAGGACGCCGCGTGCGACTGCCAACCGGGGTGGAGATCCGCCCGGGCACCGATGCGGACCTCCCGGACATCCTCCGGTGCCTGCAGGCCATGGGAAAACGCCACCAATTCATGCCTCTCTGGACCGAGGGGGACCTGCAATCCGAGGAGAGAACCCGCAGCCTGGGGGCGGGGGACTTTCAGCTGGCCCTTCGCGGGCGAGATCTCATCGGATGCCTGGCCACATGGGACCAAAGCACCTTCAAACAGACCGTGGTGCAGGAGTACCACGGCGCTCTGGGGACCTGGCGTGGCGTTCTCAACCGCCTGGGGGCATGGACGCCTTACCCCCACCTCCCGGCCCCCGGGGAGACCATGCGCCACGCCACCTTGTCCCACATGGCCTTTGAAACGGGGGAGGTAGCTGTGGCCCTGGTGGATGCCGCCGCGAACGATGCCGTGGACCGTTCACTGCACTCCCTCACCCTGGGGTTGTCGGTGCGCCACCCGGCCCTGGCGCTCCTTCGCGCCTCCAACCGCCACCTGGAGATGCGCTCCATTCTGTACGTGGTGCACTGGGACGATGGCGCCGATGCAGCCAAGGCCCTAGACGATCGCGTGCCCCACCTGGAGATTGCCACCCTGTGAACCCGCTCCCGCGACTTGTCGATCTTGACCGCATCACTTCTACGCTGCTTCTGCGGCAGGAGGTGGACGAGTCGCGGGCCGAGCAGATGTTCGACCTGTTCAAGGCGCACTTTGACGGGGTGGAAGACCTCGTCTTCCGGGAAGACCTGGACGAGAAGACCCATGTACTCCTTCTGGAGGACCCCGTGGAAGTTGTGGGCTTCACCACCCTGCGCCTCTACACTACCGAGTTCCGGGGAGACCCGATCTCGGTGCTGTTTTCCGGCGACACCATCGTGGCCCCGGATGCGCGAAAGAGCCCCCTTCTCTCCAGCAGCTGGATTGGTGCAGTGGAGTCCATTCGCGCAACCTGTCCCGAGGGACAACCCTTTTATTGGTTCTTGATCTGCTCGGGCTTCCGCACCTACCGGTTCCTGCCCCTGTTCTTCCAGGAGTTCTACCCGCGCCACAACGAGGCGACCCCGGATCGCCTCCAGGATTTGATGCATCAATTGGCATCGGACCGCTACGGGGCAAACTACAGCCGGGAAACAGGCGTGGTGCGCCTACCGGGTCGCCAGACGCCCCTCCGGACAGCGGAAGGAACCATTCCGGACTCCCG
Source organism: uncultured Enterobacterales bacterium (assembly GCA_964610645.1). GTDB lineage: Bacteria > Myxococcota_A > UBA796 > UBA796 > CAJQPC01 > JAYZDK01. Next base: position 14,971 of record CAZSZE010000025.1, on the reverse strand, counting down.
CCGCAAGAACCCACATGTCGCTTTTTTCGAGTCTCGGAACCCGAGCCACATGGAGGGCGAGGAGTTGGTGTGCATCACCCGGCCCGTGCCGGACAACCTGACCCGGGCAGGCGAGCGAATGATCACGGCTGCGATGAAGTCGTGAACGGCATCCTCCTGGCAGCCCAGGGAGCCTGGTGGGCGTCCTGCGCACCGGGGTGGAACCGTTTCCGCAAGGCACTGGACACTCCCGGGGCCACCCAGGAGCGCCTGCTCCAGCGGTTGTGCAGGCAAAACCGGGACACCGTGTTCGGGAAGGCCCATGGATTCGGGTCCATTGGTTCCCTTTCCGAGTTCCGGGCCCAGGTACCTGCCCGTTCCTGGGAGGAGTTGTCCCCCTGGCTTGAGCGCACCATTGCCGGGGAGGCCGGTGTGCTCACGCCGGACACGGCGGGGGGAAGAATCACGCTGTTCGAGCCCTCCAGCGGCAGCGCGTCTGCTTCCAAGTGGGTGCCTTGCAACCGCAACCTCCTGAGGGAGTTCCAGGCCGCCATCGCCCCGTGGATCTTTGACTTGTTCCGCAGCAGACCGCGCCTTCTGTCCGGCCCCGCCTATTGGTCGGTCAGCCCGGCCAACACGGAAACCCAACGGACACCCGGGGGAACCCCCATTGGATTCGACGAGGATTCCGTGTACCTCGGGGGAGCCGGCCGCGCTCTGGTCAACCGGGTGCTGTGCGTGCCATCTCAGGTCAAGGCGATCTCGGACCTGCAGGACTTTCGCTACGTAACGTTGCTGCATTTGCTGGCTGCCGGGGACCTGCGCATGGTGTCGGTGTGGAGCCCCTCCTTTCTGACCCTGCTCCTGGAGGATCTTCCAAGCCAATGGGAAGCCCTGCTCAAGGACCTTGAACAAGGCAGCCTCACGGCACCGAGCGGGGCTTCCCTGCCTGTGCCTGCCCCCCAAGCGGCGCCACGCCGGGCCATGCGCCTTTCGGAAACAGGCCCCCACGACCTGGCAGCCGCCTGGCCCCGCCTCCAGCTGCTCTCCTGTTGGACGGATGCTGCCGCCGGTCGGGTGCTTCCTTCCTTGCAACAACTCCTTCCCCAGGTGCCCATTCAGCCCAAGGGTCTGCTCGCCACCGAGGCTCTTGTCAGCCTGCCTTTCGGTGGTGCCCACCCCCTCGCCGTGACCTCCCACGTCCTGGAGTTCGAAACCGACGACGGACAGGTGGTGGGTCCCGGTGACCTGGAGCAAGGCCAGGAGGCTGCGGTGGTGGTGTCCACCTCCGGGGGACTCTACCGGTACCGCCTGGGAGACCGGATTCGGGTCGATGGCTTCGTGGGCGCTACCCCCTCGATCCGATTCCTGGGAAAGGTGGACAAAACCTCGGACCTCTGCGGGGAAAAGCTGCACGAGGCATTTGTGGACAGCACCTTGTCCGACCTGTGGCAGGCCCACTCTGTCGCCCCGCGATTCGCCATGCTTGCTCCGGATGAGAGCGGCTCGCGCCGGGGCTACACTCTGTTCGTGGAATCCGATTCCATGCCGAGCAACCTGGCCAACGACCTGGAGACCCGCCTGCGCCAGAACTTCCACTACGACCACTGCCTGCACCTGGGCCAACTGGGTGCCGTGCGCGTCTTTCAAATTCAGGAGGGTGCCTGGAAGTCCTTTTACGCCGCCTGCCAGGAACGGGGCCAGAAGCCAGGAGATGTGAAACCTTCTGCGCTGGATGTACACACCGGTTGGGAGTCCAGATTCCACGGCACCACGGTCCAGGAGGCGGTTTGAACACCCCCATTCCTTCCCGGCTCAACGCAGCCCTGGTGGCGGCCTATGTGGCCAGCGCCTTGGGGTTGCTGGTCCTGGCAAGCCGCTGGGCGCCTCCTTCCCACCCCGGCGGCCCCCTCCCGTTTTGCCTGGCCGTGGCGGGATTCGCGATCCTCTTCAACACCGGCTTTGGACTGGTTCACGAAGCAGAACACTTTGCCCTGCACCCGAGCCGCCCAGTGAACGAGGGACTGGGTTGGCTGCTGGGGGCCCTTTTCCCCGGCTCCTTTTCTCTCCTTCGATCCGCCCACCTCGTGCACCACGGCAGCAACCGCAACGACCGGGAGCTCATCGAGTACGTCAAGCCGAGGGAGAGCAGGAAGCTGAAGACCCTCCACTACTACCTGTGTCTGCTCGGCGTGTTCTGGGTGGGCACGCCCTTGTTGTCCCTGGCCCTGTGCGTCGTGCCCGGACGCTACTTTGGCCCCCGGGGAAAGGAGCAGGCAAGCGGAAGTGCAGCGGGGTTTCTCGCCTTCCTGGAAGACCTTTCCCCCCAGCGCGTCCGGCTGGAGGTCGCAGCCACGGTGGTCTTCTGGGGACTGGCCGCCTGGCTGCTCCAGCTTTCCTGGCTCTCCACCCTGGTGTCCTACGCCGCCGCCGGCTGCTTCTGGTCCAGCCAGCAGTTCATCTACCACGTGGGCACACCCCGCCACCTGGTGGAGGGCACGCGCAACCTGCGCATGCCGCAGCCCCTTGCGTGGGTTTACCTGCACTACAACCACCACCTCACCCACCACCGGCACCCCCATGTGCCCTGGATCTGGTTGCCCACCCTCACAGAGGAGGCCCCCACGCGGCCTTATTTCCGTCACTGGCTTTCCCTGTTTGTGACGCCCCCCATGCCCATCGACCTGGCCTAGCCGAAGGAGTTCCAGGCGCGGGGTCCCCTGCCGCCATCCCCCACCCGACCCGCCAGCGAGTCGGTTATCAGCGGCGCCTCGTGAGGAAGCTCCCATGCCCATGAACCGAACCCCCGGCGCTGCCCTGATCACCGGCGCCTCCTCTGGCCTGGGAGAGCAGTTCGCCCATCGAATTGCAGCCGCTGGCAAGGACGTCGTCCTGGTGGCCCGCCGAGAGGAGAAGCTCCAGGCGCTGTCCACGAAACTGGAAGCCGCCCACAACATCCGCGCCCTGGTTGTTCCGGAGGACCTGGCGCGTGACGGAGCCGCCCAGCGGATTCGGAGCGCTGTCGATGCCGCGGGCTTGTCCGTCGGCATCCTGGTGAACAACGCCGGCTTTGGGCGGTTCGAGCCCTTTGAGCACACCCCCATGGCCCAGAACTCGGACATGGTCCGGGTCAACTGCGTGGCTCCAGTGGAGCTGACCCAGGTCTTTGTCCCGGACATGCTTGAGAAGGGAGCCGGCTGCCTGGTCTACGTGGCCAGCACCGCGGCCTTTGTGCCGACGCCATGGATGGCCGTCTACGGGGCCACCAAGAGCTTCAATCTCTTTTTGGCGGAGGCCCTCTGGGCCGAGTACCAGGGCCGGGGAATCGACGTGTTGGCGGTCTGCCCCGGGGTCACCACCACCGGATTCCAGGAGGTGGCCGACGTGGATGGGAACCCACCCGGCCTGATGGTCGCGACAGCTGAGGAGGTGGTAGACGCCACGTTGGCCCGTCTTCACAAGGGCCCGAGCTTTGTCCACGGCTGGGCGAACCAACCGGCGGTCTTTCTGTCCAGGTTCTTTCCGCGGAGCCTGGTGGCCCGCGTCTCCAGCAAGGCAATTCGCAGTGTCAGCGACAAGCTCAAGGAGCTTCCCCTTGTAGGTGCCCCAAAGCCATGATCGGTCTCCTTCTCGCCGGTTGTGCAGCAGCCTGGGCTGGCTCCACCGCTGGACTCGGGGTCCCGGTCGTAGGGGGGACCCTCTCCAACCCCATCCACCGGGGCGCCCCTGGACTCGCCCTCAACCCCGCTGCTGCCCTCTCGGAAGACGCCCAGGTGCTTCTGGACGGGGGCCTGGTGCTCTACAACTACGGCTACACCCTCTATGAGCCCCCCGGTGGCGGCGATCCCGACTCGACCGAAGATGGGGCCTCCTTTCCGGTTCCCTACATCGCCATCTCTGTGCCGGTGTCTTCCAAGCTGGGCCTGGGTCTTTCGGCCAAGGTTCCCCACGGCAGAAGGGGTTCGGGAGACCCGGAAGCCAGCAGCCGCTTCCACACGGTTGCCGGCCAGATGATGCTTGCCGAGTTGGAGGCAGCCGCCAGCGTGCAGGTCGCAGAAACCCTGGCGATAGGGGCCGGCTTCCGCCTGGGAAAAGTGCGCTACTCCTCGTTCAAGGCCATGGACACGGGCTCAACCATGTACGGACTCATGGGAGAGGGCGCCGAGGAGCTGATCGGGGACCCGCTCTGGGAAGGCACCAAGGAGGTCACAGACGGCACCGGCACCCCGACCGCCTTCAGTATTGGCCTGCTGGCGGACTTCCCCAAGGGCGTTCGGGTGGCTGCCGGCTACCGATCCGCTCCCCGGGCTCAGATCTCGGGCACCCTGACCATGGTGCCCTCCAACGACCTGGAAATGGCGTTGGAGGGAGAGCTCGACGGGGTCTTTTCCTTTCCTCCAGAAGCCTTCCTCTCGGTGATGGCCCCCGTCGGCTCCATTCGCACCGGCGTGGACCTGGGATGGATTGGATGGGAGGAGAGCTCGCAGAGCCGGATGCTCATCAAGGACCCGGTCCTGGTGTCGGAAGACCCTACAGTGACCAGTTTGATGGCCCTCTACGGCCTGAACGACCCCACCCTGATCGGGGATCTCCAGAGCGTTGGAAAGAGCGGAATGAGGGATATCTTCACGGGTGGGGCCTGGGTGGAGGGAGATCTGCGGGACGGATTGATGGGACAGGTGGGGGTGTGGGTCTCGCCTCCCGCCGTCATGGATGAGTACGCAGCCCCGGGAAATGCCGACTACTGGGTGACCGATTTTCGCGGAACCCTCTCCTACGAACTCCTTGACTGGGTCACCGTCGCAGGAAACGGGGACTGGCTGCGCTCCCAGGAACGGGAGATCACCAATTCAGGGCTCTCCCTCACGAACACGGACCCCGATGGCCCCGGGGCCCTGCCTTCCGGCAACGGTCTCTACTACCTGAACATGTGCCGTCTCGGGATGAGCCTGCTCTTCACGATCTGAGTGGGGGTTCACTTTCCTGTGGCGGATGCTCCAACACTGGGGTAGTTTCGCGCCGCCTCTGGCACCCAGGAATCCAGGATGGTCCCCCTCTTTTTGATGGCCATGACGGCCACTGCAGCCCCCGCGGACGGCGGCGGCCAGGTGGCGATCTTCGAGGAGGGGGCGGACTTCGTCCGGGAGTTTGTGGAGGGCCAGGAGTTCGACGTGGCCCTGGACCAGGTGGGCACGGACTACAGCTGCTACGACATGCTGGGCATTCGGGATTTCAACCTGCACATCCCGATCAGTGACTTCTCCATGACCTTCAATGTTCGAGAGGCCATGCTGACCGTCGCATTCGACACCATCCGCGGAGAGGACATGACCCTCTTCGGCGAAGACGAGGACTGGTGGGACGCGTGCGTCGGCTTCACCACGGAATTCTACTTTCTTGAGGTCACCGACATGGTGTTCAAGGTGGCCCTCTCACCCTCGGTGGTCGACGGCAACCTCGTGCTGGAAGTCGTGGGAGAGGCGGACGTCAGCGGGGACCTGGACACGGACATCAACAACGTTCCCGACACCCTGATTCTGGCGGCCGTGGAGGGAATGATCTGGGACACGGTTGCCGAGAAGGCCACGGAGCTGATTCCCTCGCTTGTGGCCAGCTACTGGGACAAGGACATGCTCTCGGGCAGTGTCTTCGACTTTGACCTGTCCGCCACTCTGGACGATGCCCAGGTCACCCAGGACTCGCTGCAGATGGGGGCCACCCTGCATGCAGCCTGGACGGGACATACCGCCTGCACCCCCTCGGGCACCGCCAGCGGCCATGGACGCAGGCCGGACCTGACCTTTGGCAGTGGCAACGGTGCCGACCTGGGGATTGGCATCACCGAAAGCCAGCTCAACCAGCTCTTTCGCGATGCCTGGTCCGACGGGTATCTCTGCTTTCCCGACGACCGCATGGACCTGGTCTACGACGCTATCGCGGGCTTGATCGATCCAGAGATCGGTGGGCTCTCGCCCTCCGCCAGCTTCAACAGTGCTCCCATCATCACAATTGAGAACGACCGGGCCACGGCCTCATTTCCAGGACTGGCCCTGGAGATTCGGGGCGAGGTAGATGGCGAGGAAATCGAGATCCTCGGCTTGGAAGCCGACCTGAACGCCAGTCTGGAGTTGGGACTGCAGCCCGAACTGACCGCCCTCACCCTGACCCTCCACGACCTGGACCTGGACTTTGACGAGTTCCGGGCCGAGCACCTCTTGTCCGACAACGAAGATGCCGCCGAGCACTTCAAGGACTTCCTGCGCGGCTGGGTGGCCGAGTGGGTGACCGACCAGGTCCAGGGCATGGCGCTCTTTGCCACCCAATTCCACTTCCTGGGCACCTACATCCGGGTGGACGACATCTCGTACGAGACCGGCGGGATGAAGATCCTGATCAAGCTCTACGACGAGAACGATCCCGAGGTGGACAAGATCGCCCCGGACACCGAGGTGACGCTGCTCTACACGGACCCCGCCACCGAAACCGCGTCTCTGGAACTCTCGGGGACGGACGACCGATCTGCCCCCTTGGCCTACGCGATCCAGGTGGATGGGGAGGGCTGGTCCAGTTGGCAGATCGAGGACACCGCGCTGCTCGAGGGGCTCTCCCTCGGGGACCACACCGTCGAGGTCATGGCCCGGGACAACTGGCTCAACGTGGATGCCACGCCCGCAAGCGTCGTGGTGAGCATGGGGGATCCCTTCGCAGAGGCAGAGGGCAACGCAAAGGGCTGCGGTTGTTCCAGCCACCAAGAAAACCCGCGTGGTGGATTGGCGGGGCTGCTGCTGGTGCTTTCCGGGCTGGTTCGACTGCGGCGAGGTCGATCCTCAGCGTAGGTCGAGCGCCCCCACGGAAAATGGCCGGGGCACCACCTCCGTGGCCGCTGTTAACGGAGCGGGGTCCACGATGTCATCCGTGGTGAACGCCGACAGCAGCTCCGGGTCAAACCCCCCGGTGAGCCGTGCCCCCAGGCCGAACAGCGGAACCGGCACCAACAGACGCTGCACAGAAGTCCCAAGCGCCTCCGCCAGAGTGTCCACCAGGTGATCCATGCGCAGGGCACGCGGGCCCCCCGCATCAAAGGCACGGCGCTCCGACAGCCCCCCCTCCAACAGCGCCAGGGCTGCGGCATTGAAGTCCCCCACGTGGACCGGCTGGCGCAGGGTCGCCCCGTTTCCGATGACCGGCACCACCGGCAGCCGCCGCACCCAGTCCGCGAGGCGATGAAAACTCTCCCTGTGGCGCGGGGTGTGGGAGGAGAGCTTGGGTCCATAGGGAGCGCAGGGCCGCAAGACCGCGAAAGGAAGCCCGCTGTCAGCCAGGCGTACCTCGTCTTCCCGCCGGCTCCGGGCATAGGCCGTGTCCGCAGACCAGTGCACCATGGTGCTGGATGCGTAGAGTACCGGCTTGCCCACGGCCAGGACCACGTCCATCATGCGCCGGTTGGTTTCCTCCACGGAAGCGCCCATCACCTTGCAGGCAAGGTGAACCACTGCGTCGGGCTCCAGGTCCCGCAAGCGATCCACCGCTTTCGGATGGCGCAGGTCACAGCGATGCGGGGTCACGCCGTACAGGTTCAGCGGGGTCTGGTGGTGTACGCCCAGCACCCGGTGGGACAAGGCCGCATCCCGGCAGAAATGCGCTCCTACAAAGCTCGAAGCCCCGGTCACCAACAGCCGCAACAGTGACCTCCCGGCAAGAGTGTAGCGCAGCCCCCCGGGCGCCGGCTCCCGGGCGCCGGCTCCCGAGCCGGGATAAACGCCGCCGATGCTCAACATCCTCTCAGATGTCATTCGCGACTACGACGGTTTCGTCGAGTTGCGGTACCACGCCAAGACCCACCAAAGCCTGCGGGTGGCCCAGGGCCGCCTGGAAAGCAGCACCGTCCGCCACCGCAACGGAGTGGGCGTGCGGGTGCTGGAAGGCGGGACCTGGGGCTTTGCCTCCACAGGAGAGTGCTCCCCCAGCGCGATTCGGACCGCCGTGGAGCAGGCACGGGTGGGTGCCCGGGCCAGCGCAGCCTTCCGCAAGGTCCGCATTGACAGCCTGCCGGCCGTCACCCTGGCCCGGGGCGAGTTTGCCTCCCCCGGTGTAGAGGACGTCCTGGCTCGCACCCTGGACGAAAAGGTAGCCCTGGCCCTTGAAATCGAGGCCCGTGCACGAGGCGCCTCCCAGCACGTTCCCAGCGCCACCTGCAGCTACAACGAAATCTACGAGATGAAGTCCATCGTGACCACCGATGGGGCTGCAGCCAGTTTTCGGTTGGTGCGCCCGGAGTTCCGGGTCAGCGTGGTGGCGGAGCGAGGGGGCGAGCGCAGCAGCGCCATGGAGTCCATTGGAGTCACCGGTGGGTGGAACTGCCTGTTCCGGGCCTCGCCGGAGGCCATGGCCGACAAAGCCGTGGGGGATGCAGTGGACCTCTTGAGCGCCCGGCATCCGGAGGGCGGCCGCACGACGGTCATCCTGGCCCCTTCCATTGTGGGCCTGCTGGTCCACGAGGCCGTGGGACACACGGTGGAGGCCGACTTTGTCCTCTCCGGCTCCGTGGCCGCTGGAAAGCTTGGAACCCGGGTGGCCAGCGACCTGGTGACCCTCTGTGACTCCGGACGCAGCGCGTACGTGGATGGCGCCGGAGGCACCATTCCCGTGGACGACGAGGGCGTGCCCGCCGAGGAGACGGTCATCATCGAGCAGGGGATCTTGTCCAGCTACCTGCACAACCGCGAAACAGCTGCCCATTTTGGAGTCGCCCCCACCGGAAATGCCCGGTCCTGGGAGTACTCGGACGAGCCCCTGGTGCGCATGCGAAACACGTACATCCGTCCCGGGGAGTCCAGCCTCGATACGCTCATCGCTACCACCGAGGACGGCTACCTGCTGGACGGACCCCGCAACGGCCAGGCCGATGCCACGGGGGAGTTCATGTTTGGGGTGCAAAAGGCGCACCGCATCAAGAATGGCAAGCTCGCGGAGTTGGTGCGGGGGGTGACCTTGACCGGAAAGGCCTTTGACGTACTGCAGACCGTGGATGGTGTGACCCGGGAATTCCAGTGGGACCTGGGCAGCGGCCACTGTGGCAAGGGGCAGCCCGCCAAGGTGGATGCCGGCGGCCCATACATTCGCTGCCAGGCCGTGCTTGGCGGGACCCAGGCTTGAGGAGACTGTCGTGGAAATGAACAACACTGAGCTGCTGTCCCTCTGCGAGCAGGGCGTCGATGCAGCGCTGGCTGCCGGCGCCGAGGAGGCCGAGGTCTATGCCAGCTCTTCCTCCGAGATCACGGTGGGCCTGGAAAAAAACGACCTGCACCAGGTCCGATGTGTCAGTGAGACCACGTTTGGACTGCGGGTGATTCGCCAGGGCTCCATCGGCTTCGCCACGTCCAACCAGCCCGACACCCTGGCCGCAGCAGCGAAAGAAGCGGTGGCCCTGGCAACCGTGGCGCCACCTGACCCGCTGAACGGGCTCCCGGAGCCAGCAGACCTGGCACCCGCGGTCGTTGCGGTCGACCCCGCACTGCTGGAGTTGGATGCAGGCAAGCTGGCCCCCATGGCCATGGCCCTGCTCAAAGAAGCCCTGGGACGGGATGCCCGCCTGACCATCGACACCGGCGCCGTGTCGGTGGAAGAGAACCACCGGGCCATTGTTTCCTCCAAGGGCGTGCGGGCCTTCTTTCACGATGCTGCAGCCGGCGGGTACCTGTTCGGCATGTGCGTGGATGGGGACACCGTCGGCAGCTTCTCCTACGACGGAGACCAGGTGCAGCGGGCAGCGAACCTCCAGGAGGCCCTGTCGGTTGCCTTTGCCCGGTTCGTAGACAAGTGCGCCGGTGCGCTGCATCCCACAGACGGAGAGAGCTTTCGGGGCAGCATCGTGTTGCCTCCCGAGACGGTCCACGAGTTTCTGCTGGGCAATCTCCTGGGGGCGTTGAACGCAAATGCTGTGCGCATCGGCCAGAGCCCCCTCGGGGATCGCATGGGCGAAACCGTGGCGCACCCGGGATTCTCCCTGGCGGAAGGAGGCACCGGGCTGCCTGGTTACGCCCTGTCTCCCTTTGATCGAGAAGGACTTCCTCGCCAGGCCACGCCCCTGATTTCAAACGGTGTTCTCACGGATTTCTTGTACAACGCCTACGAGGCCCGAGCTGCGGACCGTGATTCCAACGGTCACGCGGCGGGCGGCCCCGCTTCGCAGCCATCGGTGGGGGCAGCCTGCCTGACAGTGGCCCCCGGAACCGACACAATTGACGGTCTCCAGGCCCTGGACCAGGGCATCGTCGTGACAAGATTTTCCGGCAGCACCAACGCTGCCACCGGGGACTTCTCGGGGGTGGTGAAGGGAGGATTTCTCATTCGGGACGGTGAACAGAGCCCGATTGATGAAACCACCCTCGCCGGCAACCTCTACGACTGCCTGAAGTCCATCTCCGGCATCAGCCAGGAGACCCGCAGAATCCAGGGCACCACGGAGGTACCCTGGATTCGCATCGACGACGTGTCGATCACCGCGGGGTAACCCCACGGGTAATCAGGCCGCGGCAACCCTTTGCAGCCGCGCCAGCGCAGCATCGATGGCATCCAGGACCGTCTTGCGGTTCTTGGTTTCCACCTCGATGCGCCGCACCTTGACCAGATCGAGCCAGTCGAGGCCAGCCAGCGCCTTGCCAACCTGGCGCACGTTCAGGGCGCTGTAGCCATCGACCGGGGAAGCGGTGATGTCCTCCAGGCGCTGTCGCACGAGGCGGTCCAGGGGATCGGCTGCCTTCCGCACCGCATCGGGCAGCTCGTCCATCTGCTCCAAGAGGTCGATTGCCTGGTCCAGGGCCGTGGTCTGGAGGTTCCAGATCCTCTCCTGGCCCTCTCCGCGGACGCGGGTGGCCTGGGCCTTGGCCTGGGACAGAAGCTTCTTTCGCTCTTTCACGAGGCGGTTCCGCTCCTGGGTCACCTTGTCGGAGAGCTTCTCGCTTTCGGCGACCAGGCGCTCGCGGTGGGTGGAAACCTGCTCCTTGAGCTTGTCGCGCTCGGTCTCGAGCTGGTTCTGGAGGGACTTCAATTGGTCGAGCCACTTGTCCTTCATGGGAACTCCTTTTTCGACGAGAGTTTTTCCGTCGAGCCGAACTGAATGGTCATTCATTCTTGCCGGCGGCCACGATCTATGCACCGATCAATGGAGGGTCAAGACCCACAGGAAAACAATTTCAATTTCCTCCTTCGCGGTACCATCCAAGAAGGATCCTGCCATGTCCCACGACGCTGCCCCCGCCCTGTCTTCCGGCCGCTATCGGCTCGTGGAAGTGCTGGGCATCGGGGGCATGGCCACGGTGTACCGGGGCTATGACGCGGAATTGGACGTGTACCGGGCGATCAAGGTCCTGTCCCACGAGCTGGCCGCCCACACCAAGGTGCGGGAGCGGTTTCAGAGGGAAGCCCGCACCATGGCCAAGCTTGCCCATCCGCACATCGTGATGGTGCTGGATGTGGGGAAGGATGGCGACCGGGTCTATATGGTGATGGAGGAGGTCCGGGGGGGGAGCCTGCGGGATCGGCTCGATGCCCTGGGCCCGCTGGCCCCGCGCCATGCGAGCGGGGTGCTGCAACAGGTGCTCCAGGCCTTGAAGATGGCCCATGAACGGGGGATTGTGCACCGGGACATCAAGCCCGGGAACATCCTGCTCACCGAGCACGGGGATGCAAAGGTGACGGACTTTGGAATCGCCCAGTTGAAGGGCAAGGACGTCCAGCTCACCCGGGCCGGGTCCATGATGGGGACCCTGGCTTTCATGGCACCCGAACAGCGCACCGATGCGTCCACTGTGGATGCCCGGGCGGATCTCTACGCCCTGGGCGCCACCCTCTACACCTTGGTGACGGGCAAGGAGTCCTTTGACCTCTTTGCTGCGGAGCTGGAGGCCAAGCTGTTCATGGACTTCCCGCCCGGGTTGTTTGATGTCACTCGAAAAGCCACTCGCTACGAACCCGAGGACCGGTACCAGACCGCTGGTGAAATGCTGGCGGCCTTGCGGGAAGGACATGAGCACCTGCACGCGGTGGACACAAGGGAAATTCCCCTGGGCGCGCCGATTCCAGGTCTTCGGCGCGGTAGTTCGGCCGATTCGCCCACCCTCTCGCCCATATCCATGGGCGCGAGCAGCAACCCCTCCCAGCCCGAGGAGACCATTGACTACGCCTCCTTCGATGAAACCGGGGCCCACATCATTCCGGAGCGGATCGTGGCTGACATCCCGGAAGAGGACGAAGAAGACGAGAACACCTGGGCATTCGAGATCCCGCCCCACCTGCAGCGCAAGGATGACTCCACGCCAAGCGAAGAGGCAGCAGCAGCAGGCGAGGCGCTGGTGGGACTGGAGGAGCAGGAATCCGACAATTGGTCCAAAGGGGCCGGCACGGAGGGAATCGAACAGGTGATTGCCCCGCCAGAACCGCCCCCGCTGTCACGCCCGGCAACCATCCCGCCCATGGCCCCCTCGCCCTGGGGCACAAAGCCCGACACGCTGCTTCCCGAGGGGGAGAGTCCTCCCCAGGCGGGGCCACCTCCGCAGGCCGCGCCACCTCCGCCAGCCAGAATGTCGACCAAGCTGTTGGCCGGACTGGCGGGGGGCGCGGTGCTGCTGGGTCTGCTTGCCATGGGGGTTCTTGCCAGCAAAGGCAAGCCAGTTGCCCCGGAGGCCTTGCTGCTGTCGGCGCCTGTGACTGCCCCAGCTGCAACCCCCGAGACCACGGTCCCCGCGCCAGAGGCCGCGGCACCCGCAAAGGCACCCGCAAAGGCGGCTGCTTCCAAGGCGACCCCGTCCGCATCCCGGCCCAAGGCCTCGGTGTCGGGCAAGTCCCCCTCGCCGGGCACCACAACGAAACGGAAGGCGAGAACCACGAAGACGGCGTCGTCCTCCGGGCGCTGTGTAAAGGGCTCCAGCCAGGCGATCTTCCTGAACACACTCCCGTTCAGTAGAATCACCATCGACGGCAAACAACAGGGCTACACCCCATGGATGGGAATGTGCAGCGACGGAACCCATACGGTGGCCTTTCAAACCCGGGATGGAAGGAAGAAGACCCACAAGTTCACCGTCCGCGGAGGAAAGAAGGTCAACTACTGCTGGGACTTCAAGCTCGGGGCCTTCTGCCGGCATTGATGTTGGGGGGAGCGCTTCTGGCCGGGACCGCCCAAGCCGGCACACCGGTCCTTCACAGCGGCCCCTGGGCCGACGTGGCTGCCCGAAAGGCCGCCAGCCTCACCGGGTTGGCGCCAGACGAAATGGATCCCCTGACGATTGCGGACCTGGCCGGCAATCGATCCCTGGTGGCCTGGCCCGGCTCCCTGGAGCCCTGCACAGGTGAGGCAGCCCGCACCTCCCAGGTGTCGGATGCGGCGGATCGCGCCGTTGGACACCTGAACTATGGCCGGTACGCCGAGGCAAGGGACACCCTCACCCGGGCTGCGGTGTCCCTGGGCTGTCTCATGGAGATCGCATCGCCGGATTCCACATCAAAGGTGTTCTACCTGCATGGAATCGTGCACGCCCTGGAGGAAAGCCCGGCGGACGCTCAGCGTGCTTTCACCCAAGCACTTGTGATCCACCCCACCCTTACCTGGGATGAATCCTACCCACCGGAGTTTGGGCAGAGCCTGTTTGAAGCAGCCGCTGTCGCCCTTGCCCAGGAGGCGCCTGCCGAGGTGCTGGTGTCGCCGCGTTATTCAGCGCAGCAGGTGCGCATCGACGGGCGGCAGCTCCGGTTGGATGCGCCATCGATGGACGTCGCGCCGGGGCGGCACCTGGTGCAGGTGGGGGGCTCGGCTCCCGACACCTTTTGGCTCCAGGTTACGCCCGGCGATTCTGCCAATGTACTGCTGCGGAGCGAGTTTCCCGACAGCGCCACGGATTGGGTCCGCCAGCCAGACCGTGCGCCCGAGCTTTCGGCATTGTTGGCCCACCGGTTTGGCCCTGGCACGCAGGTCTTCGTGTTGCCTGGAGATGGTTCGGCCTGGAAGGGCAACGCGGGAGAAGGGGGATTCCTGCAGGTGGTGGCCAGTACGATGGAACACGTGAAGGAACACCATGACAAGATCCACGGCCGGACCGAGCCGGAGACCGGTCCCCCTGTGACCAAGAGCGAGAAACCGTTCCGCCTTCGCAAGGACCCGCACGACTACACGGAGGCGTATTCGGGACGCACCGACCCTTCGGACCGATTCGATGACATGGGTCCGGCCGAGTTCACCACCCTTATCGGTGTGGCCGCGTTCCTCCAGGGCACCATCTGGGGAGCGAAGACGCTGAAAACAGTCAGGGACTTGGACCAGGAGTGCCGGGGTGGCACGGACGACGAGCTGTCTGCCTGTGAAGCCAACGGTTCGGCGTCCAACACGCAGAAGTCCCGTCTGCCCATCGCCGCAGGAATCGCGATTGGCGGTGTGGTGGTGGCGGAGGCCGGATGGATGTGGGGGGGGCAGAGCGCTGGCGTCGCCGTGGAGCCTTGGGGGAACGGGCGCGGCGTCGCGCTAACGGTTCGGAGGTAGGGGGATGCTGGGCGTTGCCACCTTCTCGCTGCTGGCCGGCTGCCTGGGGGACGGCCACCTGGTCCTGGTGGTGGCCAACATGTTCAGCGATGTGGAGGGGAGCACCGCTTGCCCCTCACCGACCCAAAACCGACAATTCGGGGGGGACAGGCGGCACAGTCCCCCTGGAATTGTCACATTCGTGCCTCCTGACACCGCTTCAAGCGAGAACGCCCGCATCGGTTTCGCAAGCGAGAACGCCCGTATCGGCTTCGGCGGGTGGGACATGGGCAGGGGGGGGATGGCCTATCTCCCCCCCGTCGGTGTCACCCCCAGCGCCCCAGGTGGGACATGGGCAGGGGGGGGATGGCCTATCTCCCCCCCGTCGGTGTCACCCCCAGCGCCCCAGGTGGGCGAGGGCGGTCAGCCCCCTTGCGGCGCCTTGGCGGCTTCGGCGGCGAGGGCCTTCAGCTGCTTGCG
>CAZSZE010000024.1:45128-56136 GCA_964610645.1 uncultured Enterobacterales bacterium | reverse complement strand
TCCGTCGGACTCATGGAACGGTGGCTTGGCCCCAATCATCCCGGCCCCAGCACTGAAGCTCCCCGGACGAGTCCACAGCGCAGCCGTGGTTGCCACCGATTCCAAGGAGGCTGAAGGTGCCCGAGGGGAACAGCAACGCGTCGTGGCCCTCCCAGCCCCAGCACTGGATCTCCCCGGCGCTGTCGATGCCACAGGTGTGCGTGGTGCCGGATTGCACCTGCTCGAAGGTCCCGGCAGGAGGGGTGGCCTGGTTGTTCACGTTCTGGCCCCAGCAGTGCAACAAGTCGCTGCTGTCCTTGGCGCAGGTGTGCTTTGCGCCGGAGGAGATCGAGGTGAAGACGCCCGTGGTGGGTGCGCCGCTCACCTGGGACTCATCGTCGTTTCCCCAGCAGGCGATGGAACTGTTGGCGTCGACAATGCCGCAGGTGTGGTAGCGACCCGCGCTCACGGCGAGGAAAGCGCCACTGGGGGGTGTGGATTGCCCACAGTCATAGTCAAAGCCGGACCCGTGGGCTCCAGTGCTGCCGAAACAGGATCCACCGACCTCGCCCGCGCCCGCGCCCCAGCAGGTGACACCGCCTGTGGAACCGATGGCGCAGCTGTGTCGCTCCCCGGTGGTCATCGCCGTAAATACGCCGCTCGTAGGTACACCCGTGACCTGGCCGTAGTTTTCGTAGGTGTTCTGAACTCCCCAGCACTGCACACCGCCCGAGGTGTCAATGGCGCAGCCGTGGTGCAATGCGACGCTTAGTTGGCTGAATGTACCGGCAGGCGGCGTGGACTGGTAGAAGCTGGTCTCGTCCATTCCCCAGCACTGAATCGAGTCGGTGCTGTCGATGGCGCAGGTGTTGTAGTTCCCGCCCTCCACCTGCTTCCACCCGCAGGCGTCCTCCACCCCGTCGTTGTCACTGTCGTAGGGGAAGAGGGTGGCATTGGTGTCGTCGCAGTCTTCGGAAGACGGGTAGCCGTCGTCATCGTCGTCAGGGTCGAGATCGCGGTATTCGCAGACATAGGTTGCCTTCTCCATCAGGCAATCATCGTCAATCCAGTAGCTGTGTTGCGAGAGGTTTGATGTCTTGATGTACATGGCGCCACAGTTCTCACTCGATCCACCCGACGGAGGTGTACCACCCAGCCAGTTCGTGTAGTTCAGATCAGCACCCGTTTCCCACTCGTAGACGCCTTCCTGATTCTCATCCGTCAACCCGAGCCAGGACGTAAACGCGGCGCCTTGCGCCGCCGTTTCCCCCAGGGCCGTGATGAGGTCGTTCTCATCCTCGCTCTGAATCGTCGCAAGAGAGTCGTAGCCAGCGGCCTGACAAGTACTCAGCGCGGTCGCCCAGTCTTGTTGCGGAAAATGTTCCGTGCACCAGGCGAAGTACGCATCATCCAGCCATTCTGCCTCGCAGTCCAGCCCGTCGCAGTCGCTGTCTTCGCCATCATTATATGTGTCGCCTGCAAAGGGGTGGATGTCCCCGTCGGTGTCGTCGCAGTCCCCGTCGTCTTCGCTGTAACCATCGTCGTCGTTGTCAAAGTGGTCGACTTCGTTGTCACAGATGAAGCCTGCCACAGCATGGGATGGGGGGGCATACCAGAGACCCGCCTGAGCGTATGGTGAGGTACAACCCGCCCCGAGAAGAGAAAGGTTCCCTCGAGACTGGGCTTCCGCGCTGGTTTGGTAGTTCGTGTCGAACGAGTTGTAGGCAGCGATCGACCCGTCTTCCCACACCCAGTTGCCCCCATCCCAAGTGGCCCCAATCCAGCGCCTGTCACAATCCGCCGACCCGGTGTAGGCCTGCTGCGTGAACTGCGTGACCAACCAGTCATTCACCGACTGCGAGGGAATCGTTGCCAGCTTCATGCCTGCATCGTCACAGCGTGCGGAGGCATCCTCTCGACTCAACTCCTCGGTGCAGAAAGAATACGTGATGCCATCGTAGGCCGCGATGTCCATGTCACTGCAATCCAAGTCATAGACATCCTGGGGCAGCTCCACCGACACTGTGACCGAATCCCCAAGTTCGACTCCATCCCACGCAGTCACCATGCACTCCCAGGTCTCGCCTTCATCGGTGTCGTCAGCGGTGATCCACGTAGAAAGCCCGTCGGCGGCGTTCCAGGCGCTGCCCAGGAAATAGTCTCCATCCACCCTCCAGTCGTAGTAGTAGGTGAGGGTTTGGGAGGTGTCGTCGTCGGTCGACACTGTGTCCACGCTGCACACCAGGTCATCGTCCGTGGTGGGGCTCGAGGGGGTAATCGAAATCCCCGGCGCCGTGGGGAGGGAGTTGGCGACGGTGACGGAGGAAGAATAGCCGCCCCACCCCCACTCGGTTCCATCGTGGGGATCGGCGTACACCTCGACGGTCTGGCCCACCTCAAACGAGGTGGTTCCATCGAGGGTGGCATTCGAGGTGGTGCCCAGGGAGACATTGTCCACAAACCACTCGTACTCATACGTCACGGTGTCCACATCGGGGTCGGTGCTGGCGGGCGTCGCGGTGAGCACCTGGTTGGTGGTGGGGTGAGTGGGTACCAGGTCCACGCTGGTCACAGTCGGTGGGGAGTTCAAGATGGTGAGCGCCGGGGAAAGCACCGTGTCCCCCGGCTCCGTGGCATCCACGATGACCACCAAACAAACCAGGACGTCGTCACGCTCCATGGTGCGGGTCAAGGTCGCGGAATAATTCCCAGCGTCGCTGCCATTCACCATCCAGCCAAAGGACAGTACCGGCGTCTCTCCATCGGCATCCGTCGCCGTAGCGTAGGTGCAGGTGAAGTCTGTCGTGGAAGAGGTGGCCGGGTCCGGAGAGATGGCAACACCGGTGACAACCGGCCGGTTGTTCACAAACACCGTGTTCGAGGTCATGGAGGGCCCGCTGTCCTCGTTGTCGTCGGGAGTCACCACGCACTCGACCGAGTCCCCCTCACTGAAGTGGGTCGGGCCCAACTGGTTGCCCCACTCCGACAAGTTCAGATGTCCGTCGACATACCACTCGTAGGACGCTTGCACGCTGTCACCGTCCGCATCGCTGTTGGAGATAGCCAAGCAGTCCAGAATCCCATCGCTGGCCACCGGATCCGGGGTCAGGGTCACCGAGAAGAGCGTGGGTAGCGTGTTCACCACCGTGGCGGTGTCACTGGTGAGCACTGTGCCAGCGTCCGTACCACCATCGGTGGGCGTGACCTCCACGTAGACCGCCTGCCCCTTGGAGAACAGGTCTCCGTTGATCGTCTCGGTCTGTGCCGCCAGCGATCCGTCTACAAACCACGAGTACAGGTACGAAACGGGATCGCCATCATCATCCACGGCCCCTTCCACGGTAACGGACAACGTGTCGGCTTCCGTGGGCCCCGTGGTGGACAAGGAGGCGCTCGTCGCCTGGGGTGCCGTGTTCAGAATGGTGATGCGCACGCTCTCGACCGGCGCACCTGCTTCCTCGTCGTCCATGGGAGTGAGCGTGCAGTGCACCTGCTGGTCCTTGTCGAAGGACGACCCATCCAGGGTCTCGTTGGTGGCCACTTCCACCTCATCGACAGACCAGGAGACGCTGTAGCTCTCAGGATCGTCGTCCGGATCTGCCCAACCCTCGGCCACACAGGACAAGACGCTGGTCTCGTAAGCTTCCGCCGGAGACACGGCTGCAGCCCCCAGGACCGGCACGGTGTTGCGAATCTTGCGGCCCGAACGACCGGCCAGCGAGTCTTCCCCGCCATCATTTGCAACCACCTCGGCGGTCCACCGCTCACCCTTCGTTGTGTTCTCTGCCTGCAAGATCTCGGAGTCCCCGTCGGAGAAGGCATCGGCCACCGTCTGAACAACCTCGCCGTCCGCCAGCCAGGTCACGGTGTAGGTGATGTCCCGACCCGTGTATGACTCAGAGCCGGTTTCGAGTGTCACCACCAACTCGTCGGCGGTCGTTGGCGCCTCAGGCCCCAGCGTCACCTCTGGCATGCTCGGAGGGCGATCCGGAATGGGCGGAACGCAGGCAGCCAGGGCGACAACGGCGATGGGAAGGACAGCACGCACCATGGTCAGGATCTCCCTTGAATGCAGTTCGGCCTCCACCACCCTATCCCGACCAGGATGAGCAGCGAAACCTCAGCGGATGTACAGCAGCGCCTGTGCAAAATAATTCGTCTCCCCGGCCCACTGGAGGCGGCCGGAGTTGAGGGTGTCGCTGTTGTTGCGCTCCCACAGTCCGATGCCCTCGCTGGTGCCTGGGTGGCCACAACCGTATTCCTGGGACTGCTGCACTCCTATGCGGGCGATGCCGCCCGAGGAGTACATGGACTTCTGGATGCCGATGTTTGTGCAGTGGTAGCCCTCGTGGCCATCCACCGTGAGGTTCCAGTAGGAGGAGGGGCGGTGGAGCTGGCCTGCGGTGGCCGGGCTGGAGACGTAGGCCCCACTGCCGGTCATGAGGGAGAGGAGGCTCGTGGCCTGGGTGCCCAGGTCGAACTGTCGGTCCACGCTGTTTATGAGCATGCGGAACTCGGAGAAGGGCATGTCGTTGTACGCGGCGAACTTGCTGTTGGTCGTGCCGGCGAGGTCAAAGTCGGCCTCGTTGAGCAGGGTGGTGTCGGTCCAGAGGGCGGCGTTGTAGACCAGCTCCGAGTTGTTGTCCAGGCTCTTCATGGCCAGGGTCCAGCCACCCCCATCGGTGGTCATGTCGCAGGAGACCTCGTAGGCGCCGCTGCCAACCGGGTCAATGAAGTAGGTTCCGTCGGCTGCCGTGGGGCGGGCGGAAATCACGGCCTGGCAGCTGGCCACTGCACAGGCTGCGGCATCGCCGGAGACGGAGGCCGGATCCGTGGAACCGTCACAGTCGTTGTCCACGCCATCGCATACCTCTGTTGCCCCCGGATTCACGGCGGTGACCGCGTCATCACAGTCCGTGTTGTCAGGGACGGTTCCCGTCGGCGCGGTGCATGCCAGGCTGGAGGTGGAGGCATCGCCGTATCCGTCGGCATCGGCATCGGCGTAGAACGTGGTCTCCACACCTTCATCGATACTGCCATCACAGTTGTTGTCGATGGCATCACAGGTCTCGCTTTCGCCCGGGTTGGCGGCCGAGGTGCTGTCGTTGCAGTCCGTGTTGTCCGCCACGTAGCCGCTGGGAGTGGAGCATGCGTCGGTGGTGTTGCCGGGGTCGCCGTAGCCGTCGGCATCGGCGTCCGCGTAGAAGGTGGACCCGACCCCCTCGTCGATCACGCCATTGCAGTTGTTGTCCTGCCCGTCGCAGGTCTCGTTCTCCCCCGGGCTCACGGTGCCGTCACCGTCGTTGCAATCGCCGCCGGTCGCGGTGTAGCCGCTTGGCTGGGCACAGGCGGTGGTGGTGCTGGAGACAGCGCCGTAGCCATCTGCGTCGGAGTCCTGGTACCAGGTCGTGGCATTGATGGCGTCTTCATCCGTGTTGCCATCGCAGTCGTTGTCCACTCCATCGCAGACCTCGAAGGAGGCTGGGCTGGTGCTGGCGCTGAAGTCGTCGCAGTCCAGGGCGTTGCCGACGTAGCCTGAGGGGGCGTCGCAGTCCTCGGTGGTCACACTGCCATTGCCGTAGCCGTCTGAATCCGCGTCCTGGTACCAGGTGCTGCCCACCCCCTCGTCCACGTCTCCATCGCAGTCGTTGTCTGCGTCATCGCAGACCTCGGAGGCGCCTGGATAGCTGGCGGCGTCCACGTCGTCACAGTCATCACTTGTTGCAACAAAGCCCGCTGGAGCGGTACAAGCCACCTGCTGGAACTGTTGGCCCCCGTAGCCGTCGCCGTCGGCATCTCCGTACCACGCCGTTCCGCCGGTCAGAGAGGGGTCCGCATCATCCACAAGGCCGTCGCAGTCATTGTCCAGGCTGTCGCAGGTCTCGGAAGCACCCTCGTTCACAGCCGGGTCGGTGTCGTCGCAGTCGGTATCGTCCGAAACGTACCCGCTGGGGGCGGCACAGGCCTCAGCGGAAACAGCCGAATCGCCAGCGCCATCGGCATCCGCATCCGCGAACCAGGTGGCCGCGTCCACGGCATCGTCCTCGTCCACCGTGCCGTCACAGTCGTTGTCGGCGCCGTCGCAGACCTCCGTCCCCAGGGGGCTGATGGAAGCGACCGTGTCATCGCAGTCCTCGCAGGCCGCGAATCCATCGCTGTCGACATCGGCATAGCCCACGGATCCATCGCAGTTGTAGTCGCTGAAGTCCGTGCAGTCCGATTCATCCGCGCCCGGGTGAAAGGCGGCGTCCAGGTCGTCGCAGTCGGTTCCGTCCGCCACGTGGCTTGCGGGTGCCTCGCATGCTTCCTGGCTGGACGTGGAATTGCCGTACCCGTCCCCGTCCAGGTCGGCGTACCAGGTGCTTCTGCCTTCCACGTCGTCCTCATCGTCCACAAGGCCATCACAGTCGTTGTCGATGCTGTCGCAAATTTCGATGGCGTCTGGATGAATGGCTGCATCCGTGTCGTCACAGTCCACGTCATCGGTGAAACCGTCTTCATCGGCATCCACAGGATCCACCTGGGTGTCCGTGGGGGAGTCAGTGGTCCCGGTCTCACCGGTTTCGGTCGCGCCGGTGTCCTCCGTGTCGGTCTCAACGGTCCCGGTCTCCTTGATGAGACCCGGGTTTCGACAGGAGAGCAGGAGCAGGGCCAGAAGAACGGTGCGCATGAGAAGTCCGGGAGGAGTGTTTGCCGCCGCGAGCCTACCACCCGGCACCCCCGAAGTCTCCGGTCGTGGCCAAGCCGCTTACATTGTCCATGGAGGCACCATGCGCTTGCTCCTTGTCCTGTTTCTCGCGGCTTGCACCCCGTCCAAAGGCACGCTCGACATCGGCGTGGACACCGGCTCCCCTGGGCAGGATCCAGGTGGTTGCGAGTCCACGGACATCGACGTGGACGGCGACTGCTTCGACGAGTCTGAGGATTGCAACGACGCCGATGCATCGGTCTACCCGGGGGCCGAGGAGCAGTGTGACGGCGTGGACCACGACTGCGATGGGCGGATTCTGTCTGGCTGGGAAGACGATGCGGACGGAGACGGCGTCTCCAACTGTGCCGATGAGTCGGTCTATTCGTGGGAGTTTGACGAGTGGGGAGACTGGGAAGTCGTGGATTTTGGAGGCAACAACTCCCCCCACTGGGAGCTGGACGATGGGGCGATGAGGGAGGCCTCTGATTCCGCCAATACTGTGGTGCTTTCGCCGGATTTGGGGGCGAGGGATTCCTTTGAGGTGACAGTCGACGTGAAGAACTCCGACCGGCGCAACAATGCAGCCGGATTTGTCTTTGGCGCCGAGGGAGAAGGGGTCTGGTACATGATCTACTGGGAGGACCCGTCCAACCATTACGGGTCCGGAAGCCATGTCTACCTGCTGCGGTTTGGCGGCGGACAGAGCGACGAGAACTTCGGCGGGAACGATGAGAGCATTTCGGTTGTGCAGGACGAGCCACGGTGGATCACGCTGGGGGCTCGGGTCGAGGGCAGCGAGGTGACGGTCAGTTGGGACGGCCAGGAGATCATTCAGGCGACGGTGCCCGAGGAAGCCCCCATCGGTATCAACCGGGTAGGGCTCTACTCCTACGACAACGATGACGGCATCTGGTACGACAACGTGGTGGTCACAGGAATCTAGGGCGGCGGTGCGGCTACACCGGCTATCATTTCGCGTCGAAGGAGAGCCAGTTGAAAGTCGCGCTGATCAATCCGACCCCGATTGACCACTACTCCCCGTGCATCCGGAGTCTGAGTGCGTATCTGAAGCACCACGGGCACGACGTGCGGATGATTTTTCTGCCCTGCGACAACTACAGTTCCCGCCACACGCCGGGGGCCATCAAGCAGATGAAGCAGTCCCTGGCGGACGATGTGGTGGAAAAAGTGGCCGACTGCGACCTGGTGGGAATGAGCTTTCTATCCTCCATGTTCGACGTGGCGGTGCAGGCGACCCGGGCGATCCAGAAGGCGCAGCCAGACAAGTACATCGCGTGGGGGGGGTTCCACCCAAGCACCATGCCGCAGCAGGGGTTGGAGTTTGTGGATGCGGTGTGCGTGGGCGAGGGCGAGCAGGCCTTCCTGGAGCTGGTGGAGGCGCTTGAGGCCGGCGAGGAGCCGTATGACATCAGGAACTTCTGGTTCAAGAAGCCAGACGGGCGCGTGGTGTCCAACCCGCACCGGCCGCTGATCGAGGACCTGGACACCCTCCCCTTCCAGGACTTTGAACTGGAGGACGACTGGACCTGGGACCCGGAGACCAGCTCGCACCTGGTAAAGATCGAGTGGGACTTCTTTCAGCACATCGTGCCGACCTATCCGGACCGAAACGGCGACCTGCAGATCTCCTACAAGACGATGATCACCCGGGGTTGCCCCCACAAGTGCAGCTACTGCGGGGTGGCGTTCAACCACGACCTCTACCGGGGGCAGCGCTACCTGCGACGGCGGTCGGTGGCCCACATGATGGCCGAGGTGAAACAGATCGTTGCGCGGTTCCCGGAGATCGGGATCATCCATTTTCAGGACGATGTGTTCTTCTCCACATCGGTCGAGGAGATCGAGAAATTTGCCGAAGCCTGGAAGGAGGAGATCAAGCTGCCGTTCCGGGCGCAGTGCAGCCCGGCGACCCTGAACGAAGCAAAATACAAGGCGCTGATTGATGCGGGTTTGTGTTTCACGGAGTTGGGGATTCAGACCGGCAGCGCCGAGACCATGCGCATGTACAAGCGCGGCATGACCAACGAGCAGCTGCTGAAAGCCGTGAACATCATTTCCAAGTACGCGGACTACACGCAGGTGCCCGACTACCACTTCATTCTGGACAATCCGTGGGAGTCGACCGAGGACGTCATGAAGGGGCTGCGGCTCGTGTGCACCCTGCCACCGCCCTACAACCTGCTTCCCAGCAGCTTGATTTTCTATCCGGGCACCGAGTTCTTCTACAAGGCGATGGAGGAGGGCTTTGTCTCGGATGAGTACGACGAGGTGTACCGGGCGAGTTTCCACCAGCCCAAGGGCAGCTACCTGAACTTTCTGTTCTTCCTGGCGCTGTTCAACAACATGCCCAAGGAGATTGTGCAGTTCCTGGGGAGTGAGAAGCTGGTGCGGCGCTTCAACCAGCAGAAGTACAACGATTTCTGGGGGACGATGTCCCGGTGGGGGGAGCGGGTGCGGCAGACGCGGCAGCTGGCGACCTTTGCGGCCAAGGGGAAGCTGTTGGCGATTCCCAACACGCGGGAGCTGGCGCGGGTCGCGAACCAGATGAAGTGAAATGTGCGGGTTAGCCGTCGGTGGTGGAGTCGGTGCCGAGCGCTTTGTGCAAGGCCATGCCGGCGATCATCGCCACGGAAAAGGTGACTGCTTCCGTGGCGCCAGTGACCGTGGAGACCACTGCGGGGCCCGGGCAGTAGCCGGAGAGGCCCCAGCCGAGGCCGAACAAGGTCGCTCCTACGAGGAGCGGGCGGTCGAGTCCGGTGGCGGCCGGGAGGTGGAAGGCCGGCTCGAGCAGGGGGGAGCCGCGCCGGAGGATGGGCCCGTAGAGAAGTCGATGGGCGCCGATGGCCCCCACCATGACAAAGGCCAGGGTGGGATCCCAGGTGCCCGCCAGGTTGAGGAAAGCCAGGACCGTGTCGGCGTTGGTCATGCCGGAGATGCCGAGGCCGAGGGCGAAGACCACGCCGCAGACAAATGGGGCCAAGAGCTTCATGGGCTGCCCACCACCAGCTGAAAAGCGCTGGCCGCTGCCATGCCCACGGCCATGAAGGTGCACGTGGCTGCCAGGGAGCGACCCGACAAGCGGGTGAGGCCGCAGACGCCATGGCCGCTGGTGCAGCCGCTTCCCATGCGGGTTCCAAATCCCACGAGCAGTCCCGCGGCGGTGAGCATGGGCACCGAATGGCCGGTGGGAATGTGGAATGCATCGGGTTGGAGGAGCTGCAGTCCGAGTCCTCCGGCAAGCAGCCCCAGGAGAAAGGCCGGTGCCCAACGACCCTCTGCAGGTCGAAGAAGGGTGCCGAGAATGCCGGAGATGCCGGCGACCCGGCCATTGAAGAGCAGCAGCAGGGCCGCGGAGACGCCGATGAGGGCACCCCCGAAGACAGCGTTTGTGGCAGCGGCGGGATCGAAAATCATCGGTTGGATCAAGGTAATTCGAGGCCACCCCCTTGCCGGTGCAAATCTGGTGCGTATCTTGGGAGAGGTGCCGCGGAGACGACGTGGATTCCTTTGCCTGGCACATCATGATGCGACTGCGTCGAGACGCAGTCATCGCGCCGTCCCCAGAGCACCGGCGGGCGGTGGCGCGGGTGTTTCATCGAAAGGGGCGAGGGTTTGGGCTGCTGGCGTTTTCAGTGGCCGACACACACCTCCACTCGCTTGTCTGTTGCGGGCGAGAGGCTGCTGGGGAGTTTGCCCGGCGAGTGGAAATCAGCCTGCACCACCACATCCCACTGCACACGGGGTTTTCGCCGGCCCATCTGGTCCCTGTGCGGGATCAACACCACCTGGAACGGACGTTTCACTACATCCACAAGCAGCAGCAGCGGCACGGTCTGCGGAACGACCCCCTGCACGAGGGGAGCAGTCTGTCGGATCTTCTGGGGCTGCGAGCGGGGTTTCCCGGGGTGGGCCGAGTCCTGGGAGAGCGACTGCCGCGGGTGAACGAGGAGCAGCTCTGGTCCCAGCTGGAGTTGGGACTGGTGGAAACGGGGGCGATGGGCCAGGAGAACCTCCTGGCAATCGGGTTGGCAGCGACGGGAGGCAGGGCGGAGCACCAACGAGACCTGGCACTTGCCCGGGCGGGCGTGATTCAAGCGGTGTGGGGCCAGTACTCTCCGACGGAGTTGGCGGTGGGGCTGGAGTGCGGAAAGAGCGCCGTGTTCCGACTCCGGTCTCGACGTGTTCCTGCCGGTCTCCTTGACGCAGTCCATCGCCAATTCAAGGTCCGAGCCCTCCTCGACCAACGCCGAGTTGAGGCCGCATAGTCCCGACTGGCGAGAGGGATACTCCATCCCCCCGGGGAGTCGGGAGTCATCG
>CAZSZE010000024.1:39287-45028 GCA_964610645.1 uncultured Enterobacterales bacterium | reverse complement strand
GAGGGTCAATCGTCCCGACTGAGGGGGGGGATACTCCATCCCCCCGGGGAGTCGGGAGTCATCGGAGGGTCAATCGTCCCGACTGAGGGGGGGGATACTCCATCCCCCCGGGGAGTCGGCACCGAAAACTAACGCCCGATCACACTCCCATCCGGCCGCTTCACCCGCCCGCTCTTCACCCCCTGGCTCCCATAGATCTTCGCCAGGCGTTCCATGGTGTCCAGCGTGTCCACCACCGCACCCGCTGCAAAGTGTGAGGCCGGACCAGCCGGTAACCACCCCCCCGGATTCGACCACACGTAGTACTCGATAAAGGTGTGGTGCTCATCCAACGGCACCAAGAGCCACGCCCCATGGTTCAGGGTCAACCCCACTGCATCCTCCACCATTTTCGCGTATTCCGGCGGCAGCTGGATGGTGGGGGTCAGGTCGTCCCAATACATCTCCCACATGGTCCCGCTTGATACGGAAAACAAATCGGCTGCGTAGTGCAACCGGGTGGCCCACCAGCGGTCGGAAATCGGAAAGGGCAGCGGCATGTATTGGAACACCACCCGCTCCTCCTGCCACCTCTTCCCTTCCAGCAGCACAGACACACTCACGGGCATCTCTCCCCCCTGCTGCTCTTCGTCGTTCACCGTGGCCCACACCTCCCCAATGGGAAGGTCCACCACCTTCAATCCCCAGCCCTTGGCCGCGGGGTTGCCCTCCACGCCGACCAGCCCGGAGACGGTCTCGCCGTTCAGCGCCCTCGTGTAGGCACTCTTGGGGATCGCCGGAGCATCTGGTGCTTCCCGCGAACCCCGGAACTCATCCATGGCCCGCACCCGTGCCTCCCACTGGGCAGAGGCTGCCTGGGCACTTCCACCCAGCAACAATCCCGCAACAAGAGCCAGTCCAAATCGCATGGCGGGGAACGTAGCACCTGAATCCCCAACCGGATTCCTTGTGCTTGTCAGGGTTTCGTGTGAGGAAAACACCATGCCCGACGACCCCGTCGCTCTCGCCCGCCGCCACCTCACCATGCGCTGGATGGGCATCCCCCTGTTCCTCCTTGGATTCGCCGGGCTCTGCCTGGGCACGGTCCTCCTGGTACTCGACCAGGCCAGCTGGCACGTGGTGCTCTGGTACGTCGGCGCCACCGCCCTCTCCCTGGGCGCGTTCGGAAACCACTCGGACACAGGCATCGCCTACATGGCCCAGGCAGAAGCCACGGACCTGACCCCACCCATGCGCTCCGAGCTGCGAGAGGAACTCTCCCGGGATCGCGCCGGCACCCTCGCCCTGCGCCCCCACCCCATGGCCGCCGCTGCCCTGACGCTCGGGGCCATGGTCTTCCACGTGCTGGCGGCCTGGAAGCTCACCGGTGAATGGCTGTGAGCGCCCGCCTTGCCTTTGTGGCCCCTGACCGACAGCTCCATCTCCTGGACCTCTCGACCGAGCACCACACCCAGCTGACCCTCTCCCTGGGCGACAACCCCCTCTTGCGCTGGGGCAACCCCGACCTGCCCCAGAACGGCTACGCCTGGCCTTGCTGGAGCCCCGACGGCAGCAGGATCGCCTGCTTTCAATTCCCCCAGGGAGATGACGTCTCCGAGCCCATCGGCGTCCACGTGGTGGAGTTGGATGGTCTCACCCAGACCGAACTTCTCCAGGTCCCCGGCCGCGTCCCCATCTACGCCGCCTGGCAGCCCAACGGCGAGGGGCTGGGTGTCTTGTTGCAACAGGAAGACGAGATCGAGCTTGGCTACTGCCGCCTGGATGACATTGGACGCTTGCGCGTCCTGGACCAGGGTGCCCCCCTCTTCTTCACCTGGGGTTCCGATGCTCGCCGGGTGTTTGTGCGCAGCGGTTCCCCCAACAATCCCCTCACCAACCGCCTGGTGGTGCGTGACACAAAAGGTGAGCTGCCCGATGCAGCTCCTCCCCAGGAACCGGGCCAGTACTGCACACCACTTGTGGTGGGGGATCGACTGATTCAAGTAGAACGATCCGCCTCCATCAATCGCCTGATCAGCACGACCTTTGATGGAGACCAGGAAAAGCTGCTCCTGGAGTTTGATGGATTGGGGGCTGCTGTCCCTGTTCCTGGAAAGAACGCGACTGTGTTCTCCTCGGCGCCGGACGGGGGAAGCCTCCCCTACCGGGGGGCAACCTGGATCGATCTCGACACAACAAAGCCCACCCGCCTCACAGAAGACGACTGCATCGCGTTCTTCTGGTCCCCAGGCGGGGCACAGTTGATCTACGTGGGCGTCGACACGGAAGGCAACTGCCTCACCTGGTATTCCGTGCGCCACAACGAAAGTCCCGTGGAGTTGTGTCGCTTCTGGCCCAGCCGGGAAATGCTGTTCTACCTGCATTTCTTCGACCAGTTTGTCCGGTCCCATCACCTGGTCTCCGCAGATGGCCGCTACCTGGTGTTTTCAGGTCACCCCCATGAAGATGGCCCCCCCCAGGGACCCCCGAGCATTCTGGTGCTCGATCTTCGCGGAGAAGAGCCAACCCGGGTGGTCAGCGCCGGCTATTTTGCCTGCTTTTGCCCCTGACGTTGCCGCCCTTCATCGTCGCGGATATCACCCTCTTCCCAAGCATTTTTATTGGAGTTCAAGATGGCAATTCGAGAGATCGTCGCCGGCATCATCGCCGGACCCGCAGGACGCGTGGTGGAAGCCCCCGTCCGTGAAATCGTCCACGAGGTGCTTCGCCAGCACAACTTGGCCCGCCCGGAGGACCTGCACCGGGTGAACTCCGAGGTCACAAGCCTGCGCGGAGAGGTCCAGACCCTCCAGGGCCGGCTGGACGAACTGCTGAACAAGTTGGACAGCCTGGCCACCCCGGCCAAGGCAGCGCCTGCACCAGCCAAGAAGGCAGCGCCTGCACCAGCCAAGAAGGCAGCGCCCAAGAAGGCAGCGCCCAAGAAGGCAGCGCCCAAGAAGGCAGCGTCCAAGAAGGCAGCGCCCAAGAAGGCCGCAGCCAAGAAGGCCGCAGCCAAGACCGCACAGGCCAAGGCCGGCAAGCGCGGACGCCCGAGCCTGTCCCACCTCACCTGCCAAATCCACGGCTGCAAAGGCGAGCACCGGTCCAAGGGCTTCTGCTCGAAGCACTACCAGACCTGGCGCCGGGGAGTGCTCAAGGGCTACGTCGGACCCAAGGGTGCTATCACCCAAGGCAAGATCAACCTCCTTGTGGACAAGAAGCTCTCCGGCAAGGCCTTCAAGAGCTCCGGCAAGGGCAAGTCCCTGAAGATCACCGTGGGCGGCGATGCCGCAGCCCACACCCTGGTCGGGTAGCTTGAGCCACACAGCCGGGTAGTTCGCTCCACAGTTGACACTCCCACTGCGGAGCGCTTTTCCAGGGCGCTCCGCCGTGCTACTTCGGCAGTCCTTCGGAGGAACCTCGCATGCGCGATCTCTTGGAACGTCTCGGCATCGGTGAAAACAACCCCGGCTACTACAGCTCCGGCCCCCAGGCCACGAGCGGAGACACCGTCGCCAGCACGAACCCGACCACGGGCGAGCCACTGGCCAGTGTGACTCTGGCCACCCTGGACGACTACCACGCCTGTGTCGCTGAATCACAGCGGGCCTTTGCCGAGTGGCGGATGCTTCCGGCCCCGAAGCGCGGCGACATCATCCGCGAGGTGGGCAACGCCATGCGCGATGCCAAGGACGACCTGGGGGCCCTGGTGACCCTCGAGGTGGGCAAGATCCTCGCCGAGGGCAAGGGCGAGGTCCAGGAATCCATCGACATCGCGGACTTTGCTGTGGGGCTCTCCCGCCAGCTCTATGGCCTGACCATGCACTCCGAGCGGCCCGGCCACCGCATGTACGAGCAGTGGCACCCGCTGGGCCCCGTCGGCGTCATCACCGCCTTCAACTTTCCCAACGCCGTGTGGGCCTGGAACGCCCTTGTGGCCGGAGTCTGTGGAGACACGGTCATCTGGAAGCCATCCCTCAAGGCCTCCCTCACCGCCATTGCCACCCACAATGTCGTGGACAAGGTCATGCAGAAGCACGGTTGGGGCGGCGTGTTCTCGTTGATCATCGGAAACGACGCCGATGTGGGCGAGACCATGATTCACGATGGGCGCTTGCCGCTCATCAGCGCCACCGGCTCCACGCGCATGGGCCGCCATGTGGGCCAGGCGGTTGCGTCCCGTCTCGGGCGCTCTCTCCTGGAGCTCGGCGGCAACAACGCGATCATCGTGGACAAGAACGCCGACATGGACCTCGCCCTCACCGGCATCCTCTTCGGGGCCGTGGGCACCGCAGGCCAGCGCTGCACCACCACCCGCCGGGTCTTCCTGCACGAGGACATCGCGACTGATCTCACGGATCGCCTGGTCAAGGCCTACGGACAGGTCCGTATCGGCGACCCTATGGATGAAAACACCCTCATGGGTCCCCTGATCGATGGAGATGCAGTCGCCATGTACCAGAATGCCGTGGATGCCGTCCGTACCCAGGGCGGCGAAATCCTGGTGGGCGGCAACCCCGTGGAAGGGCCCGGGAGTTTTGTCGAACCCACCCTGGTGAAGGCGGGTCGCGACCTGGCCATCGCCAAGGATGAGACCTTTGCCCCCATTCTCTACCTCTACACCTTCCGGGACATCGAGGATGCAATCGCACAGCAGAACGATGTGCCCCAGGGGCTTTCCTCAGCGATCTTCACCGACTCCTTCCGTGCATCCGAGCGCTTCCTGTCCCATTCCGGCTCCGACTGTGGCATTGCAAACGTAAACATCGGCACCTCCGGCGCGGAGATTGGCGGCGCCTTCGGAGGGGAGAAGGAGACCGGTGGAGGACGGGAGTCCGGCAGCGACGCCTGGCGGGCGTACATGCGCCGCCAGACTTGCACCCTGAATTGGTCCGAGGACCTCCCTTTGGCACAGGGCGTCGAGTTCAACCTGTAGGGCGTCTCCCTTCAAGACTCGCAGGTTTTTTCTGGGGCAATCCTGTCGCACCCGGGCCGCGCTGCGACTAAAGTGGGCCAGCGCTCCTTGTCGCGTCCCGCCAGAAGTGTCCGTAACTGCCTGAAATTACAAGCGCTGGAAGACTGGCACATGCCTTGCTTCAGATAGAAGCACGGAACACCAGAGTAGAATCCACCCTGGATTGTTTTCAGAGCCAGAATTTCCACCAAGGAGTCCATTCGTGACCAACCTCATCCATCGTTTCATCGCCGAAGAAGAAGGCCAGAGCACCGTGGAGTACATGCTGCTCATCTCGGTCATCGTGATCGCCATTGTGGCTGCAGCCTACGTCTTCATTCCCACCTTCCAGGGCGGCGTAGAGGTACTCTCCAGGGATGTCTCCTCGATTCTGGGCACCGGAAAGATCAAAGACCAGACGGGAGCAGGTCACTAGAACAGAAGCCTTCAAGGCTGATGTAGTCAAGCTTTGGGGCCCTTCGGGGCCCCCTTTTCTTTTGGTTCCACCGCCTCCCCGGAGGTCCTCCGCCTGGCACTGCCAGCTGCACCTCTTTGTCATGAGCCTGTCCAGAGGTTGCGAACCCCAAACCAATCGAGTAGGTTGCGCGGCCTCTCGGATTCCGGGGGGGTTCCAAATCCCTGAATTTCCTGCCTGCAATGCACGGAGAATAACAATGAAGTTTCTCACCAACGCGCTCCTTCTTAGCGCGATTCCCCTGGTTCTCACCGGCTGCCTGACCTCGGACGCGGACTCCAAAATCGACGAGGCCGACGCCGACGCCGACGCCGACTCCGACTCCGACTCCGA
>CAZSZE010000024.1:0-39187 GCA_964610645.1 uncultured Enterobacterales bacterium | reverse complement strand
CCAAAATCGACGAGGCCGACGCCGACGCCGACGCCGACTCCGACTCCGACTCCGATTCCGATTCCGATTCCGACTCAGATTCCGACGCGGATGCCGACGCCGACACCGCCATCTGGGAAGTGACCGTCGCCGGCGCTGCCTCCATTGACAGCACCGCGAACAGTTGGGCTGGCACCGAGACCTGGGACTTTGAGGATGTCACCAATGGCGACTTCCTTTGCACCTGGAGCACCGAGACCAACTCGGATTCGCCGTACAACAGTTGTGCGACCTGCACCTTTGCTTTCGAGGTGATCTACGCCAACGCCGTGGGCA
This sequence comes from uncultured Enterobacterales bacterium, assembly GCA_964610645.1. Taxonomy (GTDB): domain Bacteria; phylum Myxococcota_A; class UBA796; order UBA796; family CAJQPC01; genus JAYZDK01. The sequence continues at coordinate 38,872 of CAZSZE010000024.1, read as the reverse complement.
CCGCGGGCAACTGCTCCAGCATCGGACTCCCCGACATCCCCGGTACCATTACCGTGGACGAAGCAGGCACTCCGCTCTCCCGTGGCTACGGATTCGCGCCCACGTACGAGGCGCAGGGCAAGTCTTTCGCGAACATCCTGATGTACTACTACACCTCCCAATCTGGCGATAGCGAGTGGGTCGGCGTGGGCCAGGAGAACGGCGCTGCCTACACCGACAACGGTGACGGCACCGGTGCCTTCTCGTTCGAGTTCGGCTACTCCTTCCCCTACTACGGTTACTAGGCCGTACGGGAAACGTCTTCAGAGGCCCCTCTTCGGAGGGGCCTCTTTTCGTTTACCCCAAGGGATGAGAGCGGACCTATTGGGGTGAGGCGTCCTGGCGGGCACGCAGGGCCTTGGCTCGCTCAAAGGTCTTCCTGCCCTCTTCCTCCTGGCCCCGGGCCGCCTGGAGATTGGCCAGAAGCAGTACCAGGTCCGCATCCTCCGGGGACAGCTTCATTGCCGCCTCCAAGGCCAGGGAAGCGCCGTCCAGATCCCCCATTTCCAACAGCACCTCTGCCCGCGCTGAAATCAACCGAACGTCCTCGGGCGTATGAGCCAGCAGGATCTCCAGCTGCTCCAACTGCTCATCATGCCGATCTTCCTTACCAAGCAGTCGGACCAGCGTGCGGCGGGCCTGGACATTGCCGGGAAAATCCAGGAGTTCCTCCCGCATCAGGGTCATGGCCCTGCCCGGCTGGTTGGCTGCCAACCACATCATGCCCAGGTGCTGGCGCAGTGTGTGCCGGGGAAAGGTGGAGTCCAGCCCAGCCTGTAGAAACGGGCCGGCTTCCTTGAACCGTGCCTGTGTCGCCAGGGCGACACCGAGAAAGGCCGAAATGTTGTGGGCATCCGGATGCTCCGCCAGAAAGGCCCGGGCCAGCGCCTCCCCTTCTTCGGTGCGCCCCGCATTCATGAGCACGGTCATGCAGCCCTCCGCCACGCGACTGGATTCCGGGTGCGCTTCTCGCAGACCTTCACAAAGGGCCCAGGCACCCTCGGCATCCCCGGTTTCCTGGCGAAGCATGACGGCGGTCATCACGACCGTGACCGAGGTGTTGTTCCTTTCCAGGGCACTTTCCGCCCAGCGCTTTCCTTCCTCGAGTCGTCCCAGTTGCTGCAGCACATGGGCCAGCCGGGACCGAACCAGGACCTGGTCTGGATCCAGGACGAGCGCCTCTTCCCACAAGTTCGCGCAGTCCTCCAGCCGTCCCGCCTGCCGCGCCTCCCCCGCCCGCTGCAGCTTGATCAAGACCTTCTGCATGTCCTTGGGATCCACGCCCGTTGCCCGGGTCGCCGGCGGATCGCCTCCGACGTACCCGAGGGCTGCCAGTCGCGCGAGGGTCTCAGGGTCGATGGCCCCGTCGTCGGTCCCCTCGAACTCGGTAATGGCGAGGGCTTCCAGGGCCATGGCCATCTTCTCAGCGACCTCCTGTTCCTCGTCCGCCAGGTTGATCAACTCCTCCGGGTCGTTCTTCAGGTCGTACAACTCCGGCCTGGGGGTCGCAATGTACTTCCATCGCCCCTTCACAATGCCCAGGTGAGGCGCGTACCCATACTTGTGCTGCAGCTCCCATGCCTCAAGCCCAAGAGGCGCTTCCTGGCCCGGCTGCACCTTGCCATCCAGCCCCGCCGGCACCGGCAGCCCCAGCTGGCTCAACACGGTGGGAAGCACATCTCGCAACCCCACGGGGTGATCCACCACACCTGGAGACACGCCGGGCCCCGCCAGGAAGAACGGTACCTGCTGGGTGTCGTTGTACACATACAGCCCATGATAAAGCTGGTTGTGCTCCCCGAGACCCTCCCCGTGGTCCCCCACCACCACGAACAGCGTGGGCGTATCTCCCACCGCATCCACCAGGCGCTGCACCTGGTCATCCACAAACGCCAGCTCCCCACTGTAGGGGTCTTCTTCAAAGCCCTTTCGATAGGCAACCGGCGGCTCATAGGGCGCATGGGCATCAAAGAGGTGCACCCACAAGAAGGACGGCCGATCCGAGTCGAACCCCTCCAGCACGCTTAGGGCATCGTCCACCACCCGATCCCCTTTGCGAGACCCCACCCACGGGTTGTGCTCCCCGGACCGGGCCAACTGTGCCTGCGCCACGGATCTGCCCCCTTCCAGGTCATCCATGTAGACATCGAAACCCTGGTCAAATCCCCAGGAGGCCTGGGTCACAAAGGCAGCCGTGGCAGCACCGGTCTGGTAGCCCTTGGCCTTCATGATCTCCGCGAGGGTCAGGGCCTCCCGCGGCAGGACCTGGTCGCTGTTGGAGCGCACCCCGTGGTGGTGTGGATCCAGGCCCGTGAAAATGGTGGAGTGCGCCGGGATGGTCAGGGGAGCCGGCGAATAGGCGCGAGCAAAGCGCAAGCCACGGTTTGCGAGGGCATCCAGGGTCTCGGTCTTCGCAGCCGCATGGCCGTAGGATCCCAGGCGATCTGCCCGGGTCGTGTCCAGGGTGATCAGCACGAGGTTTGTGGGAACCTTCGGCTGCTGACGGGTCCCGCACCCCGCCGACAGCAGGCCACCAGCAAGACTGCCCAGCAAGAGGCCCAGGACACGTGTTCTCATGGCGCAGCTCCCGGAAGAAGTGATGACAGGGACCGCCAGGGATTGGTCCTCAGGCGCTCATAGCTTTTCGCGTAGTGCGCTGCCTTCTTGGTCTCTCCCAGGTGTTGGGACAAGTACCACGCACTCGCCAACACCACCGGGTCCGCTGGTGCCTCCGCCATGGCCTTCTTGACCAGGCGACCCGCTGCCTCCAGGCGTCCCTCATCCACCCGCACCCGCGCCAGGACCATGCGCCACGTCCGATCGCGCATAAAGGCCCCCCCCCTCACGGACACTGTGGAACTGGCCTCATTGAGTTGTCCTCCCCTGCGGTAGACCTCCGCCCGTACGGCCAGGCCCCTGGGCGTGCGGGTTCCCAAGGCCGCAGCCCGGTTGAGGTCCTTCAGGGCCTGTTCCAGGTCCCCCAGGTCCAGGGACAAGCGCGCAGCAATGATCCAGCGCAGCTGCAGATCCTCCTCCGCGAAGAGGTCGAACCACTCCAACGCCTCCTCCGCCCCCTCCAGGTCGCCCCGCCCCACAGCAATCACCGCCCGGGTCAACCAGGGCTGCGCAACCAACGGCTCCATGGCTTCTGCTTCCTCCAGCGCCTGCTCCGCTCCCAGGTCGTCCCCCAGCCGAAAGCGAAACAAGGCCAGGCGCGTCCAACCCTCCACCTGGGGCCCTCCGACCGTCAGGGCCGCCTCCTTCCAATAGACCGCCTCCGCGAAGTCCTGCAAGCGGGCATAGCAGCCGGAAACAGAGTCGCTCACGTTGCGGTTGAAGGCCTTTCTCTCCCGAAAGCTCCAAGCCATTTCTCGTCCCTCATCACAACGGTTCTGCCCCAGCACAGCCTGCATCAGGCCAGACCGCAGGTTGGCGGACTGGGGGCGGTCCTTCAGTCCCCGTCGAAATGCGGCCTCTGCATCCCCATACCGGCTCTGGTTCAGGAGCCGATACCCTTCAAACGCCTGCTGCAGGGGTGCTGCAGTCACCCCGGTTCCCACGGCCAACAGCGTGCCCAAACCGACCCATCCCCAGTGCAAACTGCCTCTCATTTCTTCCCCACCAGCGCCACCAGCTCCGCTTCACTCAAGAGATCCACCCCAAGAGACTGCGCCTTTTCCAGCTTGGAGCCCGCATCGGCTCCCACCACCACGTGATCCGTGCTCTTGGAGACCGATCCGGTCACCTTTCCACCCGCCGCCTCGATCAACGCCTTGGCTTCCGACCGCTTGAGGGTCGGCAGAGTCCCCGTCAGCACAAAGGTCTTGCCACGCGCTGGTGGGTCCGTCTCCCTTTGGGGCGCCTGCCACGTGTCCGCGAGCCCAAAGGCAAGGAGGCGGTCCAACTCCGCCGCCATTTCCTCGTTCCGAAACCACTCCGCCACCGATTGGGCCACCACCGCCCCGATGTTCTCCACCTCTGCCAGGGCGGCCTCATCCGCTGCTGCCAACGCCTGAATGGAGCCAAAAGCCGACAACAACTCCTTGGCTGTGGCCTCTCCCACGTGGCGAATGCCCAGGGAGAACAACACCCGCTCCGCCCCCCGATCCCGCGTGCCGGAAATGGCAGCCACAAGATTGGCAGCAGACTTGTCTCCCATTCGCTCCAAGACAGACAGCTCCTCCTGGGTCAGCGTGAAGAGGTCCGAGGGGCGCAGGACCCTGCCGGCACCCACCAGCTGCTCGAGAATCTTGGGCCCCAACCCCTCGATGTCCATGGCCCGGCGAGACCCGAAGTGTTCCAGTGCGCCCTGGACCTGTGCCGGGCAGCCCAGGCCATCTGGACAGCGGTAGAGCACCTTGTGTGGATCATCCGCGTTGACCTCCTCCACAAGGTCCGCATCACAACGGGGACAAACCGCGGGGAAGACCACGGGCTCCCCCCGCTCTTCCCCACTGGGCACGACCCGCTCCACCTTGGGAATCACGTCCCCGCGCCGCACCACCACCACCGTGTCCCCCAGGCGCAGGTCGATCTCCTCCACCTTGTTCCGGGTGTGCAGACTGGCCCGGGACACGGTCACACCCCCGACGCGCACGGGGGCAAGGTGCGCCACCGGTGTCACCTGCCCGGTGCGCCCAACGCTGAACTCCACGCACTCCAGGGTGGTCTGGCACTCCGCAGGGGGAAACTTCAAGGCCGTGGCCCACCGGGGGGCCCGGCTCACAAAGCCCAGGGCCTCCCGCAGCTGAGCTGCATCGACCTTCACCACCGCACCATCAATCTCGTAGTCCAGGCCATCACGCTTGGACGCGAGCTGCCCCACCCAGTCAATCACCGCCTCCATTCCCTCGCACCTCTGCCCCAGCCCATTGATGCGAAATCCCCAGGCACCCAGGAGGGCCATCATGTCCACGTGGGACGACGGAACCGCTACCCCTTCCATCTCCCCATGGCTGTGGACAAAGAAGCTTAGCGGGCGCTGTGCCGCCAGGCGGGGATCCAGCTGCCGCATGGTGCCGGCTGCAGCATTCCGCGGGTTCTCATAGGTCTTCTCGCCGGCCGCCTCCCGGGCTGCATTCATTGACTGGAAGTCCGAGAGCTGGAAGATCACCTCGCCGCGCACGGAAAGGTACGTGGGGCAGGCCTCTCCAGGGGCGATCCGCAAGCGAAGAGGCACATCCTGAATGGTGCGGGCGTTGTGGGTGACATCTTCTCCCACCTGTCCATCCCCCCGGGTCCCCGCCCCCACCAGCACCCCGTCTTCATACACCACCTCCAGGGCGAGCCCGTCCAGCTTGGGCTCCGCTGCATAGTCCAGGGGGCGCTGCGGCTCGATGCCAGCACCCGCCAGGTGATGGAGCAAGCCCCCCGACAACGCGCCCCCCTCCCGGCGCTTGGCCTCCCACTCACCAAGCTCCTCGTCCCCGAAGCGGTTCTGCAAAGACAGCATCGGCACCCGGTGGGGAAAGGCAGCCAAGGAGGAAATCGGAGCGCCCCCCACCCGGTGGGTTGGGCTGTCTTCCAGCACCAGGTCCGGCCAGTGCTCCTCCAGGAGCTCCAGCTCCCGGTAGAGCAGGTCGTATTCCCGATCCGGGATCTGCGGGGCGTCCAGGTGATGGTAGAGGTGGTTGTGGTGCTGCAGGCTCGACACCAATTCCGCCACGCGCCGCGCTGCAGCCGGATGATCCAGTGCTTTGACGGCAGCTTTCACCGCCTCGACATCGCTGGCCACCATGCACCTCTCCGGGCCCACCGGGCCCTTGGTTCTTTATCACCTCCATTGGGACGTGCCCGATGAGGTAAGCTTAAGGACTGCGCACCCCGGTTCCCGAGGTGCCTCCATGAAACCCGGGGAAACCATGGACCCTCGACCCACTGCTGCAAGAGAGAAGCTGGCTGCCCTCCTGGTCCAACTGGAAGACGATCCTTCTTGTGGCGAGGCGCGCCTGGCGGCAGCCGACCTGGCCCTTGAAGTCGCCCTCCGGGATGCAGACCCCTTCACCGCAGACGTGGTGGAGTCGCTGCTGTCGGACCTGCCCGTGGACAGTGATCCCCGGCTGATCGAATCCATGCGGGACAAGGCAATGCTGGCGCGATCCGCTCGGCGCTCCATCGCCCAGCGCCATGGGGCCTCCCGAGACTCCGCCCCCCAGACCACCGCCCCACGCGCACAGAGCGGGCTCTAAGCCCCCCGCATGCCCCCCCCTGACATCCACACGGAGCCAGGAGGCGAACCCGAGGAGATCCGGGAGATACCCACGCCACCGGCCGGGATGTTTCTGATCATCAAGTCAGCGGGAGACGCGGATGTGTCCCTCCAGGAGCTGGGGCAGCAGATCGCCCGGGAGCCCAGCTTCACAGTGCAGCTTCTTCGGGTGGCCAACAGCGCTTTCTATGCCCTGGAAAAGGAAGTGCGCACCGTCAAGCAGGCCACAGTCAAGCTGGGGGCCCGAGCCGTGCGAAACCTCGCGGTGGCCCATGCGGTTCGAGCTGCCACAGCAGACCTGGACTTGGGGGCATTCGATGCCCAACTCTTCTGGGAGGACTCCCTGCGCCGGGCGGTGTGCAACCGCTTGCTGGCTGAGACCGCGGGATTCGAGGACCCGATGGAGGCCTTCACCGTCGGCCTGATCCAGGACATCGGCACCCTGTTCCTTGCCTACCTCCACCCGGACCACTCCGAGACCCTCCAGGCCCTCCGTGGCCAACCCGGAAACCGACGGGCAGAGGAGGAGCGGCGTGTCTGCCAAAACGGCCACCCGGAGGCCTTTGCCAACGTGGCCCGAACCTGGGAATTCCCATCCGACCTCGTGGATGCCATTCTCCACCACCACGCCCCGGACCAGGTAGAGGGCGACCGTCGAAACCGCCGCCTGGTGGAGCTGGCCCACGCCGCCGATGCCGTGGCCGACATCATCCAGACGGGCGCTGCCGGCACAACCGTCCGGTACGCCCAGTCCCTGCTGGAGAAGCTCCCCTCCCGGGAGCCCGTGAAGCTGGACGAGCTGGGGGAGAAGGTGCGGGAAGAGATGGTCCACGCCGCCACCGAGGTGCAGATCCACATTGGTCGCCAGCCCAGCTTCCAGGAGATCGTCTCCGAGGCCAACGTCTCCCTGGTGAACATCACGGACGACTATGAGCGCTTGACCCAGCAGCTTCAGCGGCTCCTGGAGGAGAAAGAGGAGCTGACCCGGCAACTGCAACGGGCCAACGTCAAGCTGCAGCAGCTTGCCTCCACGGATCCTCTGACCAACCTCGCCAACCGCCGCAGTTTCACGGCAGCGCTGTCGGACTGCATTGCCCAAGTGGAGCGGGGACAGCCCTTGTGCCTGCTCATCTGCGATGTGGATCACTTCAAGAACGTGAACGACACCCATGGACATGCGGTGGGCGACGAGGTGCTGAAGGTCATTTCCCGCCGCCTGGAGCTCAACGTGCGGCCCAGGGATCTTGTGGGCCGCATCGGTGGGGAGGAATTCGCAATCGTGCTTCCGGAGACCGGCCCCTCCATGGGCAAGATCGTGGCCGAGCGCCTGCGCCTATCCATCGAGTCCGAGGAGATCGCCTTTGATCGCACCATGCGACTGCGAGTCTCGATCTCCATCGGCGGCACCCATGCCATACCCGGCCGGGACCACCCCACCCCCGACGGACTCTTGTCCGCCGCAGACCATTGCCTCTACCAAAGCAAGGAACTCGGTCGAAACCGGGTGACCTGGGCCGGCGGTTAGCCCCCCTGGGGGTGCCCCCCGTGGATCCGCAGCCGGGTTCGGGATATCTCTCTTTCACCCCGCCTCTCTCTCGGATGATCGGGGAAGCCCCACAGGGTCCCCCCCTCGGGATTCCAGCCATCCGAGCCCGCCCCCTTCCCCCCATCCCCGACGATTCATGACTCGACCCAACGGTCAAGAGGACGCCTTGTCCTCCTCCGACACCGGCGAAGGCGTCCTGGAAATCCTTCCCGATGGCTTTGGATTCCTTCGGGATCCGGAAGCCAACTACATGTCCGGCCCCGACGACATCTACGTTTCCCCCTCCCAGATTCGGCGGTTCAGCTTGCGCACAGGCGACCTTCTTGGCGGCCAGGTGCGCGCTCCCAAGGAAAACGAGCGCTACCTCGCCCTGATCCAGGTGGAACACGTCAACGGCATGGATCCGGACGATGCAGCCGACCAACTGGTTTTTGACTCGCTGACTCCGGTGCACCCGAACGAACGCCTGAACCTGGCGACTGGTTCCGAGGAGTCCTGCATCCTCGACTTGCTGGCCCCCGTGGGCAAGGGGCAACGCGGTCTCATCGTGGCGCCCCCACGCACTGGCAAGACCCGGCTCTTGAAGCAGATCTCACTGGCTTTGGCCCGGAACCACCCGGAGCTGCACCAGATTGTGTTGCTCATCGACGAGCGGCCGGAAGAGGTCACGGACATGGAGCGATCTGTGGGCGGGGAGGTCGTCGCCTCGACCTTCGATGAGTCCCCCGGGCGCCACGTGCAGGTGGCGGAAATGGTCATCGAGCGGGCCCGCCGCATGGTGGAGTCCGGTCGGGACGTCCTGATTCTGCTGGATTCCCTGACGCGCCTTTGCCGGGCCTACAACCAGACCACCCCGAGCTCCGGGAAGATGCTCTCCGGCGGGGTGGATGCGGCCGCCCTCCATCGACCCAAGCGGTTTTTTGGTGCTGCGCGAAACCTCGAGGAAGGAGGCTCACTGACGATTCTGGCCACCGCCCTTGTACAGACGGGTTCCCGGACCGACGAGGTGATCTTCGAGGAGTTCACCGGCGCAGCGAACATGGAGTGGGTCCTGGACAGCACCCTGGCGAATCGCAGGATCTTTCCCTCCCTCGACCTGGGACAGTCAGAGACCCTGCGGGACGATCTGCTCTTGTCCGCAGACGACCACGCCCGCCTTTCGCAGATCCGCGGTGTCTTGAAGGGTGACCCGATGGCCGACATGCAGTGGTTTCTCCGGGAAGCCGGAACATGCTCCAGCAACGCGGAATTGCTTGACAAGCTCGCCAATTCGGAGCATTAGGGGGCCCTTGAGGCGGGGTTCCATTCCCGCGACTGGAGTTGTCATGCAGCCGGATATCCACCCCGAGTTCTTGTCCTGCAAGGTTTCCTGCGTGTGCGGAAACGAGTTCGAGACCCTCTCCAGCAAGCCCGAACTTCGCATCGACATCTGCAATGCCTGCCACCCCTTCTTCACCGGAAAGCAGAAGCTGATGGATACCGAAGGCCGCGTGGATCGCTTCCTGAAGAAGTACGGCATGCAGTCCACCGAATCCTGATCCCCCGAGGGGTCATTCGGCCATGCTTGAGCGCCTGAAAGACGTCGCAGTTCGACTGAATGAGCTCAATGAGCTCTTGATGGATCCGGCGGTTTCGTCGGACCGCAACCGCATGCGGGACCTTTCCAAAGAGCATGCCGAGCTGGCCCCCATCGTGGAGGGCTACCAGCGCCACACGGAGCTCTCCGAGCAACTGGTCGGTGCCCTGGAAATGATGGAGGACCCGGAGTTGAAGGACATGGCCCTGGAGGAGAAATCCTCCCTGGAGGCTGCCCTGGCCGAGATGGAGGAGAAGTTGAAGCTGCTCCTCTTGCCCAAAGACCCCTACGAGGGCCGGAACATCCTGCTGGAGATTCGGGCGGGCACCGGCGGGGATGAGGCCGCCTTGTTCGCCGGCGATCTGTACCGGATGTACAACCGGTACGCCCAGTCCAAGGGCTGGAAGCTCGAGGTGCTCTCCTACAGCGAAATCTCCGCCGGGGGCAACGCCTCTGGCTACAAGGAGATCATCTGCCAGATTCGCAGTGATGGGGTCTACAGCCACCTGAAGTACGAGTCGGGGGTCCACCGGGTCCAGCGGGTGCCCGTCACCGAAACCCAGGGGCGTATCCATACCTCGGTTGCCACGGTGGCCATTCTGCCGGAGCCAGACGAGGTGGAGGTGAACATCCGGGATCAGGACCTGCGGATCGATGTATTTCGCGCCAGCGGCCCCGGGGGACAGTCCGTCAACACCACGGACTCGGCTGTGCGAATCACCCACGATCCTTCCGGGCTGGTGGTGATCTGCCAGGACGAGAAGTCCCAGCACAAGAACAAGGCCAAGGCCCTCAAAGTGTTGTCCGCCCGGCTGTTTGACCTGCAGGAAGCGGAGCGCCTGGCGGAGGAATCGGAGGCCCGTCGCTCCCAGGTGGGCACGGGGGATCGTTCCGAGCGCATCCGGACCTACAACTTTCCCCAGAACCGACTGACCGATCACCGCATCGGCCTGACCTTGTACAAGCTCGACCAGGTGGTGGAGGGGGACATGGACCAGGTGGTGGAGCCGGTGCGGGCCTGGTTCCAGGCGGAAGCCCTCAAAGCCAGCGAGGACTGATTCCGTGCCCACCGTTGTCGAGGTGCTGCGCAAGTCCCAGGCCTTCCTGGAGGGAAAGGGAAGCCCATCGGCGCGGCTGGATGCAGAGATCCTGGTGGCGGATGCCCTGGGGCTTGAGCGGCTCGAGGTCTATCTCCAGTTCGACAAGCCCCTGACCCCGGACGAGCTCACCGCCCTGCGGGAACATGTTCGGCGCCGGGGCCAGCGGGAGCCCATTGCAACCATTCTCGGAGAGTGGGAGTTCTGGTCGCTGCCGTTTCGGGTCCGCCCGGGTGTGCTTGTGCCGCGTCCGGACACCGAGGCCCTGGTGGAGGCCGCCCTGGAGATGGTGCCAGAGGGGGAGTGCTTTGTGGCCGATGTGGGCGCTGGTACCGGGTGTGTGGGGCTCTCCGTCGCCAAGGAACGTCCGGGGGTGAAGCTGTACGCTACCGACCTGGACCCTGTGGCGCTGGGGCTGGTGAAGGAAAATGCGGCCGCCCTGGGTTTCGCGGATCGCGTCGCCGTACTCAAGGGGAATCTCCTGGACCCGATTCCCACGGATCGCCCCATCGACGTGGTCCTCTCCAACCCTCCCTACATTCCGTCCGGGGAGATCGATGATCTGCCTCCGGAGATCTCCCAGCACGAGCCGCGAGGGGCTCTCGACGGTGGGAAGGACGGACTGGATGTGTACCGGCAGCTGCTGCCGGCAGCGGCTGCCCGAGCGAGGATGGGCGTGGCGGTCGAGGTGGGCATTCACCAGGCGGAACCCGTTGCGGACCTGATGCGCCAGGCGGGTCTTGCGGACATCGGTACCCGCACGGACCTGGCGGGCATCGAACGGGTGGTCTTCGGAAAGGTGGGATGAAGCGTTCCAACTGGCTCTGGATCGGGCCCCTGGTGGCTGCAGCTTTTGGCAGCGGATGCTGGGTGGGCGGGCTCTCCTTTGCCGCCTGCTGGACCGCTGCGGTGACCACCCTCTGCGCGTGCTGGTGGGTCACGGAAGCCATTCCGATTCCCGCCACGTCCATGATTCCCTTTGCCGCCCTTCCCCTGGGCAGTGTGCTGTCCCACAAGGAGGTGGCTGCCGCCTATGGGCACACCTTGATCCTGTTGCTGCTGGGGGGGTTTGTGCTCTCGCTGGCGATGGAACGCTCGGGCGCCCACCGCCGCCTGGCCCTGGGAATGGTGCGCCTGGCTGGGCAGGACAGCCACAGGCGCCTGGTGCTCGGCTTCATGGTGGCCACCGCGGTGTTGTCCATGTGGATTTCCAACACCGCCACGACCCTGATGATGCTGCCGGTGGCCCTGGCGATCATCGACCAGGCGGAGGACAAGGCCCTGGCGGTTCCGCTCCTCTTGGGCATTGCCTACGCAGCAAATGTCGGGGGCATCGGCACCCCGGTGGGAACGCCCCCCAACGTGGTGTTCATGGGGATCTACGCGGAAGCCACCGGCCGGGAGGTGGGCTTTCTCGAGTGGATGGTCATCGGCGTGCCAGTGGTGATCTGCATGCTGCCGGTCGTCTGGATTCACCTGACCAAGGGTCTCGCGGGTGGGGGGACCCTGGATCTGCCGGAGCCGGGTCCCTGGCGCGTGGAGGAACAGCGGGTGTTGGTGGTGTTTGGTTTCACAGCCTTGGCCTGGATCACCCGGTCCGAGCCCTTTGGAGGTTGGAGCGGCCTGCTGGACATCCAGGGAGCCGGCGACTCCACTGTGGCCATGGCGGCCGCAGTTTCCCTTTTCCTGGTGTCCGATGGAAAGGGCGGACGCCTCATGGACTGGGAAACCGCCCAGGCCCTGCCGTGGGGCCTGCTGATTCTCTTTGGGGGAGGTCTGGCCATCGCTTCGGCGTTCGGCGCCTCGGGTCTCTCGCAAGCCCTGGGGGAGGCCCTGTCCGCCCTGGCCAACTGGCCTGCCCTGGCCATGACCCTGGCGATCTGTCTCGCGGTGACCTTCCTCACGGAGATCACCTCCAACACGGCGACCACAACCCTGCTCATGCCGATTCTTGCTGCGGCGGGGGTTGCTGCGGGCATGGAGCCCGCCTTGCTCATGGCGCCAGCCGCCATCAGCGCCAGCTGCGCCTTCATGCTGCCCGTGGCCACGGCTCCCAACGCCATTGTCTTTGGCACCGGCAAGTTCAGCACAGCCACCATGGCCCGGACAGGCTTTGCCCTCAACGTACTCGGGGCCGGGGTCATCACCGGACTCGCCCTGCTGCTGCTGGGCGGGCCGATGGGGAGTTGAGCGGTCAGACCGTCGCGATCTTGCCCAGCCCCACCTGGGGCACCCGCCGCATCACGGTGCTCTTCACGATCTCCGACAGCACTGTTGCACCACCCAGCATCTCCAGGAGCTCCTCGCGGCCCTCAGATTTTGAGAGCTTGCGGCGAATCAGGTCCGGCCGCATGTAGAACTTCATGTAGGCCTTGGTGCGATAGGCGCGAAGTTGCTCCGCCGAGAAGGTCTCGGTCTCCAGCTGGGGAATCCGCCCGCCCCCATTGACCGTGTACTCGCGCCAGAAGTCGCCGGTCACGTACCCGCGCTCCATGGCCACATCGTAGAGGTCGGTACCGGGCAGGGCCGTGGCCACGGAAAAGCTGGCCCAGTCCAAGCCGAGTCCCGCCGCGAAATTGATGGTCTCCTCCACATCCGAATGGGTCGCATCGTAGTAGCCGATCATGAAGTAGCCGCGGGTATCAATGCCCACCTCCCGGGAGATGCGGAAGGCCCGCTCGGTCTGCTCCCGGGTGATCTGCTTGTTCATGATCTTCAGCATGCGATCCGTGCCGGCCTCGACCCCCATGTGAATCGAGCGCAGCCCGGCCCGCTTGAGCAAGGTCAGTACCTCTCGATCCACCGTGTCCACCCGCGCCCGGATGTTGAACTTCACCTTCACGTTCCGGCGCAGCACCTCGTCGGCAAACTTCCGCATACGGCGCTTCCCGATGGTGAAGGTCTCGTCGAACATGACGATTTCCTTCACTCCGTGGACCCGCGTCAGGTACTCCATCTCCTCGACCACCATCTCCGGGGACCGGAAGCGCAGCTTCTCCGAGTAGACCTGGGAGCAGTAGCCACAGTGCCAGGGGCAGCCCCGGGTCGTGACCATGGTGGCAAAGGGACGCAAGAGCGTGAGGCAGTGGTAGTCCGCAAGGTCGACCAGGTCCCAGGCGGACATGGGGAAGCGGTCAATGTCCTTCGCCGGCTCCCGGCAGGCGTTCTCGCGAATCTCGCCGTCAGCGAGGCGCACCATGGTGCCGGGGACATCAAAGGGATCCGAGCCGTCCTCGACCCGCTCACAGATTTCCAGGAAGGGATCTTCTCCATCGCCAGTGACAGCAATGTCAAAGCAGTCCCAGGTCAGGGACTCCTTGGCGTACAGGGTCAGGTGGGGGCCTCCCACCACGATCAAGGCCTTGGGGGCCGCCTCCCGCACCATCTGGGCGATCTCGATGACCGCCGGCCACCCGAGGGTCTTGGCGGTCAGGGCCACGATGTGCGGATCGAATTCCACCACCCGTCCTGCAGCCTCCTTGGGCAGCAGGTTCATGGCATGTTGGTCCACAAACCCCACCGGGAAGCCATGCTGCCGCACCCACGCCGCCAGTCCCAGGAGCGGAAGAGAGGGGAAAATCCCGAGTTTTTCCGCTGCCTTCTTCGAGAGTGGCTGCTGATCCGCCGCCTCGTGGTACTTCATGAACAGCACACGGGTGCGCTTGGTGCTCACGTGAAAACTCCTGGGTTCAACCGGCCCTCACGACAATAGCACCGCGATTGGGCACCTCCCACGCGGATGTGCTCTGATTGCCCCGCCCCCTCCGTGCCATTAGAAGCCCGGGTCCAGCCCAACCGGACCGGGGGTCTCATGACCAAGGGATTTGTCCAGGGATTCATTCGCTTTGGCCTGCTGGCTGTTTTGATCGTCATCACAGCCCTCAATGTCTGGCAGGCCGAACGCATTGAGAGCAAGCAGATCCAGGTCCTGGATCGCCTCTCCGACCTGGAGAAGAAGCTTGCATCAGGCGCTTTCACGGCAGCGGGCAGCTCCGCCAGTGGCCCGGTGGGAGGCATCTTCGGGGTGGAGGAACCGGACTACGTCACCAAGGCGTTGATGGACCCCACCAACGTGCTGAAGCGGGACCCCACTCCCTGGCTGCCCGGGGAAGCCACGATGGGCGGGACCTTGAATCTACTTCTGGGTTCTGACCCCAAGGGGTTGAATTTCCTGACGGAAAACGGGGCGGACGTCTCCAAAATCCAGGCCTACATCGGCGTGGGGCTGGTCTACCGCCACAAGAAGAACGACTCCCAGTACGGCCCGGAGCTGGCCTATTACCTCAGCGAAACCGTGCGCGAGGACGGCGGCTCGACCTACCTCTACAAGCTGCGCGAGGACTTCACCTGGCACCCGCCCACCGTGGACTTCTCCAGCGGGGAGTTCGACTGGCTCAAGGGAGAACACAAGGTCACCGCCCACGACGTGATCTTCATGATTGACATGCTCATGAACGACCAGGTCTCAGGCGCAGCCCCCCTGCGGTCCTACTTCGACACCATGACCAGCTGGAAGGCCCTGGACGACTTCACCCTGGAGATTCAGTTCAGCGAGCACACCTACAGCAACCGGCTCTTTTCCAAGGGTTTCTACCCGATGCCGGAGTTCCTCTACGCCTTTGACGAGGAGGGCAACCGGTACGACGACGAGATCCTGGGCCAGCGCTTCCAGGACCACTGGTACAACCCGAACACCATCGGCGCGGGGCCCTACCGGTTCCTGACCTTCGAGCCAGGGGTGAAGCTGGAGCTGGAGCGGTACGCCAAGTACCCCCTGGGGGGCAACGCCCACGAGAAGATCATGTTCCAGATCCTCAAGGATCAGAACCACTGGCCCCGCAAGCTGCGCACCGGCGAGCTGCACCTGTCCTACATCCAGCCCGCCCAGTACCGCGCGGAGTTCCTGGAGGGAGCCGACGACTCTCCCTTCAAGGACGGCACCCTGGAGCGGGGGGAGTACTGGGAGCACACCTACTTCTACGTGGGATGGAACGCCGACAGGCCCTGGTTCGGTGACAAGCGCGTGCGGACGGCCATGTCCCATGCCTTCAACGCCGACCTGATCCTGAACGACGTCTTCCTGGGTCTGGGCGAGCGCTGCACCGGTCCCATGCCCAGCTTCCTCCCCTACTACGACGACTCCCTGCCCCCGATTCCCTTTGACCTGGACAAGGCACGGGCCCTGCTGGACGAAGCCGGGTGGGTGGACTCGGATGGAAACGGCATCCGGGACAAGGAGATCGAAGGGACGCTCGTTCCCTTTGAATTCGCCTTGATGGTGTACGGCAGCTCGGATGAGTACAAGGTGCTTGGAAACATCTTCAAGGAAGACCTGGCCAAGATCGGCGTGAAGATGACCGTCCGGACCATGGAGTGGTCGAACCTGCTCAAGCGGGTCGACGACCGGGAGTTTGATGCGGTCACCCTGGCCTGGGTCTCCAGCCCGGACGTGGACTTCTACCAGATCTGGCACTCCAGCCAAGCGGACATTCCCAAGGGCAGCAACCGGGTGGGCTTCCGCAACGAACAGGCGGACGAGTTGATCATCAAGATCCGCGAGGAGTTCGACTACCCGGAGCGGCTGCGCCTGGCCAAGGAGTTCCACCAACTCTTGTATGAAGAGCAGCCCTACACCTTCTTCTACACGCGCAAGCGGCCAGCCTTCTGGCAGAAGGAGCTGAAGAACGTGTGGTTCTCCCGGACGCGGCCCTACCTCAAGGCCCACGCCTGGTACCTCTCCCAGTAAGCCCCCCCTCCTGAGCGCACCCCATGGGCACCTACATCCTCAAGCGCGTGCTGCTGATGGTTCCGACCTTCGCAGCCATCAGCCTGCTGGTGTTCATCGTGCTGCAATTCGCGCCGGGCACCCCGGGGGCGGAGATGGTGGGGGCCGGGGGCGAGGCCAGCCAAAGCGCGGACCTCGCGGGCCAGAAGCGGGAGTCCTACCGGCTGTTCAAGGAGCAGTTCAACCTGGACAAGCCGGTCTTGTTCAACAACCGCTTCGGCTTGGATGCGGCCACGGTCACCCAGACCCTGGACGACATCCTCAACCGCAGCGAGACCGTGAGCCCGGGCCGCCGCATCGAGGCCCAGGAGGAGATTGAGGACTGGGGGCAGTATGCCATCCCGCCCTTGATGGAGATTCTCACCACAAGCGATGACCGGGGCCTGCGGGTTCTGGCCAGCCAGCGCCTGGCCATCAACGCACAGCGGCCTCTGAAGAGCCTCTACAAGAAGAGCATCACGTCCGAGGAGCGGGCGGAAAACAAGGAGATCGCCGCGGAGAACAACCAGGTCCGCAACTGGATTTTCCGAGCGGAGGACGACGAAGAGCGGGAGACCGAGGTGTTGGGGGCCTGGACCGACTGGTACTCGGGCGCTTCCGTTCGCTGGGAATGGAATGCAGCCGACAAGGCGAGCATCTTTTTCGGGGACACCCGGTTCGCAAAGTACTGGTCGAACCTCATCCGCCTGGACTTCGGCATTTCCCACGTGGACAAGCGCCCAGTGCTGGGGAAAATCCTCAAAAAGTTGAAGTACTCCATCACCCTCGCATTCACGAGCGTGCTGCTGATCTACTTCCTGAGCGTGCCCCTGGGGATCTGGTCGGCGGTGAAGCAGAACACGGTGCCGGACCGCATCGTCACGGTCATCATCTTCATCCTGTACTCCCTGCCGTCCTTCTTCACGGCGGTGTTTCTCTTGAACCTGCTCACGCGCGGGACACCCTTCCAGGCCTTTCCCACGTCTGGTTTTGAGAGCCTGGACACCAGCGGCATGACGACCCTGCAGTACCTGAAAGACGTGCTGTGGCACGTGTTCCTGCCGATTGTCTGCTACGTCTACGGTGGCCTGGCTGCCCTCTCCCGCTATGCCCGCACAGGCATCCTGGACGTGATTCGTTCGGACTACGTGCGCACGGCTCGGGCCAAAGGCCTCAACGAAGGCATGGTCATCATCAAGCACGCCGCCCGAAACGGCATGATCCCGATCCTGACGCTGCTGGCCACTCTGCTGCCGGTGCTGATCTCCGGCTCGGTGGTGATCGAGGTCATCTTCGGCATCCCGGGCATGGGTTCCTACATCTTCGAGAGCATCGGGTTGCGGGACTACAACTCGGTGATGGGCGTCCTCCTGATCTCCGCAGCACTGACCCTGGTGGGCATGCTGCTTTCCGACATCTCCTACGCGCTGGTCGACCCGCGCATCTCCTTTGATTGATCCCATGAGCCAACCCCTCTCCCAACTCGAACTCCAGGGCCAGGAAGACCTGACCTATGGGGACATCGTCTGGGGCCAGTACAAGAAGAACCGGCTGGCGTACATCTCCTTGTGGGGTGTGGGGGCTCTCTTTGCCCTGGCGATCTTCGCACCTCTGATCGCCTCGACCCGTCCCTTCATCTGGAGCACGGCCGAGGGCACGACCTTCCCCTGGTTCACGTCGTTGTTTGATCGGAACTACTACGAGAACGCGGTCGACATCTTCTTCAACCTGTGGCTCGTGTTCGGAATTCCCTTGGCCCTGGCCTGGTGGGGCACCGTGAAGCGCCTGCAGAAGCAGGGGCTCCAAAAACGCCCGCGCCGCCGCAAGATGCTCAAGTCCCTGGGAGGCTTCATCGGGGTCTTCCTGCTGACCTTTGTGTTCATTCTGGTCAAGCCCCACGCCGAGCCCTACCGCATGTACGTGGACGAGTACGAGGCAGCCCAGGAGGCCGGCGACGACGTCAAAGCAATCTTCCCGCCCATCCGGTACAGCCCGCGCCAGACGGGATTTCGGCCCCTGGAGAAACCCAGCAGCCAGCACATTCTCGGGGTGGACCAGTCCACGCGGGACGTGGCGGTGCGGCTCTTGTACGGCACGCGCATCTCCCTTTCCATCGGGGTGATCGCGGTCTCGATCTACGTGACCATCGGCATCATCATGGGGGCCACCGCGGGGTTCTTCGGGGGGTGGGTCGACATTGGAATCCAACGGCTCATCGAGGTCACCATGTGTGTGCCGAGCCTGTTCGTGATCCTGACCCTCGTCGCCTTTGTGGAGGAACCGTCGATCTTCCACATCATGGTCATTATCGGGCTGGTGCGGTGGACCGGCGTCGCCCGGCTGACCCGCGGGGAGTACCTGCGCCTGCGCAGCCTGGATTTCGTGACTGCAGCCCGGGCCCTGGGCTATCCGCGGCGGAGGATCATCTTCCAACAGATCCTGCCCAACGCACTCGGGCCAGTACTGGTGGCAGCGCCCTTTGGCGTCGCCAGCGCCATTCTCTTTGAGGCCACCCTGTCCTTCCTCGGCTTGGGGGATGTGTCTGCGCCCTCGTGGGGCCAGACCCTCCAGGAAGGCTACGCCAGCGGCTCCTGGCACCTGATTTTGGCCCCTGGCTTCGCGATTTTCATCACCGTCTTCCTGCTCAATGTGGCCGGGGAAGCACTGAGAGACGCCCTCGACCCCAAGATGCGCAAATGACCACCCCCACCGCCTCCACCCACGAAGACGTGCTCCTCACCCTGGAGGATCTGCACACGTACTTCTTCACGGACATCGGCGTGGCCAAGAGCGTCGACGGCGTGACGTACACGGTGCGAAAGGGTGAGACCGTGGGCATTGTGGGGGAGAGTGGCTGTGGAAAGAGCGTGACCGCCCTGTCAGTGATGGGGCTCATCCCCCAGCCTCCCGGCAAGATCGTCCAGGGCGCCATCCACTACAAGGGCCGGGACCTGACAAAGCTGGCACCCAAAGAGCTCCGCGCCCTCCGTGGCACGGAGATCGCCATGATCTTCCAAGAGCCCATGACGTCGTTGAACCCGGTCTACACGGTCGGCAACCAGATCATGGAAGGCATCCTGATCCACGAGGACGTGAGCGATGCGGAGGCCCGGGAGCGGGCCATCGAGATGCTGCGCCTCGTAGGGATTCCCCTTCCCGAGCAGCGGGTCGACGAGTACCCCCACCAGCTGTCCGGGGGAATGCGCCAGCGGGTCATGATCGCCATGAGCCTGGCCTGCAAGCCGGACCTGCTCATTGCCGATGAGCCCACCACCGCCCTGGACGTGACCATCCAGGCCCAGATCCTGGAGCTCCTGAACAAGCTCCAGGAAGAGATGGGCATGGCGATTCTGCTGATCACCCATGACCTGGGTGTGGTGGCGGAGACCTGTGATCGGGTGGTGGTGATGTACGCCGGCAAGGTGGCCGAGCAAGCCGACGTAGAGACCTTGTTCTACAAGCCCTCCCACCCCTACACCCACGCTCTGTTCAAGAGCCTGCCGGACATCGAAGGCGGCCGGGACAAGCTCTACACCATTCCCGGCATGGTGCCCTCCGCGGTGGAATTCCCCGATGGCTGCCGGTTCCGTGCCCGCTGCGACTTTGCCTCGGATGCCTGTGGGGAGCAGCCGCCCCTGGTGGAGATTGAAACAGGGCATTTTGTGGCCTGCCACCACACGGACCAGGTGATCGCCCAGAGGGAGGCCGAATGAGCACGCCACTGTTGAAGGTGCGGGATCTCAAGAAGTACTTCCCGATCCACAAGGGGCTCTTTGGCCGGCACGTGGGGGATGTGCGAGCGGTGGATGGCATCAGCTTTGAACTGCACGCGGGCACCACCCTCGGCCTCGTCGGCGAGTCCGGCTGCGGAAAAACCACCGCCGGCCGCTCGCTGTTGCGGCTGATCGAGCCGTCGGGGGGCAGCGCCCTCTTGGATGGACACGACCTGTTCACCATGGACACGGAGACCCTGCGGGCGACCCGGGCCGACCTGCAGATCATCTTCCAGGATCCCTTCTCCTCCTTGAATCCACGCCAGACCGTGGGGGCCATTATCGGGGACTCCCTGGAGCTTCATGGGATCGCCCAGGGGGATGAGAAGTTCGAGATGGCCAAGGCCCTGCTCGAGCGGGTGGGGCTGCAGGCGTCGTATGTGAACCGGTATCCCCACGAGTTCTCGGGGGGGCAGCGCCAGCGCATCGGCATCGCCCGGGCGGTGGCCCGCAAGCCGCGCATCATTGTGTGCGACGAGGCGGTGAGCGCCCTGGACGTGTCCGTGCAGGCCCAGGTGATCAACCTCTTGGAAGACCTGCAGGAGGAGTACAACCTCTCCTACATCTTCATCGCCCATGACCTGTCCGTGGTCCGCCACATCTCCGATGAGATCGCGGTCATGTACCTGGGGCGAATCGTAGAGAAGACAAGCTGCAACGAGCTGTTCGCCAACCCGCTGCACCCCTACACCCAGGCCCTGCTCTCGGCGATTCCCATTCCCAAGCCCGGCCGAAAGAAGGACCGTATTGTCCTGCAGGGGGATGTGCCCAACCCCATCAATCCTCCTGACGGCTGCCACTTCCACCCCCGCTGTCCGTATGCCACTGATCGCTGTCGCACCGAGTCCCCCGCCATCCAAGACGTCGGGGACCACCAGGTCGCCTGTCACCTGGTCGAGGAAGGACAGCGCCCTCCCTACACGGTTTAGAGGCTCCAAATGTCGAACACCTCCTTTGCATCTGTCTGCGAGATGCTCGATCACCGGATTCACTCCACCCCCGATGCGGTCGCCATGTACGGGAGGCGGGGAAGCACCTGGTACCAGCTGAACTGGCGGGAGGCCGGAGAGCGGATCCACCGCATCGCCTGTGGGCTGTTGTCCCTGGGGATCGAGCCAGAACAGCGGGTGTCGATTCAGTGCGGAACCCGGCCGGAGTGGGTGCTCGCCGACATGGGCATCCTGTGCGCAGGGGCAGCCACCACCACGATCTACCCGTCCAGCAGCCCCGAGGACTGCGTGTACATCCTGGAGAACTCGGGGAGTGTGGCGATCTTCGTGGAGAACGCGGAGCAGCTCACAAAGCTGCAATCCGTGTGGGACCAGCTGCCCGCCTTGCGCCACGCGATCCTTCTGGATGGCGACACCCCGGACGATGAGCGGGTGGTGACCCTCTCCGAGCTGGAGCAGCAGGGGGCCGCCTGGGACGCCGAGAATGAGGGCGCTGCCGCAGCCCGCAAGGCCAGCGTCGGGCCGGAGCACCTGGCCACGATCATCTACACCTCGGGCACCACCGGTCCGCCGAAAGGCGTGATGCTGACCCACGACAACTGGATCTTCGAGGGGGAGGCCATCGACAAGCTGGCGATCCTGCAGCCCTCGGACAAGCAGTACCTCTTTCTGCCCCTGGCCCATTCCTTTGCCAAGGTGATGGAGATCGCGTTTATCCGCCTGGGCGTGCCCACGGTGGTGGATGGGGACATCGACTCCCTGGTGGAAAACCTGCAAGCCACCCAGCCCACGATGATTGGGGCCGTGCCGCGGATCTTCGAGAAGATCTACGACAAGGTGGTGGCAAGGGCGAGAGAGACCGGCGGGTCCAAGCTGAAGATCTTCGAGTGGGCGATGGGGGTGGGAGCCGCGGTGTCGCAACTGCGCCAACGGGGCCTGGAACCCAAGGGGATGCTGGCGTTCCAGTACCGCCTCGCGGACAAGCTGGTCTTTTCCAAGCTAAAGGACCAGTTCGGCGGAAAAGTCCGCTACTTCATCTCCGGGGGGGCTCCCCTCTCCCGGGAGATCGCCGAGTTCTTCCATGCCGCCGACATCCTCGTGTTGGAGGGCTACGGCTTGACCGAAACCTCTGCCGCATCGTTTGTGAACCGGGCGGATGCCTTCAAGTTCGGCACTGTGGGCCTGCCAGTTCCCGGCATGGAGGTGGCCATCGCCGAGGACGGCGAGGTGCTCATGCGCGGCCGCGGGGTGATGAAGGGGTACCACAACCTGCCCGAAGCCACCGCTGAGACCCTGATCGATGGCTGGCTCCACACCGGGGACATCGGGGTCGTGGATGCCAAGGGCTTCCTCAAGATCACCGACCGCAAGAAGGACATCATCGTCACCGCCGGGGGCAAGAACATCGCCCCCCAGAACGTGGAGAACGCCATCAAGGCCAAGAGCGTGTTTGTCTCCCAAGCAGTGATGCATGGAGACCAGCGGCCCTACTGCGTGGCGCTCTTGACCCTGAACGAGGCGGCCATGGGCACCTGGGCGACCTCCCACGGGCTGGCCTTCAACGATGCAGCAGAGCTGGCAGCCCTGCCCCAGGTCCACGATCGCGTCTGGACCGATGTACAAGCGGTGAATCTGACCCTGGCCTCCTACGAGTCGATCAAGAAGATCCACATCCTGCCCGCGGACCTGTCACAGGACGCGGGGGAGCTGACTCCGACGCTCAAGGTGAAGCGGCGGGTGGTGGAGACACGCTACCGGGACGTGCTCGATGGGATGTACGCCTGATCCGCGAGGACCCTCTCCAGGCGCCGACCCAGGTCCTTCCAGATGAGCGCCGCAAGCACCCACCAGATCGCGATCCACAGGGGCATTCCGCCAATCCAGCCCAGAGCGTACTCGTGGAGGCCACCCACCTGGATCATGAGAACTTCCAGGGTCGGACCTACCAGCGCAATGAAGAAGGCGAGTTTTCTCTCCTGGGCGTCCAGGCCGAAAGCGACCACGTACACCAGCGCCCCGATGGCAAACGGGAGCCACGACCACAGGGGATCCTCGAAGGTGCGATAGATGGACTGCCGTGTCGCCAGGAGGATGGCGATCTGTAGGCCGACCTTGCGGGTCGCGGAGCTACGCCAGCCCGAGAGCGTGCGAACGCGATCCCGGGGGATCGCCCCGGCGTCGTTCCCCTGCCAGCAGGCGAGGCGCACGATGAAGCGCAGGATCAGGCCCCAGTAGAGCATCATCCAGACTGGAATTCCGCCGAGGGCTGGGACCGCAGCCGGGACGGTGTAGTGGTAGATCCCGTGGCGTGCCACCGACGACCAGTCGTTGAAAGCACCCAGCAGTGTGCACAGGGTGAAGAAGCGCGCCTCCGCCGCCAGGCCCCCATGACCCCGCACCCTCCCAAGGCCCGCAAAGCGGGCGAGCACTGTCCCGAACACCAGAACGCTCATGAAGGCGAGGTGACCCGACGCCAGGCAGACACCGACCGCGATGGCCCCAACCGCCAGGGCATCCACGCAAAGTTCCGCGTCCGAGGTTGGCTGCATCCTCACCCCTCCGCGTAGCGCAGAAGCTCCCGCCAGGTCTCAACCGGGTGGAAGAGACCCCAGTAGTAGGTCTTCGCTCCCACGTGCTGCGCCCAGTGACAGCTTCCGCCGCAGCGCTCGGCGTAGTCTTCGAGGTCCACCTGTTCGGCAGCAGCCTTCCACATCTCGTCGACGCTCTTGAACTCCAGCACATTGAGCCGAACCTGCTCGGCCACGGAGGCGCTGTTGCAAGGTGCCAGCCACGTCCCATCCGGCTCGATGTAGGGCTTGAGCAGCGCGTTGCAGGGCACGGGCGATCCATTCGCGAGGAGAGGACGCTGCTTGTAGAGCGCCTCATTGAAGCGGAAGCCCGACGTAAACTTGTGGCCCGAACGCACCCGATCGAGGATGAGCGCGGCGAGTTTCTGGTACTCCGGGTCGTCCAAGAGTCCGCTGACCACCCGGGGGCCCACGTTCTGGGGAACTCCGGCAAAGGTGATTCCCCAAGCGTTCGCGAAATCGAGCACGTCTCGGGCGTGCCCCAGCAGGCCGGGCTGAATGACCGTGTTCACCATGAGGCGGAAGCGATACTCCTCGGCAAGCTCTCGCAGGGCCATGAGGCCCACCAGCGCCCTGGGCCCTGGAGGCGCCGGATCCCGGTAGAGTGCACCGAGCACTTCCGAATCGAGGCTGTCCAGGCTCACGATCAACACGTCGATGTGTGCCAGGAAATTGGACCAGTCCGGGTCCAACAAGCGAGAACGCAAGAGGGAGGCGTTGGTCGTGATCGTCTGGGGATAGAAGTGCAGTTTCGCGGCCCGAGCGAGGATCTCGGGGAGATCCGGCCTCAAGAGCGGCTCACCCCCCACGTAGAAGACCGCCGAGAGCCCTGTCCTCATCACCTCCAGCACGCGGCAGGCTCCCTCGGTGTCCAGCCGCAACCTGTCCCGGGAGGCCACCGCCGGGTGACTGACCCCCGCGTGGTTGTCACAGTACAGGCAATCGAAATTGCATCCATCGCCCAAGGAGAAGATGAAGTAGAGGGGCCGCAGATCCTCTTCGTGCTCAACCCGGACCCGCCAGAGGTTGCGCACGAAGTTCGAGCCCAACATGGCGTAGGAGCGGCGGCGGCGAACCCGGCGGGGACGCCCGCGGGGGTGGCGCTGGACTTGCCGAATCTCCTCAGCGAACGAGAGGGCCTGGGCATGAAGGTCCACAAAGTCCGGGTGGCTTGCGCTGCGGCGCGCTCTTCGTGGATTGTCAGCAGCCCCCAGCGCTTCAAAGCGCTCCAGACAGACGCTCAACTCTTCGATAACCATGAGACCAAGTGGACGAACTACAAAGGATCATAGCCGACTATTCAGCGATCCGCGAAACCACCCCCCACGGCGTCGACGACCCACGATACCGTGACGGGTTCGTCGCTTATCGAGACCAGCTCGAACTCCACCGTCGTCTCGCAGGGGATGGCGTCGCCCGAGCACTCGGGCCTTACCTCGCAATCGTTGTCCCATCTCGACGTTCCGGTGTTGGGCTCCCCCCAATGCTCGCTGCAGGTGCTCGATCCCGATCCGTCGACCCAACCGATCACGGTAACCGTGACGCCGTTCCGGCTGTCCGGCCCGGCTGCAGCATGGATCTCCGTTGCACTGAGTTGGACTTCCCACCATGTCACATCGCGGTCGTTCCGCATGCTCGTGCGAAACTGTAAGGTAGCCGGTGCGCCGGGAGCCAACTCGGTCGTGCCCGTAATGTTCTCGGCGTACGCCTCCCACGCGCTTGGCGGCGCGAAAGCCGCGCTGACGAGCAGTGCTCCCGTCAACACCCACACCGCCCACGCGCGTGACCGGCCAGCGCGGCCGGTCACGGCCCGGTCGCTACTCAACACTCGGTGTCACTCCACCTGCTCAAGGGTGACCTCGGCGTCCACGTCGTCGGATCTGCCGCAAGTACCGCCGCAACGACTGTAGGTGTAGAAGCCGTCCACCCAGGCGAAGACGGCCCACTCGACCGTGACGGGTTCGTCGCTCATCGAAACCAGCTCGAACTCCACCGTCGTCTCGCAGGGGATGGCGTCGCCCGAGCACTCGGGCCATACCCAGCACATGTTCCATCTCGACAGCCCGGTGTCGGGCTCCTCCCATGTCTCGCTGCACGGGTCCGATCCCGATCCGTCGACCCGACCGATCACGGTAACCGCGACGCCGTTCCCGCTGTCCGGCGTCGCAGCAGCGTGGATCTCTGTTACATCGAAGTCGACTTCCCACGATGTCTCACCGCCGTCGTTCCGCATGCTCGTGCGAAACCTCAAGGTAGCCGATGTGCCGGGAGCCAGCTCGGTCATGCCCGTAATCTGCTCGCCGGACGCATCCCACGCGGATGGCTTCTCCGATGTCCTGGTCTTGCCCTTCAAAGAACACTGGAGCCCGGAAACCGAGACCATCACCCTCCTCTCAGGCACCGGCATCTAGCCGGGATCATTGCTCCCAGAGCCCATCCGGGCTACTCCCGCGCGCCATGTCGTCGCGGATTCCAGGGTTCTACCGGCTGCCTCCCGAGGCCCGGCTCTCCACCATTCTGGAGCGCCTGGGGCTGGATCGGGATCAGACCGATGCCCTCGGACAGGGACTGGACATCGGCACCGCTGATTCGATGATTGAGAACGTCATCGGCACCTTCTCCCTGCCCGTCGGGGTGGGCATCAACTTCCTGGTCAACGGCAAGGATGTGGTCGTCCCCATGGTGGTCGAGGAGCCGAGCGTGGTCGCGGCGGTGTCGAACATGGCCCGCCTGGCCCGCACGGCCGGGGGGTTCTGGGCCGAGGCCGACCCGTCGATCATGATCGGGCAGATCCAGCTTGTGGGCGGGGACCCTGAGGCCGTCGCTGCTCGACTGAACGAGTCGCTGGACGAGCTGACGAGGCTGGCCAGCGGCGTCCATCCCCGCCTGGAAGAGCGCGGCGGTGGCCTGCGTGGATTTGAAGTCCGGCGGGTCCTGTACGAAGAGCCCGGCGAGCAACCCGAGGAGTTCGTGGTCCTGCACCTGCACCTGGACTGCGTAGATGCCATGGGCGCGAACATGGTCAACACCCTCGCCGAGCGCCTCGCTCCCGATGTGGCCCGGATTGCAGGCACTTCGGTGGGCCTGCGCATCCTGTCGAACCTCGCGGACCGCCGCCTGGCCCGGGCCCGGGTCAGCTTGCGGCCGGAACACCTGGACCATGGGGACCTCCCTGGGGAGTCCGTAGCCGAGGGCATTGCCAGCGCCTACCGCTTTGCCTGGGCCGACCCCTACCGGGCCGCCACCCACAACAAGGGGGTCATGAACGGGATTGACGCCGTGGTGATTGCCACGGGCAATGACTGGCGGGCCATCGAGGCGGGAGCCCATGCCTATGCAGCCCGGGACGGGCAATACCGCACCATGACCTCCTGGAAGATCGACGATGGGGGCACCCTCCACGGGGAGATTGAGGTGCCGATCCAGGTCGGGGTCGTGGGGGGCCCGATCCGGGTCCATCCGGCTGTGCAGGCCAACCTGGATGTGCTCGGCATCGACAAGGCGCGGGAGCTGGCGGGGGTCATGGCTGCGGTTGGGCTGGCCCAGAACCTGGGGGCTCTGCGGGCTCTGGCCACCGAGGGCATTCAGCAGGGCCACATGCGCATGCATGCCCGCAGCGTGGCCGCCACCGCCGGGGCCACCGGCGACGAGGTCCCAGCCGTTGCCCAGCACCTGTGCGACCAGAAGGACTTCTCCGTAGAAGCTGCCCGGGCCTTCCTGGCCGGGCTGCGCGGCGCGTGATGTCGCCCGTCGTCGGCCGGGGGGGCGGCAAGCTGATTCTCCTGGGGGAGCACGCGGTGGTTCATGGTCACATGGCAGTGGCCGTGGGGGTCTCCCTGGGCACCGAGGTGCGGCTGCATCCCACCGACGGGCCTACCGAACTGCTGCAGGACCACCCGGATCCCCGGTTGCAGGAGGCCCTCTCTCGGGTGCTTCCCCCCTGGGGATTCCGCGTCGAGATTCGCTCGGATCTGCCTGAGGGGCGGGGCATGGGGTCGTCGGCTGCCCTGGCGGTGGCCCTGGTGCGGGCGAGGGCTGCCCTGGAGGGGGAGGTCCTGTCTTTTGCTGCCATTCACGAGCGTGCCTTTCCGGTGGAGCGCCTCTTTCACGGCAACCCTTCGGGACTGGACCACGCGGTGGCGGCCCTGGGCGGGGCCCTGTCCTACCGGCGGGGCGAGGCGCCCGTGCCCAGGGAGATGCCCCCGGTGTCGGCCGTGGTGCTGGACACCGGAAGGGCGGGCAACACCGCCGAGATCGTCGCAGCGGTGGCTGCCCGGCGGCCAGCCGTGGATTCCCATCTCACCCGACTCGGGGTGTTGGCCGAGGAAATGGCCGAGCGCCTGGGCGACACCCAGGCCCTCGGTGAAGCCTTGAATGAGGCCCATGCCCTGCTGGGCGAGATTGGCGTGTCCGACGACGAACTGGATGATCTTGTGGAGTTGGCCCGGGCAAACGGATCGGTGGGGGCCAAGCTCTCCGGGGCCGGCCGGGGCGGCGTGGTGTTGGCTCTTGTGCCCGACGGACCCGACCCCTTGCTGCAGGCAGCCGCAGCCCGTGGTATTTCCGCCTTCTCCTGCACCGTTCCGGACAAGTGATGGCCACCGCGATTGCCCACCCGAACATTGCCCTGGTCAAGTACTGGGGAAAGCGCGATCCAGCGTTGAACCTGCCGGCCACGGGTTCCCTGTCCCTGACCCTTGCCCCCTACGCCACCCAGACCAGCGTGCAGGCAGAGGCTCCGCAGGACGAGGCCTGGATCAATGGAGAACCGGTCACGGGCCTGGCCGCCCAGCGGATTTTCAAGCACCTGGACCTCCTGGATCCCTGGAGAAAGCCCGCCACGGTGACCAGCGAGACCAACTTCCCCATGTCCGCCGGACTGGCCTCTTCCGCCTCGGGCTTTGCTGCCTTGACCCTGGCCGGCTGCGCTGCTTTTGGGCAGGAGCGCACCCCGGTGGAGCTGTCGATCCTGGCCCGACAAGGGTCGGGGTCGGCCTGCCGCTCCCTCTTTGGGGGGTGGGTGGAGTGGACCTGCGGCACCCGGGGGGACGGCCTGGACAGTCACGCGCAGGAGCTGGCGCCGGAGGACCACTGGGATCTGTGCATGGTGGTGGCCACCTTCCACGAGGGGCCGAAGCCCGTGGGATCCACGGAGGGCATGATGCGCACCATGGCCACCTCCCCGTTCTATCCGGGGTGGATCGCAAGCGTTCCAGAAGACCTCCACGCAGCCCGGGCTGCCATCCTCTCGCGGGATCTCGAAGCCCTCGGCACGGTCATGGAACGCTCCGCGTTGCGCATGCACGCCTCCATGCTGGGAGCCGATCCGCCGATTCGGTATTGGAAGAGCAGCAGCATCTGGGGCATGGATGCAGTGGAAAACCTGCGGGCCAACGGGGTCGGAGCCTGGTGGACCATGGATGCCGGCCCCAATCTCAAGATTCTCTGTGAGGCCGACCATGCCCGGGTGGTGAAGGAGCGGATGCAGACCCTGGCGGATCGCGTGGAAGTGCTGGCCCCTGGAGGAGCGGCCCGCCTGGTCGAGAGCACCTGATGCGCATTTTCGCCCCGGGAAAGCTGGTGGTTCTCGGAGAGTACGCGGTGCTCGACGGGGCCCCGGCGATTGTGGCGGCCGTGGACCGCGGGGTGGTCTGCACCGTGTCCGACGGGGATTCCGTGGAAACGCCGGGGGATGATCGCTTTGCCCGGGCGGGACTTCTCGCAGCCGATGCGCCCCGCCGCCGCTACCTGTTCTCCGATGCGGTCCCCTGGGATTTGGGAGAAAAGCCTGGCTTTGGAGGCAGCGCCGCTGCGGTTGTGGCGGCTTGTGCTGCCGGCCTCGCCGCGCGGAAAGCCGACAGAGCGCCCCTCCTCGACCTGGCGCTGGAAGCCCACCGCAAGGTGCAGGGATCCGGCTCGGGCCTGGATGTGCGGGCAAGTGTGGAAGGCGATCTTCGCCGGGTCCAGGGGGACCAATCGACCTTGCTGCCGTCCCTGGATCTGTCGGCGATCTACTCGGGGAAGTCCGCCCAAACCGGTCCCCGGGTGTCCCAGTACCTGTCCTGGGAGGACCGGACCGCCTTTGTCTCCGATTCCGCCGACCTCGTGCGGTCGTTCGACCAGGACCCTGTCGCAGCCCTCCGGGAAGCCGGTCGGTTGTTGGCAGCCATGGCGGGCATCGCAGGCATTGACTACGCCACCCCCGCCCTCCAGCGCATCGCTGAATTGGCAGTGGAACATGGGGGCGCAGCCAAGCCATCCGGCGCCGGGGGGGGCGACATCGCCGTCGCCTGGATACCGGACCCCACCGCCCGGGACGCCTTTCACGGCGCCTGTGCTGCCCAGGGGCTGGTCCCGGTCCCGGTGGTCCTCTCTCCGGGCGTCCATCTTCGAGCACCCAATGTCTGACGAACACAGCAAAATCGAAGCCCGGAAAGCCGAGCACATCGTCCTGTGCGAGACGGAGGATGTGGCTTTTCAGCAGAAGACCAACCTGCTGGAGCAGGTGGAGCTGGTGCACGACGCCCTGCCGGAGCTGCACGTGGACCAGGTGGACCTCTCCACGGAGTTTGCCGGCAAGACCCTTGCAGCCCCGCTGGTGATCGCAGCGATGACCGGGGGCGTCGAAGAGGCCGAAGCCATCAACCGGGACCTGGCCGCGGTCGCCGAGGCGTTCGGCATCGGGTTCGGGTTCGGCTCCCAGCGGCCCTTGCTCGAGTCAGCACAGTCTCCGGGCTACCGGGTGCGGGATGTGGCCCCCACCACCCTCATCCTGGGCAACATCGGCGTGGTTCAGGCCCGGGAAGCCACAAACCAGCAGATCGTGGATCTTACCGGTGCCTGCGGTGCCGATGCTCTGTGCATCCACTTGAATCCGGCCATGGAGGTCATCCAAGCCGGCGGGGACCAGGACTTTCGGGGAGGGCTCGATACCATCGCCCGCCTGGTGGAAGCCCTGGAGGTGCCCATCGTGGTCAAGGAGACCGGCTGCGGCCTGTCCCGACACGTGGGCGAACGACTGGCAGCCATCGGTGTCCGGTGGGTCGATTGCTCCGGTGCTGGGGGTACTTCCTGGGTCGGAGTGGAGACCCTCCGCGCCCGGGCTGCCTCCCGCACCACAGGAGAGCGGTTCTGGGACTGGGGGATTCCCACGGCAGGCAGCGTGGCCCAGTTGAGCGGTCTTGATCTTGGCATCTGCGCCACCGGCGGGGTGACCAACGGGCTGGAAGCAGCCCAGGCCATCGCCCTGGGGGCCACCTGTGCCGGACTCGCGCGGCCGTTGCTGCAGGCCCGGGCAGCGGGCGGCCCCGAAGGGCTCACCGCTGCAGTCAGCCAGCTCCTGGCGGAGTTGCGCCTGGCCCACCTCCTGGCCGGGGCCCGCACCCCGGCAGAACTACAGGGAAAACCCCTGGTGATCGGTCCGGACCTTGCGCGTTGGATTCCAAGGGGAAGCCCCCTTGGCGCCCGGTGCAACCCATGAAGGTAGTGGTGGCACCCGACTCCTGGTCCGGCTTTCTGCCGGCGCCCGCTGCGACGCGGCAAGCCGTGGAGTTGTTTGCGGAACGGGGCATGGCTCCGGTGGCGGTTCCTTTGGCCGATGGGGGAGAAGGCACCACCCTGGCCCTGATCTCGCAGTTGCAGGTGGGCACGGATGGCGAGAAGGTCTCCGGCCCCGACGGCGGTGAAGTCCATGTCCCCCTGGTGCAATTGACCGGCGGGGTCTTTGCGGAGACCGCGCGGGTGGTCGGACGATCCCTGGTGGAGGAAGGCACCTCCCCACTCTCCCTTTCCAGCTACGGCGTGGGGGAGCTCGTGGACTACGTGGCCTTGCAGCGGGATGGGCCTCTCTTGCTGGGGCTGGGGGGAAGCGCCACCCTCGATGGAGGGCTTGGCATGGCCCAGGGAATGGGCCTGGTGCTGCTGGATGCGCAGGGAGAGCCCCTTGAGACCCCTGCCACAGCGGCAGATCTCCTCCGGGTCCACGCCATGGAAGGGGAGGTCCCCAACCCGGACCTCGTGGTGTGTGGTTGGTTGGATGTGCACACCCCCTTTCTGGATTCCCCGCGGGTTTTCGGTCCGCAAAAGGGCGCCACCCCCGAACAGGTCGCGCAGGTGGAAGAGGGCTTGTCCCAGTGGGCGAGCGTCCTGAATGCCTGGCGCAGCGGTCACGGATTGACAGAGGTCGACCTTGCCACGCCAGGAGGGGGAGCCGGGGGCGGGCTGGGCTTTGCCCTGCGTGGCCTCCTGGATGCCATTCTCATGCCCGGGGCCCCCACCATTTCCCGCCTCCTGGGGTTGTCCCACAAGCTGGAGGGCGCCCAGGCCTTGATCACCGGCGAGGGCTGCATGGATCCCACCTCGTTCTCCGGCAAGGTGGTTGGGCATGCCATCGAGCTGGCCCGAGCCCAGGGAGTGCCCCAGGTGGGCGCGGTGGTGGGCAGCATCCGGGGGCCGATCCCTCCGGCGCCCGTCGGTCCCGACTGGATTCTCGCCTGCGATGACTTCGAGGGGGAGTCCCGTCAAAGTCGCTACGCCGCAGCCCTCGCTGCTGCTGCCGATCGCCTGGAGCCCGCCTGATGTCCCGCCTGCGCTCAGCCCTCAAGAATGCCGTCAAGGAAGTGGCCTATCCCCCCATGCTGCCCGAAGGGGCGCAGGTTCCCGAGTGGGCCCTGCAATCCTGGGACGGCCAGTGGTTTCGCCACAACAAGGGGGGCTGGAGTGTGATGGTCTTCTACCCGGGGGACGACACGCCCGGATGCACCCGGCAACTCCAGGATCTCCAGTCCCACTACCCGCAGCTCCAGGAGCTGGGAGCCGAGGTGTTCGGGGTCAACCCGGCAGAGGCCCCTTCCCACGAGGCCTTTGCAAAGAAATTCGGCTTCGACTTTCCCATCCTCACGGATCGCGGCGGCTCCGTCGCCCGCCAGTTTCGGGCCGCGGTGCAGCTTCCGTTGAAAACCGTGATCCTCCGATCCGTCTACCTGGTGAACCCCGACGGGAAGATCCGCCTCGCCAACCGCGGTGCTCCCCCGGCCACTGCCCTGGTGCGCTCCATTCAGGCCCTGCAACAGACCATCGGCCAGTAGACCCGCTCGCCCTACCGAACCTCGATGGGTTCCAGGCCCTCGGGGCGCCAGGAGAGGCTCAAGCCATAGCTCTGCTGGCGCACGGCCTTGGTGGCGCCTTCATTGGCCAGGTCCTTGTACCGGCCGAAACGGGCCTCGGCCCCAAGGATCAACTCGCCCATGCGAATCCCCACCCCGAATGGGGCCACGAACCCAAGCGGCACGTGCCAGGCGGGCCGGGCATACACCGAGATCCAATCGGTGGCATGCACCACCAGCGGCACGCTTGCATGAACCCAGGTGGTGCCAAGGTCTCCCTGGAACCCCACCAGAACGATGCCCTGCTCCACAAACCAGATGCGCTGGGTCATGCCGAAGCCGTACTTCCCCTCGCTGGTCCGGTGCAGGAGGATTCCCAACTCCGAGTGCTTGGGCTTCCAATCAAGGAGCGGCTCCCCCACCACGCTGGAGGCCGTGTCCGGCTCGATGTTCTCCAGGCTCAACACCGTGTGGCACTGCACCGCCCAACCCAGGGACGGCTGAATCTGCCCGATGGGAGAACAGCCCACCTCCAACGTCTCATTCTGGGCCATGGGAATGGGGGGCGGCAGGGAGGTGACAGGCACGCACCCTGCCAGCGCCCACGCGAGAACCAGAGCCGCCCGGATCAATCGAGCACCTGGAGGCTGACGCGGGTCGGGGGACAGGGCGCGGGCCCATGTCGAAGCACGATGTTCCAGTCGGTGGCGTTGCGCAGCTCCTTCTTGACCGTGTCCAACCGCGGTTGGAGGCGGATCTCCTCTCCGCGAATCGATCCGTTTGCAAAGTGGTGGTCCACCACCTCCCCATCCAGCACATAGGTCAGGGGGCTGCCGCCGGCTTTCAGGCGTTGCACTGCGGCAGGTTGGAAGCCCAGTTGAACGTAGGGGTGGCCCTTGAGGTTGAGCCCCAGGTCCACGGACACAATGTCCGCCTCGGTGGCCAACACCTCTCCATCGGGTTCGGCCCCGGCATAGACGGCAAATCGACCGGGTTGGGTGAGCAGCGCTGGCATGGCCTCGGCATCGTCCTCCAGGCCCGGAAGAATCGCAACCAGGGTGGCCCGAGCGCCGTCTACAGAGCCGGTGACTTCCCCCAGGCCAATGCTCCCGGCGCGCTGCAGGAGGCGTTCCTTCCAAAGCACCGGACAATCAGAGTCCACGTGAACCTGCGCCCGGACCCCCACCGGTTCCCGCCCCCGCCACCCGGCCACCCACAAGGCCCCCGTGGAAACAGCCAGGATGCACGCCAACAAGAGCGGCGCAGCAATGGCATACAGTGCGGGCTTCGCATCGGACATCGAGGGCCAGCTAACACGGCCTCCCTGACGAGAAACTCCCTCAAGCCACCCGCGCCACGGCCGTAGTGGAGTGTCACGGAGAGGGAATTCGCATGGCTGGTATTCTTGGCGTCACTGGAATCTCGGACGCAATGGCGCTCGAACAAAGCAACCAGGCCACGCCCGCAGGCGGCGAGATGGACCGCAACACCTTCTTGAAGCTGCTGACCACGCAACTTCAAAACCAGGACCCCACGTCCCCCATGGACAACCAGGAGTTCGTGGCACAGCTCGCGCAGTTCACGAGCCTGGAGCAGATGGTGGCCATGAACGGGACCATGCAGTCCGTGGTCATGGGCATTGCCTCCATGAACAACGCGACCATGGCCAGCCTCGTCGGCACCGATGTCGTCGCCATTGGCAACGGCTTTGAATACGACGGCGAGTCCAAAGAAGTGGAGTTGCACTTTGAGACCGCAGCCAAGGTCACCGAAGGCACGATCACCGTGTACGACGAAGACGGCACCATGGTCTACACCGCGGACACCGGCAACCTCGAGGCGGGCGAAGGCTCCCTCACCTGGGACGGCATCACCACCAGTGGAGAACGTGCCGAGGCAGGCAACTACACCTTTGAAATCACCGGCACCGACATGGACGGCGAAAACGTGGAAGTCGCCGAGCGCATCGTCGGAACCATCTCCGAAATGGACTACACCTCCGGCGCACCGCGCCCTTCCGTGGACGGGTACGCATTTGGCATCGGAGACATCCTCCGTCTGACCGCCGGCAGCACCAGCGACGGCAGCGCCGATGCGGATGCCGACGGGGACAAGGAATAGACCATGAGCAGCATCGACTTGCTCCACGGTCTTGGGGGACTCTCCCCGATTCCTCCGAAGAAGCAGGGGGACGGCCAGGTCCTTCCTGCCGGGGACGGTTTTTCCTCGCAGCTCGATGCGCTCATCGGCCACAAGCCGCCCATCGCCGAGGCCCAGGAGGTCGGAACCACCGAGGCCGAGAACCCGGAAGTCGAACTCGGACCGAACCTCACCTTCTCCCGGCATGCAAACGCGCGGCTGGAGAGCCGGGGAATCACCCTGGAAACCGCCCAACTCACCAAGTTGGACGATGCCGTCACCCGCCTGTCGGACAAGGGGGCCAAGGAGTCCCTGGTCTTGCTGGACGAACACGCCTTTGTCGTCGGTGTGCCCAAGCGCACCGTCATCACCGCCATGACCCGCAACGAGGCCATGGGGAACATCTTCACCCAGATTGACTCAACTCTCGTCATTTCCTGACGATTCACCACACGGGGCGGCAAGGACCCCACACCCCAAATCAACCAAACGGGCCGGACCGAGGATCGAACTCCAAGGGCGCCCGGGCAGCCGACCGACCGAGGCTGTCACCACCCTTCAAAGGAGCGACCTCATGTCGTTGTTCTCAACACTGAATATTGGTGCCAGTGGGCTTAGCGCCTCCAGCATCGCCATTGCCGTCATTGGTGACAATGTGGCAAACATCAACACCACGGGCTTCAAGTCAGCCCGCCCCACGTTCGCTGTGGGCTCGCCGCACCCCCTGGGAACCCTGAGCGGCGTAGCCCAGCTGGGTCAGGGTGTCGCCCTGGACAACATCGCGACCAACATGACCCAGGGCTCATTGGAAGCCACCGAATCCGCCCTGGACATCGCCATTACAGGGAAGGGTTTCTTCCAGGTCATGGATGACAACAAGAATGATTTCTACACCCGGGATGGCACCTTCTATCTCGGGCAGGACGGGTACCTGAAAACCTCCCAGGGACACGTGCTCCAGGGATTCGGCGTGCACGACAACCAACTCGGCGCCACCCTTGGTGACCTCTCGATCTCCACTGCCCCCATTCCACAGAGCGAGACCTCCGAGATCGCCATCGAGACCATCCTCTCTGCAGCAGCCGAATGGGATGCCGATGGAGACGGCGTGGCCGACACGCCCTACGCCAACTCGCTCAAGGATGGTACCGCCGCCGGAGCCACCATCTCCGCCCTGTCCACGGATGCGGACTTTGCCACCTCGACCACCATCTACGACAGCCTGGGCGTGGCCCACGACCTGACCATCTTCTTCGAGCGCATCAGCGACTCGGACTGGACCTGGTCCTCGGTTGTGGATGGCGCTGAGGTGGACTTTGGGACGAACTTCGGGGACGAGGGCTTTGCCTTCGAAGTCGCCAGCGGCACCTTGAGCTTTGACTCGGATGGCGAGCTGACCAACTTCACCACCACCAACACCGCCACCCCATGGAGTTTCGAAGGCGCCAACACCCCGGCCATCGACTACAAATTTGGCCTGGATACGGCCGGCCTGGAGATTGAAGGCGAGACCCGCATGGCCGGTCAGATTTCCAGTGTGTCGAGCATGTCCCAGGACGGCTACGCCGTGGGGAACGTGCTCAACGTCCTGGTGGAGGCCGATGGGACCATCGTGGGCTCCTACTCCAATGGTGAGGAGCTGATCCTGGGCCAGGTGGCTATCGCCCTGTTTGCCGCGGAAGGCGCCCTGCAGCGTGAAGGTGGAAACCTCTACCGCTCCACGCGAGGCTCCGGCCCGCCTGCCATGGGGGAGCCCAACACCGCCGGCCGCGGAAAGCTGACCTCCTACGCTCTGGAGAAGTCGTCCGTCGAACTGGAAGATCAGTTCGTCATGATGATGCAGGCCCAGCGGTCCTACCAGGCCAACGCTCGTGTCGTCAACGCGGCGAACGATACCCTGCAAGAACTGGTGAATATCGTCTAAAACCGACCCAGGCTGATGCCGTAACGCCCCGCGGCATCGCCGAAAACGAGGGCCCTGGCCATCCCGCCAGGGCCCTCATTCTTTTCCCCATTTCCAACAGGTCCTCAACGCTCGGGGCCGGAAAGCCGATAGAATGGGTGTAGCTCTGCGCGCAAACCTCCAGGGGGTTTCATGGATCTAGCGACCATTGTTGGGCTCGTAGCCGCAGTCTGCCTGATTTGCGGCGGGATCATGATCGGTAGCCCGCTGTGGACCTTCTTTGATCCACCCTCCGTGATCATCGTCGTCGGAGGCTGCATCTCCCTCATGTTCGTCTGCTTTCCCGGAGGGGAGGTCCGGCGCGCCACCGCAGCTGCCAAGGCTGCGTTCCTCACACGCATCTCGGAACCCCAGGAGACCATCAAGCTCCTGGCCGACCTGTCCCGTCGCGCCCGCCGAGAGGGGCTCCTGTCCCTGGAGTCCGCAGCAGACGAGGCCACGGACGACTTCTTCCAGCGCGGATTGTGCCTGGTGGTGGATGGACCCGATGCCTCGGTCGTGGAGGAAGTGCTCTTCGGGGAGCTGGACAAGATCGAGGAACGCCACAAGAAGGGCATCGACTTCTGGGACACCCTGGGCATGCTCGCCCCCGCAATGGGGCTGATCGGAACCCTCATCGGGCTGGTGCAGATGCTCCAACAAATGGAGGACCCCTCCAAGATCGGGCCGGCCATGAGTGTGGCGCTCTTGACCACCTTCTACGGGTGCATCATCGCCAACGTGTTTGCCATTCCCTTGAGCATCAAGCTGAAAGTGCGCTCCAAGGATGAAATCGCGGACAAGACCCTGGTGGCCCAGGGCCTCCTGTCCATTCTTGCAGGAGAAAATCCACGGTTCATGGTGGAACGGCTCAACGCCACCCTGGCCCCTGAACTTCGATGGGAGGAAGCCGCTTAGGGCGGCGAAACGTCCATGGGCAGACGCGAGAAAAAGAAAGACGAAGTCAAAGAAGGCCTTCCCATCTGGATGGCCACCTACTCCGACATGGTCACGCTCATGCTGACCTTTTTCGTGCTGCTGCTGGCGATGGCCACCTTTGAAGACGTGCGACGCGTCGAGGCTGTATTTGAGTCGATCAAGTCGGCTCTGGGCGTAGACGGGATGGATCAGATGCTGATCGGGGTCCAAAAGAAGCCCGCTCATACCATCGAGGAATTGATCAAAGATGACGTCGTACAGCCAATTCGGGTCAAGCTTCGGGCTGCTATGTCCGAACACATCTCTGATGATCTGATCCGTATGGTTCAGACCAAGGAGGAATTCCGCCTGCGACTGGATGACCGAGTGCTTTTCCGCCCTGGATCTTCCACGCTGCATCCCGCGGCCTACGCCATGATGTCCGATATCGCCAAAGTACTTGCCAGCGTCGAAAGCGAGATTCGCGTCGAAGGGCACACGGATGCCAGCGGCGACGAGCGAGCCAACTGGAAACTCTCGGGGCAGAGGTCCACGGCTGTGGTCATGGCCCTGCGGGCAAAAGGCCCGATTCCTGGAAGCCACCTGCAATCCATTGCAATGGGCCACTGGCGCCCTGCATCGACCTTTGGGGAAGATGACGCCTGGAATCGCCGGGTCGAACTTGTGGTTCGTTCCGGCGAGGTCGGTGTTGCCCGCGCGATGGACGCCCTTCAAACGCCTTAGAGGATCCTATGCCTGATGACGTCAATGACGAACTCGTAGCAGAAGAAACAAAGAGTTCTAAGCTGCCGTTGATTCTCGGCGTGCTGACCGCGTTCATCGTGGGAGGTGCAGCCGGGTTTGGTGGTTACTCCGTCTTGGGGGGGGGAGACGAGTCAGCTGATTCCAGTGAGGAGGGGGGAGAATAGGGCGAAGATGGCAAGGCGTGTCCCGCAACCGGCCTCTTCAACCTTGGCCTGTTCACCGTAAACCTGCGCGGCACCGGCGGTGGGCGGGTCGTGCGCATGGAGATCCAGGTGCAGACCGAGGCGGACCTTGTGGATGGCCTCGAGGAGCGCAAGCCCGAGTTCCGCCACGCCATCATCACCATGGTGTCCGACTATTCCTACAGCGATCTCGAAGGCCTGGACGGCAAGACCCGCCTGGCCGATGAGCTCCTTACCCGCTTGAACCGACTCATTGACGGCGGCCGCATCAGCATGCTGTA
>CAZSZE010000023.1:46743-57119 GCA_964610645.1 uncultured Enterobacterales bacterium | reverse complement strand
TCGAGGCATTTCCATTGCCCCCGATGCGGACGTGGTCATCGATGCAAGCAACTCGGTCTGGGACTCCTGGAGTGCAGCCCAGCAGGTGGAGGGCGATCGCCCCAGCCAGTGGATCTGCGTGGTGGCACCGGAGGCTGGTTCCATGGAAAGTTCATGGGCACACGGTGCCCGGGCCGGATTTGCCAAGGCCCTGGGCCGGGAATGGAGTGAAACCCGGGCCCGCGTCATTCAACTGCATCCCTCCCTTCCCGTGGAATTGGCCCTGGAGTCGGTCCTGGCGGAATTGGAGGCTGGAAACGCTGTGACCGAGGTCATGCTCAGTGCAGGGGACCACCGGCGCGTCCTGGAGCTCTCGGTGGAGGATCGACCCGAAAAGGGAGCGCTGCCCGATGGGCAGGTGATCCTGGTGACCGGGGGCGGTCGGGGCATCACTGCCCGGGTGGCCCTGGAGTTCGCCCGCCGAGCGCCGTGCACGCTGGTGCTGGTCGGGCGCAGCCACGCCGGAGAGGCTCCCTTGGATGAGGCGGCGGAGAAAGAGCGCATCAAGGCAGCCATCAAGGCGGAAGGGAAGCGGGTGACCCCGGCCGAGGTGGACAAGCGCCTCAAGCCTTATCGGTCCGCGGAAGAGATTCGGCAGACGATGGTGGACCTGCAGGCGGCAGGTGCAACCGTCGACTATCGAACCTGCAACCTGGCCAATCCGGATGCTGTCATGGGACTGGTGGCGGACACGGAGGCCACCCATGGACGGATTGACGGCTGTATCCACGGCGCAGGCGTCGAGGAGAGCCGCCTCGTGGCTGACAAGGATGACAAGGCCTTTCACCGGGTCTTTGACGGCAAGGCGGTGGGAGGGTTGGCCCTGGTGGGATGCCTGCCCACCATGAGCTGGTTCCTTTCCATGGGAAGCGTGGCCGGCCGATTTGGAAACGAGGGCCAGGTCGACTATTCCGCGGCGAACGAGGCCATGGCGCAGCTCTGCCTGCTCCGGGATCGATCCCTGCACATGGATTGGACCGCCTGGGCGGATGTAGGCATGGCGGTGCGAGGCGGCATGAAGACCCTGCTCGAAGGCCGAGGTGTAGAGATGCTCCCGGCCGATGCAGGCGCGGCTCTGTGCGTGGATCTCGTGGCGGCTGGCACCACTGGAGAGATGGTGGTGTCCGGGGGTCTGGGGGGGCTTCTGCCGGGCTCCGGTCACGCCTGGGTAGATGGAGCTGACCTGGATGGAGATGACTGGGTGGTGACCCGCACGGTTTCTGTGGAAACGGATGCGTGGATTCTCGACCATTCCATCGGTGGTGTTCCGGTTCTTCCCGGGGTGGCGGGGATCGAGCTGATGGCTGCTGCTGCGGAGCTGGTGTGCCCTGGGCTGCCTTATGCAGGGGTGGAGGACCTGGCCTTTCAGGCGCCGGTGAAGCTCTACCGTGGGGAGTCGATTCGCCTGGAGATCCGGGCACGAGCCCTGGGGACGGGCAAGTTGCGATGCAGCCTGCACTCTGAGCGCACGGTCAAGACCGGAAACCTCCTGCGGACGGACCACTTTCAGGGAACGATCTGTCTTGGAAGGGGCCAGAAAGTGCAGACGCTGCCACCGGCGTTCTTCGGCGACCGCCCCCTGTCCGCCGAGCAGATATACCAGCGGTTCTTCCATGGGCCGAGTTTCCAGGTGCTGACCGGCGCCCGGGACGTGAGCACGGATGGGCTTCTTGCCGATGGTGCGGTGGACCACAGCGCAATTGCTCCGGATCTGCTGACGGATCCCCTGGTGCTGGAGGCAGCCTTCCAGGCCGCGGGACTTCACTCCCTGGTGGTCGACGGGGTGCTGGCCTTGCCGGCGGCCATCGAGGCGCTTTCGGTGAACCGGCGGTTCCAGCCGAACGTCGCCATCGAGCTGACCGTGCGTCGACGGGGAGAGGTCTACGACGTGGATGTCGTCCAGAAGGGAAAGACCGTCATGTCCTTGCGGGGCTTTTCCATGATCGAGAAGGGGCCGCTTCCGGAAGGGGAGCGCTTCACCCCGCCCTCGGAAGGCTGGGCTGAGACCTCTTTTGGCTCCGCCACAGTGGCGGAGGGCCAACCGGGCCTGTCACCGACGGAGATCGCCCAGCTTCGATCCCGGGGCACGACCAAGCGCCAAGATGAGCGAATTGCCGGCCGGGTAGCCGCCAAGAGGGCGGTGCAGGCTCTGACCGGAGCAGCCCCCAGGGACATCCGAATTGAGTCCTTGCCCTCTGGTGCGCCGCAGGTTCGGATTGCGGGCAAGCGAGGTCCGGAAGTCTCCATCTCCCACAGCGACGGTGCAGCGATCGCCATTGCGCGCCGCGACGGCCGCATCGGAGTCGACCTGGAGACCATCGAGGAGCGATCCGCCTCCTTTGCCCGCGAGTGGTTCACCGAGGGAGAGCAAGAACGCTATGGCCACGACCCACGGGCCCTCACCGCGGCCTGGGCTGGAAAGGAGTCAGTCCTCAAGGCTCTGGGCACAGGCATGGCCTTGCACCCTCGGGAGGTGGAAATTGTGGGCATGACAGAAGCCCAATTGCAGGTGGTTCTTCATGGCCGGGCGCATGCAAAACACCAGGAACTGGGTGGGGGCGATCTGGTCCTGGACCTCAACATTTCAGGGGAAAGGGTTCTCGTGACGGCCCACCTCGCGGCATGATCAGGGGGTGAAACTCGACACGCGAGCGGGCATCCGCATTCTGAAGGTCGAAGGTCCCCAGGATGTGATTCCCTACCGTGCTGCTTTCGTGGGGGCGTACCAGACCATCTTCCGGGAGCCGCCCTATTCCGAGCGGATCTTTCCAGCAGAGGCGGAGGGGGTCCTGCGCCGCATCCTGCAGACACCCGGACACATCACCCTCTTGGCTGTGACGGGGAATACGCGGGTCGTTGGGTTCGGGGCGGGCGTTCCTCTTGCCGCGCGGCAGGACGTCTACCGAGACATGCATGGGCTCTTGCCCGTGCAGCACACGTTCTACCTGGCAGAGCTCGGGGTGCTTCCAGAATACAGGGGGGAGGGGCTCGGCGCGGAGCTGGTGCAGACGCGCCTGGATCTGATCGATCGCCAGGTCTACACCCACGTGCTGTTGCGTACCAGCGTGCGCCTCCACCGCGCCCAGGACATGTACTTGAGCTTGGGATTCGAGGACATTGGTGTCTACCAGGAGGTCGCTGCCCGCCGCATGGACGGCGCGGTTCGTACTGACCGGCGTCTCTTTCTGTCCAAGGTGCTCGACGTGGAGCCCGATGACGAAACCGAGGTGGGCTAGCCCCCTTCTGTCCCGTCTACCTCTCGCCAGGGCATGCCAGGAGGCGTCACGTCCTTGGCCAGCAGATAGGTGCGCAGCCGCTTCAGGATCGGCTTTGCGGTTGCATAGTCGAACAGGACCCAGCCCGGAGCGCCAAGGTCCCGGCTTGCCTGGATGCAGGTGGCCACCCGTGCATAGGTGTCCGGCTCCTCGTCCGAGGCCATGGCGGAGATGCCGGGGTAGACGTGGCGATCCGCTGCGTGCTCCAGGTGGTCCATGGCCAGGGTACGAAAGTCCAGGCGCTGACCCGTTGGCTGTGTGACCGGCCAGTAGATCATGGGCATGATCGCGTCCGCGAGTCCTTCTTCCAGGAATGCATGGCTGTCCTGGTAGTAGTC
Source organism: uncultured Enterobacterales bacterium (assembly GCA_964610645.1). GTDB lineage: Bacteria > Myxococcota_A > UBA796 > UBA796 > CAJQPC01 > JAYZDK01. The sequence continues at coordinate 53,467 of CAZSZE010000023.1, read as the reverse complement.
GAGGTTGCCCTCTGAAACCTGGGACCATCCCCACTTGTTCTCGTGCACCCCCCACACCGCTGCGCTCAGAGGCACCCCAAGCCCGTCCCGCACCCTGCGCACCGTTTCCTTCACCTGCTCTCTCTGCCACTCGGCCCGATCAGACTGGCCATCCCACCGGGCCTTGGAGGCTGCATCGAATGAGTAGGTGGCCTTGGGGTACCGGATGTAGTCCAGGTGGATGCCATCCACGTCGTACCGGGCATCGATGTCGGCAGCAACCGCTGCAATCCGGGCCCGTACCTGGAGGTTCCCAGGGCTGGCGAACACGTACTGCATTTCTTCCGCGGCGGGACTCCCCACCCGGAGCACCTCTCCGTTGGAATCGGCCACACGCCAGTCCGGATTGTCATGGTAGGCATGCCCCGGAATGCTTCCCCGGGTCGGCGCCACCCCTCCCCGGGCGAGGGGAAACACGTTCAGGTAGGCATGGACCTGCAGCCCCAGTTCGTGGCCCCTGACCACGGCGGTTTCCAGGGGGTCCCAACCTGGATCCTGGCCGAGAGTGCCCGTGAGCCGCTTGGCCCAGGGTTCGATGGCGGACTCGTAGTAGGCGTCAAAGGTGCCCCGCACCTGGAAAAAGACCGCGTTGAAGCCAGACTGGGCAATGTCCTCCAGGAGGGTGTGGATGTCTTCTTTCGTGTCCCAGGACCAGCGGGTCACCCAGATGCCACGGAACTCGGTGGCCGGCTGAAGCACGTTCCGCTGCTCCACGGTGTCGATGGTGTCCGTGCCGCCCGTGGAATCCACAGAAATCTGGGGGGCCTTGCTTCCGAGGGAACAAGCCAGAATCGGGAGGAGGAGCACCATGGTCATCCCCTAACGCACCCGTTAGCTCTGGCGGGATGCTCGTCCAATTGCTTCTGTTGGCGCACGCTTGCTCCGGTGATCCGGTGGTGGAACCGGTGACGGAGCGCCCGATGCCGAGTGGTCCGGATGTCATCTTCGTCACCCTCGACACCACACGGGCGGATGCTCTGGGAGTCTATGGCGGCCCCCCTGGAAGCTCCCCCTTCCTGGACGATTGGGCCCGAAAAGGGGTGCGGTTCCAGTGGGCGTTTTCCCATGTTCCCACCACCCTGTCTTCCCACTCCTCCATGTTCACCGGCCTCGATCCCCATGAACACGGGGTCCCCAGCAACGGATTCCCCTTGCGGGAGGAAGTGGAGACCCTGGCCGAGCGGCTCTTTGCGTCGGGTTGGGACACGCTGGGGGTTGTGGCTGCGTCTGTGGTGAGCCAGAAAATGGGCATGGCCCAGGGGTTTCGCCTCTTTGATGGCGAAACCCGGACGGACATGGGTCCCCGCATGGAAGACCGGGGGGATCGGGTCACGCGACGGGCGCTCTCGCTCCTGGAACAGCGGGATCCCGAGCGCCCCCTCTTTGCCTGGTTCCACTATTACGATGCCCACTCCCCCTACGATCCCCCCTCGGAGTTCGTGTCCCGCTTTGTGGAGCCGGGGTTCCGCCCCCGGTTTACCCGGGCCCACGCCCATGCCCGCCTGGGGGACCGGATTCGTGCCGGCGATGTAAACGAAAGGGAGCTGGCCTGGCTGCGGGGGCTGTACCAGGGCGAGGTCGCCTGGATGGATCACCAGATTCAGCGCCTCTTCGCTGCCCTGGAGGCACAGGGACTGCTGGAGAATGCCATCGTCATCTTCGTGGGAGACCACGGTGAGATGTTTGCCGAGACCCGGCCGTTTCCCCTGGGCCACGGCTTCGATGTGGACCTCTGGGTCAGCCGTGTGCCGCTCTTCTGGGTCGGCACCGGGAGCCAGGCCCAATCTCCCCGCCGGGTGGATGCCTCGGTAAAGCTCTCGGATCTCGCCCCGACGTTGCTGGCGCAGCTGGGCCTCCCGGATCCTGCCATGGGATCCGGTCAGGACCTGCAGCCCCTGCTTCGGGGGGAGCCTTTGGAAACGGATCCCATCTTCCTGGAGGCGACCAAGGCCAGGGCCAAGCCCTACGAGGACGGCTGGAACAACCTGATGAAGGAGCGGGGTGTGATTCACGAGGGTCACGTCCTCTTTCGACACCCGGGGCGAATGGACCAGAACGGCCTGTTTCTGGTGGACGAAAACCAGACGCCCGTGAACGAGCCCGGGCGGGCAAAGGCGCTGGGTCGCCTGCTGACCGCCTGGGATGCCAAGGCCCCGGGCCACCGCACGGAAACCATGGATGCGGAGACCAAAGAGGCGCTGCGGGCGCTGGGGTACATCGAATGAGAATCACTCTGCTCGATGGCCCCATGGGCACCGAACTGGGGCGCCGCGGGTGTGATCTGCCCGAGGGCGAATGGAGCGCCTGGGCCCTGCAAGGCGCACCGGACATGGTTCGGGCTATCCACCAGGACTATGCTGCGGCTGGCGCCCAGGTTCACACGGCCAATACCTTTCGCACGAAGCGGCGCTCTTTTCCTGTGACCTGGGAGAGACAGGCCCGGTTGGCGGTTTTCCTTGCCAGGGAGGCGCTCGCGCCCGGGAGCCGTCTCGCAGGTAGCATGGCGCCCCTGGAGGACTGCTACCGGCCGGATCTCTCCCCGGACGAACCCCGCGCGGAGCACCGGGAGCTGGCCCGGGTGTTGGCGGATGCAGGCGTGGACCTGCTTCTCTGTGAGGCCTTTCCCCATGCAGGGGAGGGGCTGGTGGCTGTGGAGGAGGCGGTGGACACGGGGCTGCCCACTTGGATGGCCTTCACGGCGGGACCAGAAGGGGAGCTCATGACCCCACAGGAGATGGGTGCGGCTGCACAGGAAGCAGTGCAGCGGGGTGCGGCTGCGGTCCTGGTGAACTGTGTGGCTGCGGAGAAGACGCTGGCCTACGTGGAGGCACTCCTGGAAGCGGGTGTCCCGGTGGGAGCCTATGCAAACGCGGGGGCTGACTGGAAGGCGCCGGTGGAATCCTACGTCGCCCACGCCCGTGATTGGGTAGCTGCCGGGGCCCTGATTGTGGGAAGCTGCTGCGGAACGGGTCCTGCACACGTGGCAGCCCTGGCTGCGCTTGGAGAGAAGTCATGATCACCTGCACGCGACGACTGGAGTGGGATGCAGCCCACCGCATTCCCCGCCATGAGAGCCGCTGCAAGGCGTGGCATGGGCACCGCTACGCTGCGGAGATCACCTGTGCAGCGCAGGGGTTGGATGCCTTGGGCCGGGTGGTGGATTTCGGAGTCATCAAGGAGCGGGTGGGGGCCTGGATCGATGCAAACTGGGACCACACGGCCCTCTTGCAAGAGGGAGACGACGATCCTGCGGTGCAGGCTCTGGCCGCCTCCAACGAGGAAAGTGGTCGGCCGGTCTACTGGATGGAGGGACCGCCTACCGCCGAGAACATCGTGTCGGAGTTGGCTCGAATCGCCCAGGATCTGCTGGCGGACACCGGGGTCAGGGTGGAGTCGATTCGCCTGTGGGAGACGCCGAATTGTTCGGCGGAGTGGAGCCGGAGCGGCTGAGGATCATCTCCACCTGGGCTCGCAGCTCCAGGGTGGCACCGCCCGCCCCTTTCTCCTCCCAGGCTTTGAGTACCGATTCATCCCCTCGGCGCAGCGCTGCCGCGGAGAGCACCACGGGCACGAGACCGGTCGGGTCCGTCTCCACGCCAGAGGCATAGGCAACCGCTGCCTCCCAATTTCCCGACAGGGCCTCCGCCATGGAGAGGGGGGCCAGCAGTTCGGCACTGGGGGGACATCCCCGGTCCAGGGCCAGGCGCCCCTTCTCCAGGGTTTCGTCCACAAGCCCAAGCTGCCACGGCCAGCGGGAGGCTGAAAAGCAGCAGTAGGCGCTGGGGGGCGTCTCAAGCGCCTCCAGGAGCATGGAGTTCGCTTGTTGGAACTTCTGTGGCCAGGCCTTGGAAGAGCGGGGGGTGTCGTTCAACTCCGCCTCGTAGGCCTTGAACAGTCCGCAGGCGGTGTGGGTGCCTGGCGAGACCCGGTGCCCCTGTTCCCAGAGCGCTGATGTGGAGGCCCATACGGGCAATTGGACAACCGTGGCGGCTGCAAGCAAGACGGGCACCACGAGGGATCCAAGGTGCATGGGGCGGCTCTTCCAACACGCGCCATAGGCCAGGGACACTCCCACGAGAGACAGGGCCGCATAGCGAAAGGGCAGACCTCCATAGACGAGAACGCCGGCGGCCGAGGGGAGCAGTCCCACACCGAACCAGGCGATGCCCGCCCTGCCTTCTCGACCCCCCAGCTTGAACGCTGCGGCCATGGCCACGGTGCCCAGGGCCAACGGGCCCGCTGCCAGCTGCATGGCCTCGATGGGGGTCGTGGCGCTGATTCCCACGGGCCAGGCGATACGGGACACATAGCTTCCCGCCATCAGACCCCAAGCCCCCAAATCCCCAGCCAGGGGGAGGGTGTCGAGGGAAACCGCGAGCCGTATGGCGACAAAGACGGCCATGCCCACCCCGAGGGCTCCATAGCGGGCGCGGCCGGTGGGTCTCCCATGCCAGAGCCAGTCCATGCCGGCCAACAACACTGGCAGCAACAGCGCGGTTTCCTTGGACAGTAGGGCGTAGAGGGTGCACAGACTCGCTGCTGCCAGGCGCCCCGGGCCAGGGGCTTCTTCCCGGAGCAGCAGCAGGGCGCCGAGGATTCCGGCGATGGCCATGGAGTCGTTGCGCGCAGCGATAAAGGCCACAAGCTCGGCCTGGAAGGGATGCAGTGCATACACGCCAGTGGCGGCCAACGTGGCCACGCTTCGACCCCAGAGACTGGCGAAGAGCTGCCACACCAGGGCGATGCAGACCAGGTGCCACAGGAGACTGTGGACGTGGTGGGGCAGGGGGGCCAGCCCGAACAGCTGGCGATCCACCAACAGATCCACCAGCATCATCGGGCGGTACCAGGTCTGGTCCGGCCGGGCGACGGGAGTGGAATCCCAGAGGCTCTCGGCAAAGAACCGGGGCAGGTTCGACACATCGTCAGTCCAGAGGTTCCGGGTGACCAGGATTTCGTCGTCCCAGAGGAAGTCCGCACCCAACACCGGCGCAAAGATGCCCACCGTGACCAGCAAGACCCAGAACAGGGAGGTGGGTGGCCTCATGCGATCTTCTCGAACAGAGGGGCCAGGTCCTCGGGGAGACCAGACTCGAACGCCAGGGGCTTTCCGGTGACCGGGTGGGAGAGTTGCAGTCGCCAGGCGTGCAGGGCCAGGCGCGGCCACAAACGGCCCGCAGCGCCTCCATGGCGCCGGTCCCCCAGCACCGGGTGTCCCTGGTCCACCGCATGGCGGCGCACCTGGTGCGTGCGCCCGGTGCCAAGAGAGATCTCCAGGTGTGACATGCCCCCGCCTCGGGCGATGCGCGTCCAGTGCGTGGTGGCGGTCTTCCCATCCAGGGGGGCGTCCCAGGTGCCGTTTGCACCTGGATCTCCCAGGACCGCCACCTTGTATTCCCGGCGGATGCTGTGGGTTCGGAAGCCGAAGGCCAGGCCCTTGTTTGCCTGTTTGTCCAGGGCGAGCACCATCAATCCGCTCGCCGGCGTGTCCAGGCGGTGGTGCAGGCCCACGTAGTTGTGCTGGGCCCGCAAGAGGTCATGCACGTTGGCGCCTCCGTCCTTGCCCGGTTGGCTTGGCAGCCCGGAGGGCTTCTCGATGACCAGGATGTAGGAATCCTGGAACAGGGGGCGCGGCACCAGGCCCATGCCCCACCCTATCGCATCGGGCTGGTAGGATGACGTTGGCGAGGGAATCATGGCCGTACAGATCCACGAGTTGCTGTCGTTTGCGGTGGAGTCCGGGGCATCGGACATCCATGTGAGTGCGGGAGAGAGCCCCTGCTTGCGGGTGGAAGGAGAGGTGCGCCGCCTGGACAGCGAGATGCTGTCCGCGGACGACATGATGCGCATGGCGTACTCGATCATGAACGAGAAGCAGAAGAGCACGTTTGAGACCGACCGCGAGTTGGACTTTTCGGTGGGGCTAGATGGGCTCGCCCGCTTCCGCGTCAACGTCTACAACCAGGTGCGTGGCGTGGGCATGGTGCTGCGGATCATTCCCCACGAGGTGCTGACGCTGGATGATCTGAAGGCCCCCCGTGTGCTGCGCAATATTGCAGAGATGCGGCGGGGACTGGTGCTGGTGACGGGGCCCACGGGCTCCGGCAAGAGCACGACCCTGGCGGCCATGGTTGATCACATCAACAAGGGCCGCCATGCGCACATCCTGACCATCGAGGACCCGGTGGAGTTCGTGCACACGCCCAAGAACTGCATCATCAACCAGCGCGAGGTGGGGGTGCACACATCGTCTTTCTCCCGGGCGCTCCGGAGCGCCTTGCGGGAGGATCCCGACGTCATCCTGGTGGGGGAGCTGCGGGACCTGGAGACCATCGGGTTGGCGCTGACAGCAGCGGAAACCGGCCACCTGGTCTTTGGCACCCTGCACACGAACTCGGCGCCGGAGACCGTGGACCGCTTGATCGATGTCTTTCCATCCACCCAGCAGCAGCAGATTCGGGTGCAGCTGGCAGCGTCCCTGATGGCAGTGGTGTCCCAGGTGTTGGAGCGGCCGGCGGACAAGAAGGGTCGCATCGCACTGCATGAAATCCTGATGGTGAATCCAGCGGTCCGGAACCTGATTCGCGAGGCCAAGTCCTACCAGATTCCCTCGGTCATGCAGACCTCCAGGGGAGATGGCATGCAGACCATGGCCGAGTCTTGTAAGAAAGCCGTGACCGATGGC
>CAZSZE010000023.1:21603-46643 GCA_964610645.1 uncultured Enterobacterales bacterium | reverse complement strand
CCACCAGGGCAGTGCCTCTGGAGACGAATTCAAGGTGCCAGTCACCGCAGATGTATGGGAAGGTCTCGTCCTGGCGGACTGGGATTTCGGCGGGCGCAGCTTTGGGGCGGATGTGCATGGGGGTCCCCACGTGTGTGCAGGGCTCGGGGTGCGGGGCCAGCGCAGGGGATTTGCCGTCTATGACAGCGAATCGGTGAGTCAGGGTGCGCCGCCCGCTGCCTACGTTCTAGACGAGTCCGGCGTACTCCCCACGTTGGTCCTGGGGACTGCCATGGATCTCTGGTTTGGAGGGGTGGCAGGCGTGCGGCTTGGATTCCTGAACCGGTTCTCCGTGCAGGCTGAACCTCAGTACAGTTCGGCCGAACTGTCCGAGGAATCCAGTGTGGTGAACGACAAGACCTGGACCCTGGATGTGTTGGTGCGGTTGTGATTTCCCTCTTGTTTCTGGCACTCACGGCGCAGGGATCAGAGGTCGGGTTGTCTGCCGGGTTCGGCAACACGGTGAACGACCCTTTCGTCAACCGTCGTTTTGTTCGCGCAGATGTGGAGTACCTGCTTGATTTTGTCGGCGCTGAGGTGTCACTCCTCTATTCGCCGGATCTCGGTGATTCCGACTGGACGCCCCTGGCGAAGCAGCTGGTCAATGACTACAAAATCTCTCCCGACATCTCCAAGATCACCTCCGCTGTGCTCGTGCAAGGAAAGGTCTTGGCGAGAGATGGCCGGGCCGGGTCGGCCCGGGTCACGACTGGACTCGGAGTAGGGGTGGGCTTGGTTTCTACGTCCGATGACCTGGTGGCTCTTGGGGACAATAGTGAGTCGGCCATGGCGACCGCAGAACAGGAGCATCTTGCCTGGACCATGAGCCTGCAGAGCGAGGCGACCTGGGGTGGGATTGGGATCCGGCTGCGCATGGATCGGGTGACCTATACCGAGGTCATCGCGACTGAAACCGAGGAGAAGAAGAGTCCCGTCTGCCTCTCTCTCGGCCTTTTACTCCGGGGTTGATCAGCCGCTGGCTCAGCGCGTCTCCACCATTCGAATCGGCGAAGCTTCCAGCAGGTCCAGCACTACCTCGCCTCCCTCCAGTCGCCCGAAGCTCAGGGTCGCCGTCGGGCAGGACTGGACACAGGCGGAGCAGCGGACGCATTGTGGGTCCTCCATGGGAATTCCCTGGTTGGCGAAGGACATCACGTCGATGCCCTGGTGGCAGACGGTGGTGCACACGTTGCAGGAAATGCAGCGTTCCTTCTCCGAGAAGATGCGGAACTTTGAGAACCGTGCGTAGACGTTCATCAGTGCGGCCAGGGGGCAGGCAAAGCGGCACCAGGTGCGGCCGCTGAACCAGAAGTAGAGCCCCACGCCGAGAATCCCCGCCATGAGCGTGTCCACCATCCAGGCGTAATTCAGGGGGATGCCCAGGAGCTTGAATCCGCTGAGGGCACCAGAGAAAACGCCTCCAACAACGGTGCCCGGCCCGAACATCGAGGGGGCCAGCCAGCCAGCCACCCGCAGGATGAGCAGAAGGGTGATCGCCGCCAGAATCGCCTGCCCCAGGAAGTTCAGGCGGCTCCACTTTTCCCCGTGGGGCATCTTGTGGCGGTGGGTGTCGCCCAGGGTCTCGGCCAGGGCTCCACAGGAGCAGATCCAGCCACAATAGGCCCCCTTGCCCCACCGGTGGACGATCAGGGGAATCACCACAAAGGTCTGGATCACCGACACCACCAGCCACCCCAGGAGGGGCTCGGGGGTGAACACGTTCCAGATGAAGAGGGGCCAGGCGAGGATGAAACCAAACGCTCGCCAGTACTCCCGCCCGTGCAGGGCGGTGTCGGACACCGGAAAGAACAGGTCGGCCACGCTTTGGCCCAGGCCCGCATCAAAGGCTCCGCCGGCGCCAAGCCAGGGAAGCAGCAGGTAGGGCAGGAGAAACAGGGGCAGGCACTGGACGGCGGCCAGGGTGGCGGTCTGCACCCGGATGTAGGGCGTGCGCCGGCGCTGGATGCGGCGGATTCCAAAGACCACCACCACGATGCAGTAGGCCAGGGAATAGAAGAAACCCGGCTCGGAAAGTGAGATCCAGAGAGTGTCGACCAGGGACGAGGCCCCCGTCGGGGAGCTGAACCCGAAGGGGAACCACGCCCGCTCCCGGAACAGTTGGTTCACCACACCGGAACCCTTCCAGGAAAAAAGCAGGGCAACCCCGGCCAGGAACAGGGCCAGTCCCGCCACGCGCGAGGGGGTCCATTCCCCGCGAATCGGGATACCGCTGGCCCGGAAGAAATCCAGGGGGGCCTTGCGCCCGATGAGCGTCAGCACCGCGTCATTGGGGAGGGACACCGGCGCCGCCCCGGCCAGGTGGACCTGCTCCGCTTCGATTCGTTCCACCCTCGTCGAGCGGAGCACCTGCAACCGCCCGGCCGCCTCCTGGGCTTCCAGGGCAGCCACATTGCCGGGCTTGGCCCGGTGAAAGTGGTCTCGTCGGTAGGACAACGTCACCCTTGCGCCTGCATCGGCACAGGCCACGGCCGCCTCCAACGCGCTGTCTCCTCCACCGACAATCAGCAGATCCCGGCCCCCGAAGGCCGCGGGATCATGCAGGCGGTTCGACACCTTGGGGAGGTCTTCCCCCTCCACCTCCAGGCGCCGAAACCTGCCGCTCCGCCCCAGGGCCACGATCACCCGTTGCGTCTTGATCGGCGGGGCGTCCTGCAGGTGCACATGAAGCACCCCCCCCACCCGTTCGATCCGCTCTGCGTGCCCAGGCGTCACCTGGACTCCGGCTGCAATGCGCTGGGACTCCAGCTCCTCCAGAAGTGCTTCCCGCGTCTTGGCCTGCAGTTGCAGTCCCTGGGGGACCAGGGCGGAGGGGTAGATGAAGATGGGCTTTTTGGCCGGGTAGTTTGTGACCGTTGAGAACGCCCCCGAAGATTCGATCACCGCGTAGTTCAAGCTCCTGCGTTCTGCTTCCAGGGCCGCCGAGATTCCGGAGACGCCACCGCCCAGAATCACCAGGTCCAGGGCATCCCCCCCGTCTCCGGCCGTGAACCCCGCCTCGTCCAAAATGTCCTGGACCGCCTGTGCCCCGGTGTCAGCTGCATGCTTGAGGTGGGGTGCCCCCCGGAGATCCCCCACGATGCGAACCCCCGGGGTGAGGCAGGTGCCGTCCTCTGCCACCTCGGGCAGCGGCTCTACCTCTCCTGCAGGCCAACCAAGATGGAGCCAATGGGCGTAGCGTGTCAGCAAGGGTCTCCCCTGGGGTAGTCTACCGTGTCGTGGATGCTGAAAGTCCCGCCGGAATGAACCGATGAATCCTCCGGAACGGAATCGCGTCCTGGCCCTCGGATTGCTGGGGACTCTGGCTGCGATGTGGGCATGGCGCCCTATCTGGAACATTGATCTGTTCTGGCACGTGGCCGTGGGACGAGAGGTGATGGCTGGCGGGATTCCCACCCGGGATTTGTTCTCGGCGGCGGATCCCAGCGCACCCTGGACCACCTTCCAATGGGGCTACCAGGTGCTTGTGGCCTGCCTGGAGTCTATGGGGGGGCTGCGGGCAGTGGCCGTGGCGCATTTCGCGCTTGTGGGGGTGGGGGTGGTGGCCTGGGCCCGGTCCTGGAAGCAGCCTGGAATGCTTCCCCTCGGCGTTGCGCTCCTGGCAGTGCTCTTCGAGGATCGCCTGCGGGTCCGACCACACATCCTGGAGTTGGTCTTCCTGGGGAGCTTGCTGCCCTGGGTGCGGCGGGCCCGGCTGGATGTGGGGGCACTTGTGGCCGTGGGGGTGGCGGTCGTGTGGGCCAATCTCCACGCTGTTTCCTCCCTGTGGTGGATTGTCCTCGCGGGTGTCTGGGCCCTCGGGGTGCGGTCCCTCCGGGCCTGGGGCGTGGTGGGGCTTGGCATTGCTGCGATGGCGGCTGCGCCTGGCGCGGTGGCAGGTGTGCGTGGTGCATTGCGGTCCCACGGAGAGTGGCCCGCCGGGTTTGTGCCTGAGCTGCAGAGCAGCCTTGCGTACCTGGAGGCCGGTGGGTGGGGGTGGCTCATCTGTGTCCTTCTTGCGCTTGGTGTGCTTTCTGCGGTGCACGTTGTGGGTTCAGAGGCGGATCGCACCGAGAAGTTGCTGACCGTTGGGTTCTGCATCGCCTCGTGGCTCCTGGCAAGGTGGGCCTGGCTTGCCATTGTTCCCCTCATGGGGGCAGGGCTTCGGCTTCCACACAAGGCACGCTGGGCGGGGGCCTTGGGGTTGGCGGGCCTCCTCCTGGTGCATGTGGCCCCCAGGTGGTCGAACCGAACCGCCGTCCTGGAGCCCGACAGGTTTCCGGTGGCTGCCTGCGCTGCCTTGTCTGAATCGAACCAGCCCTTGGCCATGGACACCACGGGGGCCTGGGCTGGATTCCTGCTCTACTGCATGCCGCCGGGTTCCCGGGTGCTCGCAGATGGACGCCTGGTCTTCGGGGAGGATGTGGCCGATCTCCTTCGCCGGCGAGGAGAGGGGATGGACACCACCTTTGACGAGGCCGTGGGCCGCTTTCGGGTCCAGGCACTCATCTGGCCCACCGGTGAGCTACCGGAACTGGATCCATCTCGTTGGCGACGGGTGCACAGGGATCCAGTGGCGGAGGTCTGGATTCCAAGCCCCAGTTGGGGTCTGTTTTAGCCCGGAGCGTCCGGGTTAGAGCAGCGTGAAATAGCTGCGTGCCGCCTGGTCGATGGATTCCTGGTCCAGCTGCAGGGGGATCCCCATGTACAGGCAGCGGTTGCGCACTTGGAGCAGCAGATCCCGGGCGTGGCAATAGCGCATTTCCCGGCCCACGTCGTCGTAGCAGGTCTTGAGGATGTACCGGAAGGCAGCAGGATCCGGAACGAACCCCATGGCCTCAGATTCGCTCTTCAGCAGATCAAAAAGCACGGTTCGGCTGGGATCCGGCACATGGACCTTGTAGGGAATTCGCCGGATGAACGCCTCGTCCACCAGGTCGGCGGGATCCAGGTTCGTGGAGAAGATCAGCAGGGGGTCAAAGGGCACCTCCACTTTGCGACCGTTCGGGAGGCGCAGGTAGTCCAGGCGACTCTCCAGGGGCAGAATCCATCGGTTCAGCAGGGTCGCCATGTCCACCCGCTGGCGGCCGAGGTCGTCGATGACCAACAGGCCGCAGTTTGCCTTCACCTGGAGCGGTGCCTCGGCAATGCCGCTGTCCGGGTTGGCGGTCATTTCCAGGGAATCCAGGGTCAACTCCCCGCCGGTCACGACAGTGGGCCGGTTGCAACGGACCCAGCGGGGGTCCTCTCGTCTGCCATCTATCTCCAGGAGGACCGAGTCCTTGGGGGCGGACCGGTGGACCTGGGGGTCGTAGATCTGGACCACCTGCCCCTGCATGATCACCGCATGGGGAATGTAGACGTGGCTCTTGAAGGCGCGGGCCATTCGCAGGGCCAGTGAGGTCTTGCCATTGCCCGAGTTTCCAAACAGGAACACCCCCCGTCCGGAAGACATGGCGGGACCCAGCTGCTCCAGCAGGGAATGGTCCACATGGAGGTCGGAAAAGGCTCGTTCCAGATCGGCTGGCTTCAGGTTTTCCTGGGCCACCGACTGGATGCGTACGCTGTTCTGGTAGGCCTCAAGGGGGACTGGGGCGGGGCCGCAGTAGGGGTTCTGGTTGCGCAACTCCATGGCGAAGTGGCGACCGGCCTCGCTCAGGTCGAAGTGGAAGTCCCCGCGGGCATCTCCCGTGGCGTGAATCACCAGCATCCTGCGCTTCAATCCTTCCAGGAGGGGAAGTACGATGGAGGGGTTCACGCAGAGGTGGTTGGCGACGTTCCGGCCCTCGTCCCCCGGGTAGTCAAGAAGGTGCTTGAGTACGAGGTGTTCCAGGTGGGTCGGAGAGAGCCCCAATTCCTCAAAGGTGTGTGGTTCCAACGGAGTGAACGCGTCGTCTCCCTCCTCGGAGTGGGCCCAGGCGGAGCTGTACTGGCCCATCGTCGTGCGATTCAATCCCGGATTGGTTTCCGAGTCCGAGGGGATGTCGCTGGGAAGAAGCGCCCCCCCGGGGTCCGTGATCTCACGTTCGAATTTCAGCCCCAACTCCGGGGTGCGATCCTGCAGGGCATCAAGCTCCAGTAGGGACGGAGGATCCTTCGACATGGTTTTCCTCGTGCCTCAGAGTTCGCGCCGGTTCTCCAAGGCTCGCATCAAGCTTACCCTGTCTGCGTACTCGATCTCCGTTCCAACTGCGATTCCGTGGGCCAGGCGGCTTACACGGACCTCCAGGGGGGCCAGGAGTCGCGCCAGGTACAGGGCGGTCATGTCCCCATCGACATCCGGGTCTGTGGCGAGGATGACCTCGTTGATGTCGTCCAGGCGCTGCAGGAGGCCCCGGATGCGAAGATCGTCCGGCCCCACGCCATCCAGGGGAGAAAGCGCACCGTGCAGCACGTGGTAGCGGCCCCGGTACTCCCCGCTGGCTTCGATGGCGAGCAGATCCGGTGGGCGCTCGACCACGCAGATGGTGGAGACATCGCGGTTGTGGTCGTTGCAGATGGGGCAGGGGCTGGTGGCAGCAATGTTGCAGCAGACATGGCATTCCACGACCGAATCCTGGAGGGACGCCACCGCCTCTGCAATTTCAGCACCCACCTCTGCCGGCGCGCGAAGAAGCCACCAGGTCAGGCGCTGAGCGGTCTTCTCGCCAATGCCCGGGAGTCTGGAGAGCGCTTCGACACAGCGGCGGATGGGGTCGCGGGTCACGGGTCCAACCGTTCCGGCACCACGCCTTCGATTTCAGCACCGAGCTGGGTGCAGATCTCCTGGATCAGCGGATCCTCCCGCACGGCTTGTTCCAGGGCCTGCTGGTCGGCGGTTGCCTGTTCCTTGCGGCGCTCTTTGTTGGTCTGGCCGGTGGCTGCTTCGCGGCTCTCCACCTGGATTCGAACGAGGCCCGGGAACCAGGTGTCCGCTGCTTTTCGCAGAGACTCTTGTTGCACCAGCTCGCGCCCGTGCTTCAGGGCCCGGGGGCTGTCGAATCCGATGCGGAGCTGGCCTTCGGCAAAGCCAAGGAACACCGAATACTCCACCAGGTCCCGAAATTCCCCGGAGTTCTTGGCGAGATCTCCCAGGAGAGACCGGTACCGTTCAGGGGGGTCAAGAATCTCTGGTGTTGAGAGGGACGCGGTTTCTTCCGGGGGAGCCGAGTCAGCTTCTTCTGGCTGAGCCGGTTCAGGCTCCTTTTGAGCGGGGGGCGGCTCCTCGGCGGGGGCGGCCACCGCTCGCTTCCTGGGTGCACCCACGCCGTTGCCCGGGGCTTGCGGTATCGCGCCCTTTGCCTGCAGGCCTCGCTCCAGGCGCTCCAACCTCTCGATCAGGTGGTCTACGGGTTGGACCGGCCGGTGGGAAGACAAGCGGGCGACCGCCATCTCCAGCACCATGCGGGGCCGCGGGGAGCGGGCGACCTGGTCCTGGACCTCCAACAGGGCGTTGAAGAGATGGGAAAAGACCGGGGCGGGCATGCCCTTGCAGAGCTGCTCCAGGCGCTCCACCTCCTCCGGCGGCACATCCATCCAAGGGCGTGCTTGTGGAGACAGGCGCACGAGCGCTGCGTTTCGCACCAACTCCAGGAGCTCGGCAGTGAACTGGGCGAGATCGTGTCCATGCTCGTAGACATGGTGGATGGTCTCCAGGCTCTTGTGGGGTTCGCCTCCCACCAGCCCTTCCAGCATCTGGTAGAGAGCGGAGCGGTCCACCAGACCCAGGATTTCCAGGACGGACTCGTCCGCGGGTTCCTCCCCGGCGAAGGCAATGACCTGGTCCAGGAGGGACTGGGAGTCCCGCATGGAGCCCTCACCCGCCCGGGCGATGAGCCGCAGGGCCTTGTCGGAAACCGAGACCCCTTCCGTTTCGCAGATCATGCGCAGCCTGTCCGCCACGATCTTGGGTGGAATGCGCTTGAAGTCGAAACGCTGCACCCGGGACAAGACCGTGTCTGGAATCTTCCGGGGTTCCGTCGTGGCGAAGATGAACACCACGTGATCGGGAGGTTCCTCGAGGGTCTTCAACAAGGCGTTGAAGGCTGCCTTGGAGAGCATGTGGACCTCATCGATGATGAAGACCCGGTACTTGCCCCGGTTGGGGGCGTAGTGGACACTCTCCCGGAGGCCCCGCACATCCTCCACCGAGTTGTTGGACGCACCGTCAATCTCCACCACATCGGGAGCGGTGCCCGCCCGCACGTCCTTGCACATGGAACATTCGAGACAGGGTTCCGGTGCGGGACCCTGCTCGCAGTTGAGGCAGGCAGCCAGGGCCCGCGCGGCCGTGGTCTTTCCCACGCCCCGGGCGCCGGTGAACAGAAACGCATGGTGGATGCGCCCCATGCGCAGCGCGTTTTGAAGGGTTCGCTTGACGTGGTCCTGGCCAGCGATTTCAGCGAATGTGCGCGGGCGCCACTTGCGGGCGATTGCCTGGTAGCTCATTCCATTTTGTAACGCATTCCCGTCGTGAATCACCGCGATGCTAGATGCTGCCGCGGAATGAAGAGATGGCCGGGCGGCCCTCCGCCCCGGGTGTCCAACTACCGTTGCTCCCTTCCAGGCCTGGCGGAGTTCATGGTCTTCGGTCGGAGGGACCCGACCATCACTTCATCTCGCGGCAGCAATCATATCGAGGCCGTCGTTGTTGGGATGGCGGAGAGAGTGGGATTCGAACCCACGGTAGGTTGCCCTACACACGATTTCCAGTCGTGCACCTTCGGCCACTCGGTCACCTCTCCAAAACACCCAACATCCAAGAAGACCCGAAAAAACAAGGGCGGAGAGGGTGGGATTCGAACCCACGGTGGGCAGAACCCACAGTAGATTTCGAATCTACCGCCTTCGTCCACTCGGCCACCTCTCCACTTGTGTTGCAGCGATCACTCATCGACGCGCCCGAAAGAACTGCTTCAGAAGCCTGGCCGATTCCTCGGCCCGGACTCCGGACTCCACCTCAAAGCGGTGGTTGAGATCCGGGTGGCTCGACAGGTCCCCGAGGGTTCCCAGAAAGCCGCCCCGGGGATCCGTGGCGCCGTACACGCATCGCTCAATGCGGGCCAGCACCATGGCTCCTGCGCACATGGCGCAGGGTTCCAGGGTCACCACCACCGTGCACCCTTCCAATCGCCAGGATCCAAGCTTGCCGGCTGCGCCCTGCATGGCAAGCAGCTCGGCGTGGGCACAGGGATCCTGGTGCTGCTCCCGAAGATTGTGGGCTTCGGCCAGCACCTCGCCGTCTCGCACCACGAGGGCACCGACGGGGACTTCTCCCTGTTCCGCCGCCGTTCGAGCAAGCTCGAGGGCGCGGTCCATGTAGGGGGTATGGGGGTTGATCGCGGGCATCTAAAGTCCCGTCAAAGAACGGCAACCGGGCTGTGCATCCCGATCCCGGTGTACCTACCCACGCAGCCAGGAGGTGTCAATGGAGATCCAGGCCCCAGCGGCCCCCACCCTGAAGCCATGCCAGGAATCCAGTAAGCTTGAGGAACTGATGGCATCGCTCAAAGTGTTGGAGACTTCATGACTCGATTGCTTGTGTTTTTGTTTTCGTCTGTCTTCGTGGGCTCCGCACTTGCTGAGACCCCCGTACCCGCTGAGACCCCCGAGTCGGTTCAGTTCACAGGGGAGGAGGAGGTTTCGCTCCATGCGGTCTACACGTCAGCGGAAGATTCCAAGCAGGGCGTGATCTTTCTGCACATGGAGGGTCGATCTTCAAAGGACTGGTCGTACCTGGCCAAGCGCGTCAACCACGCCGGGTTCCATACCCTGGCCCTGGACCTCCGAAGCCACGGGGAAAATGCAGACGAGGACAAGCCCGTGGCGGACCTCAACTACCACGACTACCGGTTGATGGTGGGGGACCTGGTGGCGGCGTTGGCCTGGTTCCGCACCAAGGGCGTGGAGGAAGTGAGCCTGGTGGGTGCCTCCGTCGGTTCGAGTCTGGCCCTGATTGTGGCCAAGGACGATGCTGGCATTCAAAATGTCGTGCTCCTGTCTCCAGGGCTGGACTACAAGGGCCTGGATCTCACAGGAGCCGTGGCAGCATACGGCGAACGCCCCTTGTTGATCGCTGTGTCGAGCGAGGACAAGTACTCGGCGAGAAGCGCGTTGGTGATGGATGCGGAGGCGGCGGGGAAGCACCACCTGGCGGTCTATGAAAAGGCCGGCCACGGCACCAAGATGCTGAACCGGGCCCCGGCCCTCGAGCCCCTGGTGCAGAGCTGGCTTCTGGGCACTTGGGGGGTTTCCCATGGCACCGTGCGGGCTGAAGACCGCCTGAAGACCGGGGACACAACGAAGCAGGAAACCCACGGCAAGAAGTTTGGGGAGGAGTAGCCCCGGAGCGTGGGGTTCTCCGCTCCTGGTTTCCCTGCTTCTCGTTTCCCTGGGCGGCTGCGTGCTGGCAAGGGTGGCCCTGTTCCGCCAGGTGGAGCCGGAAGTGCCCACGGAGTTGGTGGTGGTGGAGGGGCTCGGAGACATCCGGGCTTCCACCTGTGGAGCCTGCCACCCGCAGGTGCAAGCGGAGTGGAAGGAATCCAAGAAGGCCCATGCCTTCGTGGGTCCCCTGTTCCAGGCCAAGTGGAAAAAGGACGGCGAGCAGTACCTCTGCCTGCACTGCCATGCGCCGCTGATGGAGCAGCAGCCCCTCACCATTCGCGGCCTGGAGACCATTTCCCCGTTTGTGGGAAAGGGAGAGCCCAACGAGCACTTTGATTCGGACCTCCAACAGGAGGGAATCACCTGCGCGGCTTGCCACGTCCGGGACGGGGTGGTGGTGGGGCCCCATACCGTAGGAGAGAGCGCGCACCCGGTACAGGTCCAGTCGGACTTTGGTTCTTCAGGAGAGGTTTGTGTGGAATGCCACCAGCTGGACGAGCCTCCGCTCTACAACCTGCAGCGCCCCCTGGTGGACACCCATGCCGAGTGGGAAGCCTGGAAGGCAGCGACCGGTCGCGAAGACAGCTGCGTGGACTGCCATATGCCCCGCGTGGTGCGGCCTATGGTGCCGTGGGGAGAGGACAGACCTGGGAGCAACCACCGGTTTCTTGGAACCAGCCACACGGACTTCCTGGTGTCCGGCCTGGAGACGCGCGAGGCCGGGTGGGATGGGACGGGCTGGAGCGTGGTGCTGGAGAACAAGGCCGGCCACGGATTTCCCACGGCGGACCCTGGGCACCGCCTGCGGGTCAGTGCCCAGTGGATTGACGGCGAGGGAAACCTGCTGGAGGAGGAGCAGCTTCTATTGGCCAGGATCATCCTCGACCGGGTCGAGAAAGAGGACACCACCCTGGCTCCAGCAGAGACCCGGAAATTGTTGTTTGAGTCGTCCCTTGCACCTTCCGACGTGGCGGCCTTTCAGGTGCAGGTCTTCTACGATCGGATGGGATCCGAGCCCTGGCTCTGGGAGGGGTTGGATGAGGCGGTGCGTTCCGTGGAAGTCTCCTGTGTAGTGGCAGACGGTGGAGTGCAGAGTCAACAGAGGATCTGCCGCGACTCTTCGGGAGGGCGCTCGCCCCCCGACAGCCCTCGCTGAGCAAGTGCGGTCAGGATCGTGGCATTCTTGAGCATCAGGTTGGAGGTCTTGGGTTGGTGCGCGTTCTTTCCATCGTCTCTTCGGGGGGGCTTGTCGGGGTGGTTCTGGCGGGCGCTCCGATGGAGCCCCTGGAGTGGGACAGGGGTCCGGGAAGCGCCTATGTCTACCTGGCGCCGAGCCCATGAGCCCAGAACCTTCCTCTTTCGCTCGGCGCTTGCTCTGGGGTGCTGTGGGGTTGCTGGGTGTCGTGGCGTTCGTGCTCGTGGTGGCGGTGGCCTGGCAGCAGCTCCAGCGGCAGAGCCTCTCCGATGAGATCTTCCCCCCCCCTGGAGAAGGGGAGAACCTGTCGTTCGGGGTGAAGAAGGGGCTTCGTGATGCCAGGGTGGTCGTCCCAAATCGCCCCCACAACCTGGAGGAGGTGCCTACCCTGGACTTGCGGGTGGATTTTTCCCGAAAGCGGGAGTTCCGCATTTCCACCAACTCCCTGGGCCTGCGAAGCCCCGACCCGTCGGATGGACTTCCCATGGAGATCGAATCCCCCGCCAAGGGCTTTCGCATTGTGTGCCTGGGGGCGTCGATCACCTTTGGCTGGGGGGTCTCCAACGCTGAGAGCTACCCGGCCCGCCTGGCCCAGGAGCTGGGGGTGGAGGTCATCAATGCCGGGGCCCCGGCTGGGGATGTGATTCTCCTCGCGGAGTGGGCTCAAAAGAACATTCTCCAGCTGGACCCGGATCTGATCCTGTTCAATGTCCGCCCGGCCTACCGGGATCCCCAGGGCCCCGCCCAGGTGCTGATCCAGGGGGTGGACATCTTGAAGCGGGCAGCGCCGCAAGCACGCATCGGGGTGGTCATGCCCCCGCTTTCCACCTTTGATCTGCAGACACCGGACATCCTGATGGACTACCCCCAGCTGGGTTGGGGCGGAGAAGGAGACGGGCAGCCCGCGGCGGAAGCCGATGCCCGATCGACTGCGAAGGCCCTGGCTCCCATCCCGCTGTTGGACCTGACCCCAGCCTTTCGAGATGCCCAGTTCCGGTACCAGCCTGCGGCGGACGAGGTGGCGGTCCTCCTCCAGCGCAGCCGCTCCCACCAGCGCCTGGTGCGGCTCCCCTCCCGCACGTTGTTGGTGGAAGTCCCAGCTGCGCGGGATGGCATCGCCCGGCAGATTCTCGGGGCCTTTGACGCCGATGCGACCTTGCACGAGCCGCTCTTCTACGACGGCGGCCATCCGGATGCGGACGGCTATTCCTTGTATGCCCGGGAGGTCGCCCGGTGGGTGCGGCAGCAGGGTTGGCTGTCAGGGCCGTGATGAAAGGTGGCATGCTGTGTTCCGGAGGCGCGGTGGTGCGGACGCTTGGACTCGGGGTCGTGCTGTGGGCTTGCATCGCCTGCGATGGCAAGGATGACCCGAAATGCGACACCGGGTGCGACACGGGCGATCCGTCTGGCACCTTCCACGGTTGGGAAGACCAGCGGTTGTCCCTGGCGGATGCGGATCACACTCTTCTTGGCGAGAACGTGGGGGACAAGGCGGGGTTCCACGTGGCGGGGGCGGGGGACGTGGATGGCGATGGGTTGGACGATGTCCTGGTCACAGCGGACACCAACGGGGATGCGGGGGAAGACGGCGGCAAGGCCTACCTGGTGACGGGTGCGGAGCTGGTTTCAGGAGAGCAGGACTTGGCGGACATGGAAACCGCGTGGGTGTCTGAAGGCGAGGCGGACCTGTTGGGTCACAACGGGTTGGGTGCGGGGGACCTCGATGGGGATGGGTTGGGCGATGTGCTGATCTCGGCGTACATCGATGCAGTGGGGGGGGTGGATCGGGGATCCGTGTACCTGCTGCTGGGTTCCGAGATCGCGGCGGGGGCTTCCCTGGGGGAGGTGGCCCACACCTTTTTCGGGGAGGCGGACCTGGACCGCCTGGGCCACGGGTTGGGGGGCCACGGGGACGTGGACGGCGACGGGGTGATGGACCTCTTCATGGGGGCCTATGGAAACAGCGAGGTCGCCTTCAGTGCAGGGAAGGCGTACCTCGTGTTGGGAGGCAGCCTGTCGGAGGGCGCCCTCTCGGTGGCCGATGCGGACCACGCGATGACCGGGGCGGTGCTCGGGGACAAGGCAGGGTTCAACGTGGCCCTGGTGGGGGATGTGGATGGAGATGGCCGGGACGATCTGCACGTGGGGGCCAAGTGGAACGATGAATCAGGCAACAAGGCCGGGCAGTCCTACCTGGTGTACGCGGAGACGTTGCTGACCCATGCGGGGGTCTTTTCCCTTGCGTTGGCGGACCACAGGTTTCTGGGGGTGACCCCCAGGGATCAGTGCTGCGTGGGGGCGGCTGCGGGGGATGTGGATGGGGATGGCCGAGGGGACCTGGTTCTCGGCGCCCAGTACGATGAGGCGGATGACAGCGGATCAGGGCGGGTGTACGTGCTTCTGGCTTCCTCGCTGGGCGAGTTGGGGGCGCGCTCTCTGGACGAGGCGGACCTCGTCTTTGAAGGGGAAGCCCTGGGGGATTCCCTGGGGATTGCCGTCGCCTCGGCGGGAGACCTGGACAAGGATGGGCTCTCCGACTTGTTTCTCGGCGGGTTTCGCCACGATACGGTGGGGGAGGAGCTTGGGGGAGGCGCTGCGTACCTGTTCTACGGTGCCGACCTGGCGGGGAGAGAGGGCACCGTGGGGGCGGGGGAGGCCAGCCATGTGTTCCTCGGGACCGAGACCCTTGGTGGAGCGGGACGGAGTGTGGCCGGCGCCGGGGATGTCAACGGCGACGGGCTGTTGGACCTGGTGGTGGGGGCGCCCATGGAGCAGGACCTGGCAGGTGATGGGACCGGCCGGGCACACGTGCTGCTGACGCCCTGACTCCTCTGACGTTGCCCCTCTCCTGAGAAAGAAGCCCCCGCACCGTGAGGTGCAGGGGCGTTCCGGACGGGGGGTTGTGGGGTGTGCGTGTCAGGGATTGGGCAGGACAAATGCGGCGGCAAAGAACAAGACCACCAGGGAGGCACAGGCTGCGACTGTGGGCAGCATTTCAATCAACATAGTTTGCATTTCAACCTCTTTTAGTAGTGCCAATTCCCCAGGTATTAGAATGGGCTACATGAGATAACAGCAAGTTGTATGCCAGCACGTCTCTTTTCATGTCAAGAGCCTGTGTTTTGCCCCTCGAAGCAGGCGGATGGCCGAATCGGGAGCGGCGCCCGGCCGTCTTTCTCAAGCAAGAAAGCAAGGCGGTTTTCGAACCTGGGATCCACGTGTACCAGGAATTGGGACATCCATGTCCGGATTGGGACGTCTTTGCCGGGGGGGGTCCTGCCTGATACCCGTCTTGCCTCCTGGAGGATCCATGCGCCCGTTCGCCCTGTTCTTGTTGCCTGTTGTGGTCGGTTGCTACTCCGAAGAACGGTTTGCCGAGTCTGCCACAAGGGCATTCTGCACCCGCACATTCGAGTGCGCCGAGGACGACTCGTCTGAATTGGAGCTGCTGGATACACTTTATCGTTGGGATGATGCTGCCGAGTGCATCCTGGATTTTGATTCCGATGACTGGATCGAGACCGACCCCGATTGCACGTACGACGCCTCCCTTGCGAGGGAGTGTGTGAAGAAGATCAGGGCCGAGGACTGTGACGATCGGTTTCTGGGGCTGATCATCCCCTCTGGCGTTTGCCAAGACGTCTACGACTGCGACTGAGACCCGGCGTTCAAGGCCTGCCCAGCCCGTGGCGGTGCAGCTTGTAGTGCAGGGTCGATCGGGGCATTCCCAGCTCCCGGGCCACAGCCGATCGGTTTCCCTTGTGTCGCCTCAGGGAATCCGTCAGCATGCCCCGCTCCACGGTGCGCACCCGGGCCCTTCCGGACGGGCCCTCTGTCCCCGGCGCAAAGGGAGACAGTACCAGGGAGGCCGGGGTGATCTCCGGGCCGCCCATCACCACCGCGCGGGTCAACACGTTGCGCAGTTCCCGGTAGTTTCCGGGAAAGGGGTGGGCTTGCAGGCAGAGCATGGCATCCGGCCGAATCTGAACGTCGTCCCCCAGCTGGGCGCAGATGTCCTCAGCCACACAGGGGAGATCTTCCAGGCACTCCCGCAGCGACGGCAGGCGAATCACCAGAACCGCAAGCCGGAAGAACAGGTCGGCCCGAAAAGCGCCCCGTTCCATGTCCTCGTGCAGGGGGCGGTTGGTCGCCGCGACGACGCGGACATTGGGGGTGGTGCAGGAATCGCTGCCCACCGGCCGCACTTCCCCGGACTCCAGGCAGCGCAGCAGCTTGGCCTGGGCATCCAGGGGCATCTCGCCGATTTCATCCAGGAACAGGGTTCCCTTGTGGGCCTTTTGAAACGCCCCCAGGCGCCGGGATTCGGCACCGGTGAAAGCGCCTTTCTGGTGCCCGAAGAGCTCCGACTCCACAAGGGTCGGGGAAATGGCTCCACAGTTCACGGCAACAAAGGGACCACTTTTTCGCGGGCCTTCCTGGTGCAGTCCCCGGGCAGCCAGCTCCTTGCCGGTGCCTGATTCCCCAACGAGGAGGACCGGTGCTTTGTGGCGGGCCATGCGCTGCAGGGAGGCAAAGACGCTGCACATGCGCTCGCTGCGGGCCACCATCGTGCCAAACCGGCACGCATCGTCCCGGGGCTGCACATCGGGCTGCGTGGGTTCCGGGGAAGGGGTGGTCTCGCGAAAGAGAAGCCTGTATTGCCCGAGCTGGATCTGATCTCCATCGTGCAAAGGCGTATCGCTCCCCGCGGGCCGGCCATCGATTGTCGTGCCATGGCGACTGCGATCCGCCAGGCTCCAACCCCTGTCGCTGCGGCTTAGAAGGCAGTGGGTTCGGCTCACCTCGGGCGCGGGGACCACGAGGTCGCAGGCGCCGGATCGACCGACCCGGATCCGGGTGCCGCGCAGAGGGAATTCAACCAGGGGAGTGTCTCCCCGATGCAGGATAAGGCGGGCCACCTCACGACCCTACAACCCACTCTCGGGGACCGCCGCACTTTTCTGCACGTGGAACCCAGAATGTGTTCAGGACCCGAGCCACCTCCGGAGAACCTGCTTGAAAGCCTGGGCTTCCAGGGGTTTCGGGAGGTAGTCGTTCATGCCTGCAGCGATGCACTTTTTTCGATCCTCCTCCAGGGCGCCGGCGGTGATTCCCACCACGGGGACATTGCGCTGGTGCGACCGCATCTGTCGCAACCGGGTGGTGGCGTCCAGCCCATCCATGGTCGGCATGTGCACGTCCATCAGCACCAGGTCGATGGGCTGACAGGCCAACAACTTCAAGGCTTCCGCCCCGTGCCGCGCCGTCAGCGTGCTGTGGCCCATTCGCTGCAACATCGCCACCACCAGCTTCCGGCTCGTGTTGTTGTCGTCCACCACCAGGATGCGGCGGGGGCGGGGATGGCTGGGCACCACGGATCCCGCCTGGCTCGGGCTGGGAATGGGGGCGGTATCATCGTCCACTTCCAGCCCGATCTCGAACTGGAAGCAGCTTCCGGTCCCCACCTCGCTGAAGACCGCAATTTCACCCTCCATGAGTCCCACCAGGTGCTGGCAGATGGCCAGCCCCAACCCGGTGCCGTCATAGGCGCGGGTGGAGGAGGTGTCGGCCTGGGAGAAGGCGTCGAAAATCGAGGCGAGATCCGCGCCGGTGATCCCGATGCCCGTGTCGACCACCTCAAACCGGATTCTCGCGGTGTCTCCCTCCTGGGAAACCGGTTCCACCGCCAGGAGAATTTCTCCACTCGGCGTGAACTTCACCGCGTTGTGAAGCAGGTTCACCAGCACCTGTCGCAAACGGCCGGGATCTCCCCGGACCCACCGGGGGAGGTTTGGATCCAGGACTTGTCGCAAGGAGAGTCCCCGTTCCTCGGCGCCGGGTCGAATCAAGCCCACCGCATCGCTCAGGACCTGGTGGAGATCGAAGTCCTGGATGCGCAACTCCAATCGCCCCGCCTCGATGCGAGAGAAGTCCAGGATGTCGTTCACCACGTTGAGCAGGCTCTCGGCGCTGCCTTTCGCGTAGTGCACGCACTCCTCCTGCGCGGGCTGCAGATCCGTGTCCGCCAGAAGGGAGAGGAACCCGATCACCCCGTTCAGGGGGGTGCGGATCTCGTGGCTCATGTTGGCGACGAACTGGCTCTTTGCCCGGCTGGCCGCCTCGGCATCTGCCTGGGCGGTCTCTGCGAGCTTGCGCTGGTCTTCCAACTCCGCCCGCAGCCCTTGCTCGCGCTTCAGGGCGCTGCGCAGCATCAGCTCCCTATTCTCGCGCGCTTCTCAGGACGTCGGCAAAGCGCTCCTGGAAAAAGGCAGCAACCTCTTGCAACAAGAGCGGATCCCCCATGGCGTCCTGGAAACGTTCCCGGAATCTCATGTGTGCCACCGCCGCCCGCTCAAAGGCCTGGACCCGAAGCAGCTTTTTGCAGTGCCGGGCCAGGTCGTCACGGGGTTGGCTCTCCTCAAGGCGGACATCTGGGTCCAGGGCATTTTCATAGGTGTGGTCCGGTGGACCCACCACCACCAACATGGCCCCTTCTGCTTGGAGGCTCCGAGCCTGCTCCACCTGGGCCAGGTTGGCGGAAGCGCGGTGCAGTACCACGAGGTCCGGGGTGGGTTCCGCGGGGATTTCCCCCCCCTCCACGACCCAGTCGGACGGCTCCCAGCCGGGGTTGGGATCCGCTGGGATCCAGACCCGGGGAAGCCCGGGGCTACTTACTAGCTGCGGCCTCAAGACCGAATCCAGCGACGTCAGCAAGGAATTCCTCTGCAGTCTGGAGGCTGCCCAGGAGCGGGAACATGTACTTCTCGCTGGCTTCCTGTTCCTCCCGGGACATGGTGGCGGTGGCGTCCGTGAGGGTGATCACCCGGTAGCCCAGGTCGTAGGCTGTGCGGGCCGTTGTTTCCACGCACACATTCGTCAGCAGCCCTGCCACAGCCACGGTGCGAATGCCATCGTTTGCCAGGCGCTCGTCCAGGTCCGTGGAACCAAACGCGCACAGCCCCCGCTTCGCGTCCAGCACCTGCATGCGGGGAAGAAGAGGGAGAATGGCATCGATGTGGTCGGCACCGCGAGTTCCCAGCTTGAAGGCGCCTGCATCGCGAACGGCCCCGAGAATGCCCTCGGCATTTCGAATCTCCCGGTAGTCCGGCGTGAACACGATGGGCACGCAGTAGACCCGTACCCCAAGGTCCATGGCCCGCTCCAACAGGTCCAGCAGGCGGTTCACGAGGTTTCGCTCATGGAGTTGCTCCTGCACGAGGGGGTAGAGCTTGCCTTCTGGGCTGCAGAACTCGACCTGGAGTCCTTGAAAGACGATTGCGGTGGTTTCGGGTTGCATGCGTGGAAGCTCCTTATCTTAAGAGAACCGCCGGGGGCTCGGTTGCTTTTCTTGACTGCATTGTATGGGGCTGTTTGTCTGCGAAAGGGGTCCGAATTCCATGCAACCTCGCAAGTGGTTGAAATGACGGGAACCGGGGTCTGTTTCCTCATGGCGTTGTTAGGCCCCGTTCATCCTTTCTGGCGGAAGTGGCTGGGCGGCTCGTGGTAGAACGAGGCAACCCCAGGCACGGGAGGAACCGCCATGTCGATCCTTGTGAAGAACGGCCGCGTCATCACCGCAGTGGATGACTACTTTGCGGACATCTACATCGAGGGCGAGACCATTTCCCAGATCGGGAAGGATCTTGCGATCCAGGCGGACACGGTGATCGATGCCACGGGCCGCTTTGTGTTTCCCGGGGGGATCGATTCCCACACCCACCTGGACATGCCCTTTGGGGGCACCAACTCCGCCGACGACTTCGAGAGTGGGACCATTGCGGCCGCCCATGGCGGCACCACCACCATTGTGGACTTCGCCATTCAAACCAAGGGGGAGTCCACTCTGGCAGGGCTGGACACCTGGCACGGAAAGGCCGAGGGCAAGGCCACCATCGACTACTCGTTCCACATGATCGTGACGGACATGTCTGTGCAGAGGTTGCCGGAAATGGACCGCCTCGTGGACGAGGGAATCACCTCCTACAAGCTCTTCATGGCCTATCCCGGGGTCCTTTACGTGGACGATGGGGTCTTGTACCGGGCCTTTCGGCGGGCCGGGGACAATGGAACCCGCATCTGCATGCATGCCGAGAACGGCATTGTCATCGATGAGATCATCCGGGAGGCGGTGGAGGATGGAAAGCTCGAGCCGAAGTACCACGCCCTGACCCGTCCCACCCGCATGGAGGCGGAGGGGGTGCACCGAAGCATCGCCATTGCCGAGGTGGCCAATGTGCCCCTGTACATCGTGCACCTCTCTTGCTCCGACGCGCTGGACGAGGTGAAGCGGGCCCGGGCGCGGGGCGTCGATGTCATGGCCGAGACCTGCCCCCAGTACCTGTTCCTGGACCAGAGCTACTACGACCGGCCCAATTTTGAGGGAGCCAAGTGGGTGATGACGCCCGCCTTGCGGGAGAAGTGGAACCAGGATGTGCTGTGGGATGGCCTGAAGCTGGGGCATCTCGCCAATGTGGCCACGGACCACTGTCCGTTCTGCTTTACGGGCCAAAAGGATCTGGGCCGGGAGAGCTTTACGTCGATTCCCAACGGGGCCCCGGGAGTGGAGAACCGCATGAGCCTGATGTTCCACGGCGGCGTGGTCGCAGGGCGCATCTCCCTGAACCGGTTTGTGGAGCTCACCTCCACGGCTGCAGCCAAGACATTTGGCATGTTCCCCAAGAAGGGCACCATCGCCGTGGGCAGCGATGCAGACATCGTGATTTTCGATCCGGAGAAGAAGCAGACCATCTCGATTGACAACCCCGCCACCCACCACATGCGCGTGGACTACTCCGCCTACGAGGGGTTTGAGGTGCAGGGTTGGAGTGAAACCGTACTGTCCCGGGGGCGGATCGTCGTGGACAAGGGATCCCTGGCCATCACCGGTGGAGGGCAGTTCATCAAGCGGACCCGGTGCGGCGAATTGAACCGTTGAGGGTGGCCCTGGTCGCCTCCCTGTGGATGGCCTGTAGCCCTGGAGAACCTCGTGCGGCGTCGCCTGCAGAGGGTCCTGCTGCGGAGGACAGAACGGCAGCGGGCATCGTCCAGAGGATTGCCGTGATCGGTGACTTTGGAACGGGCGGGCAGGCCGAAGGGGAAGTCGCGGAGCAGGTCCATGCCTGGGGGCCGGATGTTGTGTTGACCCTGGGGGACAACAACTACCCGGTGGGTGCGGCCATGACCCTGGATGCCCATGTGGGCGCGTTCTACGCCCGGTACATTCACCCCTACAAGGGGGCCTACCCTCCGGGCGCCAAGAAGAACCGCTTCTTCCCGGCCCTGGGGAACCACGACTGGGGACTGGGAAACGTGCGGCCCCACGAGGCCTACTTCGAGCTGCCGGGAAACGAGCGCTACTACACCGTGCGGTTGGGAGATGTGGCGGTGTTCGTGTTGGACTCGGATCCCCATGAACCGGATGGAATAGATGCCCACTCCGCCCAGGCCCGTTGGCTGCGGGAGGGGTTGGCCCGAAGCGATGCGGCCTTCAAGGTCGTCACGATGCACCACCCGCCCTTTTCCTCGGGTCGCCATGGTTCACAGGCGGTCATGCAGTGGCCGTTTGGCCAGTGGGGGGCGGACCTGGTGCTCGCCGGACACGATCACACCTACGAGAGGATTGAGCGGGAGGGAGTGACCTACGTGGTGAACGGTCTTGGGGGGCGCGGGCAATACCAGCTGGGGACACCCGTGGAGGGGAGCCAGGTGCAATTCAACGCGGATCATGGGGCGCTCTTTCTGGAGGCAGACGCAACGGAGCTGAAGGCCCGGTTTGTGACCCATGCGGGGCTTCAGGTGGACGAGTTTCGCCTGGTGGCGGATGCGCCGGCACCCGAGGTGCATTGAATGTGGTTGGCTTGGATGGCACTGGCCTGCCTGCAGGCGGTCCACGTGCAGGGGAGCCAGCTGGAGGGCCGGCTCTCCCTGGAGGTCCCGGATCACTGGGAGGTGGTGCACAACCGGCGGGCTCTTGGAAACCACCTGGTGGTGATAGCTGGGCCCGATCGCTGCTGTGAAATCCGGGCGGAGTTGATCCGGGAGGACCCGGGAAGTCGTCCGTTGCCCCTGCATGTGGTGGCGGATGCGATCTCCCTGGGCCGCAGCGAGCACCAGGGGATTCACGCGGAGGTGCTTGGGGGCCAGAGCATCGAGATTGCGGGACGAAAGGGTTGGGCATCTGTGCTGCGCAAGTACCACGGCCCCCACGAGCAGCTGTACACCACTGTTGTGGCCCGGGGTGAGGTGCACCTGGTCTTCCTTTCGTTGCAGGCGACCCGACAGGCTCCGGTTCAGATCACCCAGGATTGGGAGCAGGTCTTGAATTCCCTGCGACTTCCGGAGGATCCTCCCCGGGAGGAACCGGTGTTTGAACCGCTTGCAAGGGACAGTTTAATGCTGGAGGATGTAGGCCTTGTCGAGTGAATTGCTGCGATTGAGGGTCATTCGCGCCTATCCAGAGGGGGGCCTCGAGGTGGTGGCTGCGGAGGGTCCAGACCTGCGCATGAGTCTCTGGGAGGGCCCGAACCCTTCCCGGTTTCCCCGGCACCCCTGTCTCGGTCGCAGCATTGCCACGGGGCGTTGCAAGAACGAGAGGGTCTGGCTGGAGTCCCGACCCGCGGGCTCTCTGCTCCTGGACCTTCCCCCGCCCAGGCCGGGGGAGTTGGCCATGCTGTGTGCAGAGTTGTGCCGCGCCCTGGATGCCCTGGACAAGTGGGGGCTGGCCCACGGGTTCATTCATGCATCGCGCGTGGTGGTGGGGGGCGATGGAAAGCCCCAGCTTGTGGGTCCCAGGCCGTCGGCCACATCCGACCTGGTGCAGCTTCGTGCTTTCCTCCTTCGACATTGGCCGGAGGGAGAAGCAGAGCCGCCGCTTTCAGCGGATTCCGCCCATGCGCTGGCGGAGGAGTTGGACGAGTGGACGCGAGATCACCATCCCGACCAATCCCCGTTTCGGCTGGGGGCCTTGTCCTGGGAACAAGCCACGCGCCCAGGCCCGGATGCGGAGGTGTTGGAGGTCGAGGTGGATCGGGCTGAGGAGCAGGCGGCAGACGAGGTGTCCTTTGATCTGGGGCCCGATCCCGCAGAGCCGGGCCTCCTGGATTCCTGGCACTCCAGCTCCCTGTCCCACTGGACGGAGACCCGCGAATGGACCATGGCCGGGGAGGGACCGGAGCGCCGGCGAGCCCTGGTGGCACGCCTGGTGTCGCCGCCGGAAACATCTCCGGACCCGGATCGGTTTGCCGGGGTGGAGGGGATTCCCTGCGAGTCGATCAAGCGGCTGGTGGCGGATGAACCCCTGGATCCGCTGCCCTTGCCCGATGGAATCTCCCCGCATGTGCCACCGGAGCTTGAAGACGAGGAGGCACACACGGTGGTCCGGGAGTGGACCCGCACAGCCACTGGAACGGGCGCCCGCCGTACCGAAGAAATCCCGGTGGCCATCCTGCGCCTGGCGACCCTGGCCTTGCTGGGGGCTGTGGTCGCTCTGGGCAGTGTGCTCTACCGCTTCTTTTTCTGAGATCCCTTTCGCGGGGCCTCGCGCTTGTCCGGGTAGAGATCGCGCACCCGCTGGCGAAACGCCTCGAAGGTCCCGTCCACGATGCTCTGGCGCATCTGGGCCATGAAGTCCGCGAACCAGGTCAGGTTGTGGGCGGTGGCCAGTGTGGCGCCCAGGATTTCTCCCACCTTGAACAGGTGGTGCAGGTAGGCCCGGGTGAAGTTGCGGCAGGTGTAGCAGGAGCAGGACGTGTCGGGAGGGTACATGTCCCGCTTGTAGCGGGCATCCGTGGCACGCAGACGCCCCCCCCAGGTGTAGAACATGCCGCTGCGGGCGTGGCGGGTCGGGATCACGCAGTCGAACATGTCGATGCCCTGGGCCACCCCCTCCACGAGGTCCAGGGGCCGCCCGACCCCCATGAGGTAGCGGGGAGTGTCGGCGGCCATGTGGGGGAGGGTCCAGGACAGGACCTCGCACATGATCTCGTGCCCTTCTCCCACGGAGAGTCCCCCGATGGCCAGTCCATCGAAGCCGATCTCCTGGATTTCCTCGGCGGATCGCTGTCGGAGGTCCTTCCAGAAGGCGCCCTGCACAATGCCAAACAGGCTTTGATCCGGACGGGTGTGGGCTTCCTTGCTTCGCCTCTCCCAGCGGGTCGTGCGGGCCACGGAAGCCTCGGCAGTGGACCGATCCACCCCATGGGCCAGGCACTCGTCGAAGACCATGGCGATGTCCGCGCCGAGTTTCTGCTGGATCTCCATGGAGACCTCGGGAGACAGGAATGTGGTCTTTCCATCCACCTCGTACCGAAATCGGACGCCGTCTTCCTCCACGGTTTTCTTGTCCAGGGAGAAGACCTGGAAGCCTCCTGAGTCGGTGAGCATCGGGAGTTCAACGCCCATCATGTTGTGGATGGACCCGTGCTTGGCGACCAGGTCCTCGCCAGGGCGCTGGTGAAGATGGTACGTGTTTGCCAGGATGATCTGGGAATTCGTATCTGCCAGGTGCAAGGGCGAGAGCGCTCGAATGGCCCCCTGGGTGCCCACGGGCATGAAGACAGGGGTCTGCACCTCTCCGCGGGCCATGGTGAGACGCCCCGCACGAGCCCCTGAATCAGTGGCTTCAACGCGAAAGGGAAGGGGACAGGTCACGCGGCCTTCTAACCCGGCCTTGTGGGTGGGAGCGGTGGTCCTTGCGGGATGGGGTCTCGGGGTGGGATGTGACAAGCCCGGGCCAGAGAAGATCACCGAAGAGGAGGTCACCTTTGATACGGCGAACCCCCCGGAGGTGTTGGAGTCTGTGGACACCGAGGCTGGCCGGTACCACCTGGATCTGTCTTTTGCCCCCGATCCGCCGGTGGTGGGCCAGACCACGCTCTCCCTGGAGGCCACGCTGCTGAATTCCAACCCGGATCTGCAGGGGGCGGCACTGGTGGGGGCCAACTTGCAGGTGACCGGGCAGCTCGTGGGATCGGGGGAGCTGCTTGCGGATCCAATCTTCGCGCAAGAGAAGAGCCTGGGGCTTTACGTGGCTCGTTTCTCGTGGCCCCAGGCAGGTTTGTGGTCGTTGATCCTGGATGTTGGAGCAGCAGAAGACAGCGATGTGGCCCGGGTCGGGGTGGAAGTAGGGGTGCGGTGACCCGACTGTTGTAGTATGTCCGGACTTCAGGCACCCAGAGGAGTGTAAAGGATGTCCTACGCGGCCGAGGCAAGGCCGGCGCCCATGCTATCGGGCACGCCGTTGGGCGACCACTTTGCGGTCGAGGCACTTGTGCGCCTCTGCGAAGGGAGGATGATCTACGTCCTCAATGACGATCGGCCTGATCGGCCCACCCGGCACTGCTGGGATTGTGGCAGCGATGACACCCCCCGGGGGGACGTGATCTGTGTGGGATGCGAGACGAATCTGCCGGACTCCCAGAAGTTCATGTTGTCGGTTCGGTGGGGCGCC
>CAZSZE010000023.1:9632-21593 GCA_964610645.1 uncultured Enterobacterales bacterium | reverse complement strand
AAGCAGCTGGAGTTCTACAACCGGGACCTGGAACATCCGGGGATCCTCTGGCCGGACAGCGTATTTGTTGAAAACGACTACCTGCACACCGTGGTTCGCTATCGAAACGAGTCCTTGATGGTGGACCAGGGAGCGCCCTTTTCGGTGGAGCGGGTGTTGCACCTCTCTCAGCGGTTTGCAGGTCTGACGGCCTACCTCCATCGCAGTGGGGTCACCCTCGACACCCTGGAGCGACACCACTTCGTGTACCGGAAGGGGGAGGACACCTTCCTTCTCTTCGACCCGGATGTGGCGGAGATCCTGGACCACCCGGTGCCCACCAACCAGCGCGGTTGGGAGGTGCGCCAGCTGGCCGCCATTCTTCGGCGCTACACGCCGGTCAACAACAACCCCCTGGCAGACTTCCTGCACGAGGCCGAGCGGGGGGCCCACAGGAGCCCGCTGGAGTTTGGGCGCTCCGTGGAGCGCTTGTTTACGGAGGCCAGCCGGGCTGCTGCCCCTGTTGGAATTGCAGCCATGACGGATGTGGGACTCTCCAGAACGCTCAACGAGGACAGCTGGGGCTGGGTGCAGCTGGGAGAGAACGCAAGTCTGGTGGTGGTGGCGGATGGGATGGGGGGCCACGAGGCGGGTGAAGTGGCATCCAACCTGGCGGTGGAAACCATCTGCCAGGATGCCCGGGATCGCTTTGGCGAGCGGGGGAACCTGGATGCCAATGCCCTGGAAGAGATGCTGCGAAATGCCTTCCAGGAGGCAAACAACACGGTGAAGGGGTTGGCCGAAGAGCGCCACAACGACATGGGCACAACCATGGTGGCCGCCCTGGTGGCGGGGGAAACAGGCATCATCGCGAATGTGGGTGACTCTCGGGCCTACCGGATGCGAAACCAGGCGCTGGAGCAGATTTCAAAGGACCACTCCCTGGTGGCCCGGATGGTGGAACAGAACCGGCTTTCTCCAGAGGAGGCCCGGACCCATCCGCATTCGAACATTCTGCTTCGAACCGTGGGCACGGAACGCAATGTGGAGATCGACACCTTCAAGATCGAGCTGGAGCCAGGGGATCGGCTGCTGCTCTGCTCGGACGGGCTGTGGGGCGAGGTGGAGGACTCGGACATCGAGTCAATCCTCCAACACTATGAGGACTCGCGTACAGCGGCCCGGGAGTTGGTGCGCGCGTCCCACCACGGCGGCGGCAAGGACAACGTGACGATCCTGCTGGTGGGCGTGGAGGAAGAGCGGACGACGGCTGTCACCTAGCGCTGGCAAGCACGTCCTGGAATTCGGCGATGGCCTGGGCCAGTTCGCTGTGCTCACCCACCTTCAATTCACTTGCAATGGCCTGGGCCCGTGCAAGGGATGACCGGGCGGCGTCTGGGTCCTTGTCCAAGAGCTGCACCCGTGCCTTTTTGCACAGGAGCTTGCCCAGCTCCCCTCGGTGGTGGGCGACCAGGGACTCTCCCGCCTCCAGGAGCTCATGGGCCTCCTGGAAGGCTCCCTCCCCGGCCAGGAGAAGGGCCAGGGATCCGCGAAACGCGCCTGCTGCAGGGGGCAATGCGTCGTCGCAAATGGAAATCGCCTCTTCCAGGGCTTCACGGGCCTCTGTGACCCGGTCGAGATGGAGCAGGGCATCCCCGAGGTTTCCCAGGAAGATCCCCTCACTTGCCCGGGCACCTGTTTCCCGATGAATGGCGAGGGCCAATTGGTAGTGTTCGATGGCGGCTTCCATCTGGCCCTGAAGCTGGAAGACGATGCCCAGATTGCCCAGGACATTGCCTTCACTGGTCCGGGCGCCGATCTCCTGGTGGATGCCGAGGGCTTCCCGGAGAAGTGGAATCGACTCCTCCAGTTGCCCCTGGGTCTGCAACGCGGTCCCCATGCTTCCAAGAACGACGCCCTCTCTGGCTCTTGCGCCTAGACTGCGATGAATGTCCAAGGCGCTCTGATATCGCTCCAGGGCCTCGTCAATCTGGCCTTGGAAGACAAACACAACGGCCAGGCTCGCCAGGACGGCGGCTTCGCTGAATCGATCGCCTGTCCGATGGTGGAAACCGATGGCCTGGTGGAGGTATTCGTGTGCGTCCTCCAACCGGCCCTGGTCTCGAAAGAGAACCCCCAATGCGGCAAGGACGACTCCCTGTCCCTTGGCGTTTTCTGCGCCGTCGTAGACCCCCAGCGCGGTTCGGTAGCAGGCCTCCGCCTTCTCGTAGTTGGCTTGCTCGTACTCGATGAGCCCCAACTGCACGACTCGGTCTGCTTCCAGCAGGGCCAGCTCCGGGGACTCAGGGCCAGGGTCGTCGAGCGGCGACGAGTCGGGGGGCAGGGTCTCCGGGCTCCAGGTGGAAAGGGGGCGCTCCGCCCCGTCCCCTTCATCTGGTGGGCTCCCACCAAACATCGCCTCCAGGGAAGAGATGTCCTGGGACAACTGGCTCTGGTCCGTGACACATATAGTCTTGGAAATCCGCCGCGCCTGTCTGAGGTAGAGACTTGCATCTCCGATCCTGTTCTCCAGGACCGCCACCTGGCCTGCCTTGCAGAAGAACCGCCCTTGCTCCTCCTTGTTTGCCTCCAGGGACGACTCTGAGGTGGAGAGCAGCTCGCGGGCTTCTTCGAACCGCCCCTCCCTGGCGAGAATCAAGGCCAGTGCCGCCCGAAATGCGCATGCGGCTACGGGGTAGCTGTCCTGGCAGAGATCGGCTCCAAATCGGAGGGCCTTTTGGGCTTCTTCTGTGCGGCCCAGTTCGAGCAGGGCCTCGCCGAGTTTTCCTACATAGAGCCCCTCGAACCGCTTGTCCCCGATCTCCCGGTGGATGTGGACCGAGCGTTGGAAGCAATCCAGGGCAGCCTCTTGTCTTCCCTGGGCTTGATACGCAATACCGAGGTTCCCAAGGGCAACCCCCTCCCCGCGCCGGCTTCCGATCTCCTGGTGGATTTCCATGGCCCGTTTGCAGTGGTCCACCGCGGCTTCCAACTTGCCCTGGGCACGGAGGGCGGAGCCGAGATTCACCAGGACGTTGCTCTCAAAGTGCCGGTTTCCGGATTGCCCGTGGATGAAAAGGGCTTGCTCATAGGACTGCACGGCTTCACCGAGTCGTCCTTGGGCTTGATACACCAATCCAAGGTGCCCGTGTACGCTGCCCTCGCTCTGCTTGTTTCGGGTTTCTCGGTGGATCTCCAGGGCCGCCTGGTAGGTTTCGAGGGCCTTCTCAAGCTGGTCTTGGGCTCTATAGGAGTTGCCCAGGTTGCCGAGAACGATTCCCTCACCGTTCCTGTCCCCGTATTTTCGATACAGATCCAGTGATTGTTGATAGAAACTGCAGGCCTCGTCCGCGTTGGATTGTACATGCTCCACATTGCCCATTTCCCGCAGGCGGTCTGCCCGAAGAATGCCGTCTTCGGCTCCTTCTGATGGGTCAGGGATCGAGGCTTCATCCGGGTTCCACGTGGGGGTGGATGGAGAGAGGGACGTATTTGATGTGTTGCGAACCACGGCCCGCGCCTCGTCTATTCGGCCGCTGATTCGCAGACACTTGCTCCTCTCAATCTCCAGCTGCATCTGCAGGCGCCGAGGGACGTCGGGCAAGGCAAGCACCTTGGTTGCAATGTCCACCCCCAGGGAGACAGGTCCCTTCATTACCAGGATCTTCATGGCAGCCACACAACAGAGGGCCGCTGTATCCGGGGTGCCGTGGTCAATGCCCGCCACCAGGTTGTCCAGTTCCTGGAAGAGGGTGACCCACCGTGTTGCGCTGTCGGATTGGTCCAGGGCGGACAGTGCTTCTGTAGCGCCCATCTCCGAGAAATGGGCGGCATGTCGGTGTTGGGAGGCGCTGGTGGCTGCGGTGCCGCTCAGGTCCTGCTCCACTGCTTCCGGGGTGTGCAATTTGTCAGAGGAATAGGCCCGGATCGACTCCAGCAGGCCGTAGCGAACAGAACCGTCTTCCCCCTGGTCTCTTCGCAGGAGGCTGTTCTCCGCGAGATCTCCCAGGATGTCGAACATGGGAGGGCAGCCACTCCAGTCCCCAAGCTCGATCACCCCCTCCGCGGCTGCCAGGTTGAATCCGCCGTGGAACAGGCTGGACTGCGAAAGCACCGCCTTCCCCCAGGGCTTGAGCATGTCCCAGGACCAGTCCAGGGCACCCTCCAGCGCCTGGGCATCTCGCCCGTGGGAACGCAGCAAGGAGAACCGCTTGTCCAACCGATTCGCAACATCCTGTAGGGAGAGCACATTCAGGCGGGCCGCTGCCAACTCGATGGCCAGGGGGAGTCCGTCGAGTTTCTTCACGAGGCTGCAGACGAGCGCCCTGTTCTCCGGTTGCAGCTCGAAGCGGGTGTCCGCCGCCTGGCCCCTGCGAGTGAACAACTCCACGGACTCCAGGAGGCTCAACGTCTTGATGGACACAGCGGTTTCGGTGGAAATGTCCATCCTCGCCCTGCTGGTGGCGAGGATTCGGAGATCAGGGATCTCCTCAATCCACTGGTGGCAAATGGGCCCTACCTCGGCAAGGACCTGCTCCAGGTTGTCCAGAACCAGGAGGGTGGGGGTCTCTCCCAGGGCTTCCGCAAGGTGTTCCCTCGGCTGTGCGTCCCTGAGGCGAAGGGACATGGACTTGCTGATCAGGCGAAAGACGCCGATCTCGTCCATGGCTTCTGTCAGGTCGCAGAAGAATGCGCGGGAGGTCCCTTGGCGCAAGTCCTCAGCCAACTCGAGGGCCAATCTTGTCTTTCCAACCCCGGCGGTTCCCACCAGGGTGATGAGCCTGGTGCCGCTTCGCATCTGCTCGGCAATGGCTTCTCGGAGCGCCAGCCGGCCCACCAATGCCCCTCGCCGCGAGCGTTGCCCAGCAATGGTGTCCGCCACCAGGAGGGCGAGTCGCTGCTCCAGATCTTGTCGTCGAGGGGCGGAGAGGTGCGTGCAGTGGTGCTGGAACGCGTGGCGGATTGACTCTGCTGCTCTGCGATCCCCTTGTGCTGTCGCGGTTGCAAGCTCCAGGAGTCGCATCTGGGCCAGAGCCTCGTGCGCCTCCTCCAGTGCCGGGTCGTGCACGAGGGCCCCCTGCATCTGCTGCATGTGCCGATGGCGCAGTTGTCTTGCTTCCCGCTCGGCCCCCTTGCCTTCTGTCCACGCCTCCCAACCGGCCTCTGAGGTGGGCCCCGACCGTTCCAACAGGTCGTTGGCCTTCTTCCACATCTCGGTGGCTTCCGCTTCTCGTTGTTCGGCTTGCTCCAGAGTCCTCCGGGCCCCTTCCACCTCCGTGAGCGCCTTGTCTCGTTTCTCCGCCCCTTCCAGCCAGGCGAGAACGTCTGCCGCCACCCCCTCAGCGGAGGGGTACCGGTCGGGAATGGCCCGCTGCATGGCCCGCTCGCAGATCTCCACCAGGGGGTCGGGAAGCTTGGATCTGCCCTCCACCAGGGGCTTGGGGGGCAGAGTACTGACCCGGTCCAGGATCTCTTCCCCCGAGAGGCCGGGGTAGGGCGGATTCCCACAAAGCAGGTGGTACAGAATGGCGCCAAGGGTGTAGATGTCGGACGCAAACCCTACTGCTTCGGTTTGGCCTGCGGCCTGTTCCGGAGACATGTAGCAGGGGGTACCAGCGACACTTCCGATGCGGGTGGCCATGTCACCGGAGGAGCGCTCGGTCTCCACAGCCACTGCATCGTCTTCGCCTGCATCCTGCCGGCCAACGACCTTGGCGATCCCCCAGTCGACCACCAGCACCTCCCCGAAGCCACCGATCAGGATGTTCTCTGGCTTCAGGTCCCGGTGGGCCACGCCCATGGAGTGCGCATACGCCATGGTCATGCAGACGGTGTGAAAGACGTGGACCAGGTGGCGAAAGGTGGTGCCGTCCGGTGCGGGACGCCACCGTTCCTCGTCGGATGCGTCGTGCACTGATTGGATCAGGGGCGTGAATTCGCCGCCCCGAACCTGCTTCATTGTGAAGTAGTGGCGGCCATCGGGGAGGCGTCCAATCTCGTGGACCGGGACGATGTTTGGGTGCTGGAGCTGGGCCCCGACCTGGGCCTCCTCCACAAAACGGCTGATGGATCGCCGGCTTGCCATCAGCCGGGGATGGATGATCTTCATGGCCAGGGTGCGCTTGAGGTTTTCATCCAGGACCTTTCGGACCTCCCCCATGCCGCCGATGCCCAGCACTCCGAGGTCGATGTAGCGGCCAAGGCGCTGGGGCTCGTCCTCATTTTTGGTCCTGGCCCGCAGTGGAATCTCTCGCATCTGCGATTCGTCCGACTCTCCCAGGAAAAACGTGTCCTCTGTCTCAGCCGTTTCGGGCTGCCCGGGTTCCATTTCCACAGTTGGCGTATCGGCGAACTCGAAGCTCTCCAGCAGGTTTTGCACCCGGCTCGATTGCTCCTTGGAGAGGTTGAGTTGCTCCAGGAGATTCTTCAGTTCGTCTCTTGCCAACCCGGCTTCTCTCCGAGAACGACCAGTCTACCTCGGCTGCGAGGGTTGGCCGTGTAGATTGTTGCTTCTGCGCCTCCATCCCTCTCCCGGACGCAGGGTCCCCACGACAATCGCGGCGGCAGTCCCGACCACCAGGGTTCCAGCAACGTACCAACCCCATCGGGCACGGTACTGGGGAGGCGGGTCGTCTCCCACGGGAGGCTCCCACGAAAAGGAGGGGGCTCCCCCCGGCTGAATGGTCACCACCCGCACGAAGACCAGGTCTTCCCCGAAGAGAATGCGGGCCCGGTGCTTCCCAGGGCGGAGGTCCTTGAATTGTTGGAGGGCGCCCTCACCGGAGGGGGCGATGTCTGGATCCAGAAGAGCGCGGTGGCCGGACGCCGGAAGCGTGACGGTCAGGGTGCCGGGAGCGTGTAGAATCTGCGACAAAGCGTCTGGCGGGGCCCCTCCGTCGGCGGGCAGTGGAAGGGCGGGCGGGGTCTGCACGTTCTCGGGGTCTATGAGCCAGACCCGGCCCTCCAGTGACTCGTCTTCCAGTCGGTGAATGCGGCCCAGGACCACCAGGTCGGCGCCTGCACGTTCCATGACATCCCGCCAGCAAGCGATTCGATCCCCGCAAAATGCCACCAGGTCAGCCTCTGTTCCCAACTCGGTTGTTTCCCCCAGCACGGAAAAGGAGTCCGAACGCCGAATCAGGTCCTCCAGCTCCAAGCGGGTACGGGCAAGGACCGCTTGCTCCACATTCTCCTGAGCTGACACCGCCAGCAGCGCCACCAGGGGGCGCGGCCAGGAGGCCTCGTCCTGGGCGATCGCATGGTTCCCGAAGAGACTAGCGATCAACAAGCATGGAAATGCCCGCATTGAGTTCCGATTCCAGCGTGGTCCCTGTGGGGTTCCCAATGGAGACCATGCGGCCATTGGGATCCACAATGATGGTCAAGGGGAGCTTCTCAATCTCGTATCGGGTGGTCACGATGCCATGGGCGTCTCGCAGGACCGGAAAGGTCAATTCCTGCAGGGCCACCCACTCCGCAAAGGCCTTGGGCTCCCCCTGGTCCGCTGAGATCGCGAGGAACTGTACCTTGGCCTTGGCGTTGCGCCGGGCCATCCTGTTCAGCGTGACCAGGTCCGCGCCTCCGGCCCCTCGATCAAAGAAGAAGAGCACCACGACGCTGGATGGCACGCGTGCCCCGGGCTGGATGAAGTCACCCAGTGAAACAGAGTCGTGGTTGATCAAGCTCTTCGCAACGTCTTCGTTGACGGCAGGAAGCGTGAACAGTCGCGCCGGCGAGCCCACCGTGAGGATGGCCAGCATGGATGCGCAGAAGAGGGGGCCAAGAAGAGTCGGCAAGGTGGGCTCCAGTTCGAAGAATAGACTGACCCCGATGTGCCGGGGTCGGGATCAGGGTATCGCCGCACGTGGGACCATTCAAGAATGGAGCCCAAGGGCATGAGACAGCTTCCCGACATTGTGGTCTCGCTGTGCAGGGCGGTTCAGGCCCGTGGGGGCAAGGCCTGGCTGGTGGGGGGATGCGTTCGGGACGGGATTGCGGGCCGGCCCTTTCGTGATCTGGACATGGAGATCCATCGGTTGCCGGCGCCGATTCTATTGGAGGTTTTGTCTGAGCTCGGGTCCGTCAAGGAGGTCGGAAAGTCCTTTGGCGTCTACAAGCTCAACGCCGGAGGAGAAACGCTGGATGTGTCTCTGCCGCGGGCGGACTCCCTGCAGGCGGGCTGGGACCCGGACCTGGGGGAAAACCAGGCGGCTGCTCGCCGGGACCTGACCATCAACGCCATGCTCTGGGACCCTCTGGAAGAGGTGCTGCTCGACCCGTTTGGAGGACAGGCCGATCTGGATCGCAAGGTCCTGAACGCTGTGGACGAAGTCCGCTTTGGCGACGATCCCCTTCGTGTCCTTCGCGCGGTTCGAATCGGGGCCACCCTGGGATTTCGGCTCTCCGGTGCGCTCTTGGATCTGTGTCGCCCGTGTGACCTGGCCGATCTACCGGGGGAGCGCATCTGGCTGGAAATCCACAGGCTCTTGATGGAGTCCGCAGCGCCCGGCGCTGGAATCCGGAACCTGTATCAAATGGGCCAGGTGGCGGCGGTGCTTCCGGGGCTGGAGGGGGCTGGAGGGGCCCGCATGGCACGGGTACTCGATGAAGCGGCCTCCTACAGGGATGGGCTCTCCCCACCCCGGGGGCGCGTGCTGATGTTGGCGGCGCTGCTCCATCCCCTGCGCCGGGCCGCGGCCACGAGGGTCCTGGACAGGCTCCGACTGCATCGATGGGAGGGGGCGCCCTTGCGGGAGCCCGTGCTTGGGCTCCTGGACACGGACTGCCCGGAGCACCTCTCCGCAACAAGTCTCATGACATTGGCGGACTCCCTGGATGTGGAAGTGGCCCTTTGGTTCTGGCAGTCGACCCTGGGAAAGGGAGCGGAGTCCATGGACCTTGCCCGATCACTGGGGGTGGCAGATGCACCCCTGCCAAGCCTTGCAGGAGGAGTTGACCTTGTGGCCATGGGGGTCGAACCGGGACCTGCCATCGGGGCTTGGTTGGAGGCGCTGCGGTGTGCTCAGCGGGAGGGAGAGGTGGACTCCCGGGAGGCTGCACTGGGTTGGCTTGGGGAGAAGCTCGCCTCCAAGAGTTAGGGGTCATCCATGCGACTCTGGTTCTGTTGGATCCTGCTTGCCTGGTCCGGGAGTGCGGCCGCGGAGGTCACGCTTTCTGCGGACCTTCACGCCGAGTACCTCTCAGGGCAGCCCGTGCGGCTCCGCATCGAGCTGGCCAACTCGTCGGATGTTCCGGTCCAGGTGCCGGACCTCAACGCCCGCCCCCACCTGGTACGGTTTGAACTGGTGCCTGCTGGGGGTCGCTTGCAGACGCGGTTCCTGACCCCTCCGGAGCAGGATGTGGACAGCGCTTGGACCCTGGCACCCAGAGGGCGACGGCAGGTCTTGATGGACCTGCCCTCCGGCCGGGCCCTGAGGGCGGGGAGCTACCAATTGACCATCCGAATCGCGGACGGAGATCGGGCATGGTCCTTTGGACCCCGGGATCTGCTGATCGCCGAGGCACGGCCCGTGGCCGGTCGCCTGGGGTGGGAGCCACACGGCGGACGAGATGGCATGCAGACCCTTTGGGTGCACCGGGCGGCACAGGGGTTCGATGTCTACCTGCACCAGGCCAGCGAAAAGGACCCTGGGCGTGTCCGGGCCAACCACCACCTGCTGCACACGGAAGAGGCCGTGGATCCAATTCTCGCCTTCAGTCCGCCCCAGGTGCGGCCGGAGAGGGTCGTGTACTGGCAGTCCAGTCCCCGGACCATTGCCTATGCAAAGCTGAATGGCACGGTGTTGGAAGGCGATGTGAAGATCTTTCAGTCGCCTCATCCCGCCATGGAGCTCGTGGGCCGAGGGGCCACGGATGCAGGTGGCGGCCTGCACGTTCCGATCTGGATTCCGGCCCCCAGTGGCGCGGCCGGAGAATTGCGGGTGGTGAGCCTCAAGACCCGCAAGGAGATCCGGTTTCGCTCAGTGGTGCGCCTGGAAAGCCGACCGGACCGGGTGGTGACCACGCTCGATGCAGCCGGACAGCTTCGGATCCTGGTCGCCCAGGGAATGGATGTGGATCTCTATGTGGTTCCGCCACAGCTGCAGGCGCCCGCCGTGGGGACTCGTCTCAACACAAAGCGGGAGGGGAAGGTGGTGCTGGGCCGGTTCGGGGTGTTGCCAGGAAGCGAGACCCATCCCGGTGGACGCGCGGTGCTGGTCGTGACCCGAACAGAGTTGGGCGGGGTCGCCACCTGGTATGGATTTGATCGGAGCGTACTCCAGGTACAGCCTCTCGTCGTGCTGCCTGAGGGCGCCGTGCTTCTGGATGTCCTGCCCGCGGGCTACGCCCCAGCAGCCCTTCTGCTCCAAGATGAAACAGGGCTGTGGGTCATGCGTGGATCCCGGCGTTCACCTCGCCTCTCCGTGGAGGGCAGTGTCAGCCTCGCTGCAGACACAGAAGGCAACACCTGGACCCGGGTCCTCGTAAACGGCGGGCCGATTCGCGCGGCCCCGGTCGTCTTTCTGGACTGACCCCGGAGTCCACACCTTGAGCCCCATGGGGCACACGGCGTTGACGGCCCACCCTTTCGGCGCGGTAGACTCCTTTCTCTCGACCAGGGGTTCCCATGCGAATTCTCACTGCAGTTGGACTGTTCTCGCTTCTCGTTGCCTGTCCCGAGGAACCCAAGGAAGGCACAAGCCCAGACAGCTCCAACGACACTGCCTTGCCCGACACCGCCTTGCCCGACACCGGCACGTCTATCGACAACGATGGGGACACCTACAGTGCAGCGGAAGACTGCAATGATCACGATGCCGACATCCATCCCGGCGCCGAGGAACTCTGTGACGGCCAGGACAACGACTGCGATGGCAGCATCGATGAAGGGGTGCCGGTGGATGCGACTGCCTGGTACGCCGATGCAGACGGTGACGGCTACGGGACCGACACGGATCCCCAGACCGCCTGTACCGAACCGCGAGGCTACTCCGAGTACGGCGGCGACTGCGACGACACCAACGCAACCTTCCATCCTGGCGCCCAAGAGTCGGACTGTACCGACCCGCTGGACTACAACTGCGACGGATCTGTCGGCTACGCCGATGCCGACAGCGATGGCTTTGCTGCCTGCGAAGACTGCGACGACAACGATGCGCTGACCTACGAAGACGCCGAGGAGACCTGCGACGATGCAGACAACGACTGCGACGGCGAAATCGACGAAGACGCCACGGACGCAGCCACCTGATACGGCGACGCCGATGGAGATGGATACGGCGGCCTCCAATTCCAGAGCCAGTCTTGTGATGCGCCCACGGGGTACGTGGCGAACTCGGACGACTGCGATGACGTGGATGCATCGGCCTACCCGGGCGCAGTCGAGGTCTGCGACGATGCGGACAATGACTGCGATGGCACCGTCGACGAAGGGGTGGAAGTCACGTGGTACGCCGACGCCGATTCAGATGGCTACGGAGATCCTTCCAGCACCACCCAGGCCTGCGCCCAACCCAACCAGTACGTAGGCAACTCGGATGACTGCAATGATGACCCGTCTGCCGGAGGGGCCGCCCAGAATCCGGGACTCTCGGAGACCTGGTACGACGGCGTCGACCAGAACTGCGACGGCAATGACAATGACCAGGACGGAGACACAACACCCCTGAGCGATGACTGTGATGACACGGACGCTTCCTCCACCACCGTGGCCACAGACGCGGACTGCGACACAGTGCTCACCAACGATGACTGTGATGACACGGACGCTTCCTCCACCACCGTGGCCACGGACGCGGACTGCGATGGAACGCTGACCGCCGATGACTGCGATGACAGCGATCCGAACTCGACCGTGGTTTCAACAGATGCCGACTGTGATGGGACGCTGACCGCCGATGACTGCGATGACAACGACATCAATTCCACCACCCATGCCACAGACGCCGACTGCGACAACTCCCTCACTGGAGACGACTGTGA
>CAZSZE010000023.1:0-9532 GCA_964610645.1 uncultured Enterobacterales bacterium | reverse complement strand
ACGACTGTGACGGCACCGATGACCCCTGCTCTTGTACGGTCAATCCAAGCGGAACCACCCTGATCTCCACCAGTGAATTCTGTGATCCGAATCCGCCTTCCGGCTGGACCCAGTGCGCCGGGTGGACCAACACCACCGGCAACGATGTCAGCAACAATGTCTTGGATGGCTGCCTGAACTCCGATGGCCGCCTTCGAATTCGAGCCTGGGATAGCAACGGCGTTCTGGAAGAGGATGTCTATTCGACGAACGCGGACATCTCACATTGGCGGACATGGGACTACCTCGGCGGAAGCCTCACCAAGCAGACATCCACATACTGGACCGGCGGGACCACCTATTTCACCACCACAGGCGGCGGACAAGACGCACCCCCAGGGACACTGACCCTCGGGACCGGTAACGGCGGCTCAATCATACTGGCACCAGGACACACGAATGAGTTTGAATACCGCATCAACTGTCAAGGAAGCGCCCTGCCCGGACGAAACATCGCACTGTACAAATAGCCGATAGAACGATGCCGGCAGCAGGTCCGTTCTACAGCTCGCCGCACATCTGGGGGTGCACGTTGCAGTACTCGGCCATGTTGCCTGCGCAGAAGGCCTCTTCCAACCCCTCGTAGTCCTCGCGCTCAACCCAGGTATCGGAGTCCTCGTCATACTCGCGGGATTCGCCCTTGATCAGGCACTCGTTGATGCCGGCCTCGGCCAATCCCGCAGCGGTACCTGCATCCCGGCACTCGCCTTCAACAGCCAGCACGGCAAATGACAACACCGAGTCATCCAGGGGGAGCGAGAAGGTGTTGAGCACGATGGTGTAGCTCTTGTTTGGGTGCAGGGCGGTGTCGATGTCGCAGTATTCCAGGCTTGCCCGGCCCGCGTGGGCGTCGGTGGTGCTGGAGTAGCCGGGCATGTAGCACTCGTTGAACTCCAGGCGGGTCTCGTTGCCCAGGGAGTCCTCGTAGGTGGCGGCAAAGTCCCCCATCTCGTAGCCAGGGGAGCCGGTGTAATAGGCGGTGAGGCCCACATCGATGTCGATGTCGCCGTCGTCCCGGTAGTTGTCTGGCCAGGTGAAGCGGTCATCGGGGCTCTGCTCCGAGACCGACTGGTTCCAGAACACGGACTCCGGGTCC
Source organism: uncultured Enterobacterales bacterium (assembly GCA_964610645.1). Taxonomy (GTDB): domain Bacteria; phylum Myxococcota_A; class UBA796; order UBA796; family CAJQPC01; genus JAYZDK01. Next base: position 8,397 of record CAZSZE010000023.1, on the reverse strand, counting down.
ACCATGATGCAGACCGTCTCGCCGGTCGCGGTAAAGGTCACTGTGGCGCCACCGAACTTCCCGGGGCCCGCGGAACCCAACTCCGTGTAGAGGGTCTTTTCCTTGCGGGTGTCGTTGTCTACAAAGTCACCGATGCTCATGATCTCCAGCTCACCGAGGTGCACGACCCCCGGGACATTTGCATCTTCAAATGCGATGTACTGGCGGCCATCCCGGTCACAGGCGGTCAAAGCAAGAAAGGCAATCAAACTGAAACGCATCGGTCAATCCACCTTGGTGTTCAGGAACACCCGAAGCTCGGGGTTGGCTGCCCGGAAGGCATCCGCGTCCTTGAAATCCCCGAGGCTCGGGGAGGACTCGTCGTCGGCACCGGCCACGTAGTCATTCTCAAAGATGTACTTGCTCGGGTAGTTGAGCAGGTCCGTGTAGTTGGAACCGTAGTAGTAGTCGTTGGAGTAGCGGGTGTTTCGCTGGCCCCGGTCCGGGTCACAGGTGGAGAAGGTGTACTTCTCGGAGGGCGCATCCATCCAGCCCCAGATCTTGGTCTGCGGGTAGTAGGTGACCTGCCACATGTCGAAAGCGGCCTCAAAGTCACCGTCGGCGTTTTCTTCGAAGTCCAGGGTGACCTCCGTCTTTGCGACGGTGCCATCGTGGTCCCGGTCCGCCTCGGAGATGAACGCCAGCTCGTAGTCCGCCGTGTAATTCAGGAGCTCGTAGCAATACGAGCGGAAATAGTCTGGTGAGTCGACGATGTTGCCGTATTCATCGACGATCGGGTCATCCAGGGTGTTCTGGAAGAAGTCGATCACATCCTCGAAATCGTTGAAACGGCCGGTGGTGATCCGGCAGGCCAGATCCTCAAAGCAGGCAAAGTCAAACCGACCCACGGTGCCGCCACCGTAGGGGTAGGTGTTGCCGTCCTGGTCTCCGCCGATGACCGGCCCGATCTCCGGGTGGGGGAAGGGAAAGTCGTCTTCGGTGATCGAGGCATAGGCGCCCAGGTAGATCGGGCCGATGAAGCGTGCATCGGTCACTTCCCGCGATGTGCCGGTGGCCGCATCGGACAGGATTCGGGTGGCCGCCTCCCGGGGCACCACCACGGTTCCTTGCAGGTCCACCTCGGGGAGGTGTTCATCAAAGGTGCAGCCAGCGGCAAGCACGACGCCAATCATGAGAAGTGGGCGCATCCTAATACTCGTACTTCAGGCCGAGAGCGACCTCGACGGGGTTTTGTCGGGAGGAGATGAACCAGCGATTCTGGGTGTTTGAGATGCTTGAGCTGTCGGCCTGTTGGGCGTTGACGAAGTTCTCAAGCTGGAAGGTCAGCCACATCTCGCCGCGCTTGACCTTGATGGCCTGGTCGATGACGAAATCCAGGTAGTAGACCGGCTCGGAGCGGGTGTAGGTGCCCAGGGGGTCCTTCAGCTGGTACGCGCCATCGTATCCGACGGTGTAGTAGTACCGGGTGATGGGGTAGCCCGAGTAGTACTCGGCCCGGACTCCCACGCGGGTGGTCCAGGGGTCGTTGGGCAAGTCGTAGGAGCCCGCGGTCTTGACCTGGTGGCGGATGTCCGTGGGGAGGTTTCCGTACCGGAGTTCGTACTGGGGGGGCACTGCAAGTCCGGTGTCGGAGCCACCCTGTACGGTTCCGAGGGAGACCACGTAGGAGTAGGTGGACTGCCACTGCCAGCGATCCGAGAAGTTCTTCAACAAGGCCACATCGGTCTGGTAGTAGTTTCGCCGGGACTGGGTGGGGGTGCGCAAACGGTAGTACCCGGCCACGGTGCCGTCGCCTGTGCCCACAAAGCTGTAGCCGTCCTCGTCCCAGATCACGTTGGTCTCATCGAAGACATGCACGTTGTTGGTGAACTTGGCGGTGAAGCTCATGTCGAACACCACGTCCTGCACCAGCTCCCGGGCCCCCCCGATGGTGAACTCATCGGAGTGGGGAGCGGTCAGCTCGGAGTGGGCCGTGTTGTTGTTCTCCAGGGGGGAGACGTCTGCATTCTGGTCCGACGGGTTGGTGTAGTTGTCGAAGTACTCGCCGATGTACAGCTTGTAGCCAAACCCGGACTGGGAGAGGTCGTTGGCGATTTCCAGGTTTCCGATGCTGTTGAACCGGCCGTATCCGCCGCGCAGCACGGTCTTCTCGTCTCCCCAGGGGTCCCACGCCATGTAGAACCGGGGGCCAAACACCCCGACGTCGACCACGGCTTCATTTTGATCCGAAGCCATCACAGCCCGGTCGTAGCGCACGCCGTAGCGGAAGGTCAGGTTGTCCACCGGCTTGTAGACGTCTTGGAGGAAGGCACCCCCATGGACGCCACTCTGGATGTTGTCAAAGGGAGCGGTGGACTCGACCCAGTAGTAGTTCTGGAACGTGTTCGGGTCGTAGGGGATCTCGTTCAGGTCCACAAAGTACATGTTGCCCGGGTAGCCGGTGATCCACTCCCACCAGAGGTAGTCGAACTCGACACCGGCCTTGAGGTCGTGGAATCCGCCAAACTCCCGCTGCAGCAGGGAGCCCTTGGCCTCCGCACGGACTCGCCAGCGGTCATCGAACATGAAGTAGTAGGAATTGTCCGAATCGAACGCGTTGGAAATCCCGAGGCGTCCCGGCGTCTTGTAATCCAGGTTGTTCTCCACCTCGTCCGTCTCACAGGCGTGGTAGCCCAGGGACTCGTTGTGGGTACAGGGGACGCCGCTGATCTCGATGTAGGACTTCTGGACCGTGAACTTGGACTCGGTGAAAACCTCCGGAGAGAAGAACCAGTCCCACTGGAAGGAGCCGATGAACCCACCCTGTGCCTGGCGCACCTGGGCTTCCGGTTCTACGAAGCGATCGCTTTGCTTCCGGTTGTCGATGGTGGTCGGGTCGGTCTGGAAGAGTGCGGTGATTCGGTGGGCCGCGTTGGGCTGGGTGGTCAACTTGGCCAGCAGGTAGTGGCCTTCGTAGTCGCGGGGCAGGTCGATGCCGACGTTTGCAATGAGGGACCGGGACATCTGGTAGCTCAGGATGAACCACGCCCGGTCGCGGACAATGGGGCCGGAGACCTTGGAGAAGATCTGGCCGGTGGTGAACTGGGAGTCGAAGCCGGTGGGGGCCAACTCGGCGCCGTCAGAGCCGTAGCGTGCATCGATCTTGGGAGACCAGTTCGCCGTGGTGTACCAGATGCCGCTTTGGAACTCGAGGGTGTTTCCACCGGTCTCGGTCACGATGTTGATCTGTCCGCCGAGGTTCTGCCCGTACTCCGGGTCAAACGCACCGGTCAGCACTTCGATCTGCTCGATGGCATCGAAGTTGAAGTTCATGGAGAACGTGCCGGTCACCGGGTCGGTGATGACGACCCCGTCCAGCATGTAGGTGTTCTCGTTGTAGGACGCGCCGCCCATGTTCGGGTTCGCCCCTCCGACGACACCTGGCGTGGCCGACACCACACTGTGGTACGAGCGGCCCGAGGGAATGCGCTCCAGGAACTCCTTGGTGAGTACTCGCCCCTTGCTGGTCTGTTCCGTGTCCAGGGTGGGTCGTGTGTCCTGGACGATGATCTCCTCGCCCGCCGTGTCCAACTGCATTTCCACCGTGAGGGTCACGGAGCGACCGATGAGCACCTGCAGGTTCGGCTTGCTGATGGTGGCAAAACCGGGCTTTTCGTACCGCGCCTCGTAGATTCCAGGCGGGAGGTTTGAAAACAGGAACCGGCCGGAGGCATCTGTGGTCTGTTGCTGGGCACCACCGATCAGCGCAGGGGACTGCACCGTGATGACGACGCCGGGGACGGCCAGGCCGCCCTCGTCAATGGTGATTCCCTTGATAGTTCCTGTCGTCTGGGCCAACGCAGCGGTCGGCAACAGGACAGCCCCCGTCAGGAGAAGAAGGATTGTCGACCAAAGCCACTGGAACCTGCGGTGCATCAGCTTTCCTCAACCGGCCGTCTGCGGTCGCAGCGCTGCCAGAAACAAGGGGGGCAAGGTAGGGTGGCCAGGGCCGATCGTCAACCCGGTAGGGCCCTCGGGTAGCGACAAGTGACACCGCCTTTGCAGTTGGGATTGCGACTTGTGCCCTGCGAGGCGTTATCCCGGCTGTGGCTTGACGCCCCATTGGGGCGCCGAGTATCTGATGTGACTCTCTCACACTTGCGGGCTCGACGCACGCAGGAACGGGGAGTTCAAGGAGCACGACGGTGAACAAAGTGATTCTTTTCGCGGCCAGAGCGATCTCCTTCGCGGCCCTTTGCCTTGCGGGTTCCATCTCTTGGCTCCCCGCTGCACAGGCCACCACGATGACCCCTCTCACCATCGAGCAGATGACCGACGCATCGGACCTGGTGGTCCGCGCCGAGGTGACCCAGGTCTGGGTCGAAGAGGATGAACGCGGAAACCTGCGCACCCGCGCCCAGCTCGAAGTGGGAAGGGTGCTCAAGGGCGAGTCCAGTGTGAATGCAGTCCTGGTGGACCAGGTGGGGGGCGTGCTGCACAACCAGTTTTCTCCCGTGCCCTTTGCGGCCCGCTTCTCCCCGGGAGAGAAGGGAATCTTCTTCCTGGAGCACACTTCCACCGGGAGAACGACCATCGTGGGCTGGTCCCAGGGCAAGTACACCCTGCGCACCCAACCGGAGACCGGAGCGGAAATGGTGGTGCGCTACACCGTCGCCCAGGACCGCCCGTATGACCACCGCTTCATTCCCCATCCCCCCGCTCACCAGCAGGTGTTGGCCCAGGACCTTGTGGATCGCATCCAGGCCCGGGTGGATACCGGATGGGATGGCCGACCGATTCCCGGTGTGAACTCCACCAAGCTCGGCCAGATCAACAAGTTGCAGCCGGGGGTGACCCGATGAGGACCTCAATGAAGCCCCTGTCCCTAGTCTCTGTTGTCCTGGGCACGGCCGTTCTTGGCTCGGCCTTGCTGTCTTCCGGTTCCGCCCATGCGTACGAGCTCTCTGGCTACATGTGGAACACGGATGATCTTCCCCTGAAGTTCTTTATCAGCGACTACCTGGAAGACTCCCTTCCCCAGTCCCAGAACCCGGACAACGGTCTCTACTACCAGGAGGAAGCGCTTCTCAAGAGCTACTGCAACTGGAACCACCAGCCCGACGGGCTCCCCCTGGGTCTCGACCCCAACGTCTACTTCACCTGCGATGACCTCGGAACCGAGATCAGCGTCTACGAGGACGCACCCTGCGCCGCGATTACTTTTGCCTACGGTGGGCTTCACGCCGGTCACGAGGGCCCGACCAACGACGGCATCAACAAGGTGTACTTCGATGATCCCGGGGACGATGCCGGTGCCGGCGTGAACGGATTCATGCGCCCGAGAACCGAAAACATCTTGATCAAGGAGGTGGGCGGCGAGTTCATCTACCACCTGGTGGATGCGGACATCGTGTTCAACGACAACATCGACTGGGGCACCACCGATGACATCGATGCCGGCTGTGTCGGTGGAGAAATGGCGCTGGAGTCCACTGCAACCCACGAAGTCGGACACCTGTGGGGCCTCGGACACTCCTGCGAACAGGATGACATCTGCTCCAACGATGCCTTTCTGTCCGCCACCATGTTCTGGACCGGTGGTCCCTGCGACACCTCCCGGGCTGCCATTGGTTCGGACGACATTCAGAGCATCACCGCCCTCTACGGGCCCTTTGCCACGTTCACCACCGAGGATGAGCGTTTTGGCAAGGCACCCCTGGAACTCTGCTTTGACCTCGTCACCGAGGATGTCATCTCGAGTGCGAACTGGAACTTTGGAGATGGGGAAAGCTCCGACAAGTTGGAGCCTTGCCACACCTACGAGGACCAGGGTCAGTTCACCGTGACCGCTGAGTTGGTGGGTCTCTCGGAGACCTGTGGCGAGTGGTCCTTTGACTACCGCGAGCTGGCCTACGTGTTGGTGTGCGAGGTGCCCCTACCCGAGTTCACCGCGGAGTCAGTGGAGGGTACGGACACCCTGGTCTACCAGATGATCAATGACACCGACGTGTCCACCTACGGGTGCATCGACGAGATTGAGTGGAAGGTCTGGGACGGCACCGAGGAGATCCACGATGTGGGGGCCTGGTCTCCGAAGTTCGAGTTCCCCCACCCCGGTGACTACACCGTGCAGCTTACGGTTGGGGGCCATGCGGGAAATGCAGTCGCCGAATTGACTGTGTCCGTTGAGGAACAGCCGGCCGGCTTTGGTTGTGCCACCTCCCGCTCGTTGCCGCTCGGAGGTGGGCTTGCCACGCTGATGCTGGCAATGCTGGGCCTGGTTCGTCGGCGCCGGTAGGTACCCAATCTCCATGATTCTCCTCCTTCTGGGGGTGCTGGGGTGTGGACCGACGGGGGACCCGTCACCCGCGTTTGATGCAGTGCTTCTGGCCCGCCACCCGGAGTGGGTGGAGCATCTGAGCCTCGCCCCGTCCAGCAGAGACCTTGTTCCGGATGAGGCTTCGGTGGTGGGGCCCTTCAAGCCCGTGCGGACGTTGGGGGAGGTCACTACTTGGGAAGCGCCCATTCCCATTCGTCCGCGAAACCTCTTCTTCTCCAAGGCTCCCCCTGGGATGAAGCTGAAACAGGGCGGTCGAGCGCTCTCCTTCCGGGACTCCACCCGCAGCGACAAGGTGGGCACCTGGGACTTCAATGAGCGCACCTTGCTCATTCGGCGACAAAACGGGTCGGGCCCACCGGAGAAAGGGGAGTACCAGCTGACGTACTCCCGGGCGGTGGAGCGGGAGAGATCCCTGAACCTGGAGATGTCGGGACTGGAACCGGAGGCGTTTGCTTTTCGTTCGCTCCAGTTGAGGGAGCAGACCCGGACCGGTGTCCTGCTGCCGGCGCCATCCACGGTGACGTGGAAAGTGAATGTGCCGGAGGGGGCGCAATTGGACCTGCAGGGGGTGGTCTTGCCCCCTGAATTCTCCGCTGCGGGTGAGGCCTCGGATGGTGCCGTACTGGTGGTGGAGGCAAACGGCGAGGAGGTGGGTCGAGAGAAGCTGGAGGTGGGGAAATGGTCCCGGGTGCAGGTGGACCTTTCGGATGCAGCGGGGGAGGGAGTCTCGTTGACGGCCCGGACCGAGGGCGGCGAGTCGAATGCCCTGGACTATGTCTTTCTCGCCGAACCGATTCTCCAGGTGCCGGTGAAGGAACCCAAGCGCCTGCTCCTGGTGTTCATCGATACCCTTCGCCCGGATCACCTGGGCTTTCACGGGTATGAGCGGAACACCACCCCCCGGCTGGATGCCTGGGCCGAGGGGGCGCATGTTTTTGACAACGCCCGGTCGGTGGCCCCCTGGACTCTGCCTTCTGCGCGCACTGCCTTGACCGGGCACCCGCCCGAGGCGTGGACACAGGTGGAGCCCCTCCAGAACCGCTTGGCAAAGGCCGGGTGGGCCACCGGTGCATTTGTAGGCAACATCTACCTGTCCTCGAATTTCGACATGGGGGAAGGCTGGTCCCACCACGGGGTGGTCAATTGGCCTGTGGCCTCGGTGCAGGTTCGCAAGGTGAAGCGCTTCTTCAAGCGACATGCACGCCAGGACGCCATGGCAATGCTGCACCTCATGGACATGCACCTCCCTTACGAGGAGCCCTTGCGCTACCGGAAGATCTGGGCTGGGGAAACGCCAAGTGGTTTGACGAGCGGGGCCCTTCGCCACGCGATTCTCAAGGAGGAGCGCAAGCACCCGGAGGAAGTCCGGGAATGGCTTGTGGCCCGGTACGACCAGAACCTGCGCTACCTGGACGACCAGTTGAGCGACCTCTTTGCGGACCTGGGCGATGCGGTGCCAGTGGTGATCTTCTCAGACCATGGTGAGGAGTTCTGGGATCACGACGGTTTTGAACACGGCCACACCCTCTACGACGAGCTGCTCCGGGTACCCCTGGTGGTGCGAGCACCCGGGGTTCCAGCGGGTATGAGCCATGCCCCGGTGTCCCTGTTGGACCTGGCCCCCACGGTGTTGGACCTGGCGGGGCTTCCGTGGGACGGCCTGAAGGGGACAAGTCTTTTGGGGGTGGCCGACGGAGATTCCCAGGCTGCGCAAGCCTTGACGGATCGCGGTCTTGCCGTGGGCCGACCGCTCTACGGGGAGGAACGCTGGGGGGTGGTGCATGGGAACCAGAAATGGACCACTCACGAGGGCCGGGAGGCGGTCTTTGACCTGGAAGGGGATCCGCTGGAAAAGGAGAACCGTGCCAAGGAGGCAGACCTGGTCGAACACCGCGTCGCCTTTGCTGCAGCGATTGGACGAGAAGTGCCGGTGAGTTGGCGTCTCAAGCCCTCCACGTCGAGTGGTACGCCCAAGGACGACCTGGTGGTTCGGGTGACTCATCCTGCTGGATTTTCCCGGGCGTGGATGGGCGCGGATCCCATTCGAAAGTCCGACATGGTGCTCTCGTTTTCACCCA
>CAZSZE010000022.1:9312-58147 GCA_964610645.1 uncultured Enterobacterales bacterium | reverse complement strand
ACAAGATGCTGGCCAACAACGAGGTGAAGACCATCATCTCGGCCCTGGGCACCTCCATTGGCCCCGAGTACAACCTGGAAAAGCTGCGGTACGGCCGCATCATCATCATGACCGATGCCGATGTGGATGGTTCCCACATCCGCACCTTGCTGTTGACGTTTTTCTACCGCCAGATGGAAGAACTGGTGCAAGGGGGCCATCTCTACATTGCCCAGCCGCCCCTCTACAAGATCAAGAAGGGCAAGACCTCGCGATACCTCAAGGACGATCCCGCCCTGGAGACCTACCTGATTGAGCATGGGGCCAGGTCCCAGAGTCTCTCCTGGGAGGGGGGCGGTGCAGAAGGGGAGGCCCTGCAGGCCCTGGTGTCCACCGTGGGGGACTACGCCCGCTGGATTGAGCGCCTGGACCGCCGGTTTGATCCTTCCGTGCTGGATGCATGGCTCACCCTGGGTGCCACTGCGGCCGGCACGGACAAGGTGGCTCTGGAGGGGTGGATTGCGCCCTTGAGGGAGAGGCTCGCCATCACCGATCCGAATCTCACGATCCAGGAAATCAAGGTGGAGGAAGACGAGGAGGAGGGAGGATTCGCCCTGGCGGTGACCACCCTGCGCGAGGGGCACACCCTGTCCTTCCACCTGGGAGAGGAGGTCAACAACCACCCCGAACTCAAGCATATCCGCGCCCTGGCAAGCACCTTGCGGGACCGGCTTCCGTTGCCGGCCACCCTTTCGGACAACACGCTGCATGCCTGGCCGGACGTACTGCACGCGGTCCTGGAGAACGCCCGCAAGGGCCATGAAATCCAGCGCTACAAGGGCCTGGGTGAGATGAACCCGGACCAACTCTGGGAGACCACCATGGACCCGGACACCCGCTCCCTGCTTCAAGTCCAGATCAATGACGCCATCGATGCGGACCGCATTTTCACGATTCTGATGGGAGACCAGGTGGATCCGCGCCGCGATTTCATCCAGAAGAATGCGTTGAACGTGCGCAATCTGGATATCTAGGCCCTAGGCTCCTCCGGAGGTCCCCATGCCCGGTGCTCGAATCGCAGGATTGGGAATGCACGTTCCCGATCGCATTGTCACCAATGACGATCTGTCCAAGACGCTCAGCACCAGCGATGAGTGGATCTTCCAACGCAGTGGGATTCGCGAGCGACGCTGGGTCGAGGGAGATGTGGGTCCCACGGAATTGGCGCTGCCTGCTGCTCGGACGGCCCTGGAAAAGGCGGGACTGGAAGCAGAGGACCTGGACCTCGTGCTCTTTGCAACGCTCTCCCCCGACTGGAACTTTCCAGGCTCCTCCTGCCTCTTGCAGGCGGAGCTCGGCATCCCCGGGGTGGCGACGCTGGACATACGCAACCAGTGCACCGGATTCGTGTACGGCCTCTCCATTGCGGATGCCTTCCTGCAAGCGGGCATGATGCAGCACGTGCTGGTGGTGGGCTCCGAGGTGCATTCCACGGGCCTTGATCCCACGGATCGGGGCCGGGATGTGACGGTGCTCTTTGGAGATGGCGCTGGGGCGGCGGTGGTGAGCGCCACGGAGGGCGAATCCCGGATTCTCGGCTCGGATCTCCACGCCGATGGCCGCCAGGCCAGTATTCTCCACCTGCTGGCCCCGGCCTCTTGTCGGAACCCCCGCCTGACCGCCGCCATGATGGAAGAAGGCATGCACTACCCGGCCATGCAGGGAAAGGCGGTCTTCAAGCATGCGGTGGAGCACCTTCCCCAGACCATCTGCAAGGTGCTCGCCGACAGTGGCTACACCCTGGATGACCTGGATCTGTTGGTCCCCCACCAGGCGAACCGACGCATTAACGAGATGGTCGGGCGCCGACTGGAACTGCCAGAGGAGAAGGTCGTCCACAACATCGAGCGCTACGGGAACACCACCGCGGCCTCCATTCCAATGGCTCTCTGTGCGGCGGAGGCGGATGGACGCCTGACCGAGGGGGATCTGGTGGTGCTGGCTGCCTTTGGGGCGGGATTGACCTGGGGCGCAAACCTGGTCCGGTGGTAGGTCCTGCTGCAGTGGATGTTGTTGATCTGATCTACGGGCGGATTCTCTTTGTCACGGGCAAGGGGGGCGTGGGAAAGAGCTCGGTGACCGCTGCTCTGGGACGGCTGGCAGCAGCCCAGGGCCGCCGGACGCTGGTCGTGGAGATCGACTGCCCGAACCCGGCCATGAACGCGATTTTCAGCCAGGCGGCAGTCCACGCACCGACGGAAGTCGCGCCGAACCTCTGGATCTGCAACCTGGACTGGCTCAAGACCATGGACGACTGGGTGCGAAAGGTGGTGCCCGCGGGGCGCGTGGTCAGCCTGGTGCTTGGCAACGAGATTGTGCAGACCTTTCTGCGGGTGGCCCCCGGGAACCGGGAGACCTCGGTGCTGTCCAAGCTGAACTGGTTGCTGGAGGACTTTGACCTGCTGGTGGTGGACATGCCGGCCTCCGGTCATGCGGCGGGCTTGCTGGAGGTTCCCTCCACCATGCTCAACCTCTTTGAGTCCGGCCCCATCTACGAGGAGGGCGTCAAGGCAGCCAGCATGCTTGGAAACCGGGGAGCACACCTCGTCCTGGTGGGCCTTCCCGAGGAGATGGTGGTCAACGAGACGCTCCAGACCCACCGCCGGATTCGAGAGAGCGTGCCCCAGCTGGATGCCTCCGTGGTGATCCTCAATCGGTCGGCCACCCCCAGCCTGACGGATGAAGAGCGCGGATTTCTCGCCGACCTCTCCGGGGAGTTCACCGAAGGGGACGCCGGAGAGCTCCTGTGGGCGGGCCGCTGGGAGGATGCCCTGGAGCAGGCCACACAGGATGCCCTGGTGCGCCTGGAGGAGTTGGAGGTCACGGTCGTCACCACCCCGCGCCTGTCGCAGGAAGGAGGGCCGGATCCTGTCGTGCAACAGCTGGCTGCTGCCCTGGCCCGCAGTTCAAAGAGGGGAGCGGCCTCGTGAACCACTCCCTGAAAGAAGTGCTGACCCACCGATCCCTGGTGGTGTGTGTGGGCAGTGGAGGGGTGGGAAAGACCTCGATGGCGGCGGCCATGGGGCTCTGGGCAGCGGTCCAGGGCCGCCAGGTGCTTGTGCTCACCATCGACCCGGCCCGGCGCCTGGCCAACTCCCTGGGGATGGAGGAATTTGGAAACGTGCCGGTGAAGGTCAAGGTCGACGGCCTGAAGGGACAGCTGTCCGCCATGATGTTGGACACCGCCAGCACGTTTGAGAGCCTGGTGGATCGCTTGAGCATGGACGACGAGACGCGCCGGGCCATTCGGGAGAACCGCGTGTATGGAACGGTCCAAGACGCCTTTTCAGGGTCCCAGGAGTACATGGCGGGAGAGGCGCTGTACGACGTGGTTTCCTCGGGGGACTACGACCTTGTGGTCCTCGACACTCCCCCGGCCAAGAACGCCCTGGACTTCCTGGATGCATCGGACCGTTTCTTGAGGTTCCTGGACCCCAAGATTCTCAAGTGGTTTCTCTCTCCCTACGATGAGAAAAAAGTCTTTGGAAAGCTCATGGCGGGCACCTCGGCTGTGGTCTTTCGCCTGCTCTCCTATGTGTTTGGGAAGGAGTTTCTCCAGGACCTGTCCGAGTTTCTGCTGCACTTCAAGGACCTCTACGACGGGTTCCGAGAGCGGCACCACGCGGTGCTGGCCATGTTGGAGTCCGAGGACACAGCGTTTCTCGTGGTGTGTGCCCCCACAGAAGCCAGTGTGGAGGTGGCGGGTTTTTTTGCCAATGAGTTCCGGCGCCGTGAGCTTCCCTATGAGGCCACGGTCATCAACCAGGTGCTGCCTTGTGGAGAGGCGTCGCTGGATCCAAACGGGCTCCTGGGGGAGGCGGCCTCCGCCCGGCAGGCGGATCATCCGCCAGGAACGAGCGCTCGGGTCCTCGCAAGATTGGGGGCCGCCCACCGCCGCCTTCGGGAGTCTGCAGCCGTAGAACGGGACTTGATCGCAAAAGTGCGGTCAATGATGTCCCTGGAGAGCGGACTCCTGGTAGAGGTTCCTAGAATCGAAGGCGAGGTTCATGACCTCGCAGCCTTGTGGAAAGTCACCGGGCACCTTGTGCCAGAGACGGAGTCAAAGTGAAAACCATCCTGTTTGCCCTCATCGTTTGGACATTCGCCCCCACCGCCCATGCGGCGGGCAACGTGATGGAGCCCCGGGTTCGGGCCCATGCAGGGGCGTTCATGACCCAGGGCCCCGCGGGCATCGGGGTGACGGGGGGACTGGAGTCCCGCCTCTCCCGGGTGATCTACGTAGACCTGGGGGCCCTGTACAACCCGGTGGACATCACCACCGCCAACGATCTGGATGGCGCCACGACGAAGGGCCCGTTCCTGGCGCGCCACGCGCTCTATCTGACGCCCGGCCTGCGCATTCCCCACCGACAGCCCGAAGGGTTTCGGTGGGACGTGAACTTTCGCCTGGGCCCGGGCGTGCTTTGGAGCGCCTACGTGGGGGACTCCTTGAACCCCGAGCAGATTCTGGAGGAGTTGGAGGCGGATGTGGCGCTGATTACCGGGGCGGACCTGGGAATCCTGGTCGGACGGTTCGGGGTGCGCCTCTCCGGGCGGCTTGTGACAGCCCGGCCCTACCACAAGGGCACCCAACTGGAGACGACGCTCTACGCTCCCTTTGGATTGATGGAGGGGTTCTTCCAGTTCTAGAGCCCCGGTGTCCTGGGCGGAATCTCCCGCGCCAGGGCGCACGCTACTGCGCGGCGAGGGAGCCGTCCTGGCCCACCTGGACATGGGTCTGGGGAAAGTCCTGCTGGGACAGGAGACGCACGAGGTTGGCTGCCCTCAACTCCTCGTCCGGTTGGGGGACGCCGCGGCCCTCTTGTCGGGTCGACAGGATTTTCCCCCCTGCAAAGCCGCCATCCCCCGTGAGTTCGACTTCCAGCACCATCCCGCTCCCCAGGTGGCCCTTGAGGTTGAAGCGGCCATAGGTGGCGAAGTTGCCAAGGGAATAGGCAATCAGCCGCCCCTTGTAGATCTCCATGGCCCGGGGGACGTGTGGGCCGTGCCCCAGGATGAGGTCCGCCCCGGCATCGATCATGGCGTGGGTGAACTCCCGCAGGTTTCCTCGATCTTCGCTGTAGAAGGTCTCGGTTCCGTGGGGAACGTGGATGGCGCGGCTTCCCTCGGCGCCGCCATGAAAGGACACGATCACCACCGGATGGACTGCAGCCAGGGCGGCCACCAACTTTGCGGCGTTCTCGGTGTGGTTCAGGTGATTGGAGCCGGGGTCTGTGTGGAAGGCCACCATTCCCACTCGCACGCCGTTGTGCTCCAGGGTGGTGGTGGTGCCGACCGGGCCGGACCAGGCAATCCCCAGGGCATCCAGGGTGGCGTGGGTTTCATCCCGGCAGGCCTGCCCGAAGTCCCGGGCGTGGTTGTTTGCTGTGGAAACCAGGTCCACCCCGGCATCCTTCAAGTACCGGCCGTAGTGGGTGGGGGAGCGGAAGGCATAGCAATTCCCGGAGGCGCCGCACTTGGTGGAGACCCCGGAGTCGCACAGAGGCCCTTCCAGGTTGGCGAAGGTCAGGTCCGCGTCTTCCAGGAGCGAGACCACTGCATCCAGGAGGTGGGCACCATCGTCCGGAGGCAGGTAGCCAGCGGGGAAAGTGGTCCCAAGCATGACATCCCCCACAGCGCGGATCCGGAGCTTGCCCCCTTGCTTTTCGGGGGTGGCGGGAGCCAGGGAGGCAAGCCGTTTGATCTCGGCCTCCAGGGACGCTGCAGCGTCGATTTCCACCGGAGGTAGGGAGGGTTCGGCAAGGGCGGAAAAGGCCAGCAGTATCAGGAGCATGGGGGGAATGTAGCCGGGTAGCGAGAAGGGGCGAATTCCAGGGGTGGACGGGGCCCGAACGGGTTAGGTTTCTGCGTTCAAAACCCCAGCCCGGACCCGGCATGTCCAGCGACGAACCCACCTCGGAAATCGCACGCCATCTCATCCCGATCAACATCGAGGACGAGATGCGCACGTCCTACATGGACTATTCCATGTCGGTCATTATCGGGCGTGCCCTTCCCGACGTAAGGGACGGCCTGAAGCCGGTCCACCGCCGCATTCTGTACGCCATGTTTCGGGAGGGCCTGCTCTCCAACCGGAAGTACTCCAAGTGCGCCGGTGTGGTGGGCGAGGTGCTCAAGAAGTACCACCCCCACGGGGACTCCGCGGTCTACGACGCCCTCGTGCGCATGGCCCAGCCATGGAATATGCGCTCGATGCTTGTCGATGGCCAGGGGAACTTCGGTAGCGTCGATGGGGACTCGGCCGCCGCCTATCGGTACACCGAGTGCCGGATGACCAAGATCGCCGAGGAGCTCCTCTCGGACATCGACAAGGAGACCGTGGGGTTCACCCCCAACTTTGACGGCACGGTCCTGGAGCCGGAGGTGTTGCCCTCCCGCACGCCCAACCTTTTGTGCAACGGGTCCGACGGAATCGCCGTGGGAATGGCCACCAAGATTCCCCCCCACAACCTGGGAGAGGTCGTGCGGGCAGCCATTGGCCTCATCGAGGACCCCACCCTGGAGGCGGACGATCTCATCGAGCGTTTCGTGCCGGGCCCGGACTTTCCCACGGGGGCCTTCATCTACGGTCGCCAGGGCATTCGCGATGCCTACACCACGGGACGGGGCCGCATCATCATGCGGGCCAAGACCCACTACGAAGATGTGACCGCTGAAAAGGAAGCCATCATCATCGATGAGCTCCCCTTCCAGGTGAACAAGTCCCGCCTCCTGGAGGGCATTGCCGGCCTGGTGCGAGACAAGAAAATCGATGGCATCTCCGGGCTGCGGGACGAGTCGGATCGCCAGGGCATGAGAGTGGTCATCGAGCTCAAGCGCGATGCCTTCCGGGAGATCGTGCTCAACAAGCTCTTCAAGCACACGGAAATGCAGTCCACCTTCGGCACCATCCTGCTGTCCATTGTCAATGGCCAGCCCCGGGTGCTGTCCCTGAAGGAAATGCTCCTCTACTACATTTCCCACCGCCGAGAGGTCATCACCCGCCGGTGCCGGTTCGAACTCCGAAAGGCAAGGGAGCGGTCCCACATCCTGGAGGGCTACCGCATCGCCCTGGACAACATCGATGAAATCATCGAGTTGATCCGCGCATCCGCCACGGCCGATCTCGCCCGTGAAGGACTGATGACACGGTTTGCCCTGTCCGAACTCCAGGCAAAGGCCATCCTCGAGATGCGCCTCTCCCGCCTGGTGGGCCTGGAGCGACAGAAGATCGAGGACGAGTACGCGGAGATCATGGCCTTCATCGAAAAGATCGAGGCCATTCTCGCCAGCGAGACCCTGCTCATGAAAGTGGTGAAGGACGAGCTGCAGGAGGTGGTCGACGCCCACGACAGCCCCCGCCGCACGGAGATCGTGGACTCCCGCTCCGAGCTGGACATCCGGGACCTCATCGCCGAGGAAGAGCAGGTCGTGACCCTCTCGGTCAATGGCTACATCAAGCGTTCTTCCATGACCCACTACCAGGAGCAGCGCCGGGGCGGGCATGGAAAGCGCGGCATGCGCACCCGGGACGAGGACTCGGTCCGCGACATCTTCATCGCCAACACCCACTCCACCATGTTGATCTTCACGACGCATGGGTGGGTCTACGGGGTGCCGGTGTATGAAATCCCCGAGGTCAACCGGGATGCCCGCGGTCGCCCACTGGTCAACCTGGTCAAGCTGGAGCAGGAAGACGAGATCGCGGCGGTGGTCAGCATCTGGGACTTTGACGAGACCCAGGATCTGTTCTTCTGCTCCCGCAACGGCCTGGTGAAGCGCACCCGGCTCTCCGAGTACAAGAACCTGCGCTCCAACGGCCTTCGTTCGTACGATTGCGCAGAGGGAGACGAGCTCTTCGATGTGTGCCTGACCCGGCCGGATCAAGAGGTGCTCATCGCCACGGCCGCCGGCAAGGCCATTCGCTTCCGGGGTTCCGATGTGCGCCACATGGGACGCATCTCCCGGGGAATGCGCGGCATCGACATGCGGGATTCCGACGGCAACATCGCGGATCGCATCGTGAGTGTGGAGCTCCTCGAGGAGGATCCCGACATGCTGCTGCTGACCCTGACGGAGAATGGCTATGGCAAGCGCACGCCGGTGATGCAGTACCGACTGCAGGGCCGCGGCGGCAAGGGTGTCATCAACATCAAGGTCACCGAAAAGAACGGCCTGGCGGTGGGTTCAGTGCAGGTCCACGAGGACGACAAGGTCATGCTGATCACCAACACGGGCCGGGTCATCAAGACCCGGGTGAGCGAGGTTCGGGAGACCGGCCGAGCTGCCATGGGGGTCACCATGATGCGGGTCGGAAAGGATGAGCGCGTCGTGTCCGTGGCCCGGGTGGTCGAGGACGATGAGGCTCTCGAAGAGGGCGAAGCCCTGGAGGAGGGCGAAGAGTGATCCCCACGCCAGGGGACCTTGCCCGCTGGGCATTCTGGGTTCCCTTAAGGAACGCCCTCAACCCGCAGCGACCCGCCTGGATCTCCGCCCTCTCGTCTACCTGGCGGATTCGCCACGCCCTCGCCCGCGACCAACGCGCTGCCATGGCCACCGAGTTCCAGCTCTGCTTTGGAACGGGTTCGGAAGCTCTGGTTTCCCGGGCCTACGAGATCGGCGTGCAGAACCACCTGGAAGAGCTCCTGCTCGGCAAGCTTGATCCCGAGAGCTGGGCCCTGCACATGCGCTTTGAAGGGTGGGAGCACCTGGAGGCAGCCCGGGCGCGTGGAAAGGGGGCCATTGTGCTCTTTCCCCATGCCGGGAACTTCATGTTGATGATCGCTGGGGTGTCCTTTCGGGTTCCCTACACCCAGTACGCAGCCCGCGGTGTCCCGCCGGAGGAGTTGGCCAAGAGTGCGCCGGACTTGCTGCGCACCAACGCTTTGGCCCGGGCAGCCCGGCAGGCACGGGAGCAAGCAGAAGACTCCCTTCCCGCCCGGTTTGTGTCCCTGGAGACCCCCGTGCGGCACCTGTACCGGTGTCTGGCCGACAACGAGGTGGTGGGAATTGCCCTGGAGGGCCGCATTGGCCGGCGCTTTGAGGTGGTGGAGTTCCTGGGGCGGCAGGCGCTGTTGAACCCCGGCCCCTACAAGCTGGCGGCCTCCACGGGCGCATCCATTGTGCCTGGCCTGTGCCACGTGGAGGACGATGGCACCAACGTGTGCACCTTCGCGCCGCCGGTGTACGGAGAGGACGCCCAGGGACTTCGGGAGGCTTGCCTGCGGGAGGCCGTGGAGCCCTTTCTCCGGAGCCACCCTGCCGCATACGGCCTGTGGCTGGCACACTGTCGGCTGCGGGCGGGCGTCGATGACCATCCGCTGTTCATCGACTACGCTCGGGATGAGCGCTGGAGGCGACACGTTTCATGAGCCGGGATGGGCTGGCCAATCTGCACGAAACCACACTGGATGGGGTCGTGCACCAACACGCCCAGACCATCCCGGACCGCATCGCCCTTGTAGACGCCTCTCAGAGCTTGACCTGGGCGCAGCTGGAGGCTCGAGTGGACTCGTTGGCGGGCGCACTGCGGGAGCGGGGCCTGCAACCCGGTGGAGACCTGGTGGCCTTTCCCCGGCGCACGGGGGAGTTGCCGGTGCTTTTTCTTGCCACCGCCCGTGCGGGGGGCATCTTTGTGCCCCTCGACAGCAAGGGGGTGGACCGCATCGACCCGGAGTTGGCAGCCTCGGCGCAGATCATCTGGGGGGCGCCGGGGTTTGAGGAGGCCGCATCCCGCGCTGCAAGGGAGGGGGATCCTGCCCGGGTGCTCGATTCGTCGCTGGAGGGGTTGTTTTCGCACCCAGGTGCAGGCGGCCCGTCTCGGGATCCAGAGGCTGTCTGCTACCTGAATTGCACCAGCGGAAGCACCGGTCGCTCCAAGGGGGCCCCCACCACCCACGCCCAGGTGCAGTGGAACACCCGGGCCACACTCGAGACCTTTCCCTTCACTTCAGACGAGCGGTTCTGCTGCTTGTTTGCCCCTTTCGCCCACCCCCATGAGCACTTTGCTCGGCCCTTTGCCCTCGGGGCCACAGCCGTCATGGTGGACAGCCTTCGGCCGCGTTCGGTGCTTCGGGGCCTGGTCGAGCACCGGGTGACCTGGCTGTTTGCCATTCCCAGTGCCTACGAGCTGTTGCTGGCCCACCTGGATGGTGCAAAGCACACCTCGGATCTGCGGTTTGCTGAATGCGGGGGGGCGGTGGTGGCCCCGGACCTTGTCCACCGGGCGGAAGAGGCGCTTAGGTGTGACTTTCTCCCCATCTGGGGCTGCACCGAGAGCACCGGCGTCGTGTTGCATGTCCCGCCGTGGGAGGCGGATCGGCCCCTGGAATGCCTTGGCAAGCCGGTGGCCCACTACACCGCGGACGTGGTGGATCCGGACCCGGTCAGCGGGGTGGGGGAGCTGCGCATTCAAGGACCAGCGGTGGTGGTCGGCTATCGAAACCGCCCCGGGGAAACCGCGGAGAGATTCGTGGGTGGCTGGTACCACACCGGGGATCTTGTGCGGCAGGAGGCGGATGGATCCCTGCGGTTCATGGGCCGAATGGAAGAGATGATCAAGGTGGGAGGGGTCAAGGTCTACCTGTTGGAGATCGAGCGATGTCTCGCGGACTTCCCCGGGGTGGAGCAGGTGGTGGTGGTTCCAGCGAGCGACCGGGTGCATGGGGAGATTCCAAGGGCAGTTGTGGTGCGGGAAGTGGGCTCTCGCCTCAATCGACAGGAGGTGCTTGCCCTTTGTCGAGAGCGACTGCCGGCTCCCATGGTGCCCCGACAGGTGGAGTTCTGGGATGAGCTGCCGCGCACGGGTGCTGGAAAGGTCGACAAGCGTGCGGTCGCGGAACGGATCACCCACCCGGTGGCCCTGGCTGTGAACTCCATGGTCATTGCGGAGCGCAGCTTGGACGAGGTGTTTCGCATCGCCTCGGACCTGGACAGGAACCAGCCCTTTTCCGTGGTGGTGGACCTCCGTTCCCGTCGGGATCCAGGGACCGATCCCGACGGGGTCTGGTCTCTCGCGCACCACAATTCGGACTTTGATCTGCTGGATCCGGCATCGGTTGCGCGCGCCGTTTCCCTTTCCCGCGAACACAGCGTGCCCGTGGGCGCAGCAAGCGCCTACATCGGCGCCTGTCACCCACAGGATCTTGACGTGGGTTTCGAGGTGATCGATGGCGCCTATGCCCTGGCGGAAGCCGCACCGGATCGCACACTGGTTCTCCGGGTCCTCGGGGGAGATCTCATGGCCCGTGCCCGGCGAATGAGCGGCCGCTGGCAGGACATTCGCGTGCAGTTGCGAGACGAAAGTCTCAAGACGTTCCTGGCCTGGGAGGCCCACACCCGTGAGCGAGCAGCGACAACTGGAGCCCGGGTGCTCCTGGGGCTGGAGATTCACCACGGGCAGTACCTGGGTGACCTCCACGACATCCACCACCTGTGCCGGGGGTTTCGGGACATTGGTTGGGAATTTGCCGGGTTTATCGAGGATCCAGCCAACCGGTTCGTGGCCACAGAGGGGGATCGGCTGGGGGCCATGGACTTCGCGCGCATGGTGGGTGCATGGGGGGGGCGGATCCTGTCGTACCACCTCAAGGACGTGCGCCATGTGTCCGGGAGCAGCCCCTTTGAACCGGAGCCCTTTCAGCCCGTCGGGGAGCGGTTCTTCGTGTGGGGCACCCAGAAATACGAGTGGATGGACCTCGGGGAAGGGGAGGTCGACCTGGAGGGTGCGTTGATGGCAGCCCAGACCCTGTCCAGTCCCCCCCATGCCAGTTGCATGGTCAGCACGGAGTTTGTGGCAGCCAGCAAGGACGAAGAAGACGCCCGATCCCTGGTGGATTCATACGCAAAGCTCGTGCGCGATGGAAGACCGTTCTTGCCGGAAGGCGGTAAAACGGAATAGTCTGGCGCCGTGCACAATCGACAAGCTGCCTCGCGCACCCTGCGCGTCCTGCCTCTGGTGCGGGTACTAGGGTGGCGGATGGCCCCTGCAGCGGGGCTTCCGCTGCTTCTTCTTGCGGGTTTGATCCTGTTTGGATCCCTGCAGAAACCCGAGCAGATCCTGCAATCTGCCCGGGCAGCGTGGCTTGAAGAGGCGGATGCAGATCTTGCTGCCCGACGGTATCGGAAGTTTGTGCGTCGCTTCAACGAGCACCCGCTTGCCTCAGATGCACGGGTGGAATTGGCCTCCCTGGTGGCAGGACAGTTGGAGCAGCCGGTGCAGGCTGCACGCTTGCTGGAAGTGGCCGCCAAGAACCAACCCGCCCATGGGGAAGCAGGGAAGTGGTTGCTTCAGGCCGCGGATATCGCGAGTGGGGCTGGGCACGACCGGTGGGCCCAACGCTTGTGGACCCGGGTTGCAGATGTTCATCCCGAACAGGCCTCCACCGCGCTGTTGAGCATGGCCCGGGAGCGAATTGCCCAGGGCGACCCGGCGGGTGCCTACGCTGACTACCAGAGGGTGGCGCTGGATACAGCGACGCCGGAAGAGGTTTCTCTGGCCCGCATTGGCATGTCTATCTGCCTGGAACGCCTTGGAGACCGCGATGCAGCCCTGGCCGAGTTGGAGGCTGCCAGCGAATCCGATGCCGGGTGGCGGCAACGTCGTGAGGCGTTGATCGGTCGCCGGGATGCGGCCTCCGTCAGCATCTGGTAGGTCCACCCTGGATAGTTTCCATCCCATCGGATGGAATCTCGGAAAAGGGGCGGAACCCGCCATTTCAGCGGTTTGACGGGGTTTGGGGCTCATGCTATGAGGCCGACCCTTCCAGGCACGTTGGGCCATTTGGCCTCATAGGCGACCCCGATGATTCTCCCGAGTCAGTTGCTGCGACAGAGCCTGCTGCTCTTGGCTGTGGCGACGGGTGTCGCTGCCGGAATCAAAGGTCTCTTCTTTGCGGTCAGCCTGGCCCTGGCGGGGCTGCTGGGAGTCGCGAACTTCTTCTTCCTGGGCCGGCTGGTGGCCCGCCTGGTGGCCCAGGCATCGAGCGGGCTCTCCGTCGTGATGGCCTTCACCATGAAGTTCTTTGTGGTCACGGGCTCCCTGTTGGCCATGGTTCTCTACCTGGAGCCGGCGGCCGTGTTGATTGGGTTCGGGGTGGTGCTCGTAACCACCACAGTTCGCGGCGCCCTGGGCGCCTTCGCTCCGGTCCCAGGGCAATAGAATGCACCATTGGTCCTGGTTTTTCCTGATTCCCGGTGTTGCCGATGGCAGCAGCCCGGTGTTTTCCCTTTCAGGAGCGGCCGGCAAGAGCGGGGCCCACACCCTCCCGGCGGCCTGGCTGGTCTTCTTTGTGATCACGGTGATCTCGTTGGTTGCACGCCGGAGTCTCGTGGCGGCACGCTCCCAGGGGGGCACCCTGCAGTACGTGCCCGACACGGGCTTTGGGGCGCGGAACCTGATGGAGCTGTTGGTCGGGGCCCTGCTCGGCCTCTTCGAGTCCGTCATGGGCAGCCGCGAAAAGGCTGCCCGGTACTTCCCCTTGATGGGCACCCTGTTTCTGTACATCCTCATCAGCAACCTGATGGGGGTGATTCCCGGGTTCCTTCCCCCCACCACGGACATGTCCACCAACCTGGCCATGTCTCTTGTGGTGTTCATTGTGTTCAACGTGGCCGGCGTCATGGCGAACGGCCTCGACTACTTCAAGCACCTCATGGGGCCACTCCTCGCAGTGGCCTGGCTGATTCTCCCGCTGGAGTTGATCGGCCTTCTGGTGCGCCCCCTGTCCCTGTCCCTGCGCCTGCTCGGGAATCTCACCGGAGACCACCTGGTCCTCGGGATCTTCT
The DNA here is from genome assembly GCA_964610645.1 of uncultured Enterobacterales bacterium. Lineage (GTDB taxonomy): Bacteria > Myxococcota_A > UBA796 > UBA796 > CAJQPC01 > JAYZDK01. Next base: position 44,323 of record CAZSZE010000022.1, on the reverse strand, counting down.
CGGACCTGGTGCCTTATGTCGTCCCCGCGGTTTTCTTGTTCCTGGGGATCTTTGTTTCCTTTGTCCAGGCTTTTGTGTTCAGCCTGCTTTCTGTCGTCTACGTCGCGTTGGCAGTTGCCCACCACGACGATCACTGATGATCTCCACTCCAAGAGGCTCCTCATGTCCAAGCTGATTTCGACTCTTACTGTTCTTGCCGCTGCTCTTCTTGTCAGCCCCGTGGCCCTCGCCGAACCCGCTGCCTCTGGTGGCGGTGGCGGCTGGGTGGGCGTTGGTGCCGGTCTTGCAATCGGTCTCTCCGCCATGGGCGCTGGCATTGGCCAGGGTCGCCAAGGTGGTTCTGCCATGGAGGGGATTGCTCGCAACCCCCAGGCCGCCGGCAAGATTCAAACCAACATGATCATTGCCCTGGCCTTTACCGAGGCCCTGGCGCTGTATGGATTCGCAGTAGCGTTCCTGCTGCTGTCCCACATTTAAGGGTTCGCCCTGCGAATTGCTTGGGGCCTCCCGGTGTTTCGGGGGGCCTCATCTCGTTTGGGACGCTCCTCTTTAGGGTCTCCCTTCCTTAGGGTTTCCCCTCCTTAGGGGTTAGGGTTCCGCCAACGGAGGTCTTCATGACCACACGAATAGCCTTGGTTTCCCTTGCTTTCCTGCTTTCCTGCGCAGGCCTGTCATTCCTGCTTTCCTGTGCAGGAAAGAACTCCCCTGAAACCGCTGAGGTTCGGGAAGGGTGGTTCACCGAGGAGGGTTGGGCGGGTTCCTGCTACGCTCCGGTGGATTTCGAGAAACTGGAGGCGATCGAGGGCATTGCAGCCCGAAGGATGATGCGTTCCGAGGTGTTGGGCCAGATGCTCACCCAGTGGCGCGGAGAGCGGGAGGATGGCATCTCCTTTCCCGTGCGGGTGGTGCAGGACGGGGAAACCGTCCTCCTTGGTCATCCCAATGACATTGAGGCCGTAGGAATGGAAAACCTTGCCCGTTGCAAGGAGACCATGGCTTCAGGAAATCCGGGGGGCTGGGAGCAGTGGCTTCGCAACCTTCCAGAGGTCCTCACCGAAGGGGAGTGCCTCAACCCGTTGACCTACACGTTGTTCGACTACCTGGACCTGGGGATTGCCTTTCACCTGAACGTGCCCTTGTGCCCTGGGGATGCCGCGGTGATCACAGCCACAATGGGGGACAGATACCGGATCGAGGACAATGGAACCTGGATCAATGCAGAGGGGGATCTGGACCGGCCCACCCACTCCGAGGTGGACTTTCCCTGCAACACCGAGGGTTGCTATGCGGGCATGGTGATGGGGCGATTCAAGGCAGTGTCCGGCATCGAGTCCATCTTTCCCATCGGCACCGAGGCGGTCTTTCGGGCCACGGAACAGGGGACCCTGTCCATCGGCATCAACGACCACGTCTTCTACGACAACACCTGGTACAAGTCCGGCGGGATCGTGGACCACACAGGCATTGAAGTCAGCCCCCAGTAGCCGGTGTCGAATCTTCGGAAACTCCTGTTTGCGGGCATCGCCCTGGGAATCTTCTTCGGTGGCACCGAGGTGCTGCTTCGGGTGGTGGGCTGGCCCTCGGTGGATGACGCCGGGGTCTTCGAGCACAACGATGTCTACTGGATTCAGGATCCGGACCTGAAAGAGGAACCGGTCTCCCACCGGGAGACAGGGGGCACCTTTCACGTGACCACCGATGGCCAGGGAGTCCGCTGGCCGCTGCACACCCAGAAGAAACCGCAGGACGTCTTCCGCATCCTGCTGTTGGGCTGTTCCACCACGTTTGGCTGGGGGGTCGAGGATGCAGAGACCTACCCCGCCCGGCTCGAGGCCCTGGCCCGGGACGCGGGGTACGAAAAGCTGGAGGTCATCAACGGGGGCCAACCCGGCTACACCAGCTTTCAGGGAATGTGGTTCTGGGAGGAGGTGGCCCGGCACTATGAACCGGACCTGGTGGTCATTGGGTACGTGGTCCAGGATGCGCGTCGAGCCGCCTACTCGGACCTTTCTCAGGCAATCCTCACGGAAAACGCCTCGTTCCTGAAATACAACTTGCTGTACCAGTGGCGCCTGTACCTGGCCTTGAAGAACCTCCAGGGAGACGTGGTCATTCGCACCAAGGAACGCTCGGAGACAGGGGAGGCTGGCGTGTTCCGGGTCTCGGAGCGCTCGTTCCTCAAGAATCTGAGGACGCTGCGGGCCAGCGTGGAGGCCACGGGCGCCAACGTGGTGCATTTTGGATTTCCCCTGGAGCGGGAGGGGTACACCGCCCAACACCGGCGCTTGTTGCGCCTGGAATCGGAAGCCGCAGACGTGCCCTTCTACGATCCCTCTTCCGACATTGAGCAGGCGTCCCGCGCCGAACAGCTTTACTTCGAGAAAGACCGGGGCCACCCCAACGCCGCTGGCTGTGATCGCATCGCCCGGGGCATGCTGAAGTTCCTTGAATCCCAACAGCTTCTCTTTCGATGAAGGCTGCACGGTGAAATATGACGGTCCGTGACTCCGCAATTGTCCTGTTGACCCTGAATGAGATCGACGGGCTTCGCGCGGTCTGGGACGACATCCCCTTGGATGCCTTTCGGGAGGTGGTTGCAGTGGATGGGGGATCCACTGACGGCAGCCGGGAGTTTCTGGCCGAGCGGGGGGTGCCCATCTTGGATCAGTCCATTCCCGGTCGGGGGGTGGCTTTCCGCGTGGCAGCGGAGGCCTGTCTCTCAGAGCGGCTGGTTTTCTACTCGCCAGACGGCAACGAGGATGCTGCGGACATTGAGCGGTTGGATGACCTTCTTCTGGACGGTGCCCGCCTGGCCATCGCCGCGCGCTTTGGTCCCGGGGCCACCAACGAGGAGGACGTGCACTGGCTGCGACCCAGAAGCTGGGTGAACCAGCTCCTGACGGCCATGGTGAATTGGACCTTCAACGACGGTCCCTGGGTCCACGACACGATCAATGGATTTCGCGCCTTGCGCCGGGAAGACCTGTTGGACCTGGACACGAGCGTCAAGCGGTTCCCCATCGAGTACCAGATCTCCATTCGCTGCATGCGGCGCGGCTGGCGCATCGCGGAAGTCCCGACCGTGGAAGGCCAGCGGGTCGGGGGCGAGTCCAAGGCGCTCTCTTTGCCGGTGGGCATGGACCACCTGAAGGTGCTCGCCAGCGAGCTTCCAGGGGCCAAGCTGCTGCGGGGCTGACCTTTTTTCCCGGATCTTTCACCAGCCATTCTACTGCGGCCCCGAATTGCTTGCTGCGGCGGCCCCTGTCGCGTCCCCACGACCCGTACGGTCCCCCGCCTGCGGCGGGGGCTTTCGCCCCCCTGCGGGTCGGCGTGTTTCAACACGCCGTCGCCCGCAGGGCCACGCCAGAACCCGCCTCGCTGGCGCACTTCAGGCCCTCGCTACGAAGCCTGCTGAAAAATCCGGGAAGAGGGTTGCCACAAGGCCCGTCTCCCGGGATGATTCCCCCCATGGACCGAACGGACATCACTGCGTGGATCCGGGATCAGCTCCCGAACCATCCGGTGGAGGAACACGACCCAGCCGGTGGAATTCCGCTGCAGGTGGTGTCCTACGGCGCCCAGGAGGTAGAGGCCGTGCTGGATGTGCTGCTCTCCACGTGGGTGACCATGGGGAAGGAGGTGGCTGGCTTTGAGGCTGAGTGGGCGGCGTGGTGCGGGGTGGACCAGGCGGTGCTGTGCAATTCGGGCAGCTCCGCCAACCTGCTTGCTCTGGCCGCCTTGCAGCACACAGGCCGCTTGTCGCCGGGAGACGAGATCCTGGTCCCGGCCGTGGCATGGTCCACGTCGCTCTTTCCCGTGGCGCAGCTTGGGTTTGTCCCGGTCTTGGTGGATGTGGACCCCAACACCCTTTGTCTCACCCCTGAGATCGTGGCGGCTGCGCGGGGGCCCGGGACGAAGGGGGTGGTTGCGGTGCACCTCTTGGGGCACCCGGTGGCCAGCCGACAGATTGCGGAGCTGGGGCTGGTGGTCCTGGACGATGCCTGCGCAGCGCCCGGTGCCCAGCGGGACGGGGAAATGGCGGGCACAGGCGGGGCGGTGGGCACCCACTCCTTTTTCTTCTCCCACCACATCTCGACCATCGAAGGGGGAGCCCTGGTGATGCGGGACGAGGAGCTGGCCGATGCAGCGCGCTCCCTTCGGGCCCACGGGTGGATTCGCGAGATGCGGTCCGGCCCGCAGTTGGCTGCAGCCAGGCCCGACATCGATCCCCGGTTCCACTTTTCGTCGGTGGGCTGGAACCTGCGCCCCACCGAGATCACCGGCGCCATGGGGCGCTGCCAGATTCGGCGCCTGGATGAGTGGCTGGATCGGCGGCGTTTGAACCACGCTCACTGGTGCGAGCGGTTGGATCGCTTTTCCTCCTGGCTCCAGGTCTTTCCCGAGGAAGCCGGCACGCGACACGCGGCCTTTGCCTTTCCGATGTTGCTGGCGGAGGGGCTGGATCGCGCAGGACTGATGGCCCACCTGGAATCTCGGGGCATCGAAACCCGCCCGATTTCTGGATCCAACCTGGCCAGGCAGCCCGCCTTTCAGCGAATCTCCGCTGCCCGGGTCCACGGATCTCTTGACGTGGCAGACGCGGTGCACACCCGCGGGCTATTCACTGGGAACAGCCATGCCTTTCACGAGGGGCATGGGGCACTGCTCGAGCGTGCCCTGGAGGAGTGGAATCATGGGTGAGAGACGTGTGGTCGTCACGGGTGGAGCCGGGTTCTTCGGCAGTGTCCTTGTGCGCCAGCTGCTTGCAGCAGGCCATCGGGTGCACGTGGTGGACAACCTGACCTATGGTCCCCAGCCCATCATGGACCTTCTCATCAACGAGCGGTTCACGTGTTGGAAAGGGGACATCCTGGATCGGCCGGCCCTCAAACGGGAGCTGGAAGGTGCGGACACAGTGGTCCACCTGGCCGCCGTGGTGGGCTATCCTTTGTGCAAGAAGCTCCCGGATCTGGCCCGCGCGGTCAACGTGGATGGCACAGCCAACGTGCTTGAGTTGGCACCGGCGGGCGCATCCATCGTCTATGCCTCCACCGGGTCCAACTACGGCGAGGTGGAGGGGGTGTGTACCGAAGACACGCCGTTGAACCCGCTGTCGCTGTACGGGGAAACCAAGACCGAAGCCGAGCTGATGTGCATGCAGGGGGGGAATGCGATCTCCTTCCGGTTTGCAACGGCTTTTGGGCTGTCTCCCCGGCTTCGTCTGGACCTGATGATCAACGACTTCACGTACCAGGCCCTGGTGCAGAAGTACCTGGTGGTCTACGAGAAGCACTTTCGCCGCACCTTCATCCACGTGGTGGACATGGCGCGGGCCATTGTGCATGGCCTGGACAATTGGGAGGCAATGCGTGGTGCCATCTACAACTGCGGCGACGAGTCCATGAACTACACCAAGGAGAACATCGTCCAGCTGCTCCAGGAGAAGCTGGAGTTCCTGGTCCACTTCGCGGAGGTGGGCTCCGACGCCGACAAGCGGGACTACGAGGTCAGCTACGCCCGCATTCGCGCTCGCGGGTTTGAAACCAGCATCGACATTCACCGTGGAATCGGGGAGCTTGTCGCAGGGCTTCGGCTGCTGGAAACCCGGCGTCCCTTCTCCAACGTTTAGCCCTGTGCCCCTCCTGGATCTTTCTGAAAAGCGCGTGCTCCTCACCGGGGGCGGGGGCTTTCTCGGCGGCCACCTCCAGAGGAGACTGGTGGACGCTGGGGCCCGGGTTACGGCGCCCTCGTCTGCGGACTGCGACCTGCGAGATGGGAAGGCTTGCCAGTCCCTGTTTGAAGACGCCCGCCCGGAGGTGGTGTTTCACTGCGCGGTGGATGGGGGCGGCATCGGGTACATGCGGGCCAACCCGGGCAGCGTGCTGACCCACAACACCCTGATGAACACCCACGTGCTCCAGTCCTCTTATGCGGCGGGCGTGAAGCGCTTCCTGGGAGTGTCCTCAGCCTGTGTCTACCCACGCGATGCATCGGTCCCCATGCGGGAGGCCGACATCTGGACCGGCTACCCGGAGCCATCGAATGCAGCCTATGGCCTCTCGAAGAGGCTGCTCATGGAGTTGGGGGGTGCCTTCCACCAACAGCACGGGTTTTCCTGTGTCTTCCCGGTCCCCGCCAACCTCTATGGTCCCGGGGACGATTTCGAACCCGAGCGCTCCCACGTGGTGGCCGCCCTCATTCGGCGCTTTGTGGAGGCCACTGCTGCGGGAGAGGCCTCGGTGGAGATCTGGGGGTCGGGGGATGCCACCCGGGAATTCCTGTACGTGGAGGACTGTGCCGATGCGCTCGTTGCCCTGGCCACCGGTTGGGAGTCCCCGGAGCCTGTGAACGTAGGCACCGGGGTGGAGACGTCGATTCGGGAGTTGGCGACGCGAATCGCGGAAGCCACAGGGTACACAGGCCGCCTGGAGTTCAATGCAGAGAAGCCAGATGGACAACCCCGAAAGAGCCTGGATCTCAGCCGGTTGCAGGCCGGGCTGGACTGGCGGGCGCAGGTGGATCTCGCCGAGGGATTGAAGAGGACGGTGGCGTGGTACTGCTCCTGATCCTGGGATGCCTGGAGAGGACGGAAGAGGGGACCCGTCCGCTGGATGAGCGGTTTTCTGTGCTGCCGGAAGGGGTGGGTGCTGAGGTGGGGTCTGCGGGAATGGCGCTGCCTTTTGCGGACCACACCGGGGACAAGGTGCTGCTGTCAGGAGTCGTGACAGCGGAAGGCGCCGACCCGGTGGACCTGGACTTTCGGGCGCCGTCTTCTGAGGAAGAGAGCGGCATGGTAAGCCTGGGAAAACTGACCCTGGGGGCGCCGGGGCCCTGGGAGTTGGAGGTCCCGGTGAGTTTCGGGGAGTTGAAGATCGAGGCCTTTCAGGACGTGGGAAACAACGGTCCGACGGTGGAGGACCCCTATGCCTGGTTGTCGGTGGATGTGGCGGAGGATCCCGTGGCGGAGATCAACCTGGACTTGGAGGTCGGGGCCTTGGCAAGGGCACGGGCCGAGGCGTCCGCCGGGTCCGACCCCTTTGCCGATCACACGGGAAAATGGGTGGTTGTGTCCGGCATCCTTCAGGCGACAGCGGACTATCCGATTCAGCTGGACGTAAGAAGCATGGAGACCCTGGCGGTGCTCGGAAAGTGGGCGGCGTCACAGCCGGGGGAGTTCTCCATGAAAGTGCCCGCCAACCTCGGGGCTCTCCAGTTCCAGGTTTTTCAGGACGTGGACGACGATGGGCCCAGCGACGCCGACCCCTTTGGTGTCGCAGAGGTGGAGGTGGGCGCGAGCGACGTGTCCTTTGGCACGCTCGCACTGGTCAAGGGGGGGAAACTCCTGCTGGCCGAACAAATGGGGCACACGGAGCAGGGCGAGAAGGGAGGCGAGGTGTTCCCGTTCGCGGATCATGACGGACCATGGACCCAGATCAACGCGGTGGTCACCAGCGACCAGGGGGGGTCGGTCACCGTGGATCTCAGGGTGCCGGATGCATCGAAACCCGGAGGAAACAGGCGGCTTGGGGGAGTCACCTGGGAGGGGCCCGGCCAACGGAAACTGGACGTTCCTGCAGGGCTGGGGGTGCTGATCCTTGAGGCGTACCAAGACCCGGGTGCGGATGGTCCTTCCGACCTCGATCCCTACTTCATGGGGGAGGTGGTGGTCGGGACCGAGCCGCTCTCCCTGGAAGTCCCCTTGTTGGCGGGTACCCGTGGACAGCCAGGGATGGGGGCTCAAAGCGGCGGAGGCGGGTCGGTGTTTGCCGGTGTCGGGAAGGACGGCATTCAAATCAGCGGGGAGATACGCCTGGAAGAGGGTCTGGAGTTGGGTGGCCTGCTGGATCTCGACGTGTTTTCCTCCGATGCAGAAGCCCCCGGAGGGCGACGCTACCTGTGGAAGCTCAAGGTCCCGCCGGGGCCGTTTTCCTTCCGGGTGCCCAGGACGGTGTCCGCCCTTGAGCTGGAGGCGTTCCTGGATTCCGATGCGGATGGACCTACGCCCGGCGACGCGTTTGGCGCATGCACATGCAATCCCTTGAAGCTGGATGGCACCGATGTGAGCGGTATTGAGGTGCTTGTGGTCGCGGGAAACTGAAGGCCAAGAGCCCGGAAATGTCACGAATTGTCATGAATTCCGGACCGATCGCTGATATGCTCCGGGTGGGTACAAGTACGCACAACCCGTGCCCAAGGTGGACACCATGCGAAAACTGTTGCTTCTTCCCTTGTTTTGCCTTGCTTCCCTCCCTCTGATGGGGACGAATTGCAGCGGCGGTGGATTCAAGGTTGTCGTGGATGACTCGGGAGACGTCTTCTGGGACACGGGGGAACGAGATGTCCCCGGCGAGGGATTTCACGCCACGATTTCCGGAACCGTGCGGGTCATTCTGTACAGCACCGATGAGAACGGCGACTACGTGTACAAGGACTGGTCCGTCCACGGGAACCAGTGGCCCTACGGCCCCATCTGGATCTTCGCCTTCAACAGCGACGAGTCCACGGGCTTCGAGGACTACTACCAGAACCAGGTGATCTCCAGCCCAGCGCCTGAAGGGAACGAGTACAGCTTCGAGGTGCGCAACTCGGACATCAGCTCCCTCAACATCGGCGCCCAGTTGGACTACTGGGGCGACGGCATCATGGCTACCTGGGATCCCATCGGCATCTACGCGGACCCAATCGAAGTCAGCGATGGATCTGAGATTCAAGGCGTGGACATCACCATCCTGGCCTTCTGGAATCCTGGAACTGGCGGTGGCAGCAACGGCGGTTGGGGTTGGGGCGGCGGTGCGTCCGGCAACTCGGGCGCCTACTGTCCCTACGATTGCTATGACGAAGATGGAAACGGATACGGCGGCAACGAAGACGGCACCACCACCATCAGTGGCGACGTCGTGATCACGTACGCCTACGCAGGCGGCGATGCAGCAGCGATGATCATGAACACCGACGGCAGTGGTCCCCTGACCTCTCGCCGGGTCACGCCGGAACCCAATGGCGCAGGCGCAAGCGCTCCGTACGCCATTACCGGTTGGGTGGGCCACGGTCAGAAGAACCTGATGGGTTGCCATGACAGCAACTACAACGGGCTCATCGACTCGGCCGACAACTGCGGAGCCTACGTGTCGTCCCCGGGAGTCAACGGAAATCCAGTCGACTTCTCAAGCAGCGAGAACATCGAGGCGGACATCGAGATCCCCCTGGAGAATGTGCAGATCGACCTGGTGCCCTTTGTGCGGGTCCATGGCTCTTTGACTGCCAGCTCCGGCGATTTCGCGGACTATCCTGCGGGCACCCAGATCTACGTGGCAGCCATGAAGTTCCGGCCCAGCTCGGACATCTCCATCGCGGATCTCGTGGCTCGTTCCTATGAATACGAGACCTGGTCCACGGCAGACCTCGCTGGACAGGGCAGCGTGGAGTACGAGCTTCCCGTTCCCGCCAACACCATCATCTACCTGATGGCCTACGCGGACCTGGGTGGCAACGGTGTCGTCAACGAGTCCGATGAGCCTGTGGCTTCCGGAAGCGAAGACAACAACGGGCGCCTTCCCACCGGAAGCCGCGCCCAGCAGGTCGACCTGAACCTCGAGGTGGAAGACCAGGAGGGCGAGCCGGGGAATTAGAATTACGTGCAAGGCATGACTTGCTCACGACTTGCACCTTTTCTCGGCGTTGTTCTTGTTTTCTCGGGTTGCGTAGGCAACCAGGCCCCCACACGGGCCCGGGTGCTGATCGGCCCCTCTGATCCCGGCACCCTCGACGATCTCGAGGTGTCCCTGACCCATGCCTCCACCGACCCGGAAGGCGAGGAAGTCACCTACACCTATGCCTGGTTCTCCAACGGGTTTGATCGGTCGGACCTGGAGGGCAAGGTGGTGCCCGCCGCCGAAACCGCCAAGGGTGACCTTTGGCGGGTGATTGTGACCCCGTCGGATGGGACATTGGACGGCCCCCAGACCATTGAGACGATCACCATCGGGAACACCCCACCCACCGTGGAAGTGAGCGTCAACCCGGAGTCCCCCTCCACGGAGGATGACGTGGAGGTGGAGGTCAGCACGTCGGACGATGACCAGACAGATGTGGTCAGTGTGTCGTACTCGTGGACCGTCAACGGGGCGCCGACCTCGAATTTCGATGCCACGCTTCCCGCATCTGAGACCGCCAAGGGGGAGGTCTGGGAGGTTCAGGTCGCTCCGGATGATGGCGAGGACGTCGGGGCGACCCAGGTGCTCACCGTTGCGATTGGAAACACCCCCCCGGTCATGGAGTCCATCGAGTTGAGTCCAGACCCGGTCTACACGGTCAGTACAGTGGTCGCGGTGGCCAAGGCGGAGGATGGCGACGGAGATGCCGTGGCATTCAACTATGCCTGGAGTGTCGATGGATCTGTCGTGCAGGATGGGGAGCTTCCTGCGCTGGGGGGAGGCCTCTTTTCCCGGGGGCAGGTGGTGACCCTCACCGTGACCCCCACCGATGGCTACGTGGATGGCGATCCCCTGACCTCGGACTCCCTGACGGTGGCGAACACGCCCCCGACGGTGGCATCGGCCACAGTGGACCCAGCGGTGATCTACACGGACTCAATCCTGTCCTGCGTGGGCGGTGAGTACCTGGACGCAGACGGCGACACCGAGGGCACGCCTGAGATTCAATGGGTGGTCAACACGTTGCTTGTGGCCACAGGTGACACCGTGGACTCCAGCTTGTTTGAGAAGGGAGACCAGGTGGTCTGCTGGGTCATTCCAAACGATGGCACCGAGGACGGGCCCATGGTCGCCAGCGACTCGGTCACCGTGTCCAACACCGCCCCCAGTTTTACAGGGGCCACTCTCTCCACGACAGCCCCTGTGGAGGGGGACACCCTTGCGGTGACCACCCAGGGTGGCGTGGACCTGGATGGGGACACCATTCTCAACTCCGTGGTGTGGTCCATCAACGGCATCTTCATGCCCACGGGCATCCAGGCCACCCTCAACAGCAGCTTCTTTGCCAAGGGGGACACGGTCTATGCCCTGGTGTCTCCCAACGATGGGGTCGAGCTGGGGGTGGCCGTGCAAAGTGATACCGCCGTCGTGGCCAACACCGCCCCCGAGGTGACGGCTGTTTCCATCGCGCCCGCACTGGAGCTGTATACCGACAGCATCGTCAACCCGGTTGTGACCTCCACCGATGTCGATGGCGACACGGTCACCTACACGGTGAGCTGGTCCGTGAACGGGGTGGTGGTCGACACCGGCGGCTCCTCCGTGTTGTATGGGGACCTCTTCTTTTCCCGGGGGGACTCCATTTCCCTGGAAGTCACCCCCAGTGATGGAGTGGCGACGGGCAACCCTGTGTCCATGACCTCCCCGGTGGTGGTGGTGAACAAGGTGCCCATCACCCCGAGCGTGGCCCTGGAGCCGTCGGTCCCGAGCCAGGGCGTGGATGACCTGGTCTGTACCTACACAGAACCAGGGGATGTCGACGGAGACACGGTCACGTACACCATTGTCTGGCGACTGGACGGAGCGCTGTATGCAGGCGCCACCGATACCAACGTTCCTGGGGACACCATTGATGCAGCCGACACCACCGACGGGGATGTCTGGACGTGCCACGTGACCCCAAACGATGGCTTTGAGGATGGTGGGTACGGAACAGACGAGGTGGACTTCTCGAACTGATCAGACGGGCCCGAGGACGATTGCATGGGGGGAAGCGGTTATGGTGCCACCCCCTGGAGGCACCATGACCCGAGTTGCATTCTTTGTTCTTGCCTTGATCGTTCCCTCTCTGGCCCTGGCTGGAGCCACGGCCTCCTCCTTCAAGAAGGAGAGCAGGAAGGGTGCCAACTACTGGAACGCCCAGGCCGCGATTGACAGCAATCCCGCCACGGCCTGGATGGTCCCCGGTGATTCCTCCAACAAGGGGGAGTGGATGCTCATCGAGCTGCCCAAGGGAGAGATTGACAAGATCGGTATCTTTCCTGGATGGGGCAAGTCGGAGGGCCACTTCAAGGACTACGCCCGGGTGAAGACCTTGAAGGTGGAGGTGCTGTGCTGCATCGACTCCACGCCCATGGAGACCGTGAGTACCCTCGAGGTGACCCTTCAGGACGCCATGGAGTTCCAGGTGATCGATGTGGAAGACGTCAAGCTCGGCAATGAGCTCTTCGGGGGGCGGATTCGGTTGACGGTGGCGGAGACCTACTCGGGGCAGGACTACCCCAACCTGGCGGTTTCCGAGGTGTTGATCTACCTCAAGGAATTCGACGTGGACTCGGCCAGCGTGGAGGGAACCACCGGCGACTCCGATGGGCACCCCGGGGACCACATGCGAGATGGCAGCACCCGTTCCTTCTGGGCGGGTGCTCATGGCTCTGGCGAGGGAGAGACCCACGCCGCCTTCACCGTGGGGGCCGAGGGCTTTGGGCTGTCCTCCATTGGCATTGCCGCTGGGCCGCGGTCCCACTCCCGCCCGAAGCGCATCAAGGTCACGGCCAACAACAAGAGCCAGGAGTACGACATGGCGGACAAGACGGCCATGCAGTGGTTCGAGGTGCCCGCCCTCACCGGCTACACCGGCTCCGCTTGGGGAAGCGTGGAGGTGGAAGTCCTCGAGGTCTACGCCGGGACCTCCACGGATGTGGCGGTGGCGGAAGTGAAGGTCAAGGCCACCAACTACGAGGGGTTGTAGGCTATCGCTGCTTCCTTGTAGTCCGCGAGGTCCTGGACCAGGGGCTCCATGCCCGCCCGCCAGGTGGCCGGGTCCGTGAGATCCAGCCCAAGAAGCTCCATGGCCAAAGGCTCCGCCCGGTCGTGTCCCGTTCGAATGAGCAGATCCCGGTAGACGGCCCGGGAGGCTGCGGAACCGTCCTTCAACTGCTCGTAGACCAGGGCGCTGAAGAGATAGCCAAAGGAATAGGGGAAGTTGTAGAAGGACCGGCTCCCAAAGTAGAAGTGCATCTTTGAACACCAGAAGGTGGGGCTCCAGGTGGTCAGTGCATCGCTGTAGGCCTCTTTCTGGTGGGCCACCGTTGCCTCGTCCAGGGCGTCCGGATTCAAAACCCCCTCTCGCCGCAGGGCGTACAGGTGCTTCTCAAACGTAAAGCGCGCGGGGATGTTCATGAGAAAGGTGACGCCGGCCCGCAAGCGGGCATCCAGGAGCGCCAGGCGCTGCCCGGGACCATCGGCCTGGGCGAGGGCTGCATCCCGCACCACGTTTTCCGCAAAAGTGGAGGCCGATTCCGCCAGGGTCATGGGAATCGCCCGGCGGGCGGGGGCCACGTCTTTGAGCACATCGTTGTGGTAGGCATGGCCCAGCTCGTGGGCGAGGGTGACCGTGGATCGAAAGCGACCGCCATGGGTCATGAAGATCCGTGATTCCTTGGAGATTGGCAGCCATGTGCAGTAGCCGCCGCCGCGCTTCCCCGGCCGATCCTCCGCCTCGATCCAGCGCCCCTCCAGAGCCTTGCGGGTGAAGTCTCCCAGGTCGGGCTGGGCGTTGTGCAGGTGCTCCAGCACAAATTGGGAGGAGGTCTCCCAGTCATGGGGGGGGCCGGGTTCTCCCACGGGGGCGGCTACATCCACCCAGTGCAGGCCCTCCAGGCCCAGGACCTGCGCCTTGACCCCGAGGTAGTCCGTGAGGAGGGGACGAAATCCACGAATTGCCTCGTCCATGGCATCGAGGGTCTCCGGCTCCATGCGGGCCGAGGCCAGCGAATCCGCCAGGAGGCCCACCCCCCGCCGGTCATTGAGGGTCTGGCGCAGACCTGTGAGATGGGTCAGACAGGCGGCCCAGGTGTCCCGACGAGAGGTCCAGGTGGTCGCGAGGGCGGAAAACGCTGCCAGGCGAACCTCTCGATCTGCTGCGCCAGTCTGGTTGAAGGCCTGTCCGGGAGACAGGGTCTCACCGCCCAGTGGCACCTCCAGGCGTCCAGACAGCTCCTGGTACAGAGCGCCCCATCCGTCCAGTGTGTCGGGAGAGAGTTCCCGGACCAGGGCCTGTTGGTCTCTTGGGAGAAGCAGGTCTGCGTTGGCCCGCATGCGGTCCAGGCGGGGCCGGACATCCTCCAGCGCTGGCCGGGAGGCGAGGGCCTCGTAGGCGGCGTCGGTGCAATGGGCGACGCCGTCCTCGATCCGGACCCAGGCACGGTGGGTGAGCGCCCAGATCTCCCTCATGCGGGCCTCGGCGGCGGCTGCCTCCCGATCCCGGGTGTTGCTGCTGGACTGGCAGGAGGCGATGACGGCCACCTCCCAGACCTCCAGACCGAGACGCTCCAGATCCAGGATTGTGGACTCCCATGCATCGAGCTCCTCCGGAAGATCCGGAAGATTATCGGCCCGGGTCACCAGGGGCCTGGCCCGGGCGAGGGTGTCGTCGGCTCGCTGCTTCCACCGCGGGGAAGCAACGCCTCCCGGCTCAATCCGCTCCATGTCCCATTGAGGTGCCGGCTTCATGGTTTTTCTCCTGGACGCCCTCCTAACCCGGCGCCTACGGCTTCTCTCCGCGCGGCTGGAACACAGGGTTTCTCGGCCGCCGCCCTCCGAGCACCTGGTTGGGTCCTGGCCGCTCCAGGAGAGAGGGCCAAAGAAACCCTGCCTCCTCCACGGACACGGCGCTGGTCCAGCGCCCGGTTTCAAAGACAAGCACCCCCTGTTCTCTGTACACCGGCGCCCCGAACAGCTCGCCAAAGACCTGGGTGTAGGTCTCTGCCAGGCCGCGCAGCTCCACGGGAATGAGCGATCGGTCCAGCACCAGCAGTCCCAGCCCGTCGGAGATCAGGGCCTGCAGGTCGGCGGCTTGAAAGGAGAGGGTGTGGAGTCCCCGCCCTGACTCAAGCCGGGAAAGGGCCGACAGGAAGCTGTTTTCCTCCACCCACTTGTCCCAGTCTGCGGGACGGACGCGATCCACCCAGGGGGCGTGGCCGCCCAGCATCGTCTTGCGATGGAACAGCTGGTAGGCCAAGGGGGCCTGGGAGCTGGTGGTGCCGGGAAGGAATGGGACCGAGAGCAGGACCCATGCTTCGTGTTGGGCCAGGTCCGCATAGACGGGGGGGGGATTCTCCATGGGAGAGGACTTCAGCACCACGGGCAGGCCCTGGAGCACGAGGCTGGCTGGAACCAGGAGGGTGGCGGCGAGGGCGGGCAGCACCCGGTCACCGCCCAGCTCGCGCAGCCCGCGGGCCGCCAGGACCGACAAGCCGATGCCCCACAGGACCACGTGTCGGTAGGGCCACCAGAAGCGCTCCAGCGGTGGGGCGGCCCCGTAGATCCAGCTGAACAAGCCGGCGCGGGGCCCCAGGGCGAGCCAGCCCCCCAACAGGGCGATTCCCACCATGGACCACTCGATGGGCGTAGGAGTTGTCCGGGTTCGCAGGCGCTGGACGACCCAAGCAAGCGCCAAGAGCAAGACGGGCAATGCCTGGCCGCTGCTCACCTGGACCGGGGATCCCCGGGGCTGGACGCCAAGGGTTGGGCGAATGGAGTCCATGGCGAGCATCGCAACCGGGTAGGCCTCCTCGCTGCCGGGAATCGCGGCCCAGTGGCGCACCATGACCCACACCAATGGAGCGATGAGGACCCCGCCTGTCCCGGCCGCCACCAAGAGGTGTTTCCAGGGAAGGGGTTGGCTCCGGGCACGATGAATGGCCACCATGACAGCGCCTGCCAGCAGGAGAAAGAACCCGTAGTAGAGGTAGAAGAAGGCACAAGCGGCTGCCAGTGCCCCCGTTGCCACCGCCATACGGCGGCCGGGTTTGTGTAGAAGCCGAAGCAGCGCGGCCAGGGAGAGCAAGAGCCAGGTGAGATTCCCCTGGGAAAACCGCCCGGCGCTCAACTCCAGGACCCCGTACAGGGAGCAGGTCGTGGCGGCTGCAACGACCCAGGAGGCCTTGCGTCCTGCCCCCGCTGCAACCCCCAGGGCGTAGCCAGCCAGGCCGTTGAAAAGGAGTACGGCCGTGACATAGAGCCCGGCGGCCGTGGGCCAACCCCAGAGGCTGTGGAAGGGAAGGTACAGAAGCCCCTCGGAACCGTTTCCGGCCAGCCAGGGCGCATCTCCGAAAGGCCAGTAGTAGAGATCGTTGTGGAGCAGGGATCCCCCGCTGCGGATCTGCTCAGCGACCCAGACCAGGAGCCAGTGGTTTCCCAGGCAGTCCGGATGCCGCCAGTCCCCGGCAATGCGGTTTGCCGGATCCAAAGCCAAGGGGCCGGCCACCCCCAGGGCCAGGCCCAGGCATAGAAGAACCGTGAAGGGTGAAGTCCGGCGCACGGCTATCCGGTCCGGATCTCCTGGTACTCGGAGTCCGTGTTCACGGACCAGACATTGTGGTTGGCGCCGAGCAGGTTCTCGACGCACAACAGGGCTGTGAGGATCGAGTGGTCCGCGTTGTTGTACTTGAACATTCCGTAGCGCCCCATCACCTGCAGGTTTTCCATGGACTCCATGAACTCCTGGAGCACTTGCAAGTGGACCTCGTAGCCGGTGCGGTACACCGGGTAGGCTTTGGGCACGCGGTTCACGCCCCCCCAGAGCACCGGGGCGCCCTTCATCAAGCCCGTGGCGCGTGCCTCCTTTGTGGCCAACTCCACCAGAGCCTCATCGTCCATCTTCCAGAGGTCGTCCGTGTCCCAGCAGAAGTACTCGAGGCCCAGGGAGGTGGTGCTGGGGTCCGGCACCATGCCCGGAGACCAGTTCTTGAAGTTCTGGACGCGCCCCACCTGCAGGCTGGGGTCGTGGATGTAAATCCAGGTGTCGTCGAAGAGATCCGGGTGATCGACGATGAGATCCACCGTGAGCAAGTTGCGGAACTGAAGGGCCCGGGCTGCCTGAATCACCTCGTCTGGAGGCACGGGAGACAGTGCCTGCACCAACAGGGTCAGGGGCATGGAGGAGAGCACGAAGTCCGCATCAAACCCCACCTCGGTGCCGTCCGGGAGCTCGGCGATGACCCGTTGCACGCGTCCCCCGTCTCGTTCCAGGCGGATGACCTTGTGCTCCATGGCCAGGGTGCCGCCCCGATCCACCGTCTGAACCGCCATGGCGTCGTACATCTGTCCCGGGCCCAACCTCGGATAGTAGAATTCCTCGATCAGGGAGGTCACCACTTTGCCGGAGGCATCTCGCCCGGGCCGGGAGATGCCCCGGAGGAGGGCATCCTTCACGGCCGTGGACAGCTCCAGGTTCTTGATGCGCTGGGCAGCCCATTCCGCCCCGATCTCGGAGGTGGGAAAGCCCCAGACCTTCTCCGTGTAGGTGCGAAAGAAGATCTCGAAGAGACGGTCCCCAAATCGGTTGGAGACCCATTCCTCGAAAGTACGCTCGGACTCCCGCCCTCGCCCCCGGGCGCGGGCATAGGAGAGCACGCACCGGACGGACTCGATGGGTCCCAGGCCCCGAAGTGCATTGGTGGCGCGAAGGGGGTAGTCGAAAAACGCGCCCTGGTAGTAGATGCGGGACGTGCGGGGCCGCAGGAGGAACTCCTCGCCCAGCACGGCCTCCCACAGGGCCTGCACCTCGTCGAATTTCGTAAAGAACCGGTGCCCGCCGAGATCGAAGATGTAGTCCTTGTGGGAAACGGTGCGGCAGATTCCCCCCACCCGGTCCGTCTTTTCCAGGACCAGCGCTTCCTCTCCCTGTCCAGCCAATTTCCAGGCGGCTGAAAGGCCGGCAGGTCCGGCGCCGAGGATGACGGTTTTCATCGGGCGATCCTACTCCGGGGGGTCCACGGATGCGACGGTTGGCCAACCCTTGCGGTATTCTTCGGAAACGGAGAAGCGTTGATCGACGAGAAGCGACTGCGCTGGATTCTCGACCTGCTGGTGGAGAAGAGCATTCTGCGGGAAGGGCAGCGGGATGATGTCCTCAACCGCGGACGGGATGCTGCGCGCCACATTCTCTTGGACAAGCGGGCCGAACTTCGGAAGCTGCTGGGCAAGCAGAGGGTCGCCTACCAGGTCTCGGAAATCGAGTTGATCGCATCCTTCCGGTTTCGCGTGGAGGGGGAGGGGGTTCTGGATGAGCGCCTCCTGACCCAGACCGTGGCAGATCTCGTGGAGGTTCCCTACCGCGAGGTGGATCCCCTCCAATTGGACTACCGACTCGTCACCGAGAGCTTTGGGGGACCCTTTGCGGAGCGCCACCTGATCATCCCGGTGGAGGAAACAGACGAGGAGCTGGTCTGTGCCATGGCTGCGCCCTGGGATCGCGCGGTCCTGGAGCAGCTGGCGCACCTGAAGCAGAAGACCATCCGCCCGGTCATGGCCATGAAGTCGGTCATCATCCAGGTCATTGCGGAGTTTCATGGCTTCCGGCGGTCCATGAAGGCTGCTGCCCTGGAACACCAGGGGACCCTTCCGGACCTGGGAAACCTGGAGCAGCTTTACGAGGTCAAGGGCATCAACGAGATCGATGCCACGGATCAGCCGGTGGTGCAGGCGGTCTGGTACCTGCTGAACTACGCCTTTGAACAGCGAGCCAGCGACCTCCATGTGGAGCCCAAGCGGGATGAATCCGTGGTGCGCGTGCGCATCGACGGAATCCTGCACACCATCCACCGCCTCCCCAAGGTGGTGCACGCTGCGATCGTGTCCCGCTTGAAGATGTTGGGCCGTTTGGACATTGCAGAGCGCCGCCGTCCCCAGGATGGACGGTTCAAGACCCAGTTCAAGGACCAGGAGATCGAGCTCCGCATTTCCACCGTGAACACGGCCTTCGGGGAGAAGATCGTGGTGCGAATCTTCGATCCGGACATCCTGCTGCAGGACCTGGGAGATCTCGGGTTCTTCCGGCAGGAAATGATGCTTTTCGAGCGGTTCATCCGCTCTACATCCGGGCTGATCCTCGTCACGGGCCCCACGGGTTCCGGGAAGACCACCACCCTCTACTCGACCTTGCACCACATCTCGGAGCCGCGCCTGAACATCTGTACCCTCGAGGACCCCATCGAGATGGTGCACGAGAGCTTCAACCAGATGGCGATTCAACCGCGCATCGGGTTCACCTATGCCAACGCCCTGCGCACGGTCTTGCGGCAGGACCCGGACGTGATCATGGTGGGGGAGATCCGGGATCCCGAGACCGCCCAGCATGCGGTGCAGGCAGCCCTCACGGGGCACCTGGTGATTTCCACCCTCCACACCAACGATGCGGCCAGCGCCATCACCCGCATCCTGGACCTGGACGTGTTTCCCTTCCTCTTGTCCTCGGTGTTGCTGGGGGTGGTCGCGCAGCGCCTGGTGCGCAAGGTCTGCACGAAGTGCGCGGAAGAGGACTGGCTGTCCGAGGAGCAGGCGGTGGCCCTGCGGATTCCCTGGAGTGATGGCCGAAAGCTCAAGGTGCACGCTGGCCGAGGTTGTGTGCACTGTCGGGGCACCGGTTTTGCCGGCCGCACCGGGTTGTTTGAAGTGATGCCCGTGACGCCTCGAATCGGCCGCCTGGTGGAAGAGCAGGCAAGCGCTGCCGAGATTCGTCGAGAAGCCCTGAACGATGGAATGCTGACCCTGAGGGAGTACGGCATCAAGAAGTTGGGGCGGGGCGAGACCACCTACGAAGAGATCCTGGCCTGTACGGATGACTCTCGGGGCTACTAGTCTGGGGGAGTGAGCAGCCCCACGGCCTGCTCCACCACACCGGCTGCCGCTACCAGCCGCGCTTCCTCCAGGGGGGGCGCCATGAGCTGCAGCCCTACAGGCAGTCCTCGGGCCAAACCGCAAGGCACGGAGATGCCGGGGGTGCCGGTGAGGTTGGCCGTGACCGTGTAGATGTCGCTCAGGTACATGGCCAGGGGGTCCTCCACCAGCTCCCCCTTGCGAAAGGCGGTGGAGGGGGCGGTGGGCAGGAGCAACAGATCCACTTGGCGGAAGAGGGCCGCCAGCTGCTTCTTCAGGAGGGCCTGCGCCGCCAGGGCCTGGTTGTAGTAGGCATCGTGGTAGCCGGCGGACAGGCAGAAGGTGCCCATGAGGATGCGCCGCTTGACCTCGGGGCCAAAGCGCCCGGTGCGCACGTTCTTGTAGAGGGAGGCGAGGTCCTCAGCAGGTTCTCGCGGGCCGTACCGGATGCCGTCGAAACGGGCCAGGTTGGAGGAGGCCTCTGCGGGAGCCAGCACGTAGTAGCAAGGGATTGCATGGGAAAGGGCCGGCAGGGAGACCTCCGAGATTTCTGCCCCTGCCTCCTGGAGGTGCAGGGCGCCTTCTCGCACCAGGGCGGTGGTCTCGGCCTGGTTGCCCTCCCCGAGGGCTTCGGTGAGCAGTCCCACCCGCAGCCCGTCCACGCCTCGATCCACGGCGGCCGGGTAGTCCTCCACCGCTGCATCCAGGCAGGTGGCGTCCAGGGGGTCGACGCCCGCCATGACCGACAGGGCCAGGGCGGCATCCTCGACGGAGCGTCCCAGGGGCGCCACAACGTCCAGGGAGGAAGCGTAGGCCACCAGCCCATGACGGGAGATTCGGCCATAGGTGGGCTTGAGCCCCACGACCCCGGTGAACGAGGCTGGCTGGCGAACAGATCCGCCGGTGGAGGATCCCAAGGCGATGGGCACTACCCCGGCAGCGACCAGGGCTGCGGACCCGCCGCTGGAACCGCCCGGCACTCGGTCTGTGTCCCAGGGGTTTGAAACCGGCCCATACGCCGAGTTCTCGTTGGAGGACCCCATGGCGAATTCGTCCATGTTGGTGCGGGCCACCACGATGGCGCCTGCATCCCGCAAACGCTGCACTGCCGTGGCGGTGTAGGGGGCGGCGTAGCCCTCCAGGATACGGCTCCCACAGCTGCAGGGGGCGCCCGTGTCACAGTAGTTGTCCTTCAGGGCCACGGGGACGCCTGCCAGGGGACCGGGGTCGGCACCGGCGGCCACAGCCCGATCCACCGAGG
Source organism: uncultured Enterobacterales bacterium (assembly GCA_964610645.1). GTDB lineage: Bacteria > Myxococcota_A > UBA796 > UBA796 > CAJQPC01 > JAYZDK01. The sequence goes on along the minus strand of CAZSZE010000022.1, from coordinate 23,467 downwards.
CAGCGGCCTCCAGTGCGCTGGCATCGTCCCGGTGCAGGGTGGCGTTCAGGTGGGACACCCCATCCAGTCTCGAGAGCGCAGCTTGGACGGTCCCCACCGCAGACAGTGTGCCGGCGCGGACCTCGCGGGCGGTCGCTTGAGCGGACTTCATGGGCTGTCCCTTTTCACCACCGTGGGCACGGTGACCACCTGGGCACCGTCGTCGGTTTGGCGGGCTCCGCTCGATCGGGAGATCAGTTCTGCTGCGGTGGTCTCTCCAAGAGGGTCTGCTTCTTTCGGGCGGGGCTGATCAGGTCGGCGGGAGGTTGAAGCCCGGGCCTGGGCTTCCTGTTCGGACTTGACCTCGGACAGGCGGCCGACGTGGTCCAGGATGCGCGAGAGATCATGGGCCAATTGGGGCAGCTCTTCCTCGGTCACGCCCAGGCGAGCCAGGGAGGCAACGTGTCGAACCTCTTCCGGATCGAGGCCCATCGGGTGCACTCCTCTATTCGCAGACTGCGCCGAGATTGGAGAGCGACGAGGTGATTTCCCGTGAGATGGAGGACCCGGGGGATGCCAGCCTGGAGGCCGTGCAGTAGTAGCGAATGGCTGTTCCGATGTCGCCTTGTTTGTGGGCGGCAAAAGCCAGTCCATGGTTTGCATCGGCACTGTTGGGAGACATGGCTACCGCCTCAATGAACTCCATGCGGGCCTGTCCATAGTCGCCGTTCTTGAGCGCTTCCCGACCTGCAGCCACGAATCCATCGGCACCGCTTGCCCGGGGCTTGGAGGCCTTCTTGGCAGGCTTGGAGGCCTTCTTGGCAGGCTTGGAAGCCTTCTTGGCAGGCTTGGAAGCCTTCTTGGCGGGCGCTGCGGGTTCTTCCGCTCCTGCGGCCGCCTGCTCTGCCGCGACGGCTTCTGCCTCAGCTGCTGCAATGGCAGCTTCCTCTGAGGCGGCCAGCGCTTCTGCCTCTGCGGCCAGGGCAGCGGCTTCCGGGTCCAGCACCTGCTCCTCAGGAGCGGGCGGCGCCTCTGCTGGCGCTTCCGCCGCCGCATCGGCCTCCCCACCTTCGGTGGCTGTGGCATCGGTGGCTGCCCCATCCCCATCACCGGTCAGGAAGAATGCACCCCCCAGCACGCCGAGGAGTACCACAAACACGGCGGTCACCAACTTGCGGCGACTCTTCTTGCCTGAATTCCAGGCAAGGTCGTCGTCGTCTGAAAAACCCCAGTCTTCGTCATCATCGGGAACGTGGAAGAGGCTCTCTTCTTCTTCACTGAATCCAGTGTCGTCGTCGAAGTTGGCCCCTGCGGGCTCCTCTTCGAAGGGCGGCGAAAGCACGGCCTCTTCAGATGGCTGATCCGAGGGCTCTCGCACCACCACCGGCGCATCCAGGACGGGCTCCTCGAATGCCTCTTCGGCAGACAGAGAGATTGTGGGTTCGGTGAGCTGTTCATCGTCCTGCGGTGCGTCGTCGCCGGGCTCTTCGTCCCAGAGGGCCGCCTCCACCGGCTCTTCGTCCACCGGTTCGGGGTCCGATGACTCGGGGTCCGACGATTCGGTTGGGATTTCTGGAACCTCCAGCTGTGCCTCCTTGATCTGCTCTACATCCTCAAAGGAGAGGGGCGGCATGGTCTTGTCGTCATCCCAGGCCGGGTCTGGCTCCACGGCCAGGTCTTCCAGGTCCTGGTCGTGGAACAACTCCTCCGGTTCCTCCTCCACGACCACTGGGTACGAATCCTCAGAGGGTTCGTCGGCGGGAAGCGGGTCCATCATGGGGGGTGGTGGCGTGGGGGTGGGGCGGTCGGGGGCGGCGACTGCTTCGGGGGCCGCGTCTGGTTCGGGCTGGGGCTCGGGCTCCGCGGCCGGCTCTGGATCTGCCACAGGCTCTGGCTCCAGCACTGCCACCGGCTCCGGTTCTGGTTCGTCGACCACAACCGCCGTTGCTACCGGCTCCGGCACTGCCACCGGCTCCGGCTCCGGCTCCGGTTCGTCGACCATAACCGCCGTTGCCACCGGCTCAGGGATCGCTACTGGCTCCGGAGCCGCAATGGGCGCAGGCTGTGCGGGGGGAGGGGCGGCTGCCCGCTCTACCTGTTCCACCATCTGGAAGAAGAGGGCCAGATCTTGGCGGGACCCAAGTGGCTCCCAATTCACGCCGTCAGAAGAGAGAAGATCCTCGGGGGCCAGGCGGCGCTCGAGGATCCAACGCTGCAGTGTGGCCTGGTCTGCCAGGGAGTACGTCGCTTCCCCCTGGCGAACCTGAAGGGCGGCCGCCGGTGCTGCTCGCACAGGGGGCGCCGCCTGGACAGGGGGGGGCGCCTGGACGGGAGGGGCCGCTGCCGGGGCTTCCGCCGTGGCGCTGGGGAATGTGGCTTCAAAAACCCGGTCGCACTGAGTACAGCGAAAGCTGAATTTCTGGTCTGGGTTCGCCTCGGCCCCCGCGGGAGGAGCCACGTCAAATTCGGTCAGGCAGTAGTCACAGGAAATGCGCACAGGACCCTCTTGTCTTTTCAGCGATCCAGTATCTGTCGGTAGGTGCTGGCGCCCGCAGGATCGCCCAGTCGATTGAACGAATCAACCAGCATCTGTAGCACTTCGGTGTCGTTTACCCCTGCACGTTGCGCCTGGACCAACTCGTCTCGGGCATCTGCGAACTGGCCCATGCGGTACAAACACTTGCCATAGGCGGCTCGCCAGCTGGCTTGGCCGGGGTTGCCAGCCAGGGCGTTCTTGAACTCCGCAAGGGCTAGACCATAGTTTCCGTTGCCCATGGCTTCCTCGCCAGCCCGAGCGTAGTCGCCGGGCGAACGGAGGGTTGTGAGCTGCCGGGCGGGTTGCACGGGATCCTCGGAATCGACTTTTCCAGGTGCAGCATCTTCTCCCAATCCAGGGGGGCGGACCGCGACGCGCTGCTTGGGCTCCATGTCCTCGAGAAACGGATCCAGTGGCTCCTCTTCATCCACTTCCTTCAGTTGTTCGTCGATCAGTTGGCGGAGGGATTTGCCGGGATCCTCGGCGGGGACGGCCGGCAGCGCCACCGCTGCCTCGTCGGGTGCTGGGGCAGTGCTGCTGCGTTCCAGGTCCTTGCTCATCCAGAAGACCATGGATGCTGCGATGGCAAGCGCTGACAGGATCAAGACCTGTCGCTGAGACGCTACCCGCTTGCGTTGCTTTTCTTCTGCCCGGTCCGCCTGGTGTTGCCGTCGGGTGGAATTTCGCTGGGACTGCTGGCTCTTCAGGCGCTCAAATGGATCCTCAAAGGAAGGCCCGTACGATGTGGGTGTGGGGAGTTCTACCTCTTCGGTGACCTGGCGGAGCGCTTCCTGGGCCAGGTCCGCGCCGAGAGGGGATGACAGGGTGGAGGCCTCGTCTTCAGTCGGTGCGGGCTCCAATGCCAGCTCTCTCGCTCGCGCGAGCTTTGCCACCTGGAAGACCTCGATGAAGTAGGCCTCCAGGCCTGGAATGTCGCCCAGGGTCTTCCAGGTGGTCCCCTTGTCATAGGAGATGGTGTCCTCGTTGGTGACGCGGCCGTCGTGGATGTACTTCTGAAGGGTTCGAAAGTCCGAGAAGTCATAGGTCAGGCCGATCTTTACCTTGACCTTCCACGTGGGAATTCCCACGGAGGTAAAGTCCAGGTTGTCCGCCGAATCAATGGGTTCCAGGTCTTCCAAGGTCAGGGTAGGGACGGGGGGAGGCGCGGGTACTGCGGGTTTGGCAGTTTCTACCGTTCCTACAGGTTCCGCAGTCGCTACACGTTCTGGATCGACAGACCCCACCTCCAACTCCGAGAGGGCCGCTGCCACGGCGTCTTGTACCTCACCGCTGGCGGTGCCATCGATGCTCTCCAGGTCCGGCCCCAGGTCGGTAAAGTCCGGAGCTTCTGGAAGCAGGCTGGTTTCTGCTTCAGGCAGATCGGACTCGGCTGCGAGGATTCGCGTCACCTTTTCCGCCTTCTTCCCTCCCCCGGAAAGACCCTCTTTCCTGCAAAGCGCGGTGAGTTCCTTGGACGTCAGGGCCATCAACTCCGCGGTGCGATCCGGTGCAACTGGCGGCGACTCCACAGGCGCATCCACCACCGGGTCGTCGTGGGCATCGTCGTCAAATCCAAGGTCGAGTTCCACCTCGATTTCATCAAAGACGACGGTCTCGGACTTTGGGTCGGGAATGGTCCTGCTCCTGCTCCGGCCGCGTTCGTGCTCTCTTGCACACGCCCGCGTCCAATGTCCTCGCGCTGCAAGGCATTGAGGCTCACGCTACCACCCTGTGAACCCGGGGACAATCCCGTTTGTTTCAGCCCAGCAACAACTCCAGGTTGGCATACCGGGCCAAAAGGGTCTTTCTTCCCGCCCCTTGAAAGTGAACCACCAGCTTTGGGTTGGCGGGGCTTCCGGAAACCGTCTTGATTTCACCTTCCCCGAATTGGGGGTGCAACACCCGCGCCCCACGCACGAAAGAGTCCGGACTTTCAGGCTCCAGCACGACCTGGGGCTCTCGCGGGGGGGTGGGGGTACCGCCCGAAGAATCGCCGTGCTTTGCCAGGAATGAGTCCAGCCGGGCCCTGGCATCGTCAGGCAGGGTGGCGCTGGGGGAGAGCCCTCCTCCTTTGGCGCGAATGAAGTCCTCCGGGGGAATCTCTTTCAGGAAGCGAGAGGGCGCGACGGGCTCAGGTGCCCCGCCATAGAGGCGCCGGCTGCGGGGGCGGCAGAGGACCAGGTTCTTCTTTGCGCGGGTGAACGCCACGTAGGCAAGGCGGCGTTCCTCCTCCAGGTCGGTCTCCGCCATGGAGGCGCGGGAATGGGGAAAAGAGCCCTCGCCCATGCCCACCACAAAGACCACGTCGTACTCCAGCCCCTTGGCCAGGTGGGCGGTCATCAGGGTGATGCGTCCTTCACCGTCGGGGAGCTCGTCGGCCTGGCCCGCCAGGCAAACCCGGTCCAGGAAGGCCTGTACCTGGTCAAGGGGATGTTCCGGGGCTTCCGCGCCCGGGTCTGTTGTGGCCACATCCCGGCAGAGCTCGTCGATGTTCTGCAGTCGGGAGAGCGCCTCTTCGGTCTCCTCCAGCCGCAGCATCTCCACATACCCGCTCTCTTCGGCGATGCGCTGCACCAGCTGCCCCGGCTCGCAGTGGAGCAGCGCCTCCTGCCAACCCGAAATGGCGTCGGTGAAGGACTTCAGGGAGCGGCCCGCCTTGGTGCGGTTGTCCCCCAGATCCTGGGCGGCGGAAAGCAGGGGAATGCCCTTGTCCCGGGCGTGGTCCCGGATGCGCTGAATCGCCTTGGGACCCTGTCCCCGCCGGGGAACGTTGACGACCCGCAACAGGGCCATGTCGTCGGAGGGGTTCACCACCAGCCGCAGGTAGGCCAGGATGTCCTTGACCTCGCGGCGCTCGTAGAACCGCCGGGCACCCACCACCACGTAGGGCATTCGGCTTCGCTGAAGGGCCTGCTCCAGGGGCCGGGAGTGGGCATTTGTGCGGTAGATCATTGCGATTTCATTGGCGGAGACGCCTTTGGCCCGGTGGCGGTGGATCGCCTCCACGATCTGCTGGGCCTCGTGTTCCTGGGAGTGCCCGACAATCTCCTGGATGCGGTCACCCTTTTCCGCGGCGGTCCAGAGGGTCTTTTCCTTGCGCCCCCGGTTGTGGCGGACCACGGCTCCCGCTGCCGAGAGGATGTGGCCCGTGGAGCGGTAGTTCTGCTCCAGGAGGACCACCTTGGCATCGGGCCAGTCCCGCTCAAAGTCCAGGATGTTCTGGATGTCGGCGCCGCGGAAGGAGTAGATGGACTGGTCGTCATCGCCCACAACCGCGAGGTTTCTATGGGTGCCGGCCAACAAGCGGATCAGCTCGTACTGGGCCCGGTTGGTGTCCTGGTACTCATCCACGAGGAGGTAGCGGAACCGGTCCTGCCAGCGGGCCAGCACCTCGGAATTGTTCTGGAACATCCGCACGACCACGTTGATCAGGTCGTTGAAGTCCATGGCGTTTGCCGCCTTCAGTCGGCGCTCGTACTCGGTGTAGACCTTCGGCAGACGGGAAGCAGGCGGGCTCTCGTCGGTGATCTCCTCCAGGGTCTTCAGGGCGTTCTTGGCGCGGTCGATTCGTCTCCGGAACTTTTGTGGGGGTTCCCGCTTCTTGTCGATGCCGAGATCGTCCAGGATGTGACGCAAGAGCCGCATCTGGTCGTCGTCGTCGTAGATGACGAATTGCCGGGTGTAGCCCGCAGCGTCTGCCTCGATGCGCAGGAGGCGAGCGCAGGCCGAATGAAACGTGCTGACCCAGAGGCGATCTGCGCGGTCTCCCGCCCATTCCCCCACCCGCGCCCGCATCTCTTTGGCGGCCTTGTTGGTAAACGTCACCGCAAGCAGATTCCACGGGGCCACACCGGTGTGAAGCAGGTGGGCCACCCGGCGCGTCAGGACCCGGGTCTTGCCTGAACCGGCGCCGGCGAGAATCAGCAGCGGGCCATCCACGGTGGTGACGGCCTCCATCTGCGGAGGGTTCAGGCCTACCAGGTGGTCCGGGACCACGGCCATCAGGAGTCTTCCTTGGCTGCCCGGGCTCGCTCCGCATTTCGCTCGTGTATCGAGGCCGCCTTCCCGGGCAGCGTCTTCTGGCGGGCGCGGGAGACCGCGAGGGCATTGTCGGGCACGTCTTCTGTGACACAGCTTCCCGCGCCGATGATGGCCCCCGCCCCGACAGAAACCGGCGCCACCAGCGCGGTGTTGGATCCGATGAAGGCTCCGGCGGCGATGTGCGTGGGGTGCTTTCCATGGCCGTCGTAGTTGCAGGTGATGGTGCCCGCACCCACGTTTGCGCCCGCCCCGACCGTTGCATCCCCCAGGTAGGAGAGGTGGTTTGCCTTCGCGCCTTCCCCCAGGGTGGTTTTCTTGATCTCGACGAAGTTCCCGACGCGGGACCCTTCCTGTAGAACGGCACCTTCCCTCAGGCGTGCCATGGGCCCCACCACGCAGCCCGGACCAATGTGGGCACCGGTGCAGATGCTGCCCGGTTCCACCCTGGCGCCCGCCTCCACACGGGTGTCCCGGAGCACGCAATGGGAGCCGATTTCCACCCCCTCCGCCACGGTGGTGTTTCCCTGGAGCACCACCGACGGTCCCAGGGTCACGTCCGCGGACAAGGTCACCGAGTGGTCTACATAGGTGGAAGCCGGGTCCCGAACCGTGACTCCCTCTCGCATCCACCGCAAGAGCAGGCGGGATTGAAGCCGGGCCTCTGCGTCGGCCAGTTGGGCCCGATCGTTGATTCCCGAGAGTTCTGAAGGGTCCTCGTGGAGCACCGCTTGAAGCCGGCCAGCCTTGGCGGCCGCCTCCACCGCATCGGTCAGGTAGTACTCGTCCTTGGGGGGGTGTGGTTGCAGGTTCGGCAGAACCTCCTGGACCAGCCAGCCCACATCGAAGGCATAGATGCCCGTGTTGAACTCGCGGATCTGCCGTTCGGTTTCAGTCGCGTTTGCGGCTTCCACAATCCGCGTGACGGCCTCGCCCTCTCGTACAATTCGCCCATATCCGCTGGTTTGGGCCTCCAACTCCGGCATCAAGGCGGTCAGGACGGTGCAAAGGGCCTCGCCGTGCCCCCCCAACAGCGCAGTCAGGGTCTCGGCCCGCACCATGGGCACATCGCCAGCCAGCACGATCACCGTGCCCTCTGGCGGCAGGGCAGCTGCAGCACAGCGAACGGCATCGCCGGTGCCTTGCGGTGGATCCTGGAGTGAGGCCGGAAGGCCCGCTGTGGCAGCCTTGACCGCCTCGGCCTGGTGTCCCACCACCAGGTGCACGTCGCACCCGGCCTCCTGTGCCGCTTGAACCACCCACTGGACCATGGGCATGCCGCACAGGGGATGGAGCACCTTGGCCAGTCGGGAGTGCATTCGCGTCCCCCGCCCGGCGGCGAGGATAAGGGCGGTATGTGCCATGGTTCCCTCGGGTAGGCCGGGAATGTGGGCTTCAGGATAACCAGGGCTCCACCGGCATGGGAGGCAACGTGTTGGAGATTCCTGTTTCCCCAGGCGAGGTGGCGGATCGCATCTCGATCCTGGAGATCAAGTCGGCCCGCCTGACGGGACCGGCGGAGCGCGCGGAAGCCGCCAGGCGAAAGGCCACTTTGTTGTCCCGGTTGGCGGCGCTGGGTCCTGTTGCGCCAGAGCATGCCGCCCGGTTGCTCCGCACCAATGAAGCCCTCTGGGCCGCCGAGGATGCCCTTCGCGATCACGAGGCGAGGAAGGACTTCGGGGAAGGGTTTGTGGAGCTGGCTCGCTCCATTTACCGGCTCAACGATGAGAGGCACCGCATCAAGGCCGCGATCGATACTGGCTTTGGGGTGGCGAGCGAACCCAAGGAGCACCCTGCGTACTAGCGCGGGCATTTCTCCGTTGCTCGCCCGCGGTAATATGGCGGCTCCATGGGCAATGACACCCAAGACAGAGTGGCGAGGGCACATCCCGGGGATGGCCCCCGAATTGAGCTGGCGCTGGTCCCGCCGTCGAGCCCCTACACCTCGGTGGTTCGCGAGGCCGCAGAAAAGGCAGGCGCCTTCTTCGTGAAGATGGATGCAGCGACGCCGGTGGAGCTGGCGGAACGGGTGCTGGTGGTGGACCTCACCCAGGCAATGGCTGCGCAGAGTCTCGGACACCGGGTGGTGGCCATCACCGATCGGGAGGACCTGGACTGCTTTGAGCTTGTGCGGCCCGACGAGGTGTTCACCAGGCTTCCCCGCGCGATCCGGAACCTGGTGGAGTTGGAGCGGCTCCGGGCGCGGGTCGCCCAGGAGCGCCAGACGGTGCAGTACCTCAACCAGATCGGCCTGGCCCTGTCGGCCATCACGGACCGGCAGGAGCTCTTGGAGGCGATTCTCCTTCACTCCCGGGAGGCGGTGAAGGCGGACGGGGGAACGATCTACCTGAAGGGGACGGACGATCGGATCTACTTCTCAGCTGCCCAGAACGACACCCTCGAGTTCGAGCCCTCCAAGACGAGCATGCCGATCGATGAGAACTCCCTGGCTGGATTTGTGGCGAGCAGCAACAAGCTGCTGAACATCGACGATGTCTACGAGGTGCCAGCGGATGCGCCCTACCAGCCGAACCTGAAATTTGACGAGGCTTCTGGATACCGCACCCGGTCCATGCTCCTGGTGCCCATGCGGGATCGGGACAACGGGGTCATCGGGGTGCTGGCCCTGGTGAACCGCAAGCCCCACTTCGGGGTCCCCATCGCGGACTTCAGTCGGTGCCTCCCCTTTGGAGAAGCCCACGTGGCCCTGGCGGGCTCCATTGCCTCCCAGGCGGCCGTCGCCCTGGAGAACTACCGCCTCTACGAGGACATTCGGCAGCTGTTCGACGATTTCGTCACCGCATCGGTGCAGGTGATTGAAGCCCGGGATCCCACCACGGCGGGTCACTCGGATCGGGTCGCGCGGTTGACAGTGGTGCTGGCGGAAGCGGTCAGCGATGCGGGCGATCCCGCATTCGCCGAGCACACGTTCTCCCAGCAACAGTTGGAGGAGCTCCGCTATGCCTCCCTCCTGCATGACTTTGGCAAGGTGGGGGTGCAGGAAAAAGTGCTGCTCAAGGCCAACAAGCTCTACCCCTGGGAGATGGAGCGTGTGGAATGGCGCTTCCGGGTGGCCAGCGTGCAAGCCACCCTGGAGTGCAAGAGCCGGGAGCTGTCCGATGCCCCTCTTGCGGATCGCGCCCTGGCCCTGGACGAGGACTTGAGATGCATCCAGGCCATGAACAAGCCCCACTTCCGCTATGCAGAAGAGGATCTCGCCTTGCTCAAGGCCATTGCAGCGCGGTGGTGTCTCGCCCCCGACGAGCCAGCCCTTTCCTCTTACGAGGTGAGCCGCCTGTGTATTCCCTATGGCTCTCTGGACGCAGATGAGCGCAGGGAGATCGAGCGCCACGTCGAACACACCTACCAGTTTCTCAAGGTCATTCCCTGGACCAAGGGGCTTGGCTCCATTCCGGACATTGCCCACGCCCACCACGAGAAACTGGATGGCACCGGGTACCCCCTGGGCTTGACCCGGGCACAAATTCCCTACGGCGCCCGGCTGATGGCCATTTCAGACATCTTCGATGCGCTGACCGCCAGTGATCGTCCCTACAAACCCGCAATCCCCGAGGCACGGGCTGTTTCCATTCTTCGGGAGGAGGCGGAAAGGAAGCACCTGGAGGTCGAGGCGGTGGAGTTGTTTGTGGGTACGAGGTTATGGGAAAGAGCAGGCATCAAGCTCTCCTGAATTCGGTGGGCTGGCCGGGGTTTTCATGAAGACGCTGCTCACCCTGAGGGTCAACGGTGAGGCGCAGGAGTTCGCCGCCCACCAGCACCACTCCCTCCTGGAGGTTCTTCGGTATGACCTGGGGCTGACGGGGTCCAAGCAGGGGTGCGACAAGGGGGACTGTGGGGCTTGCACAGTGCTTGTGGAGGGAGAGCCGATTCTCGCCTGCTGCACCCTGGCCCATTCGGTGGTGGGCAAGGAGATCACCACCATCGAGGGGCTGGCCAGCCCGGAGGGGCCGGATCCTGTCCAGCGGGCCTTTGACGTGTGCGGCGCCCTGCAGTGCGGCTTCTGCCAGCCGGGCATGATGCTCTCTGCCAAGGCGCTCTTGAACGAGACCCCGAAACCCTCGGACGACCAGATTCGGGAGGCCCTCGGTGGAAACCTGTGTCGCTGCACTGGCTACACCAAGATCTTCGAGGCGGTACGAGCAGCGGCAGACGGAATGGAGCGCCAGGTCCCGACGGTCTATGGAGAGCCCGCCGAGGGCTTTCTGGTGCTGGGGGCCCGGGGCCGAAAACCAGATGCCATCGCCAAGGCCACCGGCGAGGCGATCTACACCGATGACATCCTTCTTCCCCGAATGGCCCACGGGAAGATCCTCCGCTCTCCGCACGCCCATGCCCGTATTCTCTCCATCGACACCCGGGAGGCCGAGGCGCTGGAGGGGGTGTACGCGGTGATGACCGGAAGAGACCTCCCGATTCCCTTCTGTGTCATTCCCTGGACTCCGGATGAGCACGCCCTGGCCCCCGACAAGGTTCGATACATCGGGGACGGGGTGGCCGCCGTGGCGGCCGTGGATGAAGACACGGCGAACCGTGCCTTGGACTTGATCCGCGTGGAGTACGAGGTGCTGCCCGCTGCCGTGGAGCCGGAGCAGGCCCTTGCCCCCAATGCGCCCCTGATCCATGAGCGGGACTGGAAGGACCGGGAGCGCACCACCAACATCTGCAAGACCGTTTCCCTGGATTTCGGCGAGGTTGACAAGGGTCTGGAGGCGGCAGCAGCCGTGGTCGATGAGACCTGGTTCTATGAAGGCTCGACCCACGCCCCCATCGAGCCGCACTGTGCTGTGGCCGACTGGTCCAGCGACGGGGCCCTGACCCTGTGGTCCGCCACCCAGGTGCCCCACTATCTGCACCGGGAGCTGGCGCGGGTGCTGGATCTGCCGCAGTCCAGGATTCGCGTGATCCAGCCGGCGCTGGGGGGCGCTTTTGGTGGCAAGTCGGAACCCTTCGACCTGGAGTTCTGTGCCTCCTTTCTCTCGAAGAAGGCCGGGCGGCCCGTGAAGATCCTCTACACCCGGGAGGAGGTCTTCTACTCCCACCGGGGGCGCCACCCCATGTCGATGCACATGCGCCTCGGGGCGGACAAGGACGGCAAGCTCACGGCCGTGGACTCGGACATCGTGATCGACGGGGGGGCCTACCACTCCTTTGGAATGATCACGACCTACTATGCGGGCCAGCTTCTTCCGGGCCCCATCGACTTTCCGGCCTACCGCTTCACCTCCAAGCGGGTCTATACCAACAAGCCCTGCTGCGGACCCAAGCGGGGCCACGGGTCGGTGCAGCCCCGCTTTGCCTTTGAGGGGGCGTTGGACGAGCTGGCTGTGCGCCTGGACCTGGACCCCATCGAGCTTCGGCGGCGCAATGCCATGGAGTCAGGGGACACCACGATCAACGGCCAGGCGGTGCCGTCCACGGGGATTCAGCAGTGCCTTGACTCCGTGGCGCAATCCTCCGGGTGGGAGGAGCGCCGGGGCAACTTGCCGTTTGGCCGGGGGCTCGGCGTTGCCTGCTCCATGTACATCTCGGGCACCGCGTACCCGATCTACCCGAACGAGATGCCCCAATCGGCAGTGATCGTGAAGGGAGACCGGTCCGGGCGGCTGACCATTTTCTCGGGGGCCTCGGACATCGGTCAGGGATCAGATGGCATGCTGGCCTACATCGTCGCTGAGGAAACCGGGGTGAATCCCGACGACATCGTGGTGGTGTCCTCAGACACGGACCTGACCCCGGTGGACCTCGGGGCCTATTCCTCCCGCATCACCTACATGGGAGGCATTGCTGCCCAGCAAGCGGGGCGGCGCCTGCGGGACCGTATGGTCTCGGCCACCGCGGCGGCTTGGGAGGTGCCGGTGGACCAGGTGGGTGTGGCGCTGGGGCACCTGTACCTCAAGTCCGACTCCGGGCGGTCCATTTCCAGTACCGAGGCGCTCATTCTGGCGGAGGCGGCTGGGGGAACCCTGGCCGAGCACGGCGCCTACTTCACCCGCAAGGTGGGGGGTGACTACCGGGGGGGCACCATCGGGGCTTCTCCGGCCTACTCCACAACCGCCCATGTGGCGGAAGTGGTGGTCGACCCCATGACTGGCGTGGTGCGGGTGGAGAAAGTCTGGGCTGCCCACGACTGTGGACGGGCCCTGAACCCGGTGATGGTGGAAGGGCAGATCGAGGGTGCCGTCTACATGGGTTGGGCGGAGGCCATCATGGAGGCACAGGTCTTCCGGGAAACTGGCCTTCACATGGGTCCGAACCTGTTGGACTACCGAATTCCCACCTCGGTGGAGACGCCAGAGCTTGTGGCGGACATCATCGAGACCCTGGACCCGGGCGGCCCCTACGGTGCCAAGGAGGCGGGAGAGGGCCCCCTGCACCCGATCATTCCGGCCATTGCCAATGGAATCTACGATGCGGTGGGCATTCGCTTGCGCCGCATTCCCTTTACTCCGGTTTCCGTGCTGGCTGCCCTCCAGTCCGAAACCCCGGCCCCGAGCAGGTAAGCCGCATGCTGCGAATGCCTGCTTTTCAGTACCACCACCCGACCAGCTCTGCGGAAGCTGTGGCGCTTTGGCACGAGAATCCCGATGCCATGTACGTGGCCGGGGGAACCGATCTGCTTCCAAACCTGAAGCACCACCTGTTTTCTCCTGCCCACCTCATCGGGTTGTCTGGGCTTCCGAAAGATCCGCCGGAGGAGAAGGGCGGCGTCCTTTTGGTGGATGGGGGCATGAGCCTGCACAATCTCTCGGAACACCCCCTGATCCAAGAGCGCCTGGCGCCGTTGGCCCAGGCCGCTGGGTTGGTGGCGGGCCCCCAGATTCGGCGCATGGGAACCCTGGGGGGCAACATTTTGTTGGATACGCGCTGCCTTTTTTACAACCAGTCCAAGTTCTGGCGGGATGCTCTTGGATTCTGCTTGAAGAAAGAAGGGGATTGGTGCCACGTGGTGGGGGGCCCGAAGACGTGTGTTGCGGCGCAAAGCTCAGACACTGTTCCGGTGCTTCTGGCCCTGGATGCATCCATTGTGTTGCAGGGCAGGGAGGAGGAGCGGGTCCTGAGCCTAAGGGACCTCTTTCAATTCGACGGCATGGATCACCTGGCCATTGAGCCGGGGGAGCTTCTCACCCGGGTGCACATCCCGGTGCCGGGCCCGGGTTTCGCCGGAATCTACCTCAAGCTTCGCACCCGGGACTCCATTGATTTTCCCCAGCTGGGGCTTGCAGCGGTGTCCACCTGGGAGGGAGCGATTCTCACGGGACTGGAGATTGTCGTGGGGGCAGTGAATCCCAAACCCAAGGGAATTCGGGGGCTCGATGCCTTCCTTGGGAAGGCGCTGGATGAGGAAGCCGTCTCGGCCATTTCCCAGCTGGTGATGAAGCAGACCCGGCCCAACACGGCGGTTTCCGGGGACCCCCAATGGCGGCGATCCATGGCGGGAATCTACACCTCTCGCGCCCTAAAGGCCCTGCGCCCGCAAGGATAGCGGACAAAACCAAGGAAACCCCGGCGCGGCAGAGTGCCGCCCGGGGGTGATTTCCTTGGATTCGGCTACTTGGGGGGTGCGCCGATCTTGCCGCCGCC